>JBJESV010000071.1:0-36957 GCA_051882975.1 Emergencia sp.
AAGTCCCTCATCGCGCACCATAGAAAAAGGAGCAGAGGGGACTGCTCCTTTTTCAGTATGGAAGGAAAACATTCGTCACTAAGATGAATGTTTTTCCTTTTTTTTGAAAGAATATTGACATTTATTCTGTAGAGTCATTGTCGGATTGACGACAATATAATGGTGTAAAAAGTTACAAAAATGTTCTAAATAGTTACAAAATCATTCTAAAATTGAACATCCCTATTGACATTGAAAAAAGTGACATTATAATAGGCAATACTAAAAATCCTTCTGCAATGGGGCTGAGCAGGAGAAGAAAGATTACAGAAAGACATGCATAAAACATGGATAAGGTGAGTTATGAAAAAAAGTATAGAAATGATTTTGATTGAAGCTGGATTCATCAATATTGAAAAGTATGTTGATGAGAGAATTGTAAACGGATCGAGCTGGCAGGAAAGAATACGAGCTTTGCGGCAGTATCAGGCTGCATCTGAAAAATTTCACTGTCCCGGGGGTGATGGATATAACTGCGTATTAAACTGCTTACAGAAGTATCTGGACTATAAATTTATCAGGACTAATAATGAGTTTCGTTTTGGTGAGCATCTTTTTGATTGCGACGGTGCGGGTGCAGATATATGTGTCAGCACATTAGGAGAGAATCCTGCAGAATATACATATATCGCAAACTCCAGAACAAAACCGATTGACCGCCGTCCAATGGCCGGTACAAGAGCAGATATTTATTATCTGCTTCATGAAGCGGAACAGATCGATATCGCGTCAAGACGCTGTATAGAATATGTTTCCTCCAACAGGCTGCATCTTTCGGCGGTCCTGACTCAGCTGATCGAAAGAATTGTAGAAACTCTGGAATCGGACGGACAGGCAAGAAGGCGACAGTTCGGACAGCTCATAAGGACGGCCTATATGGATCCGGATTTTGCCGATTCTGATATGACGGCAATATACAATCATCTCGGTGTTTCCAAAAAACAGTATTATCGTATAAGAAATCAGGCAATAGAACTGATCTCAGAGACTCTTTTCGGTATACTGTCTGGCGAGCAGGGACTTACAGAATTGTATATTCGGGATGATACAATTGTGATCCCGGTGATGAGAGCAAAAGAAGCAAAAAGACACTTGACGGAGAATGACTGACATGTTAAAATGTTACTGTAAATAGGTATAATTATTTACATTAAATCCCTTAAATCCTTATATCCCTAGAGCGGAGAGACCAGATGCGTCTCTCTTTTTTTCTTCTCGTATAAAGGGCATATCGAGATATATGCCCTTTATCACATCAGCTCAAGTGCAGCATCGCCTGGGGTAAAAAAAAATTAGTGAAACGAGCAGCTATATGTCAGAAGAATGTATTCTGGGAGGTTAGAAAATGAAAAAGATAGTTGCAATCATCTTCGCACTGGCCATGATATTCACATCTACAGCCACTGCACTGGCAGCGGATACGACTGCTGCGGTTAAAATGACGTCTTCCAAGATCAAGGCTATTACGCCGAAAAATGTCACAGCTGCAAGCTGCAGCCTGACAAAGATCAAGGTGTCCTGGAACAAGATCGAGGGTGTGGACGGATATGCCGTCTACAGGGCCTCGAACAAATCTGGAACCTACAAGAAGATATACACTACAGCGAATCCGGACAAACTCTCATATATCAATACCGGAAGATCCACAGGCAAGACATATTATTACAAGATCAGGGGATTCAAGAAGATTGGCAAGGCGACCTGTTACACCAGATGCTCTGCCGTCATCTCCGCCTATGCAAGACCGACGCGGGCAAAAATCACAAAGGTGATCATTCCATATTATGAGTATGGAAAAGCAAAAGAAGTCACGGAAACCTACGGCAGCACTGTTGTTACAAGAAATGTCTGGGATTCCGATATTAAATATATTGATAAAGGATTTACTGTAAAATGGAATGCAGTATCCGGAGCAACCGGATATCAGCTGTATATGAGAGAAAAAGGGAAGACGACCTGGACTAATAAGGGTTACTGCAAAGGGACCTCGGCAGCAGAGATCGCTTTTAACGATGAAAAGGAATATGAATTCAAGGTAAGAGCATACAAGAATGTCAACGGAAAGAAAGTCTACGGGCTGTTCTCTCCAGTGTCATCCTATCAGTTCACCTGGGATATGTCTGATATAAAGGCATATATGGAGGATGTGATTCGTCAGAAAGGTTATATAGCAGCTGATGAAAAAATCGATAGAGAGCTGGGTTATGAAATTACAGAGCCTGTTACCCCCGCAAATGCAGGGTGGAGTTTTCTCTGGCCAAAACGTCTCAGCAGATATTATTCTTTTGAATATGCGACAAAGTATATCATTCATGGTTCATTAGTTTCTGACATAGATGAGTTCCGATCAGATTTCTGCGCCTTTGTCTGTGAAGCAGCAGCAAACACCGCATACAATCCGTGGGGTGATCCGGGAAAGAAAGTGCCGTTGCATTACGAGGCCTATCTGCTTCAGAGTTTTTAAAAATACTGTGATAAATCATATGTGGCGCATATGGCAGCTTGTATTCCATCTGTGCACAGTCATCGAAGCAGGATTGAATCAGATATACTGCTCATTTTCAAGAGAAGATCGGGAATCTTCTCTTTTTTTATGCAGAAACCTTCAGGCTGTCCAAGGCACGTCTCACGGCGGGCCTTTTTACATAGATAAAAAACAAATAACCGGAGAAAGCGGCATAAGCCGCTTTTTGTGTTAGAAAGAAAGGAGAGAACATCAAAATGAAAAGCGGAATGGCAAACCTTTTAAAGCGCATCGGATCTGTGTTTCTGATCACAGCTCTGATCATCACCATGATGCCATTTACCTCCTTCACAGAGGAAGCTTATGCGGCCACAAAAGGCACGTTCCATTACGGCTCCGTTGTAAAAGATGCAAACGGCAAAGCCTACCACTGGGCGAAGAGCATGTGGGGCCCCGCCTACTGGTGGGATGCCAACGGCAACAGGATCAAGGACACTGCCGCAACGTATGAATCAGAGGATGCGGGCATGGAGCGGTACACCATCAAGACAGACAGCGGCACCATCGTCGGCTACTGTATCGCCCACGGCATCCGCGTGGATACGACCACGAGACTGTCAGCAAAGCAGTCTCTTGAAAGCTGGGCTCATACTGATGCCTACCCGGAATCATCCAAAAAAGGAATCGAACTGGCTCTGGCCTATGGCTGGCAGGATGGACGGGGAATCACGACGCTGATCAATAACGGCTTCGGAGACAGCAAATGGTACAAAAAGCATGCATCTGAATACTCCCAGGGCGACTACTACATCGCAACCCAGATCATCATCTGGGAATATCAGCAGCTGATCCGGACCGACTCCATCGACGGCGGACACGGCAGACAGTCCAACGGCCTTGTGGAAGCAAACCACTACTACAATGTCATAAAGGGCCGCGCTGCGCAGGACATCTATGACTACATGATCGACTGCATCAGGAAGCATACAAAGCCGGCAAGCTTTGCATGGAAAATAAAAAAAGATTGTCAGGATAAGTCCAAGGGATACGTCATGCAGGACAACGGCGACGGCACATATTCTGTTATATTAACCGATAAGAACAATATCGGCGTGGACCTTGCACCAGGCGGAAAGTCCAAGTCCAACTGGACCGTTACAAGAAACGGCAGTCAGTACACCTTCACATATAAAGGGGAACTGTCTGAGACAGGAGAGGTCTTCGAATTCACGAAGAAGATCCCGCTCATTGAAAAATACAACGGCGGAGATATGCTGATCTGGTCCTGGTCCTCTTCCGGAAGCCTGCGGCAGGCCATCGCAACCGGCATGTCGGAAGACCCGGTGCCTATGTACATCATGTTCCGTACAAAAACGTCAGATGGCGGCGGAGGAGGCGATGAGGAAGGCAGTCCGAGACCGGAACCGGAATTCTGGCCATCCTTCAGCTTCCCGGTAGACAAGGAAGACCTGAACCCGGGATGGGACGGAGATACCCACACCGGTATGGGCGATGCATCTCTTGCAGCGACCTGCACCCTGTACAGATCCTTAAACGGCGGTGACTGGGAAGAAGTCGACAGTGTCACACTGGATGAATACGGATCCCAGGAAATCCTGAGCGATCAGCCGTGGCTCAGTGTTTCGGATCTGAATGAAAAAGAGTCCGGCTCGTATACGCATACGGAAGCGAATGATGACGGAACCACCACGACCCACTGCACTGTAGAGCCGACAAAAGTGGAATGGACCGCCAATGTCAGATACAAGGTGGTCGAAACCAGGCCGGACGGCAGATTCATCTCACCGGACACCGGTATCCGTGATACCTGCGAGGCAGATTACTATGCAGTAACAAACAACAGCCAGACCTGCACCGATGACCCTGAGAACTGGTCCGATATCGAATACACCCTCACGTATTCCGATGACAGCGGTACAAACGAGGCTCCAAGCGGGACATTGGGCAGCGGCGGCATCGAGGAAAACGGAGACTATTCCTTCAGCGAGGAGACCTTCATCAACGACTGCGACAGAGGAAGACTTTTCATCAGCAAGTCCAGCGAATCCGAAGATGTCTTCAACGAAGAGGGCAGCTCCGGCGCACAGAACAAGAGTACAAACTCCAAATGGAAGATCTATCTGGAATCCGGCGGATGGGAAGACCATCCATACATCAGCTTTACGGATATGGGATTGTCAGACGAAGGCACCCATTACTACAAAGTGGTCCGGGATACCTCCGGCACTGATAATGCGACGCAGGATCTGACGGTCGGAACCAACGGCTGCATCTATGTGTATGACATCCCTTACGGAACATACATCGTCGAGGAGGTCAAGGCGGATGATGAGTCCTTCGTTCTGGAAAGCTTCAAGCAGTTCATCGGAGAAAACACTGCCGAGCATAACGGCGCCATGAGCGGCGGCGATACGGAAAAATATTCTCCGAATGACAGCAGGAATTATGACAACCGCTATGACTGGAACCTGAGAGATAAGAAGAAGGAGAATGTCATCAAGGTCGTGAAGACCGATGCGGAAACCGGAAAACAGGTAGACCTGACCGGCACCAGGTTCTATATCCGCTACATGGGAAATCAGCTTCTTGACGACCCGACAAAGAGCGAGAACTACGGCAGGCTGCTTCCGAATGCAAACGACATCAACTCCACATCGAAGGACTACACCTTTACCTGTAACAGCAACGGAGAGATCGTGCTGCCGTATGATCTGGAATTCGGCACATACCGGATCGAAGAGTTCCTGCTTCCGGACGGATACTTTGTCGGAACCTGCGATCAGAACGGCAATCCGTCCAATGCCGATTACGGCGAGTCCGGTGAATACGGCAAAAATGACGACGGCAAAGCCGATGCATCCATGAGCTGGGAGACCGTGACCGATGCGGATCCTTCAAACGACCTGGTTGCAGTCTACGATCAGGACGGAAACCATGTCGACTACAAGGCAGGAGATATCTTCAACTTCTACACCTTCAAGGTGGAAAACCAGGAAGGTCATATGGATGGGGAAGACTACATCAAATACTACAAGGCGGTGGCAATGCCGAACAACCCGGTAAAGGGAAAGATCGAGATCGAGAAGACCGCTGAAGTCCTTGCAGGATTTGAGAAGACGGAAAAGAACGGCTTTACAGTATGGACACCGAAGTATGTCTATGAGAAGCTGAAAGATGCTGTTTTCGGCGTATATGCCGCCATCGACGAATGGCTGTCTGACGGAAACGACGGATCGGAGATCTTCGATACCGATACAGGCAAGGCTATCACCATCCCGACCGAAACGAGCACCCACAGCGGTGTGAACGGGGAGGATGCCATCTACGATGAAGGCACACTGGAGCACGAAAGCGGCGCAAAGCTGTATTTCAGGAAAGAGCGGGAAGTCTCCACAGATGATCACTACACCCGTATCTACACCACGCCGGAGCAGCGGCCAACCTCCTACAGCTATCAGATCGAGCGCACGGAGGACGGACTGAAATACCTGTATGATGTGGAAGTGAACATGACCTGCAATGCAGGCGGAAGCAATTTCACCGATATCAAAGTGACAAAGATCACAACGGCGGCAGACGGATATCAGGTCAGCATCCCGACTACAGATGCGACATCTATTGTCGGCGGCACTGCATACAGCCCTGCTGTCAATGTCACCGATGCAGACGGCAATGTGTTCGATATCAACAAGGAAACCCGCGTCTATGAGGTGAACGGCGAGAAAGTCTACGATGCAGACGGAACTCTGCTGTATGACCTGGCTGATATCGGTGTAAAGAGATACAACGTCAAAGACTACGAATTCTACAAACTGACAGCAGCGGATATTGCGGCAGAAGAAAGGGTCGTGGAGGAAGGCGTAGACCTTAACGGCGACGGCAAGTATACCGGCGAGGGCGAGCGTGCACCGGTCAAGGAGACAAAGACCGTATTCGAATGGAACAATGATGTGACACTCACTGCGCCTGCAGCTGACGGCAGAGCTGTCAGAGCAGAGGCAGACGGGACCTGCAAAGTTCTTACCGAAAATTACGGATGGGTCGCATGTGACGAAACAGGCGAGCCTGAGCCACAGTACACCGTTCCGGAAGGATGGATGGAAGTTCCATATATCCCGCAGTTTGATATCGACGAAGGCATCATCACGCTGCTGAATCCGCACTATGCCATCATCACAAAGACGGAAGACGGCGTGACAAGCTACAAGGTGCTCCTGGAAGACGGAAAGACCTGGCAGGACTGCACAGCAGACGGAAACTTCCAGAAAATGGTTGTCGATGAATATGAATCCAGTTACACCCAGGTGGCAGGAAGCGACAGCGGCTTCACCTTTGAACTGGACGGCATCACCATCTCCTCACAGGCTGTTGAAGCGGACAGAACTGCTGTAACTGTAATCGAAAGTCCGTTTGATGTGACACCGGACATCCAGATGGGTATCGGCTATGCACAGGAGACAGAAGGAAACAGAACGACCTTCACCGCCACAGAACCGTATGCTCCGCTGTACTTCATGAGCAAGGACGGTATCAGAACAGAAATGTATCTGTACGGCAATTACACCAGAACGCTGCTGACCATACCGATGGCTGCAGTAGAAGGAAACTATGAGACTGTGAGCCCGAAGATCGTGTTCACAAGGACCGGAGAGGTGATCGACTGGTTCAGCAGCCTGACACCGGACACACCGGTCTTCATCAGAGAAGCGGCCTACGGCAGCAGCGTAACGGCCACCCGTCATGAAGGCGGAAAAGACAGTGATGTATACTACACCGTGGAGATCATTTCAGATCAGACCATGAATGAAGGGGACGGCCCGTTTGAGATCACCTATGCAGACGGATACACTGCGAAGATATACAAGAGCAAATCAGAAGCAGGAAACGACATCGGCGTACTGGTCTTTGACGGCGTCTACAAGACCTCCACAGCCGCACTGAGCGATCTCGTGGATACGATCACCACAGGCGAAGACGGCATGGCGACCACGAGGGAGCTGCCTCTGGGAACATACATCATCAGAGAGCTTTCCGCGCCTGAAAACTATGTGGCGGATACAGAGAAGAGCTGGACTGTGGAACTGAAATACAAAGACCAGTACACACCGCTCGTCTGGGAGAAGATCTATTCGACCAATGAGTATGTAAAAGTGCAGCTTGACCTGAGCAAGGTATTTGAAACAGGATACAACACCGATCAGTATGTTTCCGGCGGAGGCGCGGTCTTCGGCATCTACAATGCCGCACCAATCCAGTACGGCGAAAGCGAACTGGCGGCCGATACACTGATCGATACCCTGGTTGTCGGCTCTGACGGCAGGGCCCTGTCGGAAACAAAGCTTCCTGCAGGCGTCTACTACCTGAGAGAGCTGAAGACCAGAGACGGATATCTCCTCAATGATACTCCGTTCTATTTCGTGGCAGGAGACAGCGTGAAATCCGAGCCGCTGGACATCAGCAGAGATCCTGACGGCCAGGATGCAGACGGACTGACTGTGAAAGCGGTCATGGACGGCTGCGGCAAAGCAAGGATCACCATTGAGACGCTGAACAGAAAACCTGCAGCGGAAATGACCGTTAACGGAACGAAATATGTTCTGGATACGGAAGCCTCCGACAGGAATGTGACCGTGAAGGTGCAGGATGACATGTCCAGAACCACTGTCACCGTTACCGAAGACAGCCCGGCTGAGATTACCCTTGCAAACGGCAAGGTGCTGAAGCTGGCCGTCAGAGGAAACACCTACACCTACATTTATGACGGAGTGGAAGGAACTTATGTACCGACCATCACAAACACCGGATACTATGCCGGTTACACTCTGGCAGAGCAGCAGACCGACAGGAATGCGCCGGTGGAAAAAGAAATGACCCTCACCGCAGCGGCGGGCACCTCCGCTGTTACGGTAAACACTGTCCATGCTCCGGTCATGATCCGGAATCCGGAAAATCCGGAGGATCCGGCAGATCTGATCCAGAAAACGGATGCAGAAGGAAACAAGGTATTCGACTTCTATGCGGATGTCAGACTTTCCGCCGGAACCCTCATATCTGCAGTCCTGGACAAAGAGGAGCAGAATCTGGTAGAACCGGGAACAGATCCGATCAGAATGGCTCCCGGCACCACGCTGAAACTGACTGCAGACGACAGTTCGGTATATCTGCTGTCTGCTGATAAGGACTGGAATATTTCCATCAGCATCGCAGATACCATTGCCGCAGCCGTAACGGATGAGAATGCTCCGGCTCTGACCGTTGACGGTCTGGCTGTTACGGAGGGCTTTGCTCTGTACAAGAGCATCACAACTGCACGTCAGGACAGCAGTGCAAAGACCGTTCAGGTTAAAGTGAATACACTGGACAACCTGAACTCCGGCGACATCAGAAATGAAGCGGATGAAAAACCGTCCGTTCCGACAACGCCGGGCACACCGGTCACTCCGGGCAGACCGTCCATACGGACCACCGCTGTCGACAGTGACACAAAGGATCATATTGCCAATGCAGACGGCAAAGTGACCATCATCGACACCGTATCCTGCAGTGAACTGACTCCGGGCAGGGAATACACCCTGAAGGGAATCCTCATGGATCAGGATACCGGAAAAGAACTGCTGATCGACGGCAAAGCGGTCACAGCAGAAAAGGTGTTCACACCGGAAAAGGCCAGTGAAACCGTGGAGATGGAATTCACCTTTGACGGATCCTCTCTCGCAGGAAAGACAACTGTTGTGTTCGAAGAGCTGTATCTCAACATCGACACGGATAACGACGGAAAGGCGGATACACCGGAAGACAAACCGACTGCAGAGCATAAGGATATCACCGACGAAGGCCAGAGTGTCCATTTCCGTGAACCGGAGAAGCAGGACACATCCGATGAGATTATAAAGAAACCGGAAGTTCCGGAAGAGCCGGAAAAACCGGAGGTAACTGATCTGTCAGTTCCGGAAACGGGAGACAGATCCCAGAGGATTTTCTTCCCGGTTCTGCTTCTGTCCATTCTGCTTCTGAGCCTGCTGCTGGCAAAGAGACGGACGAGACAGTAAAAGAGACGAAAGACCTGTGCCTGTGATATGATCATATGAAAGAGCCGCATCCGGCACGCTGAGAAATCAGCGCTGCCGGGTGCGGCTCTGTGTATTTCCGTGCAGATCAGTGATCTGCAGCGGCTGTGAAATCCGGTTTGGCGGAAATCTGCCAGCCAGGTCCGTAAAGGATCTGACGCAGTCTGCTGACGGATTCCGGACTGTCTGCCATATCCTTTATATTGGTGCCGGCAATCTCGCCGGCCTCATCTATGTTCAGAGAACCTTCACGGCTGACCGGACCGTCTGCCGTTTCCTCCTGCCAGGTCCAGCGGACCTCATCCAGATTATCAATGAGGGAGAGAATACTGCAGGCATATGCAGTCATCTGCTGCCGGAGCTGAGCGGACGCTTCCGCCGAAGAGACAGGAGAGGTGAACTGCAGGGTCCAGCCCAGGGTTTCGCCTTCCGTGTCCAGTTCACTGGTGAAGGACCCGATGTTGTCGGCTATGCCCAGAATCTGTGCAATAGCAGCGTTTGCAGGCATATCCCCGACATACGGATTCTTCGCATCGTAAAGTCTGAAATCCTGTTCTGTGATGAGCGTTCCATCCTGGCGGAAAACATTGTCTCCGAACGTGAACTCTTCTGTAAAATCAGCAGTGGAGATTTCGATCCCGTCAAAGGAACGGTTTTCATCAGATGGTTCCGGTTTCTCCCACGGCAGAGGCAGGCGGCCGTAGATGATCAGTTCTTTCGAACCGCCCGATTTCTCCCGTATCTCATACTCCCTGAACAGGGTTTTTCCGTCCATCTTTCCCGCAAGAGTCAGAACCGCATTGTCAGGCCGGTCTTCGGCCGCCGAAAGTTCCATGCCGGTATAATGAAAGTTTTCTGTCTCATAGCCGATGACAAAGAGCTTCAGGACTGCACCGCCGGCAATCAGGAGAACTGCGATGAGAATACCTGCCAGCAGATTTCTGCGGCTGCGGTTTCTGATTTTTTTCAGATAGTTGATCTCCTGCTTTTCCGACTGCGCCGTATCCAGCGTATCTGACAGCATATTCCGGCGGAGCAGGTCTTCCTTTTCCCGGCAGACAGGGCAGTCTGCCAGATGCTCTTCCAGTATTTTCTCTGCCTCTGCGGAGGTAAGCTCCTCGATGTGCAGAGGCAGCAGATCCTGCACAAGCGTGCAGAGAATATCACGTTCTTTATTCGGATTCGTCATGCTGCACCTCCCTGATAATTTTTTCTTTGCCTCGGTAAAATGTCACCCTTGCCCAGTTCTCCGTCCTGCCCATAATCTCTCCGATCTGGGCGAAGGACAGATTGCCGGACAGTCGCAGATACATGACCTCGCGCATAGGTTCCTTCAGCCGGTGAATGCAGGCCATGACCCTCTGCTGCTGCCAGTCGGCGATGACGGAATCCTCAGCAGACGGAGCATATGCATTTTGTACTGCGGCCTCTTTCGAAACGTCATGATCCTTTTTCGCCTTCTTTGCATATTCCCGCCAGACATTTCCTGCAATGGCGCAGAGCCAGGTGGAAATGCTGCAGTTTCCTTCAAATCGTCCAATGGACCGGATGGCCTGATAAAAGGTCTCCTGAGTCAGTTCTTCAGCAAGCCGGGCGTCCCCGGTTCTGGTCAGGAGAAATCCGTAGACGGTCCGGGCATGCTGCCGGTAGATTTCGTTCATGTCTGCCATACGGACTCCTCCTTTCTGTTCTCTCAGACACCGCATTCAGCTTTCGTATTTATCAGTTGGTAGCGGAAAAGACCGTTTCGTTACATTTTTTTTAAATCTCTTTATTCTACCACGATGCTGGTCCATTTTCCATAGAGTGTCTCTCCGCGGGATTTTTTAAAAGGGCGTATGCGGAGATATCTGCAGACGCCGGTTTTCGGCACCCGGATTTTAGTGGACGATGTTTTTCCCGACGAAACGGTTTTCTTCGCCGTAATCTTTGAAAAAGCCTTATCAGCGGCAACCTGAATCTCATATCCGGAGCAGAGACCGTCGGCTTTCCACGAAGCGTAAACGGAAGTGTCCGCTGTGCGGGAGGACTTCTTCAAAGTGACTTTGTCAGGACTGATGCGGACGCGGATACTGAAGATGCCCTGAAGCGTTTTCTCAGTAGCGGGAATGGTGACGGAGACGACGGCAATGCCTTCCCCTCTGATACTGCACAGACCGGTCTTCGAGTCGATGGAAAGCAGCTTGGAACTGGACGCACGGAAGGTACCCGCGAAACTGTCAGGAAGAGAGGCAACCGCAAAAAAGTCTTTGTCGCTGACGGTTTTGCAGAGGGTTTCCTCATAGCTGAAAGCAGGAAGCTGCTTCTGTAAAAACCGGGGATAAAGCTTCTGGTTCTGTTTTGGAACTCTGTACAGAGTGACAGTTTCCATCACCTTGTAACTGCTGGTGCCGTACAGGGCTTTCACTGCCGCGGCGGTGAGCTTTCTGTAGCTGTAACTGGTGATACAGGCATATCTGGAGTCTTCGTAAGACGGGACGCAGTCATAATAGTAAATGCCGTTCTTTGTGATGCGGATGATGTCCAGCCGGTTTTCCGTCAGCGAAACTCTGCGGCCGTTCTGGTCGAAGAAGCCGTCAAAATACCAGCCTTCATCCGGATATACAACAAGGCCCCGGTCTATAAGGGATGTAAAGCGCCAGCTTCCCTTTGAAGCAAGACAGGCACTGCTGAGATTTTCAGGTCCCGCTGCCGCAAAAAACTCCATGTTCTTTCCGTAATTCCAGTAAAGCTGACCCCGGCCGGATGTTTCCAGGGTAACAGAATAGCTGACCAGGTCCTTTGGTGAAGTCAGGGCCGCGGCCTCTGCCGGAATCAGAACTGCCAGAAGCAGCAGGGCGATCAGACATATCATTTTCTTTTTCATAGCACACCTCCATAGGAATATATAACTCTAATGGAAGTAAATGTAATACAATTATACATTGCTTCTATGGGGAAAACAAGTTAAAATATTCCTATGAACAGATTATTAGATTTAGAAACCAGGCTGATCCGGGTGATCAGTGAGCAGGAGGGAAAGGTCAGTGACAGAGATGAGACGCTGGACTGGGAGCGGATTCACATGGCTTCTTCTGCAAGATGTGCATGGCTGCTTGCCATGGAGAGAGGAGCGGATCCTGAACTGGCCGCGTGCAGCGCTGCAGTTCATGATTTCGGACGGATTCTGACCGGCAGACAGAAGGATCACGCAGAGGCCGGCTATGAGCCTGTAAAGGTTTTTCTGCGGGAGACCGGACTTTTTACGGAGGAGGAAACTGAAATCATCGCAACAGCGGTGAAAAACCACAGCCGGAAAACAGAAACCGGAACCCTCATCGAAGAAATCGTAAAAGATGCGGATGTCATCGACTGCTATCAGTACGGGTATCCTTTCGACAGACCGGAAAAGAAAGTCAGATATGACAGATGGAGGAAAGAACATGGAATTTCAGAAACCTGATCCCCGTGCAGTCACCGGCTGGAGGATCGCAAGAGGTATAACTGCATGCATCTCTCTCCTTGTCTGTGCCGCTGTGACGGCCGCATTTCTTTTCAGCGGATGGACATCCCCGTGGCGGAATATCCTTATGGGCTTCATGGCTGCGTGGCTGATTTACTGCATCGCCGCAATGATCATCTATCCTGTTATCGAATACCGGCAGTGGGGATATATCATCGAAGAAGACAAGGTGGTCATCCGGCACGGGATATTTTTTATCAGGGAGGTCATCGTTCCCGTAATACGGATTCAGAATATCACCCTTTCACAGGGACCCGTCAGCCGGAAACTGGGGCTGTACAAGCTGGAACTGTCTCTGGCCAGCGGCAGCTTTGAGATCGCGGGACTGAACAGAGAGACTGCAGAAGCTGTCAGCGAACACCTGAAGGAGAAGCTTTATCACAGACTCCGCGAGAAAGGAGCACTGCAATGACCTTCGGACCGAAACGGGGACATGTGCTCTTTATCTTTGAGAACTTTGTCAGAGACTTCGGCCTCCTGATCATCGCGCTGGTTATCGGTCTGATCAGAGGTGACATGGATATCATCGTCGAGAATCTGGGTGTACTTGTCATCGTGCTCATGGGGCCTGTCAGCCGGATCATGCAGTATATTTTCACCAGATATTCTGTGGATGAGGAAAAGCTGCTGGTGGAAAGCGGCTGGCTGAGGAAAAAGAGACTGGAGGTGCCTCTGGCGACAATTACGACGGTGGACTTCTCTCAGACTCTGCTGCACCAGATATTCGGCGCCTTCAGGCTTAATGTGGACAATGCAAGCAATGTGAGCGAGACAAAGACCAGGGTCAGAATGACTTTCGGCAGAGAGGACGCTTTTGCGGTGCGGGATCTCCTGATGAAGGGAAGAAAGGGCGTGGACGGTTTCAATCTGGCCGGTGAAGCGGCAGAACCTGCTGAAGAGGGGCGGTGCATCCGCATCGGAAACGGTCAGCTTCTCCTTCTGGGGGCACTGCAGTCTAAAGGCGTATTTCTGGCAGAACTTTTCGGAATCGTTACAACGGTCACGGCTCTCTTTGATCTGGGAGACGGGATCTCCGAATCCAGACTGATGGACATTCTGACTGAATACGGCGCGGCCAGGATGATTCTGGCCTGCATAGTCCTGGTGTTTATCCTGGCGGTTCTGTGCGGCATGGCCGGTTCTGTTATCCGTTACTACGGTTTCCGGATTCTGGATAACGGGGAGGCAATCAGAATCGAGTACGGCCTGCTGACAAAGAAGCGCTATACGATCCAGAAAAACAGGATCAGCGGATTTTCCTTTCAGCAGTCTTTTCTGATGCGCAGATTTCACAGGGGGACGCTGCAGCTCTTTGCCATCGGCTACGGAGGCGGAGGGGACGAGGAATCATCGGAAGAGCCGATGTTTTTTCCACTGATAGAGGAGACCATGGTGCGAGATGAAATCTCTAGAATTCTGCCTGAGATGAAAACAGTATCCGGATTTTACAGGCCGCCGGAGCGGTCGCTGCGGTATTTTTTCTACGGTCCCGGATTTGTTCTGGCCCTGGCTGCTCTGGGCATGAGCATCTGGCTCTCTGTGCAGGTGGATTTCTGTCGGGAGGTCTGGGTCCTCGGATGCCTGATACTGCTTTACAGCGTATGCGGGCGGGTTCAGGAATTCCGCCACAGCGCCCTCTGCGGAAACATGGACAGCTTCACCATGGTCAGCGGAGGTTTTAAGACCTGTACGGTATTTGTCAGAACCAGTCATGTGGAAAGTATCAGCCGAAGAGCCGGCATCTGGAAAGCAAAAAAGGGCGTAGCCAATGTGACTGCAGGCTATATCGCGCCGCTTTCTGCAGCATCACAGACCGTGAAAAATGTGCCTGCAGAGGCTTTTGACGAAATGAAAAAGCAGCTTTTATACTGACATACTGAATGTGTAAAACCCTGCACCGGGAAAAGACCGGATGCAGGGTTTTGCCGTTATTCTTCGATGCAGACAGCCCGGACAGGTGCACCGTCGCCGCTTGCTGTGGACAGCGGCAGGAAGTAATACATATAGTTTTTCTTCGGATCGATCTGATCCAGATTAGTCAGATTCTCCACATTGAGGATGTCGCGGGAGAGAAGGCCTGTATGCGCATGATCCGTGCCCTTTGACGTGGAATCAGGGCTGAAACAGTCTATGCCCACGATGCTGACCTTTTTCTCAGCCAGATATTCCACAGCATCTTCAGCGAGATAAGGATGATGGTGATACTTTTCTGTCCCGTAATATTTCTCCCATCCTGTCTTCAGAATGGCAAAGTCTCCTTCGGAAAGGGAGGCCCCCTCCAGATGGGATCTGTGGATCTCCTCGTCTTCGGACAGACCGGGGATATCGATGAGAATTCCTTTTCCGACAAACTTTTCCAGCGGATAGTCCTGCAGTTTCTTTCCGTCTTTCAGATGATGGTACGGCGCATCGATATGGGTGCCCATGTGGGTGTTGATGCTGAGAACATCCACATGCCAGCCGATCTGATCGTGGTCTATCAGGTTCTTTATCTCTGCTTCAGTCAGTCCCGGAAAAACGGGCATGCCCTCTTCAATCTTGCAACTTAAATCAATGATCATTCTGTCACCTTCTTTCTTTATACATGGGGATCTAAGAGAATTTATGGTCAGTTTACACAGGAAAAACCGAAAAGTCAATGAAAAACAGATCAGATCGTGCATGATGATTTCACAATGGAAAGCATGAGCAAATTGAAACTGTACGAAAAAGCAGGAAACTGATAAAATTGAATTAAATTATAGTTTTGCGACCGGAGCCTCAGCGGCGCCGGAAGGCGAACCGGAAGAAAAACTTACAGAAGAAAAGAAAGGAGAACAATATGATCAGAAATATGGAAGAACTGCAGAAAGCTGCAGTCGCAAAAGGGATCAGAAAGGTCAGCGTGGCTGCTGCCCATGATGAAGGCGCCCTGTCTGCGGTAAAAATGGCTTATGACGCAGGCCTGGCGGAAGCCGTCCTGGTGGGAGATAAAGAGAAGATTCTGGAGATGCTGCCGGAAGTCGGTCTGCCGCAGGATATAGAAATTGTGGATGTAAAGGACCCTGCAGCGGCTGCAAAAGAGGCAGTGCGTCTGGTACATGACGGGAAAGCCGATATGGTGCTGAAAGGTCTGGTGAACACCAGCGATTTCCTCAGAGGTGTTCTTGACAAGGAAACCGGACTCAGAACAGGACAGAGACTGTGTCACACCGCAGTTATGGAGATCCCGGGATACGACAAGCTGCTGTTCACCAGCGACGGCGGCATGAACGTGCTTCCGGATGCAGATACCAAGATCTCCATCATCCGCAGCAATGTGGCGGCTCTCCAGGCTCTGGGTGTAGAGCGTCCTAAGGTGGCGATCCTGACGGCAAACGAAAATGTGGATCCGAACATGCCGGCCACTGTTGATGCCGCAGAAATTGTAAAGAGACTGAAGGAAGAGGATTTTCCTGCTGTTGTGGAAGGTCCTATCGCCATGGACGTGACCCTGGACCCTGAAATGGCAGCTCATAAGCACATCGAAAGCCAGGTTTCCGGAGATCCGGATCTGCTCGTGTTCCCGAATATCGAGGCAGGAAACATCTTCGGAAAGGCTATGGTCCACTTCGCAAAGGCAAGAGTCTGTGGCGCCATCCTGGGCACAGCAGCGCCGGTGGTCATGATTTCCAGAGCCAGCACGGCAGATGAGAAGCTCTGCTCCATTGCTCTGGGCTGCGCCATTTCCAAATAGTGTATTCTGAAAAAAGGAGAAACAACATGGCAAAAGTTGAAATAAAAGCAGAACTCTGCAAGAGCTGCGGCTACTGCATCAGATTCTGTCCGAAGGATGTTCTGGCTCTGAGCCGAAAAGTCAATTCCAAAGGCTATGAATATGTTGCACCTGTAAATGAAGACTGCATCGGATGCTGTTCCTGCGCACGGATGTGCCCGGCAGGAGCCATCGATGTGTACAAATAGAAAGGAGACTGAGATGGAGAGAGTACTGATGAAGGGCTGCGAGGCCATTGCAGAGGCCGCCGTCAGGGCGGGCTGCAGGTTTTTCGCAGGATACCCGATCACACCGCAGAACGAAATTCCGGAATATCTTTCCAGAAGGCTGCCTGAGGTGGGAGGAAAATTTCTGCAGGGCGAGTCTGAAATCGCTTCTGTCAATATGGTATATGGAGCGGCCAGCTCCGGTGTCAGAGCGATGACGTCTTCCTCCAGTCCGGGAATATCTCTGAAGAGTGAAGGCATTTCCTACTGCGCGGCAGCAAGGATTCCGATGGTTTATGTCAATGTTTCCAGAGGAGGTCCCGGCGTAGGTGTTATCCAGCCTGCGCAGAACGACTATTTCCAGGCGACAAAAGCCTCCGGCAACGGGGGATTCAGAATGCGCGTCTTCGCACCGTCTACTGTGCAGGAAGCGGTGGACATGACCTATGCGGCCTTCGACTATGCTGATGAAGACAGAAATCCTGTTCTGATCCTCACAGACGGAATCGTGGGAAGTATTCTGGAACCTGTGGTGCTTCCGCCGATGAGAACCGATGAGGAACTGGCAGCTTTCAGAGAAAAGAAGAAGGACTGGACCGCTGTCGGTCATCCTCTTTCTGAGAAGCGGGCATGGATCAATCCTGGATGCTGGGACAACGATCTGTGGGAGAAAGTCAACCAGGATGCCAGCGATATGTATGATTCCTGGGAGGCACAGTACGAGGCATCCGGTCTCGATGACGCCGAGGTCGTCCTGACCGCATACGGCATCTCCGCCCGCATGGCAGCTTCTGTGGTGGAAGATCTCCGGGAGCAGGGAATCAAAGCAGGCCTGATCCGTCCGCTGACGGTCTATCCTTTCCCTGCTGAGGCATACGAAAAGATCAATTACGAAACCTGCAGAGGAATTCTGAATATCGAAATGTCTATTCCGGCACTGTTTGCAGAGGATGTTGCGGCTGCAGTAAGAGGCAGAGCAGAAATCTCAACTTATCTGCGTTCCGGAGGAAACATGCTCAGTAAGGCTGCGATCATAGATGCAGCGAAGAAAATCTTAGACGGCAGGGAGGAATAGAGATGGAACTGATTTATACGAAAACGAAGACCATCCAGGAGGGCAAATCCTCCGGATTCTGTCCTGGATGTATGCATGATACCGTCATCAAGCTGATCGGTGAGGTGCTGGAGGAGCTGGATATCGCTGACAGAACGATTTCGGTGACCGGCGTGGGATGCTGCGGACTGCTCATGGATTATATCGACTATGACTATATCCAGTGTGCTCACGGACGTGCCTGCGCTGTAGCCAGCGGCCTGAAAAGAACCAACCCGGACAAGGTGGTCTACACCTATCAGGGAGACGGAGACCTGGCATCCATCGGACTGGCTGAATCCATTTCCGCTGCCAATCGCGGCGAGAATATCACAGTCATCTTTGTCAACAACGGCATCTACGGCATGACCGGCGGACAGATGGCGCCGACGACGCTGCTTGGAATGAAGGCATCCACTGCTCCCCAGGGCAGAATCGCAGAAGAGCACGGATATCCGATGCATGTCTGTGAGATGATGGATACGCTGACAGCGCCTGCTTTTCTGGCAAGGACCAGCTGCAATACGCCGCAGAATGTGATCAAAACGAAGAAGGCTATCACAAAGGCGTTCAGGAACCAGCTGGAGGGAAAAGGATTCTCTATGGTGGAGATCGTGACCAGCTGTCCGACCAACTGGGGCATGGATCCGCTGGAATCGCTGGATTTTCTAGAAGAAAAGATGCTGCAGGAATTCCCTCTGGGAACTGTCCGCGACAGATAGGAGGTTAGTATGGAAACGAATATTTGTATAGCAGGATTCGGCGGCCAGGGCGTCATGACGATCGGAAAGTTTCTGGCACAGGCGGTCTGCGATGCGACAGAGCTGAATACCGTCTTCTTTCCTACATACGGCGCAGAGCAGAGAGGCGGCACCGCGAACTGCTTCGTAGTTATTTCAGACAAGAAAATCGGTACGCCGAAAGCGGATGAAATGGACGATCTTATCGTGCTGAACAATCCGTCCCTGACAAAATTCATCGGAACGCTGAAGCCGGGCGGAAATCTTTTCATCAACGAGACGATCGTAACCGATGAAATCACCCGAGACGATATCCGGATCATCCGGATTCCGGGAACGGAGATCGCCATGGATCTGGGAAATTCACAGGTTCTCAACGTGATCATGCTGGGCGCATATGTGGGATATACAGAGGTTTTCCCTACAGATGTCATGTGGAACACCATAGAACACAAGCTGAGCAGAAAACCGAAACTGCTGCCTATGAACAAGGAAGCCTTTGAAAAGGGACTTGCCATAGGAAGGCAGGCTGCAGAGGCTGACAGAGCCTGAAGACAAATAAAAAAGAAAACGCAGTAAAGACACTGAAAACCGCCGCGGCCGGCATGCAGGCATTTCCTGCAGGAAGGCACGCGGCGGCTTCTGCTTCCGTCAGATATTTAAATTCGCGTTTCAAAGAAAAGCTTCACAAAGGCGTTGATTTCCATATGGGAGATGGTGCCGTGATCCTGCACGATGAGATACCCGTTCACTACAGACGGGTATTTTTCCATTTCACGGAAGGCAGGACCCAGAACAGTCTGCACATCGAAATAGAGGGCGCCGGCCTGGCACTGGCAGGGAACCGTCAGTTCCGCCTGCCCGTCTGCAGCGTTCATGAGAAGGGAATAGGGTGCAGTTTCTGCAGGAAAGGAGATGTAGCTGACGGGATCCCGCATCTGTCTTCCCTGTACACAGAGGTCACGGCCTCTGACTGTAATCCGGTTGATCAGCACATTGCCTGCCGGAAAGCCCATCCTGAACATGGCTCTGTGAAAATCAGTCTTGGAGATGACGGGAAGCAGCCTGTAAAGCTGGATCAGGTCGTCGTGATTGTGGAGCAGGATTCTGCGCTCCAGATCAAAGGACTCGGTCTGCATGTAGCGGTGATAAAGCTCCACGCTTTCTCCGCCGGAGATCTCGTCGTCCCGACCTGAAGCCAGACCGCAGAACCGTTCCAGATTCTTCTGACTCAGACTCGGCAGAGCCTGGCGCAGGGGAGAATGACCGCTGACCACCTGATAGAGATCCAGATCGCATACCGTTTCTGCGGGAGAAGCGTCAATGCCGTGTCTCAGAGCCCGTTTCTGTATGAAAGGAATATCAAAATGTCTGCCGTTGTAGGTGATGACATAGTCCACACTGCCCAGCACGCGGAATGTTTCCGTCAGCAGTTCCTTCTCGTCATCCTGCTGACTGGCGAAAAACTGCACGACTTCGCAGCGGTCTCCTTCCGCCAGGAGAAAGCCGGAAAGGATCACTTTGCAGTCTGCGGGAGAAAGTCCGGTGGTCTCGATGTCGAAAACGGCAAAGGGACGTCCGCCGAAGTACATGTCCAGCAGACGGGATGCAAAGTGCGGTATATTCAAAGTATCGGTTATCTTTTTCATGTTTCCTCCAATAGAAGCCATAAAACAAAATAGACCGCAGGGGTGCAGTCTACTTTGTTCAAAAGGGGTATTGGGATTAGAGATTAATGAGGTTATCAGGGGGATAACCACAATGTAATTATATATAATTTAGTCGAAAAATGCAAGTATAAATGTAAAAAAAGTGAAAAAGAAAGTTTTTTGTATGACGGTTATGCAACTTTTTGTGAATAACCATAAGTATAATAGAGAAAACGATTCATTTCTAAGGGAGGAAAACAGTATGGAAATATTAAAAGTTTCAGCCAAGTCAAATCCGAATTCGGTAGCAGGTGCTTTAGCAGGTGTCTTGAGAGAAAAAGGGGGTGCAGAGATTCAGGCCATAGGAGCGGGAGCGCTGAACCAGGCTATCAAGGCGACGGCCATCGCCAGAGGTTTTGTCGCACCAAGCGGTATCGATCTCGTATGCGTTCCGGCGTTTACGGACATCGAAATTGAAGGAGAGGAAAGAACGGCTATCAAACTGATTGTAGAACCGAGATGACTGCCGGCTGGACATAGACGGGGATCCTTTGCAGGCTCCCCGGTTTTTTTGTTTTATCCTGTCACCTCTCTGTAATTCGTGAAGAGAATGTGATATAATATAGAAGACCGATATACTGCAGAAGGAGAAGGCTTATGACATTTGAAGAAAAGACCGTAAGTACGGAAAGAATATACGAGGGAAAAATCATCAACCTGAGGAAAGACAAGGTTACCGTGGAGAACGGATATTCCACCAGGGAAATCGTGGAGCACGGCGGAGGCAGCGTTATCGCAGCCATCCGTGACGACGGCAGAATGCTCATGGTCCGGCAGTACAGAAAGCCTGCCGGCAGGGTCATGCTGGAGGTGCCTGCCGGAAAGATAGATCCGGGAGAAAAACCTCTGGACGCGGCCAGGAGGGAGCTTCGGGAAGAGACCGGATATACAGCAGACAGCATCCGCCTGCTGACCAGAATGTATCCGTCTGTAGGTTACTCCGAAGAAATCCTGTATATCTATCTGGCAGAGGAACTGACCGAGGGAGAGACAGACTTCGATGAGAACGAGGCCATCGATATAGAGGCCTTTGAGGTGGAGGATCTGTACAGGATGGTCATGGAGGGACGCATCGAAGACGGAAAATCTCAGGTGGCGATTCTGATGGTCAGAGCACTGCTTGCAGAAGAATGACTTCCAGAATGCTGGAAAGGGCCAGCACGATGAAACAGAGCAGAAAGCGCAGAAGATGGGAAGAAAGCCCTCCTTTCAGCGCGGAAAGATTCTGGTGATTCTTTCTGATAAAGGATGCTGTCTGAAAAGATATGACGATAAGCGCCAGATATGCCGGAAGTTTGAAGACGGCCCGTGGAAGAAGGGCGGCGAAAAGAATGCCCGTTCCGCTTTCCTGGGCGGCAGACAGCATGTATGCGGCAGAAAAACCCAGCGAAAAGACTTTGCCTGCAGTCAGGAGAACGACGGCGGGCATCAGGATCACAGAGAATGCGCAGATCACGGATGCAGCTGCTGTCAGCATATCATCTTTGAGATATTCAGCTATACCGGCGGCAGGAGAGGACATCTCCATAGAAAAGCTGTACCGGTCTGCGGGGAGGACGATTTCAGTAAAAATTCCTGCGGAGAAACAGACGAGAAAAAGCAGGGAGCATGCAAAGAAAAATTTTCTGTTCATAGACAACCTCCATTCTTAAGAATCATATGTTGTTTATGAAGAAAGTATGCCGGACAAATGGAGAGGAACAGATGGAGATAAAGGATTTCATAGATTACCTTAAAACAGAAAAGAAGACTTCAGACAACACCTGTGAGGCCTACAGAAGAGATATTCAGGCTTTTACAGCTTTTCTGGAGGGAAGAGGGGTGAAGACGGACGAGGCCACCGGAACCGATGTCATAGCCTATCTGATGGAGCTGAAGAACACGGGAAAGTCCCGGGCAACGGCCAACCGCAAGCTGTCCTCCATTCGCGCATATTATAAATATCTGATGAGGCAGGGTCTGGTGACTTCCAACCCGACAGAGGATATCAGGTCGCCCCGCATAGAGCGTAAGGAGCTTTCCTACCTGACTGTTGAGGAGGTGGAAAGGCTGCTGGCTGCACCGGATGATTCGGTTAAGGGGATCCGGGACAGGGCGATTCTGGAAGTGCTTTATGCTACGGGGATCCGTGTCAGTGAGATCATCGAGATGAAGCTGAAAGACGCCAATCTGAGAATGGGATTCATCACTCTGAACGGAGAGCACGGCAGGGCCAGAATCGTGCCTATGGGCGCTCCGGCGAGAAAGGCGCTGGATGCCTACATACTGAACAGCAGAAATGTGCTGATGAAAGGAAAGGACGATGAGGATCCGGAAGGCCCTCTGTTTGTCAATTATCTGGGCAGGCCTTTCACCCGTCAGGGCTTCTGGAAGGTGCTGAAACAGTACGGAGAAAAGACGGGTCTGGCTGACAGGCTGACACCTCATATCCTGCGGACATCCTTTGCTGTTCACATGGTGCAGAACGGAGCCGATCTGAAATCTCTGCAGGAACTGATGGGCCACGAAGACATCATGGCCACTCAGATTTATCTGACGGTGACCAGAAACCGGATCAAGGACGTATACGACAGAACCCACCCGCGGGCATGAGTGAGGCTTTCTGAAAATCCTGCGGAAAGACAGGGAGAAAAGGGGCGGAAAAATCTCTGAAAGGGATAAAAAACGCTTGCAATGACTGGATTCCCGTGGTATAATCTTCATGTTGCAATTACGGGCGGTCCTCTGCACATTGCGAATATACGCTGCACGAACGTCTTGGAGGGAAGGAGGATACAATACAATGAACATTTTAGATTCAGTTGCACAGGATTATCTGAAGAAAGAAGTCCCTGCTTTTAACGTTGGAGATACTGTAAGAGTACACGTTAAAATTAAAGAAGGTAACAGAGAAAGAATCCAGATCTTCGAAGGTTTCGTGCTGAAGAGACAGAACGGCGGAATCGCTGAGACTTTCACTGTTAGAAGAATTGCTTCCGGCGTCGGCGTTGAGAAGACTTTCCCGGTTCATTCACCATGGGTCGAGAAGATCGAAGTCATCAAGAAGGGCGATGTCAGAAGAGCCAGACTGCACTACATGCGCGGCAGAACAGGCAAGGCTGCTAAGATCAAGAGCAAAGACGTTAGATAGTCTTAGAAAAGAGGAATCTGAATCAGGTTCCTCTTTTGAGTTTTTGGAAACTTTGTGCCCCGCAGGGAAACAGAAATCCTCCGAGGCAGGAGTTCCGGCCTCAGCTGTATACATTCTGCATATGCAAAATAAATGCACACAACCGGTCCAAAAGATGGTATACTAATTAATAGTGCGGGTATGCTGGAACAGGGCAGATCCGGTGCCGGAGCGGTCAGAATCCGCAGATGAACAATATCAACTGAAAGGAACAGCATGATTGAGAATATAAACTGGTATCCCGGTCATATGAAGAAGACCAGGGAGCTGATACAGGAGAATCTGAAGATGGTGGATCTGGTCATCGAGGTCATCGACGCCAGAATTCCTGTCTCCAGCAGAAATCCTGTCATCGATGAAATCGTCCGGGGGAAGAAACGGATCATCATCCTCAATAAAAGCGATCTGTCTGACCAGAAGGAGAATGAAAGATGGGCGCAGCATTTCCGGGAACAGGGGAATCTGGCGCTGACCATGAACTGCATGACAGGAAGCGGAGTCAGCCAGCTTTACAAGGTGCTGGACAGAGAACAGGCCGCCAGAAATGCGGATCGTCCCATGAAGAAGCCGCTGCGCATGATGATTGTGGGTGTGCCCAACGTGGGAAAATCCTCTCTGATCAACAGAATGACGGGGAAAAAGAGCGCCCAGACAGGAGACCGGCCGGGTGTGACCCGGGGAAAGCAGTGGCTGTCCCTCAAAAACGGCATGCAGCTGCTGGACACGCCGGGGATCCTGTGGCCCAAGTTCGAGGATCCGAAAGCAGGACTGAATCTGGCCTTCTGCGGCAGTATCAGAGATGAGATTCTGGACACTGCCACTCTGGCCATGGAACTGATCGGCGTTCTGTCAGAATCATATCCTGAGCTTCTCATGGAGCGATACAAGCTGGAGGAAATATCCGAAACACCCCTTGAAACCATGGAGAATATCGCCCTGAAACGAGGCTTTATCCTGCCGGGCAAACGTATCGACTACGAGCGGTGCGGACGCACGGTACTGGACGAGTTCCGGGGAGGAAAGATCGGAAAGATCACTCTGGAACGGGAAGACCCGGGAAGCCCGGAAAAGGCCGGCCGGTCCGGCGATACGGAGGGCGGACAGTGATGACAAAGGCGGAACGTGAACAGAAGCTGAAGGAGCGGCTTCAGGAATTGAAAATACCGGAGATGGAGCTTCACCGGGAAGGTTTCCGGTATATCGCCGGAGTCGATGAAGTGGGCAGAGGGCCGCTTGCAGGACCTGTGGTTGCGGCAGCGGTGGTGCTGCCTGAAGATTTTGATGTGCCGGGAGTGGATGACTCCAAGAAGCTGAGCGAGAAAAAACGCGAGCAGCTCTTTGATCAGATCATCGAAAAAGCCGTCTGCTGGGGCATCGGCCGCAGGGACAGCCTTGTCATCGATGAGGTGAACATCCTGCAGGCCACAAGGCTTGCCATGGCGGAGGCCATAGAGAAAGCCGGAGAGATGCTCTTTGACCGTACAGGAGAAAAGCTGGACTATGTGCTCTTTGATGCCATGGAGATCAGGGAGGTGGGAATTCCCCAGAAGTCTCTGATCAAAGGGGACAGCAGAAGTCTTTCTATCGCAGCAGCATCCATCGTCGCAAAGGTGACGAGGGACCGGGAGATGGTCGGCATGGACGAAATCTATCCGGGATACGGCTTTGCAAGCAATAAAGGTTATGGCACGAAGGCCCATTATGAGGGTCTGCGTGAGAGAGGCATAACGCCGATACATAGAAAAACGTTTCTGAAGAATGCTGAAGTAAAGAAGTAGAGAAAAGGAGAACTGATTTATGGAATTCAAGACAGATATTCAGATTGCACAGGAAACCGAAATGGCCAATATCCGTGAGATCGCCGCTGCGGCAGGCATCGACGAGAAATACCTGGAGCAGTACGGAAACTATAAAGCAAAGGTGGACTACAACCTGCTGAATGAGATGCAGGATAAACCTGACGGTAAACTGATTCTGGTGACCGCCATTTCACCTACTCCGGCAGGAGAAGGAAAGACGACCACCTCTGTGGGACTGGCAGATGCGCTGCATAAGCTGGGCGTCAATGTCATGACTGCTCTGAGAGAGCCTTCACTGGGACCTGTTTTCGGCGTAAAGGGCGGCGCTGCCGGCGGCGGCTATGCCCAGGTGGTTCCGATGGAGGATATCAATCTGCATTTTACAGGAGATTTCCACGCCATCGGCGCAGCCAACAATCTGATCGCTGCAATGCTGGACAACCATATCCAGCAGGGCAACGAGCTGGGAATCGATCCGAGAAGGATCACCTGGAAGAGAGCTGTCGATATGAACGACAGACAGCTGAGACATATTGTGGACGGCATGGGAGGCAAGATGAGCGGCGTGCCGAGAGAGGACGGCTTCGAGATCACAGTTGCCAGCGAAGTCATGGCCATCATGTGTCTGGCCAGAGACATCGACGATCTGAAGGAAAAGCTGGCCAATATCATCGTCGGATATACATATGAAGACAAACCGGTCACTGTACGGGATCTGAAGGCCCAGGGAGCCGCTGCGGCTCTTCTGAAAGACGCTCTGAAGCCGAACCTTGTACAGACTCTGGAGAAGACTCCGGCCTTCGTGCACTGCGGACCTTTTGCGAATATCGCCCACGGATGCAACTCCATCATGGCTACAAAAATGGCTCTGAAGCTGGCCGATTATGTGGTTACAGAAGCCGGATTTGCCGCTGATCTGGGTGCAGAGAAGTTCGTGGACATCAAGTGCCGCAAAGCCGGACTGACTCCGTCTGCCTGCGTCATCGTGGCCACTGTCAAGGCGCTGAAATATCACGGCGGCGTTGCCAAGGCAGATCTGGCAGAGGAAAATCTGGATGCTCTGGAAAAAGGACTGCCGAACCTGCTGCAGCATGTG
Organism: Emergencia sp.; assembly: GCA_051882975.1. GTDB lineage: Bacteria > Bacillota > Clostridia > Peptostreptococcales > Anaerovoracaceae > Senimuribacter. Next base: position 26,660 of record JBJESV010000071.1, read on the forward strand.
GAAAATGTGACGCAGCATTTCGGACTTCCTGCAGTTGTGGCAATCAACGAATTCCCTACTGATACAGAAGCCGAAATCAGACTGGTGGAGGAAAAGTGCAGAGAACTGGGCGTCAACGTGGTTCTCAGCCAGGTATGGGGCAAAGGCGGAGAAGGCGGTATCGCTCTGGCTGAAGAGGTTCTGAGGCTCTGCGAAAAAGAAAATCACTTCCAGTTCGTATATCCGCTGGATATTCCGATCAGAGAAAAGATCGAGATGATCGCTAAGAAGATCTACAGAGCTGACGGCGTCATTTTCGAAGGAAATGCGAAGAAACAGCTGAAACAGCTGGAAGACCTGGGATTCGGCAATGTTCCTGTCTGCATGGCGAAGACTCAGTTCAGCTTCTCAGACAATCCGGCACTGCTGGGTGCTCCGAGAGGTTTCCAGATCACCGTGACCGATCTGAAGATTGATGCAGGCGCAGGTTTCATCGTTGCAAGAACCGGCAATATCATGACCATGCCGGGTCTGCCGAAGGTGCCTGCCGCAGAGAGAATCGATGTGGATAATACAGGAAAGATCACCGGACTGTTCTAAAATCACGAGAGTGAATATCGAATACAGCGGGGGAAGGGTTCCCCTGAATCAAAGAAAGGCCTTCTGCAGAAATGGACTGCAGAAGGCCTTTTCCATATCAGTGCACCGTTTCTTTTCTATCCGCGTGTTCATCTGTCTGACCCGGTGTTTCCAGATGCAGCACTGCATCAGCCATACCAGAACAAAGATTCCTGTGAAGACAGGTGGTATTTTCCACTATCTGTCTCTTGCAAAAAGAACATATGTTCGCTATAATAGAGACAGAAGGGAGGCGGCATTCATGGCCGACATGGAGCATACTTACATCGCCATAGATCTGAAATCATTCTATGCTTCCGTGGAATGTGTGGAGCGGAATCTGGATCCGCTGACAGCCAATCTGGTGGTGGCGGATTCCGGCAGGACGGAGAAGACCATCTGTCTGGCTGTTTCCCCGTCACTGAAGTCCATGGGAATCCCGGGACGCTGCAGGCTCTTTGAAGTGGTGCAGAAGGTGAAAGAGGAGAACGCTCTGCGTCGTCAGAAGGCACCGGGCCATGTTTTCACCGGGAAATCGTCTGACAGCCGGGAGCTGGCTGAGAAGCCGGAACTGGCCATAGACTACATCACAGCTCCGCCCCGGATGGCCCTTTACATGGATTACAGCACCCGTGCCTATCAGATCTACCTGAAATATGTCGCTCCGGAGGATATCCACGTTTATTCCGTGGATGAGATTTTTATGGATGTGACCCGGTATCTGAAGCTCTACGGTCTGACGGCCCGTCAGCTGGCGGCGGAGATCATACGGGACGTGCTGAAGAATACAGGGGTTACAGCGACTGCCGGTATCGGTCCCAATCTGTACATCTGCAAGGTGGCAATGGATATTGTAGCCAAGCATGTACCGGCGGACAGGGACGGGGTGCGCATTGCGGAACTGGACGAGATGTCTTACAGGAGGCTTCTGTGGGATCACAGACCGCTTACCGATTTCTGGAGGGTGGGACAGGGCTATGCCCGCAAACTGGAATCCTGCGGCCTGCACGCCATGGGAGATATCGCCAGATGTTCACTTGGAGATGAGAAGGATTTTCACAATGAGGAACTGCTGTACAGGCTGTTCGGCGTCAATGCGGAGCTTCTGATCGACCATGCATGGGGATGGGAGCCGTGCACCATGGCCGATATCAAATCCTACCGTCCTGCTGCCGGAAGTCTGGGATCCGGACAGGTTCTTCAGAGGCCCTATTCCTTTGAAGAGGCGCGGCTGATTGTCTGGGAAATGACAGATCAGCTGGTTCTGGATCTGGTGGACAAAGGGCTGGTGACGGATCAGATCGTACTTACGATAGGATATGACAGAGCCAGTCTGGAGGATCCGGAAATCAGGAGACAGTACAAGGGCAAAGTCAGAAAGGATCACTACGGCCGGATGGTGCCTGTGCATGCTCGCGGGACAGCCGGCCTGGGGAGGCGCACGTCTTCAGCAAAGCAGATTCTGGAGGCGGTGACGGGTCTTTATGACCGGATCGCAGACAGGAGGCTTCTCGTGCGCAGAGTGAACGTGACTGCCGGTCATGTACTGGAAAAACACCTTGCAGAAGCCGAAACGGCAGAGGAGGGAGAACAGATGAGCCTGTTTTACGGATCCGGTACAGAGGCCCGGGAAAAAGAAAAACAGGAACTGGCTGAGGAGGAGAAAGTCCAGCACGCACTTCTGGATATCAGAAGAAAATTCGGAAAGAATGCTGTTGTAAAAGGGGCGGATCTGGAAGAAAGTGCGACAGCTATGGAACGCAACAGGCAGATCGGCGGTCACAAAGCGTGAATCTTCGGAAAGATTATACGGACAGAGAGGAGAACATGAGCGAAAGATGAACAGGAAGGGAAAAGGCGCGGAATCTTATGCGGATATCATCGGGCTGCCGCACCATATCTCCTGCCGGCATCCGCAGATGCCGGCAGAAGCCAGGGCCGCCCAGTTCGCTCCTTTTGCGGCGCTGAACGGATATGAGGAAGCGGTGAGGGAAACCGCACGCCTGACGGAAAGCAGGCCCGAAATGGACGAGACGCACCGGGAAGCCATGGACCGGAAACTGATGCAGCTGCAGCAGACGGAACCGATGCCGGATGTGGAGATCGTTTATTTTGTCCCTGACGAGAGAAAAGCGGGCGGTATGTATGTATCGGTCAGAGGACGGATAGGGAAAATCGACAGAAACCTGCACAGAATCGTCATGGATAGCGGGACAGAGATTCCGGCGGAGAATGTGGTGGAGATCCGGGTTTGGGAAACAGCGGATGTACAGCTCTGAAGCATATACTGAGGCAAGGCGACAGGAAAACAGAAAATATAGAGATATGGCAGGACGGTACCGGTTGAATTGACGGCGGCTTCATGTTAAAATAGTTCATATGGGTTTCGGCTTCCGGCATACAGGTATACAGAAGAGGCCGCAGAAAGAGAGGTAACAGCAAATGAGGATGACAGATAAATCCTGCAGGGAATTCCTGAATGAGCTTGCAGATAAGACACCGGTACCCGGAGGAGGCGGAGCATCAGCTCTGGCAGGTGCCATGGGGGCTGCTCTGGGACATATGGTAGGAGAGTATACTGCAGGCAAGAAGAAATACGCAGATGTTGAGGAAGATATACAGGAGCTGATGGGACAGGCACGCCGGATACAGGACAGGCTGGTGGAGCTTGCTGAACGGGATGCGGAGGTCTTTGCGCCTCTGGCGGCGGCATACAGCATGCCGACGGATACACCGGAGCAGAAAGCGGAGAAGGACCGGGTTGAACAGGCGGCGCTGAAAGAGGCTTCACTGGTGCCGCTGCAGATCATGGAATGCTGCTGCAGAACCATCGATCTCCTTGACGGCTTTGCATCAAAAGGGAGCACAGTTGTGGTCAGCGATGCCGGCGGCGGCGTGATCATCTGCAAGTCGGCCCTGCAGGCTGCCAGCCTCAATGTGTTCATCAACACCCGACTCATGAAAGACCGGGATCTGGCTGCAGACCTGGAGGCGAGAGCTGATGAGATGCTGCAGGAATATACGGTAAAGGCGGATGAGGTTTATGCCGGAGTCTTCTGCAGTCTGAGGAAGCAGATCTGATGCGGATGCGAAAGAAAAAGAACAGCGACAGAAAGGAAACAGAATCATGGCAAATCTTTTAAAGGGAAAGGCTGCGGCGGATGCCCTGGATGCGCAGATCATGGAGCGGATGCCGGCATTTTACGAAAAGGGAATCGCGCCGACGCTGGCTATCGTCAGGGTCGGTGAAAATCCCAGTGATATCGCGTATGAGAACGGTGCAGTGAAGAAGGCTGCAAAACTGGGAATCCAGACAGAGAAATACATCTGCCCGGAGGATCTGGAAACAGAGGATATGATCGCAATCATCAATTCTATCAACGAAAACGATCAGATCCACGGAATTCTTCTGCTGCAGCCGCTTCCGGAGCATATGGACAGTGCCGCTGTACGCAGCGCGCTGGCGGCAGAAAAGGATCTGGACTGTATTTCCGACGATGCACTGGGACGTTTTTTCACCAGGGCGGGAGGATTCCCTCCGTGCACAGCAGAGAGCTGCATCGAGATCATGAAGCATTACGGCATCGAGATGCGGGGGAAAAAAGCCGTGGTCATCGGCCGGAGCATGGTGATCGGAAAGCCGGCGGCTCTGATGCTGCTGGATGAGAACGCCACCGTAACCGTATGCCATACGAAGACGGAAAAGGAAGATCTGAAGAAAATCTGCCGGGAAGCGGACATCATCATCGCTGCAGCGGGAAAAATCGGGACTGTGACGGCAGATATGGTCAGAGAAGGGCAGACTGTCATAGATGTAGGCATCAATTTCGATGAAGAGGGAAAGATGCGGGGAGATGTGGATTTTGAAGCTGTCAGTGAGATACTGGGCGAGACAGGTGCAATCACACCGGTACCGGGCGGTGTGGGAAGCATGACCACCACTCTGCTGATGAGACATCTGACAGAAGCCGCAGGAAAAAATATTTAAAATCTTTAATTTGTATGAATATTCGTATTGACGAAAAATTATTTATGGTGTAAAATGCTATATAAAAGTAAATGGAGGACAGAAAGATGAAACGCAAAGTAATACTTTATATGGCAATGAGCCTGGATGGATATATTGCAGACAAGGCAGAGACTACCGGATGGCGGCGCGGCGAGAGCGAATTCTATCAGGGCGATTACGGCAGAAGCGGATTTTTGTCCATCGTTGATACGGTAATCATGGGCATGAATACTTATAAAGAATTAAAATGCAGCAATGCGGGCAGACCCTGGCCTTATGAGGATATGATCACCTATGTCATTACCCACAGACCGGAAGAGGACACGGAGAATATACGTTTTGTCGATTCCAGAATGAGCACCTTTATTCAGAAGCTGCAGCAGGAGGAAGGCGGCAACATCTATGTCTGCGGAGGCGCGGATATCGCCAATCAGCTGGTCAGAGAGAATCTGATCGATGAATACCATCTGACGATCATGCCGGTTATTCTGGGCGGAGGGACCAGGCTGTTCAATGATAAAAACAAAGAGATCAAGCTTCATCTCGTAAGGAACACAGAGAAGAACGGCGTGATCGACTGCCTGTACGAGAGAATCTGAGAAAGCCGGCAGGCAGAACATAGAGACAAAAAAACAGTGTGCATGAGGACTGAACGGAAGTCCCTGTGCACACTTTTTTATGTCAGTTTTCCAGCATCATCTTCAGGGAACTGTCCGTGAAGAAGGTATTGGCATTGTACAGGAAAAGCACCTGAGTGATGCCTTCGCTTTTGATCAGCGCGTCGATATCGTCGAAATAGTAGCGCGGGTCGACCACGACGATTTCGCGGAAATTCTGAGACAGAAACGGTATAAAGCTGTTGGCGTAGGAGTCCTTGATCAGAAGCAGCTTTTCTTCCGTATCCACAGGAGTCTGGATGGTGTAGACGGGATGATTGCTGCCGCCGAATACGGTATAGGCGTCTTTCGTATCCAGATTGTCCAGCTGGTAGAATTCTGTAGTCTTGGTTTTCGTGTCAGGATAGTAGATGACCGAATTCCTGTAGTCCTGGTCTTTGTCCGGCATGTAGATCTTCAGCAGATCGTTTTCACCATTGGCAAAGCCGCTTTTCGAAGCCAGAGTTCCTCGAAAGTCATTCTTTACCACATAAGGCCTGTAGGAGACTTCGTCAGTCAGTTTCATCTGCTTCACGGCTTCTTTGTAGGCCAGGAAAGCACCGTCTGTAGTCCAGTGATGATCGGTCCTGTAGTAAAGCTGGGTATCCGATGCATGGGACCGGAAGGTGCCCCGTACATCTATGGGATGGAACCCGATATCCGTGATGCGGCTGAAGAAACTGCCTATGGCACCGTCCTGATCCTTCATCTGAACGAAGGCAGGGAGTTTATCGGCAAGAATGCCGCCCGCATTGGGTGCCAGAAGAAAGAACATGGGAAGTTTGCGGTACTTCTCTTTGAAGCTTTTCATGGCGGTGAGAAGCTCTTCCGTGGATGCCGGATCCGGCGTTTCCAGCGCTTCCATGAGATAGCTGTCTTTACAGAGATATACTCCGTTGGATTCCACCCTGCCTGCAGTCCGGTCTGCCGATGTCTTGATCTTTATAAAGGTATTGCGGCAGAAAAACTGGTCGGTGGTATAATTCTCCAGGCGGTTTTCAAAGCGTCCGTCCAGATAGGAGGACAGGGAAAAGTCCGGAAGGTCCTGCAGGACCCGGTTTTCCTCTTCCGAAAACCCGGTATCCGGGATGATCAGATTTATGATGAATACTGTCGCCAGGACTGCTGCAAAGCATATGCCCAGGAGCGAATCAGCTGTTTTTTTTCGCATGAATCATTTATCCTTCCTGTTTAGAATCTGAAGTAGAGGAACGGGTTATAGCTGCTGTATACCAGATATGCTGCGGACAGCACCAGGACAGCCATAATCAGCATGATGGCGATGATGCCGTGTTTCTTTTCCAGCTGTGTAAACTGCTGCATAGGCAGAGGGGAGGCACAGATACAGCCCAGTGCCACGAGAACCAGATTGCTTCTGAGCAGGTAAAGGGTCTGGGTGTTGGCAAAGGCGATACCGCTTCCCGGCAGCATGTGACGGAGATACTCCAGAGCGGCAGGCAGATCGCTGCTGCTGAAGAATACCCAGCCGATCATTACGATGACCATGGTGCAGACATGCTGCACCCAGACGGGCGTTTTTTCCATGTATTTCCCGAGGACATATTTTTCAAGGATCAGCAGAACCCCGTAGTACAGTCCCCATACGATGAAATTGTAGCTGGCTCCGTGCCACAGACCGGTCAGAGCCCATACGATCAGCAGATTGATGATGTGGCGGTGCACGGGCACCCGGTTGCCGCCCAGCGGAATATAGACATATTCTCTGAACCAGGTGCTCAGAGAGATGTGCCATCTTCTCCAGAACTCAGTTACCGATCTGGATATATACGGATAATTGAAATTTTCGAGAAATTCAAATCCGAACATACGGCCCAGACCGATGGCCATATCGGAATAGCCGCTGAAATCAAAGTATATCTGCAGCGTGTAGCAGAGGATGCCCAGCCAGCAGGTCAGTGTTGAAAGCTGGCCGTCATCCATGGCACAGATCTGCGTATATATCGCCCCCAGATTATTGGCCAGTATGACTTTTTTTCCAAGTCCCAGTATGAAGCGCCGGCATCCGTTTCCGAATTTCTCCGGTGTGACCTGACGGTCATCCAGCTGTTCGGCGATATCCTTGTATTTCACGATAGGGCCTGCAATCAGCTGCGGAAACAGGGAAAGATACAGGGCGAACTTCATGGGATTGACCTGCACTCTGACCTTGTCACGGTATACATCGAAGATATAGGACAGGGCCTGGAAGGTATAGAAGGATATACCAATCGGCAGGGACAGGGCGGTATAGTGAATCTCGCTGCCGGTAATCTGTCCTATGATATCCATGAGAAATCCGAAATATTTGAAAAATCCCAGGATGAAAAGATTGATGATGACGGCAAAGGCCAGATTCCTTCTGCCGCTGCCGCCCCTCAGCTGTTCCCTTCGTATATCGATGGCCATGAAATAGTTGAATACGGCGCTGAAAAGCATCAGAAAGACATAGACCGGCTCTCCCCAGCTGTAAAACAGAAAGCTGGCAAGAAGAAGAATCACGTTTCTGCACTTTTTCGGCAGTACGAAATACAGCAGAAGGACCACAGGCAGAAAGTAGAACAGGAAGAGAATGCTGCTAAATAACATGGTCGAACACCTCCCTGAAGCTTTCCGGATCCCCCGCGGTGCAATAGAAGAGGAAGTTTCCTCTGGTGATGATGATTGCGTTTTTCAGCATTGCAGTCTGCTCCGGGCCGTATCCTTCATAGGTTCTGATCTGCGACCGGACCCGGCCTTCGACCGCATCGGTCACGGCAGTCAGGTCATCCTTCTGCGCGGCTTTGACGATGAGAAGCTCTTCTACGCCGAGAGCTTCTCCGCTTTTATAATAGATAAAACCCTCATAGCTTTCGCAGTCAAGTCCGAAAAACTGCATGAGCTGCCGGTCGCTGCATTTCTCCAGACGGTTCAGTCCGGTTTCCTGGAGCAGCTGTTCTTCGATAGCGTCAACAGATACATCTCTGGCGCTCTGTCCCGTGTAGACCAGAACCAGAAAAGCTGCCAGGATCAGAATAAAGATGATTTTTTTCTTCATTACAGGCCTGCCTTCAGAATCATATTGTTCATCCAGTAAGGATAATAGTCAGAAGTGACATGGATCCCGTCGCCTGCATAAAACTCCGGATGGTCTTCGATGATATAGCTGTTATCGATAAATGTAAGACCGAGATCCTTGCACATGGCCTTCAGACTGCGGTTGAACTTCTTGTAGTTTTTCAGAACCGGCTTGTTCTCCAGAGCCTCTGAGGATGGGGGAGTGATGCTGTTGACGAGAATCACTGTCTCAGGCGAAGTCTCCTGGAATTTCAGAATCAGCTCCTTGTATTTGGCTGTAAAACGGTCAGCATCTCCATTGTAGTTGCCCATATCGTTCATACCGAAGGCGAGAAAAGCGATTCTCGGATAGACCAGAGAAGCGGACTCGAAAATATCATCTCCGTTGATGATGGAAGCGCCGATTTTGCAGAAAACCTGCCCGTCATCAAGCCAGCCGTAAGCTGTGAGCCCTTCTGTGATGGAGTCTCCCAGAACAACGCTGGTGGACAGGATCTTCCTGTACTGATCCTTTGTGAGTACACGGGTCACATCAAAAGTGCCCTTGGCCTGTGCAGTCTCCAGAGCCTTGATCTGTTTCTCCACAGTGGTCACCTGAGAATAGTCGAAGGTTGCGATAGCCGAAAGATTGGCTCTGATGCGGGTGCTGCTGTAATCCGCCGAGTCGTTGGACTTAAAAAAATTAATAAAAAACAGGCCTGCCAGAATCAGCAAGACTGCGATAAAGATCATAAATTTTCTCTGTTCTTTTCTGCTTCTCATATCTCAAATCCCTTTCCATTTTCGGTTTATGATACCTTTAATATGATAACAAAACTAAGATAAAAATCAATAGTAATAACAGGAAATCTTTCTTAATAATTCTTAAGAGCAGAAAAAGGACCGTCCTGACAGAAGGAAAACCCGCCGAACCACTGGATTTATAAGGTTTAGCGGGTTTGGGTTTTATGATACGTTTTGATTTACAGCTTCTTCAGATAAGTCTTGTAAACAGCTGATCCCTTGCTTTCGATCAGATTGCCCAGAGCATCCTTCTTCAGCGTTGTTACATAGAATCTGTAAGTGGTGCCTCTCTTCAGACCTGTGGCCTTATAACTGGTGCCGGTAACGGTCTTCAGCAGCTTATAGGAGCCGGAACCGGTCTTTTTGTAGACTCTGTAGCCGACTGCATCTTTGACAGACTTCCATTTCAGGGATGCTGTTGTGGTTGTCCTCTTCTTGCTGACCCAGGCCGGCGGATCCAGTGGTTTCCAGCGGATGCCTTTCCTCGAGCAGTATTCTCTCACTTTGGCCGCCTTTGATGAAGAGTATACTGTAAGTAATGCGGTCTGCTCAAGACCGCCGATGATATCAAGGTTATCATTGCGGACGATTACCGTTGTCAGATTCGGACATTCACTAAAACCAGAGGACATTCTCTTGATATTGGACGGAATCGTGATCGTCTTTAGATTCGAGCAGCGGTAAAAACTGTTATACGGTAAATCCTTGACATCCGCATTGGTCGTAAACTTGACAGAAGTCAGGTTTGTGCAATAATCACAGATACCTCCACTCAGATCGGATACGCTGTTCGGTATTGAAAGACTTTCCAGACCGCTGCCGAAGAAGCACTGTCCTCCGATGCTCTTAAGGCCTGAAGGCAGCTTGATCTGCTTCAGAGAAGTACAGCCAGCGAATGCTGAATATCCGATACTGGTCACCTTGGAATGGATGGTTACCTTCGACAGGGAAGTGCAGTTTTCAAACGTCTCCGAAGGAATTTCCTTCATATTTGCCGGTATTGTGAATTCCTCCAAAGAAGTGCACCAGTCGAAAAGACCTTTGCCAAATTCTTTTACAGAAGAAGGGATCGTAATCTTCTTCAGATTCGGCAGTTCGGCAAAGCAGAAATTTCCCAATGAAGTTACTGTACTCGGGATTGTAATGCTGACGACAGGTTCCGGGTTCATCCACCGGTTATGCGGCGCAGCCACCTGAAA
>JBJESV010000072.1:0-2282 GCA_051882975.1 Emergencia sp.
GTAAAAACAACCTGGCAGATCTGCCAGGTTGTCCGTTTTCAGTGTATGAAATTATTTCGAAAGAAATTCCATTACGACATCCTTCACCATGCTGCCGTCGGCCAGGCCCTTGACCTTGCCCATGACCGGCCCCATAAGCTTGCCCATGTTCTGCTTGCCTCCTTCGATACCAAGTGAAGCTGCAGTCTCCTCTACAATCTCCAGAATCTTTTCTCTGGATAACTGCTCAGGCAGATATCTGTTGAGAACCTCGATCTCCGCGTTATATGCATCTACCAGATCTGTCCGTCCAGCTTTTTCAAAATCAGCGAGGGCATCCTTACGCATTTTTACCTGCTTGGATAAAATGGCAATTACGCCTGCGTCGTCCAGTTCTTCGCGTTTGTCCACCTCGTACTGCTTGACGGCGGCACGGGCAAGACTGATTGTATTCTTGGCGACCTCATCGCGGGCTTTCATAGCCTCCTTGAAGTCGGCCATCAGTTGTTCTTTCAAAGTCATTTATATCACCTCGATTCTAAATGACTAATACTTCTTAGCCTTTTTTCTGGCGGCTTCAGACTTTTTCTTTTTCTTAACGCTTGGTTTCTCGTAGTGCTCTCTCTTTCTGAGTTCGCTCATAACGCCGTCTCTTGCGCATGATCTCTTGAATCTCTTCAGAGCGCTTTCTAAACTTTCGTTTTCTCTAACGATAACTTGTGCCATATTCCAATTCACCTCCTGACTACTTTGAATCTTTCGCTGTGAACAGTCTTTTTGCCTATAACGCAAATATTATACTATTTTTTCCTTCAATAGGCAAGGACATTTTCGGATAAATATCGTAAAGACAGATATATTTTTTGATTTTCTTTTGTCTGCGGTTATGATATGATAGTATCGCTGAGTATAACAGAATTCTGCAGTTCTGCAGTCAGTACACTACATCACTATATCATCTTAACATCTTTATTCAAAGGAGGATTCTAATGACAGACAAAGAAATTCTGAACGACGGCATCCATGACGCGACCAGACTGGGGATTCCCAGAATGCTGGTCCTGGGCCTGCAGCACACTTTTGCCATGTTCGGCGCCACGGTGCTGGTACCTATTCTGACGGGACTGGATGTCTCCACCACCCTGCTTATGGCAGGTCTCGGCACCCTTTTGTTTCATCTTCTCACAAAAGGCAGGGTGCCTGCTTTTCTCGGCTCGTCTTTCGCTTTCCTCGGCGGTTATGCCGCTGTGGCGCCTATGATTGACGGAAAGGCAAACACTGAAATGCTGCCCTACGCATGCGGAGGCGTCTTTGCTGCAGGGCTGGTCTATGTGGTCATGTCAGCTCTGATCAGGTTCTTCGGCGCAAAGCGGGTCATGCGCTTCTTCCCGCCGGTGGTTACCGGCCCGATCATCATCTCCATCGGACTCATACTGGCGCCGACCGCAATTTCCAACTGCCAGACCAACTGGCCTCTGGCACTCATCGCCCTTTTATCCATCATCATCTTTAATATCTGGGGAAAAGGCATGGTCAAGATCATACCTATAATTCTGGGCGTGGTCATCGCCTATATCGCCGCCATCTTCATGGGTGAAGTCGATCTTTCAGCTATCGGCGAAAAAGCTGTCATCGGTCTTCCTCAGCTGACTCTGATGAAATTCGATATTTCTGCCATCATCACTATCATGCCGATTGCTCTTGCAACCATGATGGAACATATCGGTGACATTTCCGCCATCGGTGCAACCACAGGAAAGAATTACATATCCGATCCGGGACTGCACAGGACCCTGCTGGGCGACGGACTTGCAACATGTCTTTCTGCCGCTTTCGGCGGACCGGCAAACACCACCTACGGTGAAAACACCGGCGTTCTCGCGCTGACAAAGATCTACGATCCGAGAGTGGTCAGAATCGCGGCATGCTTCGCCATCCTGCTTTCCTTCATCCCGAAGATCAGTTTTGCCATATCTTCCATTCCAGCTGCAGTCATCGGCGGGGTTTCACTGATTCTCTACGGCATGATCTCCGCCATCGGCATCCGCAATGTGGTGGAGAACCAGGTGGATTTCACAAAGACGAGAAACACCATCATCGCGGCGCTGATTCTGGTATGTGCTCTGGGATTCAACGCTGTCGGCGGTATCTCCTTTGATGCATTCGGGACAACCATCACCCTTTCCGGACTTGCCATCGCAGCCATCGTGGGCATCCTTGCCAACGCGATCCTGCCTGGCAATGACTATGAGTTCAAAGAAGAAGAAGGAACCGTGGAAAAGTTCCAGACCTTCAAACTGTAA
>JBJESV010000073.1:0-2269 GCA_051882975.1 Emergencia sp.
CCTGGGGATGTCAGGGCAGCGATGAGACCGGCAGAGTTCTGGAGAAGACCTGCCGAAACCTGTACGAGACAGTGCAGTCTCCGGTTACAGGATCCACGGGCGGTGAATGGCTGATTATCGGCCTGGCCCGCAGCGGCTTTAACACAGACGAAGAATATTACGACATTTATTTGGAGAACACGGAGGACTATGTCAGAAGTCTGGACGGCGTGCTCCACACGAAAACCGGTTACAAGTACACCGATTATGCCCGGGTGATCCTCGGATTCACTGCGGCAGGCGGCGATGTGACAGATATCGGAGGATACAATTTTCTGGAGAAACTGACCGATATGGAAAACATCTGCCGGCAGGGCATCAACGGCCCCGTCTGGACGCTGATCGCCTATGACTGCGGCAGCTATGAGATACCGGCGGATTCCGGTGCGAAAGAACAGACCACCAGGGAGAAGCTGATCCGGGCCATTCTGGATGACCAGCTCCCTGACGGCGGCTGGGACATAGCCGGTTCGGCGGCGGATCCCGATATGACCGCAATGGCGCTGCAGGCGCTGGCTCCGTATTACACAGGGGCAGCCCCGAAGCAGGATCAGGTCAGCGGATCGCTGATGACGGAAATCCGGTCTGCTGTGGACAGAGGGCTGGACTGCCTGTCTGCCCTGCAGCTTGCCGACGGAGGCTTTTCCAGCATGGATACCGAAGCGTCCGAAAGCTGCAGTCAGGTCATAGTCGCCCTGACTGCCCTCGGCATAGATCCGTCTGCCGATGAGCGGTTTATCAGAGACGCATCGGTAACGGACGCGCTGCTTGGCTTTTACGATGGAGAGGGCGGATTCTGCCACAACCCGGGAGATGACAGCGCCAGCCAGATGTCCACAGAGCAGGCCTGCTATGCCCTTGCCGCTCTGGAACGGTTCAGAACAGAAAAATCGACATTATACGATATGACAGACTGATGAGCGGACTGACAGGCAGAAACCCAGTCCCCGCGGCCGGTCGGCAGACCGGCCGCGGTCTGTTTTTCCCCGTTTCATCATGTATACCCGGGAATTTCTTCAGCGGGTATTGACGCGAGTTTTTAAGAATGGTAATATATTCTTATGCAAAAATCTGCAAAGGGAAAACTTTCCGAATATAACTGAAGAAACACGCATTTCATGTTCTTCCCGCAGGGGAAGCTGAGAGGGAAGCAGGTGCAAATCCTGCGCGGTCCCGCCACTGTGAAGCGATCCGGCTGATCGCAGAGCCAGATTACCTGCATGAAATGAAGGGGCTGCAGCGAGAGACTGAATATTACCCCTTTTAATCGATACAGATATATGCAATACGGACTGTAGGAAGAGAATCCTGCAGTTTTTTTGTTTTTAAAATATAATACAGGCTTTTGTGGCAGATGCGCGACCCGAAGATACATGGAGATTTCGGACACGCATTCTTGTTCTTTGCTGAACAAGGGAATCAGGTGAAATTCCTGGACATGTGGAAGCGACAGCCGGCAGGAACCGGGGGGAGCTTCCTTAGTAGCTGTGATTACAGAGTACTGTTTCTGTGCGGACCTGATCCGCATACGGCGAAAGCCGGTCATTGGAAGGACTGTAATGGTCCGGAGAGAAGGCGAGACAGATGCGCTGGTGCAACTGAAAGAAGTCTGCACCTGAATGTATAAGTCAGAAGACCTACAAACCTCTGACCTGAAAAGGGAAGAATGCCGGAAAACAAGGTGACAGCGGAAGCTGGATGCCTTTATTTAACTGCCACAAAAGCGATGATCGGAAATCATCGTTTTTTTTCTCTGTTTAAACAGACCACTGTAAAATTCCACTGCACCATGCAGTGTTCATATAGATGTCAAAAGGGCGGGCTGGCCAGGCTGGAGCGGGCCTGCACCAACGCGAAAATTAGGAAAGGAGAGCAAGATGAACAAAAGCAGAAGAAACAGTACTGCGAGAAAAATCTATGTTCTGCTGCTGGCATTTCTGACGGTATTCAGTTCCCTGGGCGGAAGTCTGGGGCCGCTGGGTGTCAGGACTGTTTACGCAGAGAGCAATGTAATCACGACAGCGGAAGAGTTTGCCGATATGGAACCAGGCGGTGATTATGAACTGGGAGCAGACATAACCATAACTGCACCTTATGCCGAAGAATTCAGCGGAACCTTTGACGGCAAAGGTCATACGGTGACACTCAACGGCTCAGCCAATGGTGTGTTCAGACAGATAGGAAATGGAGGCTGTATTTCCAACCTCGCTGCAGCAGGAACTGTATCGGG
>JBJESV010000074.1:0-9273 GCA_051882975.1 Emergencia sp.
TTCTGAAGCAGCCTCACCAGGCGTCACTTCATGTATTTTTTCAGGAAAACAGGTGTGATGATGGTAGTGACGATGACCACCAGCACCACAGGGGAGAACAGCCTGCCGCTGAGAAGACCCATATCGTAGCCCTTCTGAGCGACGATGAGCGCCACCTCGCCCCTGGATATCATTCCTATGCCGATGTTGACAGAGTCGTGGAGGCTGTAGCCGCAGAGCTTTGCACCCAGGCCGCAGCCGATAATCTTGCTCACAACTGCGATGACCAGGATCAGCAGGGAAAAGATCAGCAGGGAACGGTTCATGCCGGACAGCTCCGTCTTGATCCCGATGCTGGCGAAGAAGATCGGCGAGAAGAACAGATAGCTGGGAACCGTCATCTTCTTTGCGATATCCGTTTTCACCTCATGGGTGGACAGGAACAGTCCCACCAGATATGCGCCGGTGATATCGGCGATACCGAAGAAGTGCTCGGAGACAAAGGCCACGATCAGCACCAGTGCCATGACATAGATGGATATGCGCCTTTTGTCCTTTATCTCATCCACGGTCGCCCGGGAAGCGAACAGAACCACGCCGATAACGGCCATCAGAATGATGTACAGGCCGATTCTGATCAGGATGGAGACGATGCTGACGGACGGATCCTTCATGCTGGTCACGATGGTGAGGATGATGATGCCGATGATGTCATCCAGCACCGCTGCACCCAGAATGGCACTGCCTACGGGGCCGCCCAGCTTTCCCATCTCGCGGAGGGCCTCCACAGTGATGCTTACCGAAGTGGCGGTCAGAACCACGCCCATGAAGACAGCGGAGAGGAGTTCGTTGAAGTTGCCGGGATCCACGTCAAAATAGAAATAGTAGGCGGTGAAACCTCCGATCAGCGGAACCAGAACGCCCATGGAGGCGATGACCAGCAGTGCGATGCTGTTCTTTTTGATTTCGTTGATATCTGTATCCAGACCTGCGATGAACATCAGCAGGATGACACCGATTTCGGCAGTTTTAGCCAGAAAATCAGTTTCACCGACGACTCCGAGGACGGACGGCCCCAGAATGACGCCGGCGATGAGTGCCCCTACGACCTGGGGCATATTTACCTTTTCAGACAGTCCGCCGAGAAACTTGGTGGACAGAATGATGATTGCCACGGTTAAAAGAAAATAATAATTTGTCATGTCTATACCTCCATTGATGCCTTGATGTCTATTTTCAAATTGCAATTCTAACACTGCCGTCCGGATTTGTAAACCGCAAAATTGTGAAATCTGAATGAATGAAAAAGAATAGGACAAAAGTATGAGAACCGGTTTTAGAATTATTTTTGTTTTTTAAAAAAAATATCTGAAAATTCTTTGACAAGTGGAAGAAAATGTAGTAAAATGGAGACGAAAATAATCTGAGAATCTCGGAATTAGTTTCTAAGATTATAGTTTATACTATGCGCCAGAAATATAAGCAAAAAAAACACATTGGGTCAATGCCCAATGTGTTTTTTATCACAGAAAATAATCCGGCGCCTTTTCTGTATTGCAGATTTGTGATATACTGTCGCTGAGATACAGACATCTTTAGTACTGATACTGACTGCAGTCTGACTGCAGGTGGAGGGATTATGGAGAATATTGCTAACATCATACAAACGATCCTGGACGGTCTGAAAACCTTCTTTGGCGGACTGACGGAGAATGTCGGCGGATTTTTTGATTCGTCTGCCGGTGCAGAGCTGGTCTATACAGCTGTGGCCAGATGGGTTTTCATCTTCCTTGCCGTCTTTATTCTGCTGAAATCGATTCTTTCGCTTCTGCGTTCCCGGAATCCATCGGAGGTATGGGCTTATCTGCACCTGGGGAGCGGTGAGAACATTCCGATCACCCACTGGGAGAATGTCATAGGCAGGGCAAAGAGCTGCGACATCAATATTGAGGATCCTGCTGTTTCCAGAAATCACGGCACTCTCTGCCGCAGCAGCAGCGGAACCTGGACCTATTCCGATCTGGGGGCAAAGAACGGAGCATATATTAACGGAAAGAAGCTGAAGGCCTGGCGATGTGCCGAGATCAGGCCGGGAGACATACTGGACATCGGCATGACCGAATGCACCCTGTTTCCCATCAGTCTGGAGGAGCGGAGAAACAACATACAGATGCGGAAGATGGATACCATCCTGCTGTCTCCGTGGACGTCACTGATCGCCCTTACCGTGTTTCAGATGATGACCCTGCTGCAGCTGAAGGTCGCCCTGGGGGACCGCTTTGTTCCGTCCATAACGGTGGCTTTCCTGGGGATCTGTGCCCTGATGTGGGTCTACGTCATCCTGCTGCGTTCCATGAGACGCAAAGGGTTCGAGATGGAGACCATCGCCTTTTTCCTGTCGACCCTGAGTCTGGCTGTGACAGCCAGCTGCTATCCGGAGTCGGTCTTCAAACAGTTTGCGGCGGTGGCTATCGGGGTGGTCCTGTTCTTCTTCATGTGCGCTTATCTGCGCGATCTGGAGAGAGCATCTTCTGTCAAAAAGGTGATGTACGGCGCCGCGGTGATCCTGCTGGTCTTCAATCTGGTATTTGCGACGACAAAGTTCGGCGCATCCAACTGGGTTGAAATCGCGGGCATATCCTTCCAGCCGTCGGAGATTGTCAAACTGGCCTTCATCTGGGTCGGTGCAGCGTCTCTAAACGAGCTCTTCGACAGAAAAAATTCTCTGATATTCATGATTTTCTCCGGCTTCTGCTTCTGCTGCCTGGCGCTGATGGGAGACTTCGGAACAGCGATTATCTTCTTTGTCACATTCCTGGTCATCTCCTTCCTGCGCAGCGGTGATTTCACCAAGCTGATCCTGCTGGTAGGTGTTGCCTTTGCCGGAGGGCTCATGGTACTCAAGTTCAAATCATATATCGCCGACCGCTTCGCGGCATGGGGCCACGTCTGGGAATTCGCCGAAACCAGCGGATATCAGCAGACACGGACCATGTCAGCAGCCGCCAGCGGAGGACTGGTCGGAGTAGGAGCGGGCAAAGGCTGGCTCAGCCAGGTGGCGGCATCGGATACGGATCTGGTATTCGGGCTGCTCATCGAGGAGTGGGGGCTTATTGTGGCGCTGCTGGCGGTGCTGTCCGTCATAACTCTGTCCATCTTTGCCGTGCGCTCCATCTGGGCGGGGCGGTCCACCTTCTACACCATCGCGGCATGCTCGGCAACGTCCATGTTCCTGTTTCAGACCATACTCAACGTGTTCGGATCCGTGGATCTGTTCCCCCTGACAGGCGTCACCTTCCCCTTCGTGTCAAACGGGGGAACCAGCATGATCGCATCCTGGGGCATGCTGGCCTTTCTGAAGGCGGCGGATACCCGTCAGAATGCCAGCATAGCCATAAGTCTGTCCGAAAAAGGACTGAAAAGGGAAGGAGGAGATGATCTGTGAAGAAACTGGAAAAGAGAGCGATTATCTGTCTGACCCTGGCAGCGGTGCTGTTTCTGGGTATCTGTGTATTCACATTCCGCTTTGTCAGAGACGGCGGTGAATGGGCAACCTTCTACGCCAATCAGAACATTTATGAGGAAGGCAGGCTCGCAGTGGGAAAAATCTATGACGTCAACGGAACCCTTCTGGCTGAAAACGCAGACGGAACCGTTCATTACCATGATGACGAGCTGATCCGCCGGGCGACGGTCCACGCTGTGGGAGATATGGACGGCAATATCGGAACTTCGGCGGAAAGCGCTTTCAGGGACCGGCTGGTGGGGTACAACCTGCTGACGGGAACCTACAGCGTCACAGGAAAGGGCAACAGCGTGACCCTTACCATCGATGCGGACATATGCAGAACGGCCTATGAGGCCCTGGCCGGACGAGACGGTCTGGTGGGAGTGTATAACTACGAGACAGGAGAGATCGTCTGCATGGTCAGCTCACCGGGCTTTGATCCTGCCAATCCGCCGCAGGTGGCGGAGGACGACACCTCGGGCCTGTATATCAACAAATTTCTGTCGGCAAACCTGATTCCGGGCTCCATCTTCAAGCTGGTCACTTCGGCGGCAGCCATCGAGCAGGTCAGCGGCCTTGACAGCTGGACCTACTACTGCAGCGGGGTCAGCTACATCAACGGAGAAAAGATCACCTGCACCGCCGCCCACGGGACTGTGGATTTCGAGGACGCCCTTGCAGTGTCCTGCAACTGTGCCTTCGGGGAACTGACTCAGATGGTCGGCGGAGGACAGATGGAGAAATATGTGGAGAAGCTGGGACTGACAGAGTCCTATGATATAGACGGGGTCAGCACATCTGCCGGAGAATTCGAGTTTCCGAAAGATGTACCTCTGAACCTGGCATGGGCCGGCATCGGACAGTATAACGACCAGCTGAATCCGTGCTCCATGATGGTCTACATGGGCGCCATCGCAAGAGGCGGCGTCAGCGTGGAGCCGAAGCTGATCCATTCTGCGGCGGGTTCCGTGAAGGAGACGGATCGTATGATCGAGGAGTCCACGGCAGACAGGCTGTCGGATATGATGAAGAATAATGTGGTTTCCAACTACGGAGAAGGGAACTTCCCGGGACTTGACATCTACGCCAAGTCCGGTACAGCAGAAGTGTACGGACGCCAGCCCAACGCCTGGTTCACCGGCTTCATCAGAAATGAGGACGCCCCGTATGCCTTCATCGTGTGCATCGAAAACGGCGGCTACGGAAGCTCCGTGGCAGGACCGGTGGCAAATAAAGTGCTGCAGGCGCTTGTGAACAGATAAAACAGACTGCAAAGAGGCTGCCCCGTGCAGCCTCTTGATGATATATTAAGAAATTCGTAAGAAACGCATCCGCCTGTTTGTAATAATCGGGGTGTAGGATATACCTGTAAGATGAAAGGAGAAGAGAAGGCATGAATATTCTGGTATGTGATGACGATAGGGAAATTGCCGGAGCGATAGAGATTTATCTTAGAAACGAGGGGTATACCGTCTTCAAAGCCTTTGACGGCGCAGAGGCTCTGAAGGAGGTCAACAGCCGGCAGATCCACCTGATCATCATGGACGTCATGATGCCGAAAATGGACGGCGTGCAGGCAACCATGAAGATCAGAGAGGAGAAGAACATTCCGATCATCATGCTCTCTGCAAAGTCGGAGGACTACGATAAGATCACAGGACTCAATGTGGGTGCCGACGACTATATTACCAAACCTTTCAATCCGCTGGAGCTCATAGCGAGAGTGAAGTCACAGCTGAGGCGGTACATGGATCTCGGAAGCATGGAGAAGAAGAGCGGAGTTTTCAGAACGGGGGGATTAGAGGTTGATGACGAGGAGAAGACTGTCAGGGTGGACGGCGAATACGTGACCGTGACGCCGACCGAGTTCGGCATCCTGCGGCTCCTGACCCAGCACGCGGGAAAAGTCTTCTCCATGGATCAGATCTATGAGAACGTCTGGAACGAACCGGCATATAATCCGGAAAACACGGTGGCGGTGCATATCCGGCGAATCCGGGAAAAGATCGAGATCAATCCGAAAAATCCGAAATATTTGAAGGTGGTGTGGGGAATTGGATATAAGATCGAAAAAATTTAGAATGACTGCATGCTGCATCAGCAGCATCCTTTTTGTCGCTGCTGCGGTGGTGGTCATGACGGTGGGCTGCATGCTGGCAATGACCTATCAGCTGAACAGCGGCTGGGGAGAAGACGGCGGATCAGCTGCAGCCCTGGAGGCCGAGATCTCCAGACTGTGGGTGATTGAAGTCGCAGCTGTTGCGGCAGCAATCGTCACCCTGATTGTCGCAATATGGATGACAGGAAACCGAGACGAGACGGGAAAGATCCATCTGACCTGGTTCGATAGAATCTTCACCGATGTGCAGATTATCGCGGGCATCGCTTCGGGAACCGGAGCAGCTTTTACAGTTATGCTCATCGTGGATGTGCTGGCGTCAAGCGCCTGGTATGAAGAGCTGTTTATGCTTCTGCCCGGGGACGCCCGCAAAGAGTTCATGGACTGGGGTATGGTATACGGAAGCTCTTTCGAGCCGAAATGGCTGGAGTATTTCCTGACAGCACTCTGCCTGACCGGACTTCTTGCCATCACGCTGGTGCTGCTGCTGTCCATCGTAAAGAAGCTGAAAGCAGGCTGTTTCTGGAAGAACACCATCATAGGACGCTTTGCCTGCTATCTGTACGATGCAGCCAAGGCAAGCGATGCGATTTTCTGGAAGGTCATGATCGTCATGGTGGCCGGCGCAATCCTGTCTGCAACCTGGATCCTGCTCATCGTAGTCCTGGTGCTGATTTTCATCTTCGTTCCCAGATATATCCGCAAGTATACGGCGGTCAAAGAAGGTGTCGACCAGCTGAAGAGCGGCAATCTGGACTACAAGATTCCGGTGAATGACAACGGAGAACTGGATCGTCTGGCCATGAGCATCAACGAGATCTCTGCGGCGACCAGCATAGCCGTGCAGAACGAACTGAAAAGCCAGAGAATGAAGACGGATCTGATCTCCAACGTGTCTCACGACCTGAAGACGCCGCTGACATCCATGGTCTCCTATGTGGATCTGCTGAAGACAGAAGGCCTCGACAGCGAGAATGCACCGCAATACCTGGATATCATCGAGGAGAAAACCAGACGTCTGCAGAAACTGACAGAGGATCTCTTTGAGGCGGCCAAGGCGTCCAGCGGAGCGATTCCGGTGCATATGGAGAGAATCGAGATGACTTCCATCGTCAGTCAGGCTCTGGCGGAGATGGAGGAGCGTCTTGGGGCAGCGGATCTGGATGTGATTTTTACCAACAAGGCAGAGAACATCTTTGTTCAGGCTGACGGACAGCTCCTGTGGAGAGTCATCGAGAATCTTCTGGTCAATGTGAGCAAATACGCCCTTGCAGGCAGCCGGGTCTACATGGATATCGTGGAAAAAGGAGACCGGATTGCCCTGGAGGTCAAGAACATCTCCAGAGAAAGGCTCAATATCAGTGCAGACGAACTGATGGAGCGGTTCAAGCGGGGAGATGAATCCAGAAATACAGAGGGAAGCGGTCTGGGCCTTTCCATCGCAAAGGATCTGACCGGGCTTATGGACGGAGAATTTCTCATTACCATAGACGGAGATCTGTTCAAGGCTTCAGTGGCGCTGAAAAAATCCGAATAAGGGAAAATTTCTTCACAATTTAATCACTATACTAATTTGCACAAATGTTGTATAATTTCAGTATAGTGATTTTTTTAATGGGAGAAAGACATGAAACAGTTTTACGCAGCTGAGCTGCACACACAGAGTGAGATAACCGATTTTTTTATGGTGAAAAGCGCCGGGATCAAGACCGGTTCAAATAAGAAACAGTATTTCGACGTGCTTCTGGGAGACAAGTCCGGAGAGGTCAACTCCAAGAAGTGGGATATTACGGAGCACGAGATACCTGTCCTTTCCGAGATCAGGGAAGGGGACATCATCAAGGTCAGAGCCCAGGTTACAGACTGGCAGGGGCAGACTCAGCTGCGGATCGGGCGTATCCGCATGGCCAATCCGGAGGATGAGCTGGACATTTCCGATTTTATCAAGGCTGCTCCGGAAAAGTCGGAAGACATGTATGATTTCATCTATAAGACAGCCGATGAAATGAAGGATCAGGATCTGCGCAGGCTGTGCACCAGAGTGCTTTCGGATAACAGGGAACGGCTCATGTACTATCCTGCAGCGACGCGTAACCACCATGCAGAGTACGGCGGACTGCTGTATCACGTCAAGAGAATGCTGATGACCGGCATCAGAGTATGCCAGGTATACACAGGCCTGAACCGGGATCTTCTGGCAGCCGGGGTGATTCTCCACGATATAGAGAAACTCAACGAGATAGAATCCAACGAATACGGTGTTTCGCCGGGGTACTCCTTTGAGGGTCAGATGCTGGGACACATCGTTCAGGGAGTCAGGTTTCTGGATCAGATCACCACAGAGCTGGGCTTCCCGAGAGAGAAGGCGGTCATGCTGGAGCACATGATACTGTCCCATCATTATGAGCCGGAGTTCGGCAGCCCGAAGAAACCTATGTTTCCTGAGGCGGAGGTCCTTCATTATCTGGACATTCTGGATGCGCGCATGTTCGACATGGAAAACGCGCTCAACGGAGTTGCTCCGGGAGAATTCTCCGACAGGATATGGCCTCTGGACAACCGGAAGGTATATAAACCGAAAGATTTTTAGAACAGGTACTTTGGTCCGGCAGGGCATATTGCGAGATAGAGATAACAATGAACGGAGGAAATACAAGTGATAAAATTTGACAGAGATGTGCACGGCGCGCTGAAGGAGCTGGAGAAGGCGGGCTTTGAGACTTATGCCGCAGGAGACTGCGTCAGAGATGTGATCCGCGGTGAGAAGGTTTATGACTGGGATCTGGTGAGCACCGCATCTGCAGAGGAAATGAAGAAACTCTTTCCGAAGGGCGAGATCCTGAAAGGAGACAGCGCTCTGGGCGAGGATGAACCCTTCCTGCGGGTGGACTACACCTATGAGATTCCGCCTAAAGATGAGGACGATGAAGCCGTCATCGAAGGAGTCATTCTGGATATTCACCACTTCGACGGCAGTGTGGAGGAGCTGATCAGCACCAGAGGCTTCACCATCGATGCCATGGCCGATAACCCGGAGAGAGGTTTTGTGGATCCTTACGAAGGCAGAGAAGACATCAGAAAGAAGCTGATCCGGACCATAGGAAGCGCAGGACAGCTCTTTGAAAAGGAACCGATCCGCATGATGGAGGCTGTGCGCCTTGCGGCCGAAATGGGATTCGACCTGCACAAGGAAGTCTATGACGCTATCGTGGCCAACTGGCGGCTGCTTCTTGAGGGCGATATCGCCCCTGTCCGTGAGGAACTGGAAAAACTTCTGGTCAGCGACCATGCAGGCAAGGGACTTTCCATGCTGGCGGAGAGCGGCCTCATGGCAGTGGTCTTTGGCGAGGAGATCGCATCCAAAATGTCTATGACCGATATGAATGCATTCAGGACGGTCTGCGAGAACATAGACAAGACCAGACCTGTCAGAACACGCAGACTGGGGCTTCTGTTCACCTGTCTCGCCAAGAAGAAGGGACTGGCGGCCATCGAGAGAATGGAGTTCGATCCGGAAACCAAAATGCATTTAGACGATGCGATGAACGAGATCATCACCATACAGTTCCTCAACGACGATTATGCCTTTAAGCGGTACCTCTACGAACACGGCATGGATCGCTATGAATATCTGCACAATCTGGCCAAGGCAATGCGTATCGTCTAC
>JBJESV010000075.1:0-8854 GCA_051882975.1 Emergencia sp.
CCCTTCATATGACGGAATTCGATCTTACCGAAATGGTAAGAGATGTCTGGGAGGAATCCTCCATGATCGATCAGACTCATCCGTATGTGTTTCAGGGAGACAGGCCTGTGATGGTCACCGGCGATACGGCCATGCTGAAGCAGTCCCTGCGCATTCTGGTGCAGAACGCATCCAAGTATTCCAGACCGGGAGACACCGTCAGCATGGGAACATGCCTTGCAGACGGCGCTGCGGCATGCTTTGTGCAGGACGAGGGAATCGGCATGGGTGACTCTGAGGTCATTCATGTCTTTGAACGGTTCTACCGCTCCGATGCTGCCAGAAACAGTGCGGAGGGCGGTACCGGTCTGGGGCTTTCCATCGCAAAATGGATCGTGGACGCCCACAGAGGGGAGATCAGAGTGTTATCCCGCCCGGGTCTGGGAACCCGTTTTACCATAAAGCTGCCTCGGGAGCAGGATGATATCCGGCAGAAGTGAAAATGCCGGATTTTTTTTATTTTTTGAACCAGACGGAACTTTCCTGCAACTATATTACAGAAGATGAGGAAAGGAGGTGAGAAAAGTGAAAAAAGGGAGAGACAGACCTGCAGAGATTTTTCCCGATTCTTTCGATGAGTTCATCAGGGGAGTGCTCCGGAAGGCGGGAAGAGCAGGAGCCGCAGCGGCACTGCGGGGCGTTCATAAAAAAGATTGTTCAAAGAAGGGGGAGATGATAGAATATAAACGAAATATTAATTAAGAAGGAAAATATCATGGAAAAAGAAAGACTTACACAGATAGTTACCGCTTTTGCAGGGGGAGATCAGGATGCATTCAGCGACATCTATGAGATGACCAGGCAGAACTTCTATGTCTATGCCAGAAAGCTGGTGAGCGAGAAGGGCGGAGCTGCGGATGCAGAGGATATTCTGCATGACACTTATATGGAAATCTGCAGATGCATCGGGACGCTGAAGGATCCGGGCGCTTTTACCACCTGGTCCAAGAAGATCCTGTTCAACACGGCTATGCAGAAACTGCGCAGAGAAGGACGCGAAGTCCTGACCTTTGACGGAGGAGAAGAGGAAGGCCGGACGGACTTCTTCGACATGCAGGAGAACACCGACGAGGAATACATACCGGGAGCGGAACTGGATAAAAGAGAAGTTTGCCAGATCGTAATGGAGACCATAGACACCCTGCCGCCAGAGCAGAGGATGACAGTCATGGCCTTCTACTACGACGAGATGAGCGTGACGGAGATCGCCGAAGCCATGGAATGCTCCGAGGGAACGGTCAAGAGCAGGCTGTTTCACGGCAGGCAGGCGCTGAAAGACAGGCTGGAAAGCTACGAGAGGAAGCACGATATCAGGCTTCATTCTCTGGTCGCAATGCCGCTGCTCACATCTCTCTTCAGAGAGGCCGATACACTGCTGCAGCTGCCGGAAGAACTTTCTGCAAAAATATTTTCGGAACTGGCTGCAGAGCTTTCAGGGGCGGGAGCCGGAGGAGCAGGAACATCCGGTTCAGCGGCTTCTGCAGAGCCGGCTGAAGCCGCAGGCAAGGCAGCTGCCGCTGCAGGCAAGGCGGCCGGGACAGCTGCGGCAGGGGGAGTGATAGGTAGAATCGCTTCCGTCGTGCTCTTTCTGATGATCACGGCAGGCTGCGCCGGTGCGGGTTATCTCTACTTCTGGACTGATTTCTCTCCCCTCAACCTGATCAGCGGGTCAGAATATGTACAGGTGCACGGGTTAAAAGCTGAAGACCTGACCGTGGGACAGGATGTGGCCGGTCTGCTGAAGCCCGGAGATGAGAACTGGTTCCGCTTCGTTCCGGAAGAAAGCGGATATTACTGTTTTTTCACGGAACTGGGCGAAGCGGTGCAGAATGAATGGATCGAGTATGAGCTTTACACTCCGCGGGTGAAAGATCAGTTCTGTGTTTTTGCCGGTCTGCTCTCCAACGGCTTCACCGAAAACGAACTGTACATGTATTTCTCCAATGACGGAACTCTGGACAGAAACAAGATCTATTATATCCGGGTGAAACTGAAAAAGGATCAGAGTATCAGAAGCTTCACTCTGCTCAACACGGAGGCGGGCTATGATCATGAGGTTTTTGACATGTAAAAACCGGGATAAGGGGGCATAACCTTTTCCGCCGGGGCATATATTCTATCATGTATATCAATTTCAACAGGCGGAAACTGAAAAAAACAGGAGCAGGGATCCTGGCTGCAGTCCTTGTGGTCGGTCTGGCCGCCGGCTACCGGATCCTGGAGCCGGGAAATCAGGCGGAGAGCGGGAAAAATCAGGGCAGCGAGACCGCCGCGGCGGGAAGCGGCACGGCGACAGACTGGGGGCTTTCTTTCCAGAAGGACGGACAGACGCCTGCCGGGAATGCGTCGGCCGCGGAGCTGGCAGAATACGACGCTTTTTACGCCGGGGATCCGGAAAAGAAGATACTGTATCTGACCTTCGATGCAGGGTACGAGAACGGCTATACGCAGCAGATCCTGGATGTGCTGAAAAAGGAAAAGGTGCCGGCGGCGTTTTTCGTGGTCGGCACCTATATCGAACAGAATCCGGAGCTGATCAGGCGGATGGAGAAGGAGGGACATATCGTGGGAAACCATACCATGCACCATCCGGACATGTCAGCCATAGGAGACAAGGCTTCTTTTGAGAAGGAACTGCAGGAAACAGAGGCAGCCTATAAAGAGGCGACGGGAAAGAATATGAAGAAATTCTACCGGCCTCCTCAGGGAAAGTTCAGCTTTGACAATCTGAAGATGGCGAAGGAGATGGGGTATAAGACGGTATTCTGGAGTCTGGCTTATGTGGACTGGTACGCAGATCAGCAGCCGACCAGAGAAGAGGCTCTTTCCAAACTGCTGCCGAGGACCCATAACGGTGCAGTGATTCTGCTCCACTCCACATCAAAGACAAATGCCTGCATACTCCAGGAACTGATAACCAAATGGAAAGAAGAAGGGTATCAATTCAAGTCCCTGGAACATACAGGCACCTTCCTCTCTGCTCAGTAGAGCAGAGAGTTTTTATCATTTTGAAATATGATATTGAATATTATATTTCAAAGTATAGGAAATGTCAATGCAGAGTTGCAAAAAAGATATAAATGTTTTATAATATCCGCATCAGGGCTGTGCACAGAGACAGACGGAAGCACAACGCCGCAGCCCGGGAGCGAGGTAATTATGAATAACATCAGAGATTTCAGAGAGAGGATGCTGACCTGCAGACCACAGGAATGGGAACAGATTCCGGATATCGATCTGTATATGGACCAGGTCATCAGCTACATGGAGAGGCAGCATATCGGACTGGGACCGGAGGGCGATGAGAGCCTGACACCTGCCATGATAAACAACTACATCAAGAGCGGACTTCTTCCCCGGGCAAAGGGAAAGCGCTACAGCAGGGAGCATATCGGCTACCTGACCGCCATCTGCCTTCTGAAACAGGTCCTCAGCGTGGGAGAGACAGGATCCCTGCTGAAAAACCAGATGGAGCACTGCCGCATAGAGGATTTCTACAGAAACTATGTCGGTACGCTGGATGAAGTCTTCCGCGAAACAGCGGAAACCATCGATGAGGATGCAGACGAAGAGAAGATGGCACAGCTCGCCCTGGAAATGGCCATTTCAGCCTATGCCAGGATTCTGGCCTGCAGAGAGATCCTGCAGGCGATCGCACCGCCTGAGTCGGCTGATAAGGAAAAGAAAGAAAAATAGTCACAAAAGACAGAGCCCTTTCATAGTATAGAATATCTTACTGTGAAAGGGGTTTTATTTTGAATAGCAGAAGAGAGCCTTATATCGGTATGCCGATCATCCTTGGAGATACCGGCGGCATGCCGTGCTGCAGCGTCGAAGAAAGACCGCAGGCGGAAAGCCGTCCGGCCGATATGCAGACGGAAAGCCGCCCGCAGAGCCCGCAGCAGACACAGCCTGAGGCAGCCATCGAGACCGGAAACAGGCCGGCTGCTCCGGCAGGATCTCAGCCTATGGTCGTGGGAATGGCCTATGTGCCGTGGCAGAGATGGCAGCAGCCTTATGATTATGAAAAGGGACTGGAGACAGGAACGATCTTTCCGGATCTGAACCTTCCTTTTCTCGGATACAGAGGGGGTAGAGACAGATGACGAGAGCAGAAGCGATGAAGGAAGTGCAGATGTACGATTTCGCCCTGGTGGATACGGGCCTTTTCCTCGATACCCATCCTGACAATCAGGCGGCACTGACCTTTTATGACGAGACCAGGAAGAAATATCTGGAGGCGGTAGAGGCTTACGAGGAACAGTTCGGACCGCTGACCGCCACAGATACCGATGTAGAAAACGGCTGGACCTGGGTCCAGACACCTTGGCCGTGGGAAATGGAGGATTAGTATGTGGACCTATGAAAAGAAACTGCAGTACCCTGTAAAGATTAAAAACCCAAATCCGGCCATGGCTAAGTTCATCATCAGCCAGTATGGCGGTCCGGACGGTGAGATCGGTGCGTCACTGCGCTACCTTTCTCAGAGATATTCCATGCCGGACAGAAAAGTGGCCGCCGTGCTCACGGATGTGGGAAGCGAGGAGCTGGGGCATTTTGAGATGGTTGCCTCCATCGTGCATCAGCTGACCCGGAACATGACCATGGAGCAGATCAGGGAGGCTGGCTTTCAGGAATATTTTGTAGATCATACCGCAGGGGTCTATGCCCAGGCCGCGGCGGGATTCCCTTTTGATGCACTCTGCTTTGCCTCAAAGGGAGACGCCATCACCGATCTGGTGGAAGACCTGGCGGCGGAACAGAAAGCCCGGACCACCTATGACAACATTCTGCGCATGGTTGACGATCCCGATGTCATCGATCCGATCCGGTTCCTGCGGCAGAGGGAGATCGTACATTTCCAGCGTTTCGGAGAAGCGCTGCGGCTGGTTCAGGACGGACTGGATTCCAGAAACTTCTACGCCATCAACCCGTCCTTTGATATGGGCGGCGGGGCAGGCAGAGACTGACGGGAAGCACTGCGGCACAGACAGAGAAAGAGGGGAAACTGCGGAATGCGGTTTCCTTTTTCTGTAGAGAGTTGAATTTCTCAGGGGAACATCGTATAATGAAAATGTTAAAACCGGAAGGATTATACTCCCGGGAGAAAGCAAAGGAGATAAAACAGAAATGAAATTCGTAATACAGAGAGTCAATGAAGCATCGGTAACCATCGACGGCAAGGTGAAAGGCCAGATCGGCAAAGGATTTCTGGTTCTCATCGGTGTAGGCAAAGAAGATACAAAGGAAATCGCGGACAAGTATATTAAAAAGCTGCTGGGACTGCGGATCTTTGAAGATGAGAACGGCAAGACCAATCTGTCCCTGGCCGATGTGCAGGGACAGCTGCTGCTGATCTCCCAGTTCACCCTTTACGCCAACTGCAGAAAGGGAAACAGGCCGAGCTTCGTGGATGCGGGCGCGCCGGATCAGGCAGAAGCCCTCTATGACTATATCGTGGAGGAGTGCCGCAGATCGGTGCCTGTTGTGCAGACCGGCGAGTTCGGTGCGGATATGAAAGTCTCCCTGATAAATGACGGGCCGTTTACCGTGATTCTGGATGAAGCCATCCTGTGATCCGCTCCACAGGCAAAACAGAATACAGATCAGTCACCCTGTTCAGCTGTATGAACAGGGTATTTTTGTCCGGTCTGTCTCTTCATCACATATATAACCCCGGTGCTAAAAAAGTCGCATATATATAATATGGTGGCGGAACATTGCTTTATCAGCCGGTATCTGATACAATGCTCCTATGGAATTTTTAGAGGAAAAACAGATCGAAACGACAAACGGGACGGAGCTGTACTGTTATCCCAACAGCAGCACCCACAGCTTCTGCCTTTCGCTGTACATCAGAGCAGGAGCACTTTATGAGAGCGACGGGGAAAACGGCATAACCCACTTTCTGGAGCACATCATCTTCCGCAATATCAACCACAGAATGGACGGACAGATGTACCGGTATCTGGATCAGAGAGGGCTGTACTTCAACGGGGCGACCTACAAGGAATTCATCCATCTGTATATCATCGGCGCACCGGAGCACTTTGCTGAAGCGGCAGAGGTCATCCTGAAGGTTTTCGAGCCGCTGGATCTGCCGGCCTCAGAGATAAAGACGGAGCAGCAGAGGGTCAAGGCGGAGATCCGGGAGGCGGAGGACTTCAAGAGTCTGGACTACTTCGCCGGCACCTTTGCCTGGAAGGATACGCCTCTGCGAAATACGATCCTGGGGACAAAGGGTACCGTCAGCACTTTCAGCAGAAAAAGAATGGCGGCCTACCACAAAGGGATTCTGACAGAAGGCAATTTCTTCTTTTATCTGACGGGGAATGTGAGGGAAGAGGAGGTGCAGGCCTTCAGCGGGAAACTTTCCCGGCTCCATATCGAGAAAGGAAAGGAAAAAAGAGAGAACCGGGCGCCTGTGCCGGAGGGATTCGGCCGGCGGGATCTGCTGATCAACGTGAAAAACAGCAGGTATACCATGGTCCAGTTCTCCTTTGATTTTGTGACTGAGCGATACACCGCTGCAGAGCTGGCCCTGCTCTACGACGTCCTGTTTTCGGGTGAGAACTCCCTGATGCATCAGGAGCTGTCGGAAAAGAGGGGAATGATCTACAGCTATTCATCCGTGCTGGAGAAATACAGCAATATCGGCAGGCTCTACTGGACCTATGAGGTGGCGCCTCGCGACCTTTACGAATCCATCGCCGTGGCCGCGGCCGGTCTCTCCGACCTGGAAGAGGACATGGAGGACAGGCTCTCCCTGGTGCTGCCGGAGTATGTGGACAACGCCTGGATGATCTATGACGACAACGAGGGACTCAACTGGCAGCGAGCCTATGAGGGACATATCATGAACGGAAAAGAGAGAGGCATCGAGGAGACCAGAAGGGCCTTTCAGGCGGTGACAGCCCGCCGTCTGGCGGAGATCGCCGAGGAGATATTCAGGCCGGACAATCTGGTTCTGTCGCTGAAAGGCAGCAGAAAGAACATCGATGTCCGGAAAATCAGAGAAATCATATTATCATAAATTGTAATTCAGAAGGGGGAGTGTGATAATCGTGAAAGAACCTGACAGGATGCGAAGCTACTGGATGAAGGAGTGGAAAGTGGCTCTTGCCATCGCGGTGACGGGCATCATATACAACGGGGCGCTGGAGCTGGGACCGATCCTGCAGGGAAAGGTCATAGACCTGATTGCCCAGAAGGCGGGAAACCAGCTGATTCTGAAAGGACTGGCCCTCTATCTGGGGGCCATCTGCCTGATACAGGGCAGCCGTTTTCTGAAAAGGTATTATGTCCGGGTCTTTGCAAACCGGACCAGCATGTCCATGAGAAAGGTGGTCTACCGGAACATCATCAGACGGGACATGGAGCAGCTGCAGGAGGAGAACACCGGAGACCTGATGACCAGAGCTGTCTCCGACGTGGGAGCCTGCGTAGAGGGAATGAGGAAGTTCACAACGGAGGTCTTCGATACCGGCGTGCTGATGGCTGCATATTTCATAACTCTGCTGTGCTATGATGTGAAGCTGACCATAGGATCCTGCCTCTTTATTCTGCCTGCAGTCTTTTTCGCACGGCAGATGAAGACGGTCATATACCGCTATACAAAGGATTACAGAAACCAGCTTTCCCATGTCAGCAGCGTGACATTGGAAAATGTGGAGAATCAGCAGCTGTACAGACTCAGCGGCGTGCTGCATCGGCGGGAGGAGGCCTACGACAGGGAACTGGCCGATCTGAAGAAAAAGGCAGTCCGGGCCAGCGTGCTGGAAAACTCCATGCAGCCGGTATACCGGATCATCGCCCTGATCGGTCTGGTCATCGTGGTCTTTCAGGGAGGTCAGAAAGTCCTGGACGGCAGCTGGTCTATCGGCAGCTTTTCCGCCTATGTGACTATCTTCTATGCCTTTGCCATCAAAGTCAGCAGGGTCGCCAAACTGTTCAATGCGGTGCAGAAGGCCCAGGTGTCCTGGCAGCGGGTGAAGCCTTATCTGAAGGATTCCGGACAGACAGGGGAAACTCAGGATACAGCCCCGGATGGGGAGAAAGAAGATGCATCCCGCAGAGGACCGGTGAGCCTGCAGGTAAGCGGACTGTCCAGCGGCATCGTGAGAAATGTGGATTTTTCTGTGGAGACCGGACAGTTTATCGGCGTGACAGGGCCTGTGGCCAGCGGAAAATCCACAGTGGGGAAGGTTCTGCAGGGGCTTTATCCCTATGAAGGCAGCATCACCATAAACGGAAAAGAGCTTGCGGAAATGACGCCGGCTGAAATCAGCGGCTATGTGACCTATATGGGTCATGACAGCCAGCTGCTTTCCGATACCATATACGATAATATCACTCTGGGAAGGGACGGAGATATCAGCCGGGTGCTGGCAGACGTCTGCTTTGATGAGGATCTGGGCACGATGCCGGACGGAATACACACCATGGTGGGCTCCTCCGGAATCCGCCTGTCCGGCGGGCAGCAGGCCAGACTGTCTCTGGCACGGACTCTGTATCACAGGAGCCGGATTCTGGTTCTGGACGATCCTTTTGCGGCTGTGGATGTGGAAACAGAGCAGAAGATCATGAGAAACCTGCGCCGTCACTATGGAGACTGCGCGCTGATCCTGATCTCTCACCGGGTCACAGCCTTTGATGAGGCGGAAATGGTTCTGCTGATAGATGGAGAAAAGACTGTTTTCGATACCCACAGCAGCCTGATGCGCAGGTCGGAGGTCTATCAGGAGATCTTCCGCACGCAGAAGGAGGTGTACCATGTTTAAGATAGGAAAAAAGACGGCGGCCGCCATGGCTGTCA
>JBJESV010000076.1:0-8816 GCA_051882975.1 Emergencia sp.
AACACCTGCGGACAGAGCGCCGGCAAGCATACCTGCCAGAGCTTCAGCACCCAGGATGAATCCTACAGCCAGCGGAGCGATGATTGCCATCAGACCAGGAACAACCATTTCTTTCAGAGCAGCACCTGTGGAGATGTCTACGCATCTTGCATAGTCAGGCTTGGAAGTACCTTCCATGATGCCCTTGTCTTCTCTGAACTGTCTTCTTACTTCTTCGATCATCTGGTTTGCAGCCTTACCTACGGAATTCATAGTCATGGCTGAGAACAGGAACGGCAGCATAGCGCCCAGGAACAGACCGATGATAACGATCGGGTTCAGCAGGCTTACAACTGAGATGCCTGCAACTTCTGCATAAGATACGAACAGAGCCAGTGCAGTCAGAGCAGCGGAACCGATTGCGAATCCCTTACCGATTGCAGCAGTTGTGTTGCCGACGGAATCCAGTTTGTCAGTGATCTCTCTGACTTCGTGAGGCAGTTCGGACATTTCTGCGATACCGCCTGCATTGTCAGATACAGGACCGTATGCGTCAACAGCAACAGTCATACCTGTTGTGGAAAGCATACCTACAGCAGCAAGAGCGATGCCGTAAACGCCTGCGAACATGTAAGCCAGGAAAGTGGCGATACAGATGCAGATGATAGGCCACAGAGTGGACATCATGCCTACGCCCAGACCGCTGATGATGGTTGTTGCAGCACCAGTCTGAGACTGTTCTGCGATTTTCTTTACGGATTTGTAATCTCCGGATGTATAGATCTCTGTGATCTGTCCGATTGCAATACCTGCAGCAAGACCTGCGATGATAGCATATGCATAGGTCATGTCGCCCAGAAGCTGTTTACTCAGAATCAGCGCACATACGACAACGATGGCGGCACTGACATAAGTACCCATGTTCAGAGCTTTTGCAGGGTTTGTATTCTCGTTTCCTCTTACCATCAGGATACCGATTACGGATGCGATGATACCGATGGCAGACAGGAGAAGCGGGAATACAGCTGCTGTAGCTTCGGAGAATGTTGCCATCTCAGGAGCATTTGCCACTGCAACGGAAGCAAGAGTGATAGCGGAAATCAGGGAGCCTACATAGGACTCGAACAGGTCGGAACCCATACCGGCAACGTCACCTACGTTGTCGCCTACGTTATCGGCGATAACTGCAGGGTTTCTCGGGTCGTCTTCCGGAATGCCTGCCTCAACCTTACCTACAAGGTCAGCACCTACGTCAGCAGCCTTGGTGTAGATACCGCCGCCGACTCTTCCGAACAGGGCCATGGAAGATGCGCCCAGACCGAAACCGGTGATGCACTCTGTAACAGTCGCAAGATCAAGAACGCAGAACACAACGCCCAGACCCAGCAGGCCCAGACCGGATACGCAAAGACCCATTACGGCACCGGAACGGAAAGCGATCTTCAGCGCTTTCGGCATACCGGAATCCTTTGCTGCAGCTGCGGTTCTCACGTTACCCTTGGTAGCCACATTCATTCCGAAGAATCCGGCCAGTACGGATAACAGTGCGCCGATTACATACAGGACAGCGGTTGTCCAGCTCTGAAGGCCGAATCCGATCAGAAGGAACAGTACAACGATCACGATGACCATTGTCTTGTATTCTCTCTTCAGGAATGCCATGGCGCCTTCACGGATGTAGCCGGCAATTTCTTTCATTCTGTCAGTTCCCTCGTCTGCTTTACCGATCCAGGATGCCAGGCAGAATGCCACGATCAGACCGATAGCCGCAGCGACAGGAGCAACATAACTCATAATAATACCTCCTTCTTCGCTGTAAAGAAACAAGTTTAAGAGGCACCTGTCAGCACCTCTTACCCGTAGCGAATATTTAAAATTAAAATATTAACAACTAGAATAATGCAACAATGGCAATGGACAGTACCACATACAGTACTGCACAGACAATGGTGATCTTGCTCAGAATAGCTTCGTAACCCTTGCTCTTTTTCTTGCCGAAAAGCTGCTCTGCTCCACCTGCGATGGAACCGGAAAGTCCATCACTGTTACTGGACTGTAACAATACGCTGGCAATGATGACAATGCTGGCGATTGCTAATAATACCATGAGAGCGGTTTTCATCTTATCCCTCCTTGTAGCTGAGTGCTTTTATTTTAACCATTTAACTGTATCACAACAGGCTGTAAAAATCAAGTATTTTTCCTGTTAAAAGTTAATTATATCCATAAAACAGGAAGGGTTCAGACTGGCTCCTCCCACCAGGGCGCCGTCGATCTCATCCATGTTCATGATTTCGGATGCATTCTCCGGTTTGACGCTGCCGCCGTACTGGATGATGACGCTGTCGCAGGTGTCCTCGTCATAGAGATCCTCCAGAGTCTTCCTTATGAAAGCACACATCTCCCCTGCCTGCTGCGGTGTGGCTGTTCTGCCCGTGCCGATAGCCCAGACCGGCTCATAGGCAATGACCAGCTTCGCCGCATCTTTTGCAGGAATCCCGGCCAGATCCTCCCGCAGCTGGCTCTCCACCACCTGCAGTTCCTCTCCGGCCTCTCTCTGCTGCAGATTTTCTCCTACACAGAGAATGGGAACGATATCGCTGTCTGCAAAGAGCTTCTTCAGCTTCAAATTGACGGTCCGGTCCGTTTCACCGAAATACTGTCTTCTCTCTGAATGCCCTACGATACAGTAGTCCACGCCGATCTCCTTCAGCATTGCCACGGAAATCTCTCCGGTGAAAGCGCCCTCGTCCTCAAAGTGGACATTCTGGGCACCTACGCCGACGCCGGTCCCCTTGAAAGCTTCCACCAGCGTATCCAGCTGTGTGTACGGCGCGCAGACGGCTGCACGGATATCCGTATCTTTGTAAAGGGCTCGAAAGGCCTCGGCAAAATCCAGTGCCTCGGCTTTGGTCTTGTACATTTTCCAGTTTCCTGCGATCAATGGAATTCTCATCGCTGCACTCGCCTCCTGTTTTCTGCTTTTCTATTTATCTTCAATGACAGCGATGCCCGGGAGCACTTTGCCTTCGAGGAACTCCAGGGAAGCGCCGCCGCCCGTTGAAATATGGGTCATTCTGTCGGCCAGTCCGAACTGTTCTGTGGCCGCTGCGCTGTCTCCGCCGCCGATGACCGTTACAGCGTCGCTGTCAGCGAGAGCCTGGGCGACAGCCTTTGTTCCTTCTGCAAAGCTCGGCATCTCGAACACGCCCAGAGGACCGTTCCAGACGATGGTCTTTGCATCTGCCAGCGCCTCTTTGTAAAGAGCGATGGTCTTCGGACCGATATCCAGCCCCATCATGTCAGACGGAATCGCATCTCTGTCGGCAATGACAGACTCCGCATCGTCGGCAAACTCCTTTGCACAGACCACATCCACCGGAAGAAGCATCTTCACACCGGCTGCTTCCGCCTTTTTCAGAAGCTCCCCGGCAAGACCGATGTTCTCTTCATCCAGAATGGAGGTTCCGATCTCCAGGCCTGAAGCCTTGAAGAAAGTATACGCCATGCCGCCGCCGATGATCAGGGTATCCACCTTTTTCAGCAGATTCTCGATGACCGGAATCTTGTCTCCCACCTTGGCTCCTCCCATGATGGCCACAAAAGGTCTCTGCGGATCATCCAGAGCGCTTCCAAGGAATCTGACCTCTTTCTCGATGAGAAATCCGGATACTGCAGGCAGATAGTCTGCAACGCCGGCTGTGGAGGCATGGGCTCTGTGCGCTGTGCCGAAAGCCTCCTGAACGAAGATGTCTCCCAGGGAAGCCAGTTCCTTTGCGAATTCAGCACCGTTCTCTGTTTCTTCCTTTCTGAAGCGGACGTTCTCCAGCAGCATGACATCTCCATCCTTCAGGGAGTCAGCAGCCTGACGAACGGTATCGCATACCACCTCTGGACAGCTGATAAACTTCACTTCTGTTCCCAGCAGCTCAGACAGGCGGTCTGCAACCGGTTTCAGGGTGTATTCCATATTCGGCTGCCCCTTGGGTCTTCCCAGATGGGACATCAGGATGACTCTGGCGCCATGCTCTCTCAGATAGGTGATGGTCTCCAGCGCGCTGACGATACGTTTGTCGTCGGTGATCTTTCCGTCTTTCTGCGGCACGTTGAAATCACATCTTACAAGGGTTCTCTTGCCCTTAACATCAATGTCTCTGACAGTTTTTTTCATTTTTCTGATACCTCTTTTACGCAGATTCGGGGAAATACCGTCAGGCATTTCCCCGTATTTCTTTCTGAAAATTATTTTGCGTTGTCCACCTCGTACATATGTCTGATCAGCTCCAGAGTCTTGCTGGAATAGCCGAACTCGTTGTCATAGAATGCGATGAGCTTGAAGAACTTGTCGTTGAGCTCGATGCCTTCTCTGGCGTCGAAGATGGATGTATGAGCATCGCCTACGAAATCTCCGGATACCACTTCGTCGTCCACGTATTCGATGACGCCGTGGAGATATGTCTCAGAAGCCTTCTTGACGGCTCTGCAGATCGCATCGTAGGAAGCGGACTTCTTCAGGACCACGTTCAGGTCGATGACGGAAACGTCAGAAGTCGGCACTCTGTAGGAGATACCGGTCATCTTGCCGGCCAGGGACGGAATAACCAGTCCCACCGCCTTGGCTGCGCCGGTGGTGGAAGGAATGATGTTTCCGAACACGCATCTGCCGGTTCTCCAGTCTTTCATGGAACGGGCGTCTACGACCTTCTGCTTGGCAGTTGCGGAGTGGATGGTTGACATCAGGCCCTGTTCGATTCCGAAGTTGTCCTCCAGCACCTTGCACAGAGGCGCCAGGCAGTTGGTCGTGCAGGATGCGTTGGAAACGACCAGCATATCGCTGGTGTACTCATCAGAGTTGACTCCGTATACGAAGGTCGGCGTGGTCTTGTCCTTTGCCGGTGCGGAGATGACTACCTTCTTTGCACCGGCCCTGATATGATCCATTGCCTTTTCTGTAGTAGTATAAGCACCTGTGGCTTCAACTATGTATTCTGCACCGCATCTGTCCCACGGAATATTTTTTGCTTCGGATTCGCTGTATACAGGAACCTTCTTTCCGTCGATCACGATGCCCTCTTCGTACTTTTCCAGTGTTCTCGGGAAACGTCCGAAGGTTGTGTCATATTTCAGCATATAAATCAGATAATCGATGTCCGCATTCCGGACATTGATGCCTGCGATCTCGACATCGGGCATATCCATTGCCGCTCTGATCACTACTCTGCCGATTCTTCCGAATCCGCTGATACCAACTTTAATTGCCATAATTTACCTCCATTATCTCTTTATATTATTAAGAATTAAAGTTTTAAAATATAGACTTTTTCAGTGCATCCGTCAGAATCTCCGCCGCTTGGAGGAGGACAGGATGTTCATGCCTTCTCTGTACTTGGCAACGGTACGCCGGGAGATATCGATTCCCTTCTCCTTCAGGAGCTCGACCATGTCCTGGTCGCTGTAAGGCTTCTTGGGATCTTCGCCGGCGATAATCTCTCTGATGATGGATTTGACGCTGTTGGAAGACACGCTGGAGCCGTCTTCACCGGAAACGCCGCTGGAGAAGAAATACTTCAGCTCGAACACGCCCCGAGGGCTCTGCATGTATTTTCCGTTGATGGACCTGCTGACGGTGGATTCGTGAACACCCACTTCATCTGCAATCTGCTTCAGGGTCAGCGTCTTCAGGAACTTCTCCCCTTTGTCGAAGAAATCCTGCTGGTATCTGACCACAGCGCTGGCCACGTTGAAAATGGTCTGCTTGCGCTGTTCTATGCTCTTGATCAGCCATACGGCTGCGTTGAATCTGTCGTTGAGGTATTTGTTCAGCTCCTCATCTCTGTCCGCTTCTGCGGTAAGCCTGTTGTAATAGGAGCTGACCATCAGTTTCGGCATGCTGGTGTCATTGCTGGTGACCACATATTCGCCGTTGACCTTCTCCACAAAGATGTCCGGCACCACGTACCTGGTCGTCTCTCCGGAGGAGAAAAGTCTGCCCGGCTTAGGTTCCAGGGTCCGGATCAGATCGGCGATCTGCTGAACCTCCTGGTTCTTGATGCCCAGGGTCTTTGCTATATGTGAAATCTTGTTGTCTGCCAGCTCTTCCAGCAGATTCTCGATGATGTATTCTATCTCGTCTGTCAGAAGGCCCTTTGCGGCAAGCTGAATGATCAGGCATTCCCGCAGGTTTCTGGCAGCTACGCCCGACGGATCAAAGGTCTGTATGAAAGCAAGAGTCTCTTCCACGGTCTCCGTATCCGCATCCAGGGCTCTGGCTATCTCCTCCACAGACGCAGTCAGATAGCCGTTCTCATCGACAGCTTCGATGATGTAGCGGCCTATCTGTGCCTTGACATCTTTCAGGCTGGAAAACTGCAGCTGCATGAGCAGATAATCTGTCAGGGTGTCTTCTTCCGAGACGTACTGTTCGTAGGTGTAGTCATCGTCGTCATCAGGAGAATACTCCCACTGGCGGAAGCTCTCTTCCTCGTAGTCCGCCTCCCGGATCTTCTCTCTGATGTCGACCTCCTGGGGGTCATAGCTTTTCTCTGCCTCAAGCACCGGATTCTCCAGGAGCTCGTTCTCGACGAAATCGACCAGTTCCTGATTGTTGAACTGAAGAATCTGTATGGCCTGGATCAGCTCAGGAGTCATGGACAACTTTTGGGTCTGTTCAATTGTAAGCTCGTATCCTAATTTCATATCTCCATCTCCTATGCAAATAGTATACCATACAGAAACGGTCTATTTCAACCCTGGAAAGTCTAATTGTCTCAGTGCTTCAAACAAAATAATATTGGCTGAATTGGAAAGATTGAAGGAGCGCAGACGGGTGCTTTCGCTCATGGGAATGCGGACAGCAGTATCCCTGTGCTCCTCGATGAACTGACGCGGAAGTCCTGCCGTCTCTCTGCCGAAAAGAATCATATCTTCATCTTTATATTCCACCTCTGTGTAGAGCTTCCCTCCTCTGGTGGTGGCCAGATACATGGTTCTGTCTCCGTATTTCTCCAGAAAAGCCTCCAGGGATGGATGGACCTCCAGCCTGACATAGGGCCAGTAGTCCAGGCCTGCCCTTCTGACTGCCTTGTCATCTATGGAGAATCCCAGGGGCTCCACCAGGTGCAGAACCGTGTCTGTGGCGGCGCAGCTTCTGGCTATATTTCCCGTATTTGGCGGGATTTCAGGTTCAACTAAAACGATGTGCAGTGCCATAATAACCTCCTCGAAACAATTACTCTACCATGATAAGGGTTTTTTGCAGAAAAATAAAGACAAAAATCATTTTTTAGTATATAATTTTAAGAATGGAAATCAACTACAAGGAGGCTGTAATGAAAAAAACAGTAAAAATCGGAATACTTGGTCTGGGAACTGTAGGCGGCGGAACCTACGAGATCCTGGATATGAACAGAGAATTAATTGAAAAGAGAACCGGAAAGAACATTCAGGTCGTCAGAGTTCTGGAAAAGAACATGGAAAGACTGAAGACTCTGGGACTTCCAGAATCCTGCGCGACACAGAATCCTGATGATATTTTAAAAGACCCGGATATCGACATCGTTGTTGAATCCCTGGGAGGCATCGAACCTTCAACCACATTCATGCTGACAGCTATGGAAAACGGCAAGAGTGTCGTGACCCCGAACAAAGCTGCTGTAGCTGCCAATTTCGACCGGCTGCACAAGGCCGCTGAAGAAAACGGTGTTGGTTTCCGCTTCGAAGCCAGTGTAGGCGGCGGCATCCCTGCCCTGACTGCAATTCAGGAGGCTCTGGCAGGCAACGAATTCACCGAGGTCATGGGTATCCTCAACGGTACCACCAACTATATCATGACAAAGATGACAGACCTGGGGCTGGACTACAACGATGTTCTGAAGGACGCTCAGGCAAAAGGTTTTGCGGAAGCTGATCCTACCGCTGATGTGGAAGGCATCGATGTTGCCAACAAGCTTTCCATCCTCATGGCTCTCTGCTTTGACACCTATGTGCCGCCGACAGAGATCCCGACCACAGGCATCAGCGGAATCACCATGGACGATATTCAGGCTGCCAAGGCAAAGGACTGCAGAATCAAGCTCATCGCCCATGCGAAGAAGGACGGAGACAAGCTGGAATACAGCGTAAAGCCTATGGAGATTGAGAACAGCCATCCTCTCGCCGGCGTGTCCAATGAATTCAACGCTATCTACGTAACAGGAAATGCGGTGGATGAAGTCATGTTCTACGGCAAAGGCGCAGGCGCCCTTCCGACCGGCAGCGCCATCGTAGGCGACATTCTGGCCATTGCAAAAACACTGTAATCAGATTTTTTAGGAGGAGTTAACATGAGTTTATATCAGGAATGGAAAGATTTAATCGACAACCAGACCGAAGAGACCTTCGAGGAATTCTGGAAGGAATACGCCCAGACCGAGACTGACCTGTACACCTGGATTCTGGAGAATCCCCAGGAGCACATGGCCGGTACCGTTGCTGAGCTGGTGGAAAAGTTCCAGTGCCGCAAGGTCATCTTCGCGGGATTTCTCGACGGCATCAACAGCAGCCTGAACAGTGAGCTGGATCTGGAATCCGTTACAGACGAAACCGCTATCGATCTGGACATCGACTTCGAAAAGCTGTTCTTCAACATGCTGAAGGCAGAGGCTGACTACCTGTATTCGATTCCGGCATGGAAGGATGTTCTCAGCGAAGAGAAGAGACTGGCCATCGTCAAGGATTTCAAGCGTTCCAAGACAGTTCACGTGGAAAAGAAACCGGGCAGAAACGACCCGTGCCCATGCGGCAGCGGCAAGAAATACAAAAAATGCTGCGGGCGTGCGTGAGCCGAGGATGCGTCAGCA
>JBJESV010000077.1:0-2139 GCA_051882975.1 Emergencia sp.
CTTCTTTGTGCTATAATAAAACTGCGGGTCTGCAGACGGCGGGAAGACGCCGAAGGTCCGACTGACTCAGGTGAAATCGCCTGAAAAAAACTGAAATCCATCCGGGAGGCATGTCATGAAACTATTCGTATACAGCATGAGAGAATTTGACGAAAAGCCTTTTTTCGACCAGTTCTGTGAAAAGTACGGCGTGGAGTACGGTTACACCGCGGAGACTCCATGCCTTGAGAATATCCATCTGGCAGAGGGCTATGACGCCATCGATATCATAACCACAGTCATCAGCGCGGAGATGCTGGACCGGTTCGCCGAAATCGGCATCCGCTGCATCGCCACCAGAACCATCGGCTACGACCATATCGACGTGGCCCACGCCAGGGAGCTGGGAATCTGTGTCACCAATGTGACCTACTCGCCGGACAGCGTGGCAGATTACACGGTCATGATGATGCTCATGGGCCTGCGCAGGATCAAGCATATCATGATGCGCGGCGATGTTCAGGACTTCACCCTGCACGGCAAGCTGGGAAGAGAACTGCATAACTGTACCGTCGGAATCGTGGGAACAGGCAGGATCGGCACCAGAGTGCTGGAACAGCTTTCAGGCTTCGGCTGCAGGCTTCTGTGCTATGATCCGTACCCGAACAAGAGGGCCGCGGAGCTGGCCGAGTATGTAAGTCTGGAGACGCTGATGGGAGAAAGCCACATCATCAGCCTTCATGCACCTGCAACAGAAGAAAACTACCATATGATTGACAGCAGAGCCATCGCAGGGATGCAGGACAGTGTAGGCATTGTCAACTGCGCCAGAGGGGCACTGATCGACAGCGACGCCCTCATCGAAGCCATAGAGTCGGGAAAGATCGGTTTTGCCTGCCTGGACGTGGTGGAACACGAAAGCGGCCTCTACTACTTCAACCGAATGGGCGAGCCGCTGAACAACCCGCGTCTGGCGATTCTGCGGTCTTACTCCAACGTCATCGTCACCTCTCACATGGCATTCTACACCGATGAGGCGGTGGCCAACATGGCCGAGAATTCCATACTGGGCGTGCTCCACTTTTTCCGCGGCGAAGAGAATCCGATGGAAGTGAAATAAAGGTATAACCTCTGCACCTCTCTCATATAGTGACAAATGAGAGAGGTGTTTTTTTTATGAGAAAGCGTTTGAAGAAGATCCTTTGCGCCGTGTGCGCCCTGTGTCTGTGCGGGACGGCAGGCATCATGGGAGTGCGGTACTTTAACAACCCCCAGGAGCCGGTGGTTCTGGAGACAGTGTCCGACACTCTGACCGCTGCGGGAGCGCCGGATGAAAGCCAGGAGAAAGCCGGACTGAATCTGAATGTCAAGAGCGCCGTGCTCATCGATGCGGATACCGGTACGGTGATCTATCAGCAGGATTCTCACAAAGAGCTTCCGCCGGCTTCTGTGACCAAGGTCATGACCATGCTGCTGACCCTGGAGGCAGTGGATGCAGGTAAGATCAGCCTGAGCGACCAGGTGACCATATCGGACCGGGCGGCGTCCATGGGCGGCAGTCAGATGTACATGGAGGTGGGTGAAACCCATACCGTGGAGGAACTGCTGCAGGGCATCGCCATCGTGTCGGCAAACGACGCATGCGTGGCGTTTAAAAAGGAAACAGAAAAAGGAGAAAAAACAATTACTTAGTGACGACGATATATATAATGATTCTATGATATGTGATATTTGGAACAGTTACAAGGGTAATCCAGGCAACTGTTTTTTTATTGCAGAAGAACGGAATCGTTTCAAATTACAACGACGGAGGAAAAAGGATGGCTGTATTTAGAATTGAAAAAAACAAGAACTGCACAACCATGAGCAACTACCATCTCAGAGACAGAAGACTGTCCCTGAAGGCAAAAGGACTCCTTTCTCTGATTTTAAGTTTGCCTAATGGCTGGGACTACAGCGTAAGGGGACTGGCTTCAATATGTGAGGAAAACCCTGACGGCATTGCCACTCCCTTAAAGGAGCTGGAGAAATACGGCTGCCTTTTCCGGGAGCAGACAAGATGCAGCAACGGCCGTCTTGGAAAGGTGGAGTACGTGATTTACGAACAGCCACAGGATAATTCACCACAGCAGGAATTACCGTGTCCGGAAAAGCCGTACA
>JBJESV010000078.1:0-84635 GCA_051882975.1 Emergencia sp.
TGGTGAGCATGAAATCCCTTTGCGGGGAGCCGGTATGCCTGTGGCTGCCGGAAGCGTATATCAAGCCGGGAACGAGCCAGTATGTACAGGGTGTTGAAGTAGCGGAGGATTATACTGGTGAGATTCCCGATGGCTTCGACGTGATTGAACTTCCGAAAGCGCAGTACCTGATGTTCCAGGGAGAACCCTTT
The DNA here is from genome assembly GCA_051882975.1 of Emergencia sp. GTDB lineage: Bacteria > Bacillota > Clostridia > Peptostreptococcales > Anaerovoracaceae > Senimuribacter. The sequence goes on from JBJESV010000078.1 coordinate 192, forward strand.
CAGGAAGAAGATTACCAGCAGGCTATTGCAGAAATCTGGGAATCCGAGAAAAACTATGACCCATCTTTGATTGGCTATCAGTGGGACGATGCAAACCCCAGAATTCAACTGGAACCCATCGGAACGAGGGGGTATATCGAACTGGTTCCGATTCAATCTAAAATATGAGTATCGTAAGGACGCAGTGGATGACACTTCGTCCTTACTGTTTCCGTCTGCGCAAATGTATGATTCCATAGAAAGAGAGGCGATTTAACATGGAACAGGAAAAAATTGTGATCCGGGGACTTCGGCAGAACAATCTGAAAAATGTCTCTTTGGATATTCCCAAAGGAAAAATCGTGGTTTTTACCGGGGTGTCCGGCTCCGGAAAGTCCAGCATTGTCTTTGATACTATAGCCGCCGAGAGCCAGCGGCAGATGAACGAGACCTACACCGCTTTCATGCGGGGCAGGCTTCCCAAATACGAGAAGCCCAAGGTGGAACGGATTGACAACCTCTCCGCTTCCGTCATTGTGGATCAGTCCCGGCTGGGCGGCAACGCCCGCTCCACTGTGGGCACCATCAGCGATATGTACGCCGCATTGCGGTTACTCTATGCACGCATCGGAACGCCCCATGTGGGAACAGCTTCCTACTTCTCCTTCAACGATCCCAACGGTATGTGCAAGACCTGCTCCGGCATCGGAAAAATTCTGGATCTGGATATCGAGCGAGCTATCGATCCGGAAAAAAGCTGGAACGAAGGTATGCTGGAACTGCCCGCTTTCGGTGTAGGAAACTACTACTGGAAGCAATATACCGGCTCTGGGCTGTTCGACCTGGATAAAAAGTACCGGGATTATACGCCGGAAGAGCGAAATCTCCTCCTGTTTGGCAGCCGCGTTCCGGGTGGGCCGAGGGAACACAAAAAGGTGGAGGGCATCAAGACCCAGTTCCAGCGTCTGTGCCTGATGAAAGGTCCCGAGGAGCAGAATGACTACACTCTGCGCAAGCTCAATCAGTTCATGGAGGAGCGCACCTGCCCGGTCTGCGGCGGGCGGCGGCTCAACGAAAAGAGCCTTTCCTGCAAGGTGGCGGGCTGCAGCATCGATGAGATGTGTGCCATGGAGTTTACGGAGCTTGTCAAAGTGCTGCAAACCATTGATGACCCCAGAGCAGCCACCATTGTGAACGCTCTGACGGCATCCCTGACCCGAATGATTGATATTGGACTGCCATACCTGTCTATGGATCGGGAGTCTTCCACCCTCTCCGGCGGCGAGGCTCAGCGCTTGAAGCTGGTGCGTTACATGGGAAGTTCCCTCACCGGCATGACTTATATCTTTGACGAACCCAGCACCGGTATGCATCCTCGGGATGTGTACCGCATGACAAAACTTTTGCAGAGTTTGCGGGACAAAGGCAATACGGTGCTGGTGGTGGAGCACGACAAGGACGTGATCTCCATCGCCGACGAGGTCATCGACGTGGGTCCGCTGGCGGGAAAGGACGGCGGCGAGATTCTGTTCCAGGGCAGCTATGAAGGGCTGCTGTGCTCCGGCACCCGCACCGGAAACGCCCTGAAGCAGATCACGCCTCTGAAAGCCGTACCCCGCACGCCAATGAGTTTTCTCCCCGTGCGGGATGCCTGCGCTCACAACCTGAAACATGTGTCGGTGGATATCCCGCTGAATGTACTGACCGTAGTCACCGGTGTGGCGGGCTCTGGAAAAAGCTCCCTGATTCGGGATGTGTTTGCCAGGCAATATGCCGACCAGGTGGTGCTGGTGGACCAGTCTCCTGTGACCGCCACAGGCCGCTCCACTCCCGCCACCTTCCTGGGCTTCTTTGATGAGATCCGCAAGGTCATGGCGACGGAGAACGGTGTGAAGCCTTCCCTGTTTTCCTTCAACAGCAAGGGTGGCTGCCCGGTCTGCGGCGGTCGAGGCCGGATCGTTACGGAGCTGGTGTTCATGGACCCGGTCACCACCGTCTGTGAAGCCTGCGAGGGCAGACGGTACAGCGAAAAGGCCCTGTCCTACCGTTACCACGGCAAAAACATCGTGGAGATTCTGGACATGTCCGCCGGAGAAGCCTGTGAATTTTTTAAGGGGAACAAGAAGCTTCGCAGAGCTCTGGAGGCCATGCTGGAGGTGGGCCTGTCCTATCTGTCCCTGGGTCAACCCCTGTCTACCCTCTCCGGCGGCGAACGCCAACGGGTGAAGCTGGCGAAATACCTGGACAAGAAAGGCAATATCTATGTGCTGGACGAGCCAACTACCGGCCTGCACGCTTCCGATGTTCAGAAGATCATGGAGCTGCTGGACAGTCTGGTGGACCGGGGTAACACCGTCATTGTCATTGAGCACAACCTGGATGTGATGAAACAGGCGGACTGGCTCATTGATGTTGGCCCCGATGGCGGTACAGCCGGCGGTGAGATCGTCTTTGCCGGAAGGCCGAAGGAAATGGCAGAATACGCTTCCACTATCACAGCAGAATACCTCAGAAAGTCCATGTGATTTTTCCGGGGCGAGAAGCAGAATCATGATTCCTCGTTTACAATTTCGTACCGCAAAGAAAAAGGGCAAGAAAAAAGAGAGAAGCGTAAAACTTCTCTCGATTCTCTTGCCCTTCGCAATGCCCGCACATTTAAGTTACTGTCCTTAAGGATACGATGCCTTCTGTGCGGTTCTTTCTGCAATATATTAAATCTGAAGAGCAGACAGAATGCTATTCCAGGGCATTTACCTTGTCAAAGCCTGCGATGACAGAGCTCATCAGCGCATCTGAGAAGCCTTCGGCATTGAGGGCTCTGAGGGCTTCGATGGTTACGCCGCCCGGTGAAGTCATCTGGTCTACCTTGACAGCAGGATGCTCTCCTGTGAGCTCCAGGACGGAAGCTGCACCTATCATGTTTCTGATGACGATGCTTCTTGCATCTTCGCGGCTGAATCCCACGTAGACGCCTGCATCGGTCAGAGCCTCGATCATTTTGTATGCCCAGAGAGGACCTACGTTGCTGAAGCAGGTGAATGCATTGAACATCTCCTCTCTCAGCATCATGACCTGGCCCAGAGCGCTGAACAGTCCGACTGCCAGAGAGATATCCTCTTCGCTGCAGTTTCCGTTAGGGCATACCGCACTGTAGCCGCTGCCTGACTGATTCAGCGTATTCGGTGTGGAGCGGATGATTTTCACAGAACTGTCCAGCAGTTTCGCAAGAGTCTCCAGTGTGACAGCAGCGGCAATGGAAATAACCAGTGCGCCTTCTTTTAAAAGCGGCTTCAGCGTGGCTGCGACCGCAGGCACATGCCTGGGAATCACGGCAATGAAGATGACATCCGCGTTTCGGATCGCGTCTTCTGTCTCCGGGGAGGCAGCGACACCGTATGTATCGGACAGATACCGGCAGCGTTCCGGAATCAGCTCGTTTACAGTGATATCAGCAGGATCCGCAGCATCTCTGCTGAGCAGCGAGCGGAGAATTCCTTCTGCCATGTTTCCTCCGCCGCAGAAAACGATTTTGCTATTCATTTCAATCTCCTTGTTCATAAAATATATAGGGATAATATTATGAGGATGGAACCCGTGCACAGCAGGAAGAAGCTGCCCGCAGGGATCCGGTGTTTCTTACATTATAATATTTACAATTTCTGTTGTCAACTTATATTTGTTGTCATACAACAAGATGAAAAACGGAAGAATTCCGAATAAAGAAAATATTTCTAAAAAATGTCAAACAAAAAGTAATGAAATCTGAAAAATAATTTGACATTGTACTCCCAATTAGGTACAATGGAAAGTGTAAGAGGCAATAGAAAACAGGAGAGATTTAATGGAAAACGTATTAAAAGAACTTCTGAAAACGAAAAAGAATTTTGTCTTTGTCGGAGAGGCAGGATGCGGCAAGAGTGAGATCGCTCTGAACTTTGCAGAGGAGATCCTGAAGCTGACTGACAAGCCTGTGCACTTCTTTGATATGGACCAGACCAAACCTCTGTTCCGTTCCAGAGATGTCTGCGGCAAGATGGAAGATATGGGTGTTTTCTTTCATTATCAGGAGCAGTTTTTTGATGCGCCTACCACACCGGGCGGCGTCAGAGAAAAGCTTGCCGATGACAATGCTGTCGTCATTCTCGACGTTGGCGGCGACCATATCGGTTCCCGTCTGATCGGCGCCTATGCACCTTTCCTCAACAGACCGAACACGCAGAATTTCTTCGTGATCAATGCATACCGGCCTTGGTCCAAGAATCTGATCACCATAGACGGAACCATGGCAAGGGTTCTGGGAATGGCCCGGATCCAGCTGGAGAATGTCTCCATCATGAGCAATCCTAATGTGGGACTGTCCACTACGGCGGAAGAGGTTCTGGAAGGCAATGCGAAAGTTCAGGAGATGATTCAGGAGTATCTGAATGTAGACTACCTCTGTGCGCTGGAAGAGCTCTGTCCGGCCATAGAAGGAAAGACAGATGTACCGCTGATTCCGATCAGATTGTATCTGACTTATGAGTGGAATCGGTAATTCAAGTCAACAAACCTGTATATTATGATAGTACAGGTTATTGAATATCGGCCAGGGAAACCCGGTATTTCCAGGGCCTGTCATACACCAATTAGGAGGTAATCAAAATGGCAAAAGGAAAAGTTGAAATTAGAGCAGAATCCTGCAAAAGCTGCGGCTATTGCGTGAAGTTCTGCCCTAAGAAAGTACTCGCAATTGGCGAAAAAGTTAATTTAAAAGGCTACCAGTATGTCGTTGCCGCTAATCCAGACGACTGCATCGGATGCGCAGCATGTGGCGTTGTATGTCCTGACGCAGCAATCGAAGTTTATAGGGAGGTTTAAAAATGGCAAGAGTATTTATGAAAGGCTGCGAAGCTATTGCTGAAGCAGCTACCAGATCTGGATGTAGGTTCTTTGCCGGCTACCCGATCACACCGCAGAACGAAATTCCTGAATATTTAGCAAGAAGACTGCCGGAAGTCGGCGGTACTTTCGTACAGGGCGAAAGTGAAGTCGCATCTGTAAACATGCTGTACGGCGCAATTCAGACAGGAACCAGAGCAATGAGTTCCTCCTCCAGTACAGGCATCAGCCTTTACAGTGAAGGTATCTCCTACTGCGCAGCTGCACGTTTACCGATCGTATACGTAAACGTAATGAGAGGCGGCCCTGGTATCGGAGCTATCCAGCCTTCACAGCAGGACTACATGCAGGCAACCAAGGCATCCGGAAACGGCGGTTTCGAAATGATCGTTCTGGCTCCTTCCACAGTTCAGGAAGCTGTCGACATGACATACGAAGCATTCGATCTGGCTGAGAGAGACAACAACCCTGTCCTGATTCTGACAGACGGCGTTATGGGAACCATGATGGAGCCTGTTGAGCTTCCTCCGATGAGAAGCCAGGAAGAAGTTGCTGCTCTGAAAGAAGCACGCAGACCTATTTCCGCAGTAGGCCACTGCCCTGAAGAACAGGTAAGAATCCTGCCGGGCGGCGTAGGCGGCGGATTTGAGCCGGTTAACATCGAAAACGCAGCTTTATATAAATCATGGACTGAAAAAGACATCAGAGTTGAAGAAATCATGACTGAGGATGCAGAAATCATCCTGGCAGCTTATGGTATCTCTGCACGTATCGCCAAGGTCGCTGTTAAGGAACTGAGAGCAGAAGGCATCAAGGCTGGTCTGATCAGACCGATTGCTATTCATCCGTTCCCTTACAAGAACTTTGAGAACCTCGACTTTGACAGAGTAAAGGGTATCCTGGATATCGAAATGTCCATCCCTGCACAGATGAAGTGGGACGTAGAACATGCTGTTCATGGCAGATGTCCGATCGCAGAATGTCTGAGATCCGGCGGTGAAATCATGACAAAAGAATTAGTTATGGAAAAAGCCCGCGAGCTGGCGAAGGAGGTATTATAATGGAAAAAGTATATAAGAGAACCATTGGTATCAAGCCGGATAAAGTTTCTGGCTTCTGTCCTGGATGCATGCACGGAACAATTCATAAACTGATCGGTGAAGTTGTTGAAGAAATGGGCATGCTGGATAAGCTGGTCCGCTGCGAAGGCGTAGGCTGCTGCGGACTTGGTCAGTTATATGTAAGCCATGACCTGAACATCTCTGCACACGGAAGAGCATGCGCAGTTGCAACTGGTCTGAAGAGAACCAATCCGGAATCTCTGGTCTATACATATCAGGGCGATGGCGACCTGGCTTCTATCGGTCTTGCTGAAACCATGTCAGCAGCCAACAGAGGCGAAAACATCACAGTAATCTTCGTAAACAACGGTATCTACGGCATGACTGGCGGACAGATGGCCCCTACCACTCTGATCGGCATGAAGGCTACAACTGCTCCTAAGGGCAGAAACCCTGAGGAACACGGATATCCAATTCACATGTGTGAAGTTCTGAACCAGCTGACTGCACCGGTTTACCTCGAGAGAACATCCTGCAATACGCCGGGCAATGTTCGCAAGACCAAGGCTGCAATCAAGAAGGCTTTCCAGGCTCAGGTTGACGGAAAAGGCTTCTCCATGGTTGAAATCGTTACTTCCTGCCCTACCAACTGGGGTATGAACGAACAGAAGGCTCTGGACTTCCTGGAAGAAAAGATGCTGGCTGAGTTCCCTCTGGGCGTATTCAGAGATAAGACAAAGGAGGAGTAAGAACATGGAAAGAAATTTAGCCGTTGCCGGATTCGGCGGACAGGGTGTTATGATGCTGGGTACTCTTCTGGCTCAGGCAACCTGCGAATCTACAGATAAACACGTTACATATTTCCCTTCCTACGGCGCTGAGATGCGTGGAGGTACAGCTAACTGCTACGTTGTAATCTCCGATGACGAAATAGGTGCACCTATTATGGACTCCGTAGAAGACCTGATCGTTATGAACGATCCTTCCCTGCACAAATTCCTGGGCAAGCTGAAACCAGGCGGAAATCTGCTGATCAACAGCTCCATCGTAATCTCCCCGATCGAGAGAGACGATGTCAACATCATCAAGGTTCCGGTAACTGAGATGGCTCTGGAAATGGGAAATCCTAAGGTTCTGAACATCATCATGCTGGGTGCCTACATCGGCGCTACAGAAGTTGTTCCTAAGGATGTCATCATTGAGACGATCAAGAACAAACTGGGTAAGAAAAAACCTGAATTCCTGCCGATGAACCTGGATGCTTTTGAAAAAGGCTATGCAATCGGTCTTGAGGCAAGAAAATAAACGCTTTAAAAACCATATAACATACGAAAACCGGCGCAGAATGCGCCGGTTTTTGTATCCGTTTTATCTGATATAATAGACGTAATCGTCTTTTCTTGGAGCCGCCTGCGGAGCTTCGCCGTCCGCGTAGCCCAGGATGCAGTGACCGATTCCTTCGTAATTTCCTTCGATTCCGAGAGATTTCAGAAGCTGTTTTCCTTCTTCGGACTCAAACTCCTCCTTGGCTCTGTGGATCCAGCAGCTGCCGAGCCCTTCTTCGGCTGCGGCAAGCATCAGGTTGCCCATGACCAGTGTTCCGTCATACTGATAGGTCGGGAAGGCTTTATCCGCAAGGACGATCAGGACAACAGGCGCCCCGTAGAACGGGTCAGAACCTTCGGGCTGTCCCATGATCGCCGCATTCATAGCTGAAAGCCTGTCTCTGACCTCTTTACTGGTGACGGCGATGATGATCGGAGACTGTTTGCCCATGCCTGTTGCGGCATATGTACCGGCCTCTATGATTCTGTCGATGACATCTGCAGGGACCATGTCCGGTCTGTAGCTGCGGATACTTCTTCTGCTTCTGATTGTGTCTAAAGTATTGCTCATGAAATGTTTCCTCCTATACAAAAACTATACAGTTTTTTATACCACAGGGCATTGGAATCAAACATAGGTGTAATTCCCTTGACAATTCAGCATCATACATTGTAGTATGAAAAAAAGACTGCAGTATGAGACGGAGGGCAGATATGACGATGATACGGGATTTTGATGCAGCCATTCCCGGCAATGTGCTGACTGTGCTGAATACCCTGGAAAGGTCCGGCCGACAGGCCTGGGTGGTAGGCGGCTGTGTGCGGGACGTCCTGATGGGACGGGAACCTCAGGACTGGGATGTATGCACTTCAGCGCTGCCGGAGGAGACCATGGCGGCTTTTGATGACAAAGCGGACGTGACCGTGATACCCACCGGCCTGAAACACGGAACCGTCACCGTGGTCGTGAACGGAAAGACGGTGGAAGTGACCACATGGCGCATCGACGGCGACTATCAGGACGGCCGCCACCCGGAAAAAGTGGAATTTACCAGAAGTCTGACCGAGGACCTGGCAAGGCGGGATTTCACCATGAACGCCATTGCATTCAGTCCGTCCCGGGGGCTGAAGGATCCCTATAACGGCAGAAAGGATATCGGGGACTGTATGATCCGCTGTGTCGGTGAGCCCGAAAAGCGCTTTGCGGAGGATGCCCTGCGCATTCTGCGGGCTCTGCGCTTCAGATCGGTGCTGGGCTTTTCTCTGGAGACGGATACGGCTCGTGCAGTCCGAAGCTGCCGTCATCTTCTCGAGAAAGTGTCAAAGGAGAGGGTCAGCACAGAGCTTTCAAAGCTGCTTCTGGGATCTGATGCGGACAGCGCCCTGAATTCGTATCACGAAGTGCTTGCGGTCTGCGCGCCGGGAATCTGTCCGGCAAGTGTTTCCGCTCTGCCGGAAAATCTTTGTATCCGTCTGGCGGCCGTCTTTCCGGAGAATACAGAACAGGCGCTGCGGAACCTGAAATATGACGGCCATACGGTCGCGTCAGCTTCTGCTCTGGCGCGACTGATGAAACAGGCGCCGCCGGAAGAACCTGCAGCAGTCAGAAGACTTCTTCACAGGGAAGGTCTGGAGGTTACAGAACTTTACTATGCCGCCAGGGGATGCGGGTATCAGCTGGCAGCAGTTCTCCGGGAAAATCCGTGCTGGAGTCTGCAGCAGCTGGCACTGAAAGGCGGTGACCTGATCCGAATGGGTATGGAGCCGGGACCGCAGGTCGGCAGGATTCTAGGAGAGATGCTGGAGAAAGTTATAGACGGGGAACTGGAAAACAGAAGCGAAATCCTGCTGGATTATGCAAGAGAAAGGGGATATATCAGATGAGCAGAATCAGTATCGTATGTTTCAGTCCCGCAGGAGGGACAAGAAAAATCGTCACGGCAGCGGCGCAGGCTGCTGCAGGGCGGCTCGGACAGCGACAGGAGGATATCAGGATGCTGGACATCACCCTGCCGGACAGGAGGCGAGAGAGCCTGGAGTTTTCGGAAGAGGATCTGGTGTTTCTGGCAGTACCCACCTATGCGGGAAGAATACCCAACAAGATTATGCCTTATATCCGGGACTGTATAAAAGGAGGCGGGGCCGCCGGTGTCCCGATTACCACATTCGGCGGACGGAGCTTCGATGATGCTCTTGCCGAGCTTTCAGATATTATGGAAGCGGAGGGATTCCGCCTTGCGGGAGGCGGCGCTTTCGTATGTGAGCACGCTTTTGCTCACAGGGTGGCGTCAGGCCGGCCGGACAGCACGGACATGGAGAAGGCGGCCGGTCTGGGAAGGGGCGTCGCGGAGAATCTGCTCAACAGAAAGAACCTGGATGCAGAGACCTTTCCGGGAAATCACCCGGCAGGGCCCTATTACATACCGAAGGGTCTGGACGGACAGCCGGCGGTGTTTCTGAAAGCGAAACCTGTCACAGACTGTGATCGCTGTACCGGCTGCGGCCGCTGTGCCATGGTCTGCCCGATGGGAAGCGTAGATCCGTCGGATGCAGAGACAAAAGGCATCTGTATCAAGTGCCAGGCCTGCATCCTGCGATGTCCTGCAGGCGCGCGAAGATTTGATGATGAAGCATTTCTCAGCCACAAGGCTATGCTGGAAGCGACCTTCGCAGGCAGAAGGGCGGAATCTGTCTACTTCCTCTGATCGTCAGAAGGTTCTCCGCTCTCATAGAGGAAACCGATGTAACGGCGGATTTCAGCAAAGTCGATGATGCACTCACCTGCAAAAAGGGAGACGGGGATCTGATCCTCAAAGGTGTAGACGGCGGGAATCACATTCCGATTCTCCGGATCATTTCCGAAGACATACACCACGACCTTTTCCGCATCGGGATCGACCAGCCAGTATTCAAAGACACCTGCATTGAGGTATTTCTGCGCCTTGATAAAGGTGTCCTTTTTTCTTGTGGAAGGGGACAGCACCTCGATGATAAAATCAGGAGCGCCCTCTATTCTCTTATCTGTAAACTTGCTTCGGTCGCACACCACGAAAACATCGGGCTGGATCATGGTGCGGTCATCGCAGTCCAGGCGGACATCGGTGGGAGCAGTCATGACAATGCAGCTGCCGCCCCGGGAGAGAATGTGACTGTGAAGGCGCGACCAGAGCTGCGGTATGATCATCTGATGTATGGTCGAAGGAGCCGTCATATCGTAAAGCACCCCATCGATCAGTTCCATGGGGCGGTCATCAGGGATCGTCTCGTAATCATCTATGGTATAGGATCCCTGCCTGCCTGATCTGTATGGTGTGACGGATTCCCGGACGCAGCCGGGCCAATCGCTGAAGAACCGATCCAGCGCCTGCATGGTGCTGTAGCGGGGAGAACTTGTGGTTCCGGAAAAGATCTTCTGCACAGTGCTTAGGGGAACGCCGGAGTGTTCAGCGATCATCTCGTTGCTGTAGCCCCGCTCAGCTTTCAGCATTTTCATTTCTTCTATGTTCATGGGACACCTCCTCAAAAGTCGTTTTCATTCCTTTTGCACGCCTTAACAATACCGTTTATATACCATAAACATACCTCTTTTGCGTCGATCTGTCAAGAAGTTTCCGGGGGAGCGTTGGCGCAGCAGCTGCCGCCCATGCACATCAGGAAAGAAAAAAGCAGCACTTCTGTAAGAAGAGGTGCTGCCTTGCAGGTTTGCGATTCTGGGATTTTGCTCTAAAATCCGCTGGCGCCGTAGTTGGACAGGACACGGGCGGACGGATCGTCCACGTCGCATCCCTCCCACTCTTTGTTCGGCATCCAGTAGCCGGCAATCATGTGGGCCTGGCCGGGGTAGAATTCCTCAAAAAGCTCACGGTATAACAAGGATTCCTTCGTGAACGGTTCAGGAGAGGAGTAACTCTTTCTGAGGGTTTCAAACTGCTCATCAGTATAGCAGCTTTCGGCGTAGGCTTTCAGGTGGTCGACCATGGAATGTCCCACCGCGTCGCTGAAGGCGGCTTTTTCCCGCATCAGGATAGAGCGGGGGAGGTAGTCTTCAGCCTCAAAGGCATGACGCAGCAGGTACTTCCCTTTGCCGTAGGTGTTCAGCTTCTTTTCCGGGTCAATGGACATGACGTAGGAAACAAAGTCGAGATCACCGAAAGGCACCCGGGCTTCCAGAGAGTTGACGGAAATACACCGGTCTGCACGAAGGACATCGTACATGTGCAGCTCCCGGATCCTCTTTGCCGATTCCTCCTGGAAAGCGTCAGCGGATGGAGCAAAATCTGTATATTTATAGCCGAACAGCTCATCGGAAATCTCACCGGTCAGGAGGACGCGGAGGTCTGTCTGCTCATGGATAGCTCTGCAGAGCAGATACATGCCGATGGAAGCCCGGATTGTAGTGATATCATAGGTTCCCAGCAGATGGACCACCTCAGGGAGAGCAGAAATAACATCCTCCCTGGTGATGATGATTTCGTGATGGCTGCTGCCGATGTAGTTTGCTGCTTCTTTTGCGTATTTCAGATCTATGGCGTCTTCTGACATGCCGATGGCAAAGGTCTCGATGGGCCTGTCCAGAAGACGGGCGGATACTGCGCAGACCAGAGAGGAATCCAGTCCGCCTGAAAGCAGAAAACCCACAGGGGCGTCTGAATCCAGGCGCTTTCTGATTCCCTCCGTCAGTTTTTCGCGTATGTTCCTGCAGATGGTCGGGAGATCATCGTGGTTAAATTCGGCGACGCAGGTCATATCGCGGTAGCAGTGAAATTCACCGTTTACGCAGTAGTGTCCCGGAGGGAAAGGCATGATCCGGTCGGTAAGACCGACCAGATTTTTCGCTTCTGACGCGAAGATCATGCCTCCATTTCTGTCGTGTCCGTAGTAGAGAGGGCGTATACCGATAGGGTCTCTGGCAGCGATGAAATCACCGCTGTCTTCATCGTAAAGGATAAGCGCGAATTCGGCATCCAGCATGGAGAACATGTCTGTGCCGTATTCCAGGTAAAGGGGGATAAGGATTTCACAGTCTGAATCGCTGCGGAAAGTATAGCCTTTCTTTTTAAGCTCTTCGCGCAGAGGACGGAACCCGTAGATTTCACCGTTGCATACGCAGGCAGTGCCGCCGAGGACAAAGGGCTGCATGCCCGTCTCCGTCAGTCCCATGATTGCCAGCCGGTGAAAGCCCAGCATTCCATGCTTCAGTGTGAGGATTTTTGTCATGTCAGGGCCTCGAGAGATGGTCTCGTCGAAGCCTTTTCTGATTTCCGCAAGGGTTAGAGACCCTCCGGTATAGCCGATAATTGAACACATAAAGAATAAACCTCCGATTTATCTGATGCCAAAGAGCAGATGGCCGTAAGACGGGTATGGCCAGTATGTCTTGGCTGTGATTGTTTCAAGTTCATCGATGACGATCCGGAGCTTTGCCATATCTGCAAAGACCGTCTCGTGGTAGTATGCTCCCAGACGGGTGATGTCGCTGATATCCTTTGCATCAACCACATCGTCCTCCAGACGTGCAGCTTTTTTATAGGCGCAGGTCAGAAGAGAGGAAAGCTTCTGCGTGAGACTCTCCTCGTATTCGCAGGAAATCTCAGGGGATACAGCCTTCTTTGACTGAATGGTGTCTGAGAGATCGCGGGAGAAAGCGCTGACCGCAGGGAGCATCTCCTTTTTGACCATTTCGATCATGGTCAGGGCCTCGATATTGATCACCTTGCAGTAGTTTTCCATCAGGATCTCGTATCTGGATTCCATCTCTTCCCGGGTGAAGACCTTGTGGGAAGTGAACAGGTCGATGTTCTTCTGATGGAGAAAATACGGCAGGCAGTCCGGTGTGGATTTCAGGTTGAGAAGACCTCTTTTCTCCGCCTCCTTTACCCATGCCTCGTCATAGCCGTTGCCGTTGAACAGGATCCTCTTGTGCCTTCTGATGGTGTCCTTGATCAGGCTTTCCAGTGCACTGTCAAAGTCTTCCGCAGCCTCCAGAATGTCTGCGAACTGCTTCAGAGACTCTGCCACGATGGTGTTCAGCACCACGTTGGGACCTGCCAGCGACAGGGATGAGCCCGGCATGCGGAACTCGAACTTGTTGCCGGTGAAAGCGAAAGGAGAAGTTCTGTTGCGGTCCGTGGTGTCCTTCGGGAACTTGGGAAGGATGTGAACGCCTACCTTCAGAAGTTCCTTCTCTTTGCCGCCGTAAGGGGTTTCTGTCTCTATGGCGCGGAGAATGCCTTCCAGTTCTTCTCCGATGTAGATGGAGATGATGGCTGGAGGAGCTTCATTGGCGCCCAGTCTGTGATCGTTTCCGGCACTGGCTACGGAGATGCGGAGCAGATCCTGATAGTCGTCTGCAGCCTGGATCACGGCGCAGAGGAAAAGGAGAAACTGTGCGTTTTCGTATGGAGTATCGCCCGGCTCCAGCAGGTTCAGTCCCGTGTTGGTGGTGATGGACCAGTTGTTGTGCTTGCCGCTTCCGTTGACGCCGGCAAAAGGTTTCTCGTGGAGCAGACATACCATGTCGTGCTTTTTCGCAATCTTCTGCATCAGCTCCATGATCAGCTGATTGTGATCTACTGCGATGTTTGCAGTGGTGAAGATCGGAGCCAGTTCGTGCTGGGCAGGGGCTACTTCGTTGTGCTCAGTCTTGGCCAGAATGCCCAGCTTCCAGAGCTCTTCGTTGAGTTCTTTCATGTAGGCCTGAACCTGCGGCTTGATGACACCGAAGTAGTGATCCTCGAGCTCCTGGCCCTTGGGAGGTCTGGCGCCGAACAGGGTCCTGCCTGTATATATCAGATCTTTTCTCTTGTCGTAAATTTCCCTGTCGATGAGGAAATACTCCTGCTCGGGGCCCACCGTGGTCCTGACGGAGGTCACTTCCTCGTTTCCGAACAGTTTCAGCACTCTCAAAGCCTGCCGGTTGATAGCTTCCATGGAACGCAGCAGCGGCGTCTTTTTGTCGAGAGCCTCTCCGCTGTAGGAGCAGAAGGCGGTTGGAATGCAGAGAACACCGTCCTTGATGAAAGCATAGGACGACGGATCCCAGGCGGTGTATCCCCTTGCCTCAAAGGTGGCTCGCAGGCCGCCGGAAGGAAAGCTGGAGGCGTCCGGCTCCCCCTGCACCAGTTCTTTGCCTGAAAACTCCATGATCACTTTGCCTCCCTCCACAGGAGAGATAAAGCTGTCGTGCTTTTCCGCGGTGATACCGGTCATCGGCTGGAACCAGTGAGTGAAATGGGTTGCACCTTTTTCCACCGCCCAGTCTTTCATGGCGTTGGCAACCACATTGGCAACATTGATATCCAGTTTCTTTCCGTTTTTAATTGTCAGCTGTACCTGTCTGTACACATCCTTCGGCAGTCTGTCCTGCATGACAGAATCTCCAAATACATTGGATCCGAAGAGATCGGTTACCATAGAACCATTCATAATCATATACCTCGTTTCCTGATAAAATAAAAACGGCAACGGTTGCGTAAGAGAGTAGAATTCTTTCTTACGACGCCATTGCCGTGTTTACCTTTATGAACTTTCAATGAGAGGATTATACTCCCTTGCTTTGTTCTTGTCAACAATTTTTTCAGAAAAAATTGTGAAAAAGTATAATATGATATTGACAAAGACCCGATGGAAGTATAGAATTAGAACATCTTTTTATGAGCAACGGCGTTCATTTGAGGACACAGAAGGAGAACACTCCTGTTCCTTTGTGAGCGCTTTTTCTGTTTATATATATATGCATAAACAGATTGAGAATATGTTAAGAGGAGGAGAAACCATGTATTCCTATGATGAAGTCATGACCTTTGTTGAAGAGGAGGATGTAAGATTTATCCGTCTGGCGTTCTGCGATATCAGCGGCAGGCAGAAAAATGTGGCTATTATGCCCGGCGAGCTGAAACGCGCCTTTGAAAGCGGCATATCCTTTGACGCATCGGCGATAGAGGGCTTCGGCGCCCAGATAAAGAGCGACCTGTTCCTTCATCCGGATCCGTCCACCCTGGTGATCCTTCCCTGGCGTCCATCGGAAGGAAGAGTGGTCAGGATGTTCTGTGACATAAAGTATCCTGACGGGAGCCAGTTCGAACTGGACAACCGCTGGATTCTGAAAAGGGCCGTGGAAGAAGCGGCAAAAGAAGGAATCAGCTGTTATTTCGGGGCGGAATTTGAGTTCTATCTGTTCCGGACCGATGAGGACGGAACGCCGACTCTGACTCCGTATGACAATGCGGGCTACTTTGACATTGCGCCTGAGGACAAAGGCGAAAACATCCGGAGAGAGATCTGCTTCACCCTGCTGGATATGGGTATTCAGCCGGAGACATCGCACCACGAGGAAGGCCCCGGACAGCAGGAAATCGATTTCCGCTTTTCGGATGCCCTCAGCGCTGCAGACAACGCGGTAACCTTCAAGAACGTGGTAAAAGCCGTGGCTCAGGCATCCGGCGCATATGCGGACTTTTCACCCAAGCCCATAGAGGGGAAGAGCGGAAACGGCATGCACATCAACATCTCTATCCGGGACAGAAACGGAAGAGATGTGCAGGATATGTTCATGGCTGGAATCATGGAGCACATAAGAGAGATCACAATGTTCCTGAATCCGCAGAAGGAATCCTATCTGCGCCTGGGAGAAAAAAAGGCGCCCAAATACATCACCTGGTCGCCGGAGAACCGGTCACAGCTGATCCGCATACCTGCTGCCGGTCCCGAAAACAGGCGCATCGAGCTGCGCTCGCCGGACACAATGGCCAATCCGTATCATGCCTACGCTCTGCTGATCTGTGCAGGACTTGACGGCATCCGGAGAGGGCTTCAGCCGCCGGCGCCGGCCAATGTGAATCTGTTCACGGCAGGCGATGATATCACCAGCAGGCTGGACAGGCTGCCGCAGACCCTTGACGCGGCCAGAGAGGCTGCAGGAAAAAGCAGAATCGTCAGAGAGTGCCTGCCGGAAAAGCTGCTGGAGACGCTGGAAATCAGGTAAAAGGCAGGGAGTGATCCTGCAGAACAGAAAAAGTGATCTGAAAGGAGGGAGAGGATACTGTGCTCACAGAAAAAAGACGCATGACGGCACTGATCATATCCAGATCGGATAAAACAGCCGAATCGCTGGCATCCATTCTGGCATCCAGCGCCTTTACAGGCATGATGCGGGCGAGAAGCGCCGGCGAGGCCCGGAGGATGATTCTGGACCGGAATATCGACGTAGCCATCATCAATACACCTCTCCCTGATGATTTCGGCATACAGCTGGCCATGGAACTGTCAGAGAGGAACCTGGGCGTGATGATCTTTGTAAAAAGCGAGCAGTACGAACCTGTATCATACAAGCTGGAGGATTATGGCGTTATCACCATGGCAAAGCCGGTGGACAGAAACTCGCTGGTTCTTTCCATACGTATGCTGAAAGCTATGCGCACCCGTCTGATCAAGCTGGAAGAACAGCGGTCATCGCTGGAAGACAAGATGAGAGAGATCCGCCTGGTCAACAGGGCCAAGTGGATCCTCATCGAGAGGATGTCCATGACGGAAGAACAGGCTCACCACTACATAGAGAAGGAAGCCATGGACGCCTGTGTCAAGAAGGGAAAGATCGCAGAAAACATCATCAAGACATATGAGGTATAGATTATGAAGAAACAGAAACAAAGCATGTACCTGCCGCAGATGGACCACGACGCCTGCGGGATCGGTGCAGTCGTCAGTATTGACGGGAAGAGGAGCCACGGAGTCGTGGATGACGCGTTGTCCATTGTGGAAAAACTGGAACATCGCGCAGGAAAAGATGCAAAAGGCGAGACCGGCGATGGTGTCGGTATTATGACGCAGATTCCGTGGGGATTCTTCGGGAAGGCGGCGCAGGATGCGGGTTTCGCGGTTGGAGAAGAGCATTCCTACGGCGTAGGAATGTTTTTCTTTCCCCAGAACACTTTAGCACTTAACCAGGCTAAAAAGATGTTCGAGCTCATCTCCGCCAGAGAAGGCGTGGAATTCCTCGGATGGAGACAGGTGCCCGTGAATCCTTCCGTCCTGGGACAGCGGGCGAGAGACTGCATGCCTGCAGTCTGGCAGTGTTTTCTGAAAAGACCCGGGGATATTGAGGAGGGCCTGCCTTTTGACCGTAAGCTCTATATCATTCGCAGAACATTTGAACAGAGCAATGACAACACATACATTGCATCGCTGTCCTCAAGAACCATCGTCTACAAAGGAATGTTTCTTGTGGATCAGCTGAGAAAGTTTTATCCGGATCTGCAGGACCCTGATTACGAGAGTGCACTGGCTCTGGTCCATTCCCGCTTTTCAACCAATACGACTCCCAGCTGGGAGCGGGCTCATCCCAACCGGATCATTCTCCATAACGGCGAGATCAATACGATCCGGGGCAATGCAGACCGTATGCTGGCCAGAGAAGAGACTCTGCGGAGTCCGTATATGGAAGATGACATGGACAAAGTGCTGCCGGTGGTGGACCGTTCCGGCTCAGACTCCTCTATGCTGGACAACACCCTGGAGTTTCTGGTCATGAACGGTGTGGAACTTCCGCTGGCGGTTATGATGACACTTCCGGAACCATGGCGCAACGACAGGAATATAAGCAGGAAGAAGCGGGATTTCTATCACTATTATGCGACCATGATGGAGCCGTGGGACGGTCCCGCCGCCATTCTCTTCTCCGACGGGGATCTGGTCGGAGCGGCGCTGGACAGAAACGGTCTGCGCCCTGCCAGATATGTTCTGACGAAAGACAACATGCTGATACTGGCTTCAGAGTCCGGCGTTCTGGATATTCCGCCGGAAGAGATCAGGGGCAAATACCGGCTGGAGCCCGGAAAGATGCTGCTGGCGGATCTGCAGCAGAAGAGGCTGATCCCTGATGAGGAATGCAAACGCTACTATGCGGAGCGCAAGCCTTACGGCCAGTGGCTGGACCAGAATCTGGTCCGGCTCTGCGAGCTTCCTGTGCCGAACAGAAGGGTGGAGAAGTACGACCAGCTCTGGAGGGACCGCCTCTACAAAGCTTTCGGCTATACCTATGAAGACATCAAAGACGGAATCCTGCCGATGGCGCGGGACGGAGCAGAAGCGATCCAGTCCATGGGCATAGATGTGCCCCTGGCCGTCCTTTCTGAGAAACATCAGAGCCTGTTCAACTGTTTCAAGCAGCAGTTTGCCCAGGTGACCAATCCGCCCATTGATGCCATCAGGGAGGAGATTGTGACAGATACCCACGTCTTTGCAGGCTCTGACGGGAATCTCCTGATCGATGAACCGCAGAACTGCAATGTGCTGGAAATCCGCAATCCGATACTGACCTCGGTGGATCTGATGAAGATCCGCGCCATGAAACGGCCCGGGTTCACGGTGGAGACAGTTTCCCTGCTCTACTATAAGAACACGCCGCTGGAAAGGGCCGTGGAGCATCTCTTTGTCAAAGCGGACAAAGCCTGCCGGCACGGAGCCAACATCCTGATTCTGTCAGACAGGGGCGTGGACGAGAATCATGTGGCGATTCCAAGTCTGCTGGCGGTTTCAGCCATGGAACAGTATCTGGTAAGAACCAAGAAGAGAACTTCCGTATCCATCATACTGGAAAGCGGTGAACCGAGAGAAGTCCACCACTTCGCATGTCTCCTGGGATATGGAGCCCGTGCTGTCAATCCTTATCTTGCTCAGGAATGTATCGAGGAACTGGTGGAGCGGAAGCTGCTGGACAAGGATGCCCATACAGCCATCGATGACTATAACAGTGCGGCTCTGCACGGCATCGTGAAAATCGCTTCGAAGATGGGCATTTCAACGCTGCAGTCCTACCAGTCTTCGCAGATTTTTGAGGCCATCGGAATTTCTCCGGAGACTGTCGACCGTTATTTCACGGGAACCCTGAGCAGAGTGGGCGGCATCGGCCTGTCTGAGATCGGCGAAGGAGTGGAATACCGGCACAGTCATGCCTTTGATCCTCTGGGGCTGGGCGTGGATACGACGCTGGATTCTGCAGGCTGTCACAAGCTGCGCAGCGGCAGCGACAAAGAAGATCATCTTTACAGTCCGCAGGCTGTCATAGCCCTGCGGGAAGCCTGCAGGCAGGGAGATTATGAGAAGTTCAGAGCGTTTACAGATATGATCGATGTGGACGACAACGGCAATGTTCCCCATGCGCTGCGGGGGCTTCTGGAACTTGTGTACGATGAAAACGGCGGGATACCTCTCGAAGAGGTGGAACCTGCTTCTGACATTGTAAAAAGGTTCAAGACGGGAGCCATGTCTTACGGATCCATCTCACAGGAAGCCCATGAATGCATGGCTGTCGCCATGAATACACTGGGAGGAAAATCCAATTCCGGAGAAGGAGGAGAAAGGCCTGAAAGACTGGGCACCATCAGAAACAGCGCCATCAAGCAGGTGGCATCGGGAAGATTCGGCGTCACAAGCGAGTACCTGGTATCTGCGAAGGAGATACAGATCAAGATGGCTCAGGGTGCAAAACCGGGAGAAGGCGGTCATCTGCCGGCGGGGAAAGTCTATCCGTGGATTGCGCAAACACGTTATTCCACACCGGGCGTGACACTGATTTCTCCGCCGCCGCATCACGATATCTATTCCATCGAGGATCTGGCACAGCTGATCTTTGATCTGAAAAATGCAAACAGAGATGCCCGTATCTCTGTCAAGCTGGTATCTGAATCCGGGGTGGGAACCATTGCATCCGGTGTGGCCAAGGCAGGAGCACAGGTCGTGCTGATTTCAGGATATGATGGAGGAACCGGGGCCGCACCGATCAGTTCCATTCATCATGCAGGACTCCCGTGGGAGATCGGTCTGGCGGAAGCTCACCAGACGCTGATCGAAAACGGCCTGCGCCAGCAGGTGATTCTGGAAGTGGACGGAAAGCTGATGAGCGGACTGGATGTTGCCATTGCAGCGATTCTCGGTGCAGAGGAATTCGGATTTGCTACAGCGCCTCTTATCACGATGGGATGCGTCATGATGCGCGTATGCAATCTTGACACCTGCCCTGTGGGCGTGGCGACCCAGAATCCCAAGCTGCGCAGACGCTTCTGCGGCAGACCTGAATATGTGATGAACTTCATGCTGTTCATCGCAGAGGAGCTGCGGGAGATCATGGCAAAGCTGGGTGTGCGTACAGTGGACGATCTGGTGGGCCGCACAGAGTTCCTGCGGATGAGAGATAATCCGGTTACCAGACGGGCCGGGCAGGTGAATCTGGACGGACTGCTTCACCGCTTTGAAGATGTGCCGCGCAGGCTGAAACACTTTGATCCGGCAGAAAGCTATGACTTTCATCTGGAGAAAACCGCTGACGAGCGGATTCTGATTCCGGCCATGAAGGATGCCATGGAGAAAGGAAAAGGTGCAGAAGCCTCTGTCCGGGTTCACAGCGTGGACCGTACCCTGGGAACCCTGCTGGGCGCTGAGATCACCCGCAGATTCGGGAATACACTGCCGGACGACACCTATATCGTTCATGCGGAAGGCGGAGGCGGACAGTCTTTCGGTGCGTTTATTCCGAAGGGACTGACCATACGGCTTGCCGGAGACAGCAATGACTATTTCGGAAAGGGACTGTCAGGAGGGAAACTGGCCGTCAGACCCCCTGCAGGCACCCTCTTTGCTGCCGAAGAGCAGGTCATCGTCGGGAATGTGGCTCTTTACGGCGCAACCGGGGGCGGCGCATATATCAGCGGACGGGCAGGAGAACGGTTCTGCATCAGAAATTCCGGCGCAGAGGCAGTGGCCGAGGGAGTTGGAAATCACGGATGTGAATACATGACCGGCGGACGTGTTGTGATTCTGGGCCCTGTAGGAAAGAACTTCGCCGCGGGAATGAGCGGAGGCATCGCCTATATCCTTGATGAGAACCATGATTTCTATCTCAATCTGAATAAAGAGTTTGTCACCATGAGTGCTGTGACGGAGAAAAACGACATCGCTGAGCTTCGGGACATTATCCGGCGGCACAGGGATGAGACGGGTTCCTCTCTGGCGCAGCGTATCCTGGATAATTTCGACGGGTATCTGCCGTCTTTCGTAAAGGTCATGCCGGATGACTATCAGAAGATGCTTACAGCTATCAGAACCTTTGAGGAAAAGGGACTGAGTCGCAGCGAAGCGGAAATGGAGGCGTTTTACGCCATGCAGGAGGATGAGAACATTGGGTAAAGCAACAGGATTTTTAGAATATGAAAGAAGGACAAATCCGTCTCGGATGCCCCTTGAGAGAATCAGGGGCTTTCAGGAATTTCATCCTCTGATGGAGGAGACGGAACGGAGAGTGCAGGGCGCCCGCTGCATGAACTGCGGGGTACCCTTCTGCCAGTCGGCCATGAAACTGAACGGTATGGTGACAGGATGCCCTCTTCACAACCTGATTCCGGAATGGAATGACGAGGTGTATCACGGCAACTGGCAGCATGCTCTGGACCGTCTGATGAAGACCAGCAGTTTTCCTGAATTTACGGGAAGGGTATGTCCGGCACTGTGTGAGGCTGCCTGCACCTGCGGACTCGGCGATGAGCCGGTGACGGTACGGGAAAATGAACTGGCAATCATTGAGACGGGCTTTGCCAGGGGCCTTGTAAGACCGCAGCCGCCGGCCGTGCGGACAGGGAAAAAAGTGGCTGTCATCGGTTCCGGTCCCTGCGGTCTGGCATGCGCCGACAGGCTGAACCGGCGCGGACACGAGGTCACCGTTTTTGAGCGGGAGGACCGGGCCGGAGGACTGCTGATGTACGGCATACCGAATATGAAACTGGATAAATCTGTGGTCAGACGCAGGCTCGATCTCATGGAGGCGGAAGGTGTCATATTCAGGACATCTTTTGATGCCGCACTGAAACGGAATGCATCTGCGATTCTGGCGGAATTCGATGCGGTTGTTCTTGCTGCGGGAGCGAAGAAACCGAGAGATATGTCTGTGCCTGGACGGAAGGCAAAGGGAATTTATTTCGCGGTGGATTTTCTGAAATCCACCACAAAAGCGCTTCTGGACAGAGGAAATGACGGGAAACTGCCGGAAAGCGGGTACATCTCTGCTGCCGGGAAGAATGTGGTCATTATCGGAGGAGGCGATACGGGCAATGACTGTGTCGCGACGTGTATACGCCACGGCTGCAGATCGGTCGTCCAGCTGGAGATGATGCCCAAACCGCCGGAAAGCCGCACTGCAGACAATCCGTGGCCCCAGTGGCCGAGAGTCCTGAAGACGGATTACGGGCAGGAGGAAGCCATCGCTGTATCCGGACACGACCCGCGCCTTTTCCAGACCACGGTAAAAGAAATACTGTCCGATGACAAGGGCTGTGTCTGCGCCGTGCGGACGGTGAATCTTGCCGATCAGAGCGAGCAGCTGCTGGATGCTGAGCTGGTCCTCATTGCAGCCGGTTTTCTCGGAGCGGAGAGCAGCCTCGCCAGGGCTTTCGGCGTTGAACAGGATGAGCGTGCCGGAATCCGGGCTTCGGAAGAAACCTATATGACCGGCAGAGACAGAATCTTCGCGGCAGGCGATGCCCGCAGGGGCCAGTCTCTGGTTGTGTGGGCCGTCAGGGAAGGACGTGAGGCGGCCAGGTCAGTCGATCAGTATCTGATGGGTTATACGAATATGATATAGCTAAGCAGGTCGCGATATCTGTTTCAGCCACATCTCCATCCGGTCCAGGGCCTCCTGCAGGTTTTCCATACTCTGGCAGCAGGAAATGCGGACGTGGCCTTCGCCGCCGAAACAGCTGCCGGGAGTCAGAGCGACGCCGGCTTCTGTGATGAGCCGGATTGAGGCGTCCGAGCATGTCCGAAGACATCTACAGTTTCCTCAGGGCATCGATGATTTCCGTCTTCGAGACGGTGCCCCGGTCCTTTCTCTTGATGACTTTCGCCGGCATGCCTGCCGCTACGCATCCCGGCGGGACGTCCTCTGTGACAACTGCGCCTGCCGCCACTACAGAGCCGCTGCCGATGCGGACGCCTTCCAGCACCACGGCATTTGCGCCGATCATCACATCATCCTCAACGACCACCGGCACGGCGCTGGCCGGTTCAATGACTCCGGCGAGTACGGCGCCTGCACCGATGTGGCATCTCTTTCCCACTTCTGCCCGGCCTCCCAGTACGGCTCCCATGTCGATCATGGATTCTTCGCCTATAATTGCTCCGATATTGACCACGGCGCCCATCATGATCACCGCATTCCTTCCTATCTGCACATGATCCCGGATGATGGCGCCCGGCTCGATGCGGGCGGGGATCTCTTTCAGATCAAGGAGAGGAACGGCGCTGTTACGGCAGTCGCTTTCCACGACCAGCTGCTCGATCTGTGTCGAAGAGGACATCAGAACAGGTACGATGTCCTTCCAGTCTCCAAAGATGATTTCATCGCCGGCGCCGAAAACACTGCATCCGGGAAAATCCAGCTGCGGGACGCCATCCTTCCTGCGGAGATACACCTTTACGGGTGTCTTTTTTTCCGACTGGCTGATATATGTTATGATTTCTTCTGCGTTCATACGGTTTCTCCTTTATCTGTGCTGGTAAAAATGATTTCTTCAAAGGTGTAAAATCCGGCTCCGCGGCGGCAGAGCTTCTCTGCGGCTGTCAGTGCGCCCCGGGCAAAAATGGTCCGGCTGGACGCACTGTGCCGAAGCTGCAGGGTCTCGTCTTCTCCGAAGAAAAAGACGCTGTGTGTTCCCGCCTCTGTTCCGCCTCTCAGCGCATGGATGCCTATTTCCTTGTTCCTTCTTACGGCTTTGCCGCTCCTGCCGTATACCGGATCCAGACTGCCGCCGGAATCCAGAGCAGCCAGAAGGGCCTTTGCCGTTCCGCTGGGGGCATCGGCTTTCTGACGATGGTGTATCTCTTCCAGCTCGCAGTCGAAGCCGCCTGCCAGAAGATATGGACCGTAATCGCTCAATATCTTTTTCATGACAGCGATACCTATGGAAAAGTTGGCGCTGTACAGCACAGGCGCAGCTTCTCCCAGCTTTCTCAGTGCTGCTGCCTGGTCCTCGTCATAGCCGGTAGTGCCGCAGACCAGCGGTGTGCCGGTACGCCCCACGAAACTGCAGATGGACTCCAGTGCTGCCGGGGCGGAAAAATCGATGATCACATCTGCCGGCCGGTCAAAGGAAATCAGTTCTGACACAGATGCAGAGTCGAAGGCGGCCGCCACGGTATGTCCCTGAGCTTCAGCCAGCGTTCTGATCTCCCGGCCCATCTTTCCGTTTCCAGTCAGAAGTATTCTCACAGCAGTCCCGCCTTTCTCATGGCTCCTGCCAGACTGTCCCTGGCACCGGCACTCATAGGATAAAGCGGCATTCTCATCTGACCGCTGCATCTGCCCATCAGACCAAGAGCGGTCTTTACGGGGATCGGATTGACTTCTGCAAAAAGGCTGTTGATCAGTTCCAGATATTCAAGCTGCATGCGGGAGGCCGCTTCCGTATCGCCGCTGAGATAAGATGTGACCATCTGGTGAGTCTGCGACGGCATGATGTTGGCGAGAACGGAAATCACTCCACGTGCTCCGATAGAAAGAAGAGGGATGGTGATATCGTCGTTGCCGCTGTACATGACGAAATCATCGGTGAGAAGACGGGCGATTTTAACGGCGTAGCTCATATCGCCGGAAGCCTCCTTGATTCCGCAGATGCGGGGATGACGGGACAGCCTCTCGACGACGCTGACCGGAATGCTGCAGCCTGTTCTGCCCGGCACGTTATATAGAATGCATGGAATGTCGACCTGGTCGGCGATGTCGGCAAAGTGCCGGTACATGCCTTCCTCATTGGCCTTGATGTAATAGGGAGAGATCAGAAGAAGACCGTCGGCGCCCAGTTCCTGGAACTTCAGGCTCCGCTCCAGCATGGCCTGGGTACAGTTGGATCCGCTTCCTGCGATGACGGGGATCCGTCCGGCCACACGTTCTACGGTAAAGCGGCATACTTCGTCGTCCTCCTCCTGGGTCATGGTGGCGCTTTCTCCTGTAGTGCCCAGAGTGACGATACCGTCCGTGCCGCTTTCCAGATGCCAGTCGATCAGCTGGCCAAGTCTTTCAAAATCGGGATTTCCATTCTGGTCGAAGGGAGTGACCAGAGCAACGATAGATCCGTTGAGCTGACTGAAATTGTTCATGTTGTTTCCTACCTTTCCTTGTTTGGTCGATTTGCGGTAATGCCAGGATAGGAGTGCACAAAGATTCTGTCGCTAGCAGACAAAAAAGCAGGCTCAAGGCCTGCCGAAGGATTCGTGAATGATTGTGTTTCCCATGCCGTGCGCATCTGCATGTGAAACAGGAAAGTAATCAGACGTTCCGACAGCACTCCTGCAGGAGCCCATTACTCAAAAGCACCTGCAGACAGTTCTATGGATATTCTCCATAGCCCCACCCTGCAGACATACCTGTCTGCAGAGTTCGGCGGAATTGCTGCTGACTGCGATCTCTGCCCGTCGGCTCCCGCAGCTGCGTCGTTTCCGCGACCTCTATCATGTCCAATAGACTAACACAGATATATTCACATGTCAATAGAAAAATTTGTTTTTTTGAACAAATAATTGATTTTTTCTTCGTGTTAAATTATAATAAATCACATTGAGCATAAAAATAGATCGTGGAAAGGGGAAAGATATGACAGAAATGACAGATTTACTGACCGGTTACCGCAGACAGCTGCACCGGATCCCGGAACTGGGCTTCGACCTGCCTGAGACGACAGCCTTTGTGGAAAGGATTCTCTCAGGATACAGCTGCCGGCTGCTCCGTCCGTCAGAGTCGGCCCTCTGCGCCTGGTTTGATCTGGGAAGGAAAGACACCATCGCTTTCCGGGCGGATATGGACGGACTGCCGATTACGGAAAGGACAGGTGCGCCTTATCAGTCGGTCCATCCTGGGAAAATGCACGGCTGCGGCCACGACGGACATATGGCCATGGTTCTGGCTCTGGCGGAGACTGTGGAAAGAGAGAAGGAATCTCTGCCGCACAACGTGCTGCTGATCTTTCAGCCTGCAGAGGAGGTGGAAGGCGGTGCGGTAAGCATTGCGGAAAGCGGGATTCTGGAGGAGACCGGATGCATCCGCATCTTCGGATGCCATCTCTGGCCGGATCTGCCTGCAGGAGTCATCGGAAGCAGGCCTGGACCGCTGATGGCAAAGAGCAGCGAGACAGATGTGGAAATCGAGGGCCTGTCTGCCCATATCGCAAAAGCCGGGCAGGGAAAGGACGCTTCTCTGGCGGCGGCCCGCTTTCTCACAGAGGTCTATGAGATGGAGGCCTCTGAACTTCCGGCAGACGAGAGCCGCCTGCTGAAATTCGGTTTTCTGCACAGCGGCACGGTTCGCAATGCCGTCAGCGCATCGGCACAGCTGAAGGGAAGCGTCCGGGTATTCAGCCAGCAGACCTTCGACTTTCTGAAAAGGCGTATGGAAGAAATCGCGAAGGACATTTCCGCCGAGACAGGCTGCACGTTCCGGATCAGCCTGTCGGAAGGCAATCCTCCGCTGTGCAATCCACCTGATCTCTATGAAAAGATCGATTCCGCCCTGCCGGGATGTATCCGGCTCCTCGAGCACCCTTCTATGGCCAGCGAGGATTTCTCAAACTACAGCACCCGATGCCCTGTGTTTTTCTTCTTCCTGGGACTGGGCACCGACACGCCCCTGCACGCGGACACCTTTGATTTCGATGAATCTGTGCTGGCCGAAGGCCTGGCCTTTTACGAGAAGCTGCTGTATGTGAAGTAGGGGCAGACCGGGGGCAGACTGCCGCCCTGCTGAGAAAAAAGAGGGTTTCCTGAAAAGATACTTTTTTCTGATTTTTCAAATGTTTTAAAGGGGACGGATGCCGGCGGAACAAGAAGCGAAGAATAGTTTCCTGCAGGGAAACGAAAATTGGATTAATATCCCTGCAGGACACGGCGTCTCGTTTGAATCCCGTCATAAAAGCAGGTAGAATATCCTGAAAAGATTATTAACCTGTGGGGTGACAGAATGGAAAAAACCAGAACAACAGACACTATGACAATCGGCTTTGCCCTCTTTGCCATGTTTTTTGGAGCAGGGAATCTGATCTTTCCGCCTTTCCTCGGCTGGAATGCGGGAGACAAGTGGTTCATCGGATTCCTGTGCTTTATCTTTATCGATATCGGTATGAGTCTTCTGGCAATGATCGCCATTGCAAAGATCGGAAAAGGGGCCGAAGGCATTACCGGAAAGCTGGGCGGCAGGATATCCTTCCTGCTTCTGGCGCTCAACTGCCTGTGTATCGGACCTTGCATCGCTATTCCGAGAACAGCAGCTATCACTTATGAAATCGGCATCGTTCCCGTTTTCGGGGAACGCAGTTCCTGGCTCTGCACCGGACTCTTTTTTATGGTAACCTTTCTTTTGAGCATCCGTCAGAGCCGGGTCATTGACATCGTAGGAAAAATCATGGCGCCGCTCATGTTCGCGGGACTGTGTGTGCTCATCGCAAAGGGCGTGATATCTCCGCTGGGAGAGATTGCGTCTGCAGCTCAGACCGGTACGGTCGTCAGAGACGGGCTGCTGTCCGGATACCAGACCATGGACATGATGGCGTCTGTCATCTTTGCAATTGCAGTTCTGCTGACCATTCAGCAGAAGGGCTATACAGAGAAAAGACAGCAGTTTTCTCTGATAACCAGAGGAGGGATTTTCGCGACGGCGCTCCTCTTTGTGGTTTACGGAGGACTGGCATATATCGGCGCTGCTGCGTCGGTTTCAGTAACCGGCGAGCTGACCCAGTCACAGCTGCTGCTTCTGCTCACGGAACAGCTTCTCGGAAAACCGGGCATGATCCTTCTCGGCGTGATTGTGGCTTTCGCCTGCCTGACCACGGCAGTCGGTCTTTTTACCTCAATTGCCTCCTATTTTGAAGATAAACTTCACATCCGCTATGAGATTCTTGTCACGGTTTTCACCCTGCTGTCCTGGGTGCTGTCCAACTTCGGCACAGCTGTCATCATTTCCATGGCGGCGCCGGTGCTGGAACTGATCTATCCGGTGCTGATCGTGCTCATCGTATTCGGTCTGCTTCCGGAAAGGCTTTTATCCGAGACCACCTGCCGCTTTGCGGCTTTCGGGGCCTTTGCGGCGTCGGTGCTTCTGCAGATCGACAGCATTTTCGACCTCGATCTCTTTGCACGGATTCTGCCTCTTTCCGGACTGGGTTTCGGCTGGATCCTGCCGGCGGGTCTATGTGCTGCAGCAGGATTTCTGCCTGCCGGGAAAAAAGATATCCGGCGCAGTTAGTCGCGCCGGGTTTTCACGGTTAGAATGCCTGTGCTGCGAAGTTTTTTCAGCTCGACCTGATTGAAGGCGAGAAGATCTTTCATGCGGTAATCCTCGGGAAGAGGTTTTGTACTTATGACTGCTTTGCAGGCCACAGGAACCAGAGCTGTAAAAGAAAGGCCGCTCAGCAGGCCGATTGAGAAGGGCAGGTTGTCCAGATTTGCGCGAAAGCAGAGGGACACCTGCTCTGCTTCGTTTTTCTGGTTGATCAGATGTATATTGGTAAAGATTCTCTGACGGGTGATATCTCCCTGATAAAAAGCGATGCACTTTTCCGGGTGATCGAAGGAGGGGATACCGTAAAAAAAGGAGGCGGAACCGGTTTCGACTTCAGGTTTTCTGTGGATCTCCATCAGTCCCCGCGTCAGCTTCCCGTTTTTGCCTGTGAGATTGTAGATATAAAGAAATTCGTGCAGGGATGGGGAGTTGTCATCCTCTGCGGAATCTGCAAAGTCCAGAAGATCAGAGGGTGACACGGACAGTGCACGGCAGATCTCACAGAAGGTCTCCAGATCCACTGCGATGTCTCCTCTCTCGTATTTTGAAACGGCGGATTTAGTCTTGTGTATCTTTTCGGCCAGTTTCTCCTGGCTCATGCCGCGTGCCTGCCTGAATAACTGGATTCTCTTTCCTGCTTTGCTGCTGAAGCTGTTCATGCTGTCTTCTCCTTTTCCTGTTCCGGGACAATTATATCATAAATTTGTTTTTATTAACAATATAATATGCGTATTTAGCTTAAATTTTTGTATTTTATGATAAAAAATGGGGATGCGGCTGCGAAGATCCAATCGGAGTTAAAAACGGATATAAAAATCCCTGCAGGGCAGGTATGTGAACCGCCATGCAGGGACAGCTGCAGCTGGTATGCTTTTCGACTGTTTAATTTCCTGTCGGGATAAAAGGTCTGATGGCGCCTGCCACTGCATAGACCGGCATGGTCTGCAGCAGAATCCTGCCCGGACCTTTGACCACCGTGTTGAAGATGCCTTCGCCGCCGAAGAGCATGTTCTTCACACCCGGAACCGAGACGATCTCCATGGAGCATGTGGAATCCATGGCGGCCAGATAGCCTGT
Source organism: Emergencia sp. (assembly GCA_051882975.1). GTDB lineage: Bacteria > Bacillota > Clostridia > Peptostreptococcales > Anaerovoracaceae > Senimuribacter. The sequence goes on from JBJESV010000078.1 coordinate 29,822, forward strand.
ATCTACGATCATGGACTGTCCGGCTTCCAGGCGGTATTCTACGGCATGACCGTCTATTTCAACAAAAGCGGTGCCGCGGCCGGACAGCCTCTGCATGATGAAACCTTCGCCGCCGAAGAAGCCTGCACCGGCCTTTTTCTGGAAAAAGACGGAAAGCTCCACGCCGGCTTCGCTGGCCAGAAACGCGCTCTTCTGAACGATGATCTCTTTGCCGGGCTCTATGTCAAAGGCTTTGATGGAACCGGGAAAGCTGGACGCAAAAGCGATTTCTCCGGGACCTCCCTGAGCTGTATACCTGTTGAGAAACAGTGAATCTCCCGAGAACATCCTGCCCAGCGCCTTGCCGAAGCCGCCGCCGGAAGTGGTCTCCATCTTCATATTGGGCGTCATCCAGCTCATGGCGCCGCTCTCAGTGATAAGTGTTTCGCCCGCATCCACATTGCAGATAACTGCAGGGAGCGGTTCGCCTACGATAGTGTATCTCATTTCGGAAACTCCTTTCGTTACAAGGGATGCCCCACATGAGCTGCAGGGTCTGTCAGCTATATTTTATCAGATGCGCAGATAGTGTGTAAAGGTGAAAAAATTATTTTGAAACGGGACATAATTATGGTATACTATTTCTATTAACAGACAGACGCGATAACAATATCTGGAGGAAAGGATTATGACAGAACCTGTTTCAACGAATTTTATTCATAACATCATCGACAAGGACATCGAGTCGGGGAAGAACGGAGGCAAGGTGTACACCCGGTTTCCGCCGGAGCCTAACGGCTATCTGCATATCGGACATGCCAAGGCCATCTGCATCAACTTCGGAACCGCTGAGAAATACAACGCACCGTGCAATCTGAGATATGATGACACCAATCCGGTCAAGGAAGACGTGGAATACGTCAGCGCCATCGAAGAGGATATCCGCTGGCTGGGCTTCAAATGGGAGAAGCTGCTGTGGGCTTCAGATTACTTTGATCAGATGTACGAGGCGGCTGTGGAACTGATCAGAAAAGGCAAGGCCTATGTGTGCAGCCTGACCGCCGACGAGATCAAGGAATACAGAGGAACCCTGAAAGAGCCGGGAAAGGAGAGCCCATGCAGGAACCAGACTGTGGAGGAGAACCTGAAGCTCTTTGAGGAAATGAAAGAAGGAAAATACGCCGACGGTGAGAGGGTGCTCCGTGCAAAGATCGACATGGCGTCGCCTAACATCAATATGAGAGACCCTGTCATCTACAGGATTGCCCACAATCCGCCGCATCACAATACAGGAAACAAATGGTGCATCTATCCGATGTATGATTTTGCCCATCCGATCGAAGACGCCATCGAAGGAATCACCCATTCCCTGTGCTCTCTGGAATTTGAAGATCACAGACCTCTCTATGACTGGGTCATCCGTGAAGTGGGCTGGTGGGAGAATCCGCCGCGGCAGATCGAGTTCGCCAGACTGAATCTGACCAACACGGTCATGAGCAAGAGATATCTGAGAGGCTTCGTGGAAGACGGCGTGGTCGACGGCTGGGACGATCCGAGAATGCCGACCATTGCAGGACTCCGCCGCAGAGGCTACACTCCGGAAGCTATACGCGATTTCTGCGAACGCATCGGTGTATCCAAGGCAAACAGCACTGTTGAGATCTCTCTCCTGGAACACTGCATCAGAGAGGACCTGAAGACAAAAGTGGAAAGCCGCAATGTCATCGAGAATCCGATCAAGGTCGTCATCACCAACTATCCGGAAGACCAGAGCGAAATGGTGGAACTGGAAAACAACAAAGAGGTTCCTGAGATGGGAACCCGTCAGATTCCGTTCTCCAGAGAACTCTATGTGGACGGTGCGGATTTCATGGAGGTGCCGGTCAAAAAATACTTCCGTCTGTTCCCTGGCAACGAGGTCCGTTTCAAAGGTGCATATTTCATCACCTGCAACGAGGTGGTCAGGAACGAAGACGGTTCCATTAAGGAACTGCTCTGCACCTATGATCCGCAGACCCGCAGCGGCAGCGGTTTTGAAGGCCGCAAGGTCAAGGGCACGATTCACTTTGTCGATGCAAAGACTGCTGTCAAGGTGAAGATACGCAATTACAGCTATCTGATGGTGCCGGATGAGAACGGCGAAAATGTTCTGAATCCGGATTCTGTAGAGGAGACATGGGGCTATGCAGAACCGTCTCTTGCAGAGGCAAAACCGGGAGAAAGATTCCAGTTCTTCAGACACGGCTACTATATTGCCGACAGCAAGCTGACCACAGATACGGAGAAAGTCTTCAACCGGATCGTGGATCTGAAGAGTTCCTGGAAACCGAACAAATAGCAGCTTTTAGGGCTGTCCCCCATGGGGCGGCCCTTTTTTAGCGGAATAGTGTTGACATTTTATTACATTTAAGTTAATATAAAGCATAGACGCAGGAATTATAGCATTGGAGAAAAGGAGCAGGATTTTGAGCTATCTGAAAATGACGGAACGGGATGTAGAACTGCAGAAACATCTCCTGCAGAGTTACCGGAGCGCTGCCCGAAAACTGCCGAAGGGAAGGCTGCTTTGCAGAAATGTAAGGGGAGCATACAGATATTACAGGAAAGATGAGAATACCGGGAAAGAAATATATCTTAGAAAATCCGAGCAGGATCTCATTGAGAAGCTGAAACTCCGGCGCAGCCTGGAAAAAGCCATAGAAAACATGGAAACAAATCTGAAATATCAGCAGAAGATTCTGGATCATTACAGAGCTTATGACAGCGCATCCGTGGAAAAGCAGCTTCCGGCATCCTACAGTGATGACCGGTTCAGGCAGTATGAGAAACAGTTCATCACTGATGCCCGGGACAGGGACTGCGGACAGAACGATTATCTGTCTGAGGGACGGAATCAGAAAACTTCCTTTGGGCTTATGGTCCGTTCTAAATCGGAAGTGATGATTGCTGAAATTCTGCACAGCTACGGGATTCCATTCCGCTATGAGGAAAAACTGACGGTCAGAAGCAGAGACGGAAGTATGAAGACCTATCTGCCTGATTTTACAATTTATCTGCCCTGGGGAAAGCTTTACTGGGAGCATTTCGGTCTGTTCAGCAGAAAAGACTACAGGGAAAAAAGCATTGAGAAGCTGAATGATTATTTTTTTAATGGAATCGTGATGCCGTCTAATCTGATTGTGACAATGGACGGCCCGGCCGGAGAGTTCGACATAGAAGCAGTAGAACGTATTGTAAGAGGGTTCCTCCTGCCGTGCTTTCGGTAGAAAAAAGGGCGAAACGGGAGGCCGGCTGGAAAGCTGGAGCTGGAAACTGGAAAGAAATAAACAAAATACGGCTTTTAGAAAAAACACGTTGCTTTTAAAGCCGGATATAGCGACTATGAATGCCTGTTCGAACGGAAAAGATAACGCGAAATACAGAAAAATGGAATCGGCGTTGACTGATACCCGGAAAACAGCAGGCAAATGGGAAATCCGGTAAACGTAAATAATAAAAAAACCCGATTTGCGTGCAAACCGGGGTGGAAATACGAACCGCAGACCGAATATCTCTACAGAAAGACCATGGCTCCGATCAGTGCGGCGGCGATGATCAGCAGGGCAGCGATATCTGCGGAAGATTCCAGAATCTTGCGGTGGTTCTGGATCCGGCTCCATGCATAGAACAGGAAACCGGGAGCAAACATGAGTGCGGAAATGATGATGTTGGAGATGCCGGTTGCATATAACATCCAGAAACCGTAGATGGTGCCGATGACGGATATGAGCCAGGTTTTCAGATCCACACTGTTGCGGCCGAGGCGGGCGTCTTCCATGGTTGTCTTCAGACAGTAGAGCGCCGAAAGGACGAACGGAATCATGATTGCGCTGGTGGCCAGTGTATACAGAGCCTGATAGGTGGAAGACTGGAAATAGACAATGATCAGCAGCACCTGTATGACAGCGGCAGTGACCAGCAGGGCGCCGGAAGGCGCGTGGCGGCTGTTCTCTTTTGCAAGAAACCGCGGGAAGCAGCTGTGCAGAGCAGGGGCATAGGCGCTGTCTGCTGTGACAATGGTATAGGAGAACATGGCGCCGGCAATGGAAATGATAACGCCGATATTGATCAGGGTTGCACCCCATGGGCCTACGATATGGGCCAGCAGTTCCGCCATGGCAGGATTGCCGAGAGCGGCAAGCCGGTCACGGGGCATGATGCCCATACTGAGTACAGAAATCAGCACATAGAGAATGAGCAGAGCAAGAAAGGAAAGTTCCGTGGCCTTGCCTGCAGCAGCAGTGCTTTTCGCCCGGCCGGATATGACCACGGCGCCTTCGATGCCGGTAAAGATCCAGACAGTGGTGTATGTGGTCTCCAGGATCTGTCTGCCCAGGGAAAGACCTGTATCCTCACCGAGAAAATTGTCCAGAAAAATATCCAGGTCAAAAGCGCCCAGAAAAATTGCAAAGACAATGAATGCGATAATGGGAACGATCTTTGCAATGACGATGACCGTATTGATTGTAACCGCCTCCTGGACGCCGCCCATAATCATCAGAGTAAAGATCCAGATCAGTACAGAAGCGCCGATGACAGAGGCGAGATTGTTTCCGTCTCCGAACAGGGGGAAGAACTGGCCCAGAGCCGAGAAGAGCAGGGTGGCGAAAGAAACCTGGGACAGGATCGCGCTGATCCAGTAGCCCCAGGCGGAGTTGAAACCGGTATACTCTCCGAAGCCTTCGCGGGCATAGGCGAAAATGCCGCTTTTCAGCTGAGGCCGGACGATGCTCAGACGGTTGAAACACATGGCCAGTGCGTACATGCCGATTCCGGCGATGGCCCAGCCGATAAGGACAGCCAGGGTTCCGGCGCCGTTTCTTGCCATATCGCTGAACATGCTGAAGACTCCGCTGGCCAACGTGGTGCCGATGGCAAAGCAGGTGAGTTTAAAAAGGCCGAGGCCTTGATTTTCGTTCATAGTCTTATCCTCACTTATAGTTATTTGCAGATGAATGCAGTCACTTGTATTCAGATATGAAATATTGTGGCAGATGGAGGGAAAAATATACGCGGCAGCTTCGAAATCTGTGGCGGCACTCTCCCGTCCATGATACAATGTAAGAAAAGAAAGGGGGCAGGCTCTGTGACAGCAGAAGCGATTATCGTCGCGGTCAAATGTCTTGCAGCGATCCTGGCCGGCATTCTGGCCGGCAGCGGCGCAGTATACTTTTTCAACAGAATGCCGGCCGGCTGGCTCTGCGACTACGGCGAAAAGCCTTCCGAAGAGCTGCTGGATCCGTACACTCAGAGAGTGAAGAGCTATCCGTGGAAATATATCTTCACCATGCTGTTTATCGTCATAGGCATCAGACTGGTGATGGATGACTGGCAGTTCGCTGCCGCCGCCCTCTGCAGTCTGTGGCTGCTCCTGGAGATGGCCATTGCAGATGTGAAATACAGGATCGTGCCCGATCAGCTGGTCATCCTGCTGGCAGTCACATCCCTGGGTTTTATATCATTCCACGGGAGCTGGATGGACTGCCTTTTCGGTGCGCTGGCAGGGTTCGGAATCATGGGGTTTACTGCACTTCTCGGAAAGCTGGCTTACCGGAGGGATACGCTGGGAGGCGGGGATATCAAGCTCTTTGCAAGTCTGGGGCTTACAGCCGGACTGGCGGGGATCCTCGAAATCTTCGTCATGACCACGCTGCTCAGTGCAGGCCATCTCATCTGGCTTCTCGCAAGGAAAAAAATCAGAAGACATGATACGGTGCCCATGGTCCCGTACATCGCCGTTGCGGCTGCAGTCTATCTGATTTTTCTGTGGGGAAGTGGCCTGCAGCTGAATCTGTAAGCCGGAAAGGTCATCTGTCAGACCCATAATCTGAAGTTATGAGAGAAAGGTCATTCTATGTTTATCGATATGAAAGCCCGCTGTTTCATGGAAGCGGCCAAATGCCTGAATTTTACAAGGGCGGCAGAAAAACTGTACATTTCTCAGCCGGCGCTGTCCAAAAATATCGCCGCACTGGAGGAAGAGTGCGGCATGAAGCTGTTTTACAGGGATACCCGGCACAGCAAGGTGAAGCTGACTCCTGCGGGAGCGGTCATGCTCTGCGAATTCCAGAAGATGGAGCATATCCTGGAAGGCGTGGTGGAAAAAGCCAGACTGGCGGAATCAGGCCAGGAAGGTCACCTGACCATCGGTCTGCTGTCAGGACAGATCATTAACGACATTACTACGGAAGTGATCTGCAGGATAGATTCCGAATATCCCAAGATCCAGATAGACAAGATTCAGGGCGGTTTCCGGGAGCTGAGGAACTGGCTGGAGGACGGAACCGTGGATATGGCGGTGACTTTTGAGGCGGAAGCGGTCCTCGTCAAGGACGTTCTCTACGAAGAGGTGGAAGAGGTGCAGCTGGGGATTGCGGTGCCGGCCCATCATCGTCTGGCCCGAAAGCGCAATCTGAAGATCAGAGATCTGGAAAAGGAGACGATTATCCTGCCTGACGAACGGGAGACATACTGCATTCCGGAACTTTTCCGGGCCAGATGCCGAGGAGAAGGATTCATACCCCGGGAGATCACAGCGCCGGATCTGGGTCATATCAATATGATGGCAGAGATGGGCAAGGGAATCATCATCACCAGAGAGGATTCCATCGAGACCCGGAGCCCTAATCTGAAGTTTTTCAGAAGCAGCGAGCTGGGTACGGTGAAGCTGGTGGCTGCATGGAGAAGGGACAATCTCAATCCCATCATAACTTTTTATCACCGTATGTACGAGGACATCTACCATCAGGTAAAAGCATCCAGAGCGGGAAAACGGGACGAAGAAAGCGTGCCTGGTGCTGCAGCGGGAGTATAGCGGCGCAAGACGTAATTTGAATAGTCAGAGAATAGAAAGTAGCCCATAACCTCAGGTTATGGGCTTATGAGTTTTTTGAATTTTACGGCAGGGAGAAAGTCTGCTAAATTATAGTTGACAGATTTTTAACGGACTCGATGAACGGGTTCAAGACGCCATATATATCTTATCAATCTTTTTAGGAGGAATTATATTATGAGTAACCCAACCGTAAAAGCCAGCAAAAGCAATTTCGGCGCAAAAGGCTGGTTCGTCATCATCTTTTCATTTCTCTGCATTATGCTGCAGAGCTCACTGATCAATGACTCACTGAATGTGGTCATCAGCGTCTTTGCCGAGACAAGAGGCTGGAACGTCAACACACTGTATGCGTTCTCCTCCATCTGTTCTGCCATTTCCGTATTCGGAGCGGCTCTCTGGGGATATATCTCCAACAAGACAAATATCAGATTCGCATGGGGAATCTCCCTCGCCATCACTGCAGCGGCATGTTTCTTCTGGGGAGGTGCACAGAGCAGCACACTGTACTTCATCTGCCTGGCTGTCTCCACAGTCTGCGGTATGGCTTTCTGCTACATCGCCAACATGAACGTGATCTCCAACTGGTTTCCTAAGAAAAAAGGTATCGCCATGGGCTGGGTCACCATCGGTTTCCCGCTTTCTGCGACAGTGACAACACCGGTGGTATCAGGCCTGCTGGCATCCGGCGGACTGGAAAGGGTCTATACCGTATACGGCATCATCTGCGCAGTATTTGCAGTGATCGCATTCATCTTTGTAAGAGACTATCCGGAACAGGCCGGTGCATATCCTGACAACGACAAGTCCTTCTCCAGAGAAGAGGCTGACAGAGAACTGGCAAAAGGTCTGGAATACATGAAGACTTCCGTATGGAAACCTGCAAAGCTTCTGAAGACAGGACGCGTATGGAAGATGGCATTCTCCCTGGGTGTTCTGGAACTGCTTTCCCTGGGCATCATGACAAACTTTGTTCCTAGATTCATGCAGGTCGGATATCAGATGCCTGAAATCCTGAGAATGCTTGCAATCGCCGGTATCCTGGCATGCTTCGGCAGCTATGCCTGCGGACTTCTGGATGCTCACTTCGGCTCAAAGAAGGCCATCGTCATCACACAGATCATTGCAATTGCGGCAATCGTCCTGAACATCATCCCGACAAGACCGACACAGTATCTGTCTCTGCCGTTCCTGGCAATGATGCTGGGCGGAGCATCCAACTATCTGGTTTCCCTGACCAATACCATCTGGGGCCGTTATGACTTCCCTATGGCATATAAAGTGCTGAAACCTATGGTTGCAGCTGTCGGCGCGCTGGGCGTTGCCATTACAGGCATCATCGGCAACTCTTTCACCTATGTGATCGCTTATGCGGTTCTGGGTGTGCTGGCTGCACTGGCTCTGATCGTCATGATGACCACTTCTGATTCCTACCTGGGAAGAAGTGAAGAAGAGACCGAATAAGACGGAAACTTCGCGCAACGCAATTTGTGGAAAAGTGATATAATATAAGAAAAATTACAGGAGGCAAACACAATGAAAATACTGGGAATATCCGGCGGAAGCAAAAACGGCAACAATGACGCCATGTGCAAAGAAGCACTGATGGGCGCAAAAGAAGCCGGTGCAGAAGTTGAATTTATCAATCTGAATGAGCTGCATATCGAGCACTGCACAGGCTGTACAGCCTGCGTTATGAGCCTGATGAGCGGAAAAGGCGGACTGTGCCCGATCAAAGATGACTTTGAGTGGCTCAGAGACAAGATGATGGATGCAGACGGCATCGTATGGTCCATTCCTATCTTCGAGAAAGGTGCATCCGGCCTGTTCAGAACCATCACCGACAGAATGGGTCCGAGAAACGACAAGGCCATGATCATCGTGGGAAGCAAGATCGCAGAAGAGACAGGCGGCACACTGCCTGACCAGAGAATGCTGAAGGAGAAGGTCGTATCCTACATCGGAGTCGGCGGCTCTGACTGGTCCACAAGAATCCAGTGCGACTTCTTCAATCAGGCGCTGACACCTGCATGGACCGTCGTGGATACAGAAGTGTTCTCCTGGTCCAAATGCATCGTAATGGAAGAGGAAAAGGTAAAGAGAAGCCATCAGATCGGTGTCGATCTTGCCAATGCGGCAAAGGACATCGAAAACGCCGGATGGATCGGCGATCCGGGAATCTGCCCGCACTGCCACTGCAGAAACTTCTATCTCAGCGACGATGCCACAAAGGCTGTCTGCTGCGCATGCGGTCTGGAAGGCGAAATAAAGGTTACAGACGGCAAGGTTTCCTTCCACTTTGATCCTGAAACAGAACATCACGCGCACGACACTCTGTCCGGCAAGTTCATCCATGTCGACGACATCAAAGAAAACGAAGGCAAGCTGATGGAATGGAAGAAGACCGATGAGTTCAAGCAGAAGAAGCAGAAGTACATCGACTTCATCGCATCCAGCAAACCGGAAAAATAAAAAACAGGAGATGAGATTATGACAAAGAACATGCTGGGCTTTGAGCCTATGAGAAGTCTGATTTATGTGGACTGTGCCAAAGAAGATTACAGAATCAAGCTGGAAAACTGGCTGTATAAATATCATATTCCGGACAGCATTTCACAGTTCGGGCCGTATGTCAGCAAATATGCCTTCTACAGTGCGCTGCCTGTACCGGAAGGCGGAGACCGCTTCGGTGCGATCAGAATGCAGCTGACCGAGCACTACTGGCTGGCAAATCCGAACAACGTCGCCGCTTTTGATCACCACAAGGCGCTGACGGAATACTTCCCGCCTGACGTTCTGAAATGGCAGGGAAATCTTCCTGACGAGGACTTTGAGTGTGAGAACATGGAAGGTGACGATGCAAGATCGGTAAAAGGCGATGCATCAAAGGGAACCGTGCCGTTTATCTTCGCTTTCGTACCTGTATGGTGGGAAGAAGATTACAAGGGTGCAGGAAGAACCATTGAAGACGGACCTAACTACAGATGGCAGATGGTGATCAGGTTCCCGGATGATGCAAAGGAAGAAGGGGACAGATGGCTCACAGAAGAGTTCATTCCTGCCTTTGCAGCCTGCGAGGAGACCACCAGGATCCTTTCCAGCAAAGTCATTAAAGAAGCCAACGGCTGTGAATTCGACCGTGTTGTGGAAATGTGGTTCGAAGGACCGACCGCATGGAAAAAGGCGGTGAAGAAGGCTGCCGGCAGCACAGCGAAACCTGCCTGGGCAGAGACTGAGGATTTCCCTTATCTGACCAAGTCTTACGGAATCTCCAGTGTCTTCCTGTCAGATATCGCAAGATCCGACAACATGACCCAGTACAACGGGTATATCACGATGAGATAAAAAACATCTCCGGCAAAGAGCGGCGTTCTGCGCGGGGCCGGCAAAGCCCCGCGGGTCCGTCCGCCTTTCGCCGGGAAACCGGTATAGGTGAAAGGAGACAGAGAACGATGGCAGAAGCATTTTATGCCAAGGGACCTGGAAACGAAGGCTACATCAAGAACCTGGAAGTCCAGTCCTTCTGCAGTCTGGACGGCGAATGCGGCATGTTCCAGATGCAGCTTTACAAGACCGGAGAAGGCAGGTACTATCTGTACGGCGCCTGCTTCGGCGGCACCAAAAACGGTGTCATGATCAGCGATGTGACTGATCCGAAAAATCCGAAATTCATAAAGCATTTCCCGCTGGTCGATCCGGTGGAATATCCGACGACCACAACACCGAAACTGCAGATTGCAGACGATCTGATGATCTGTGCCATGAGCGCAGGCTCCGGCCCGTCCGCCCTGGTGGATCAGGACGAGCTGAAAAACATGAAGTGTGAAGTGGGCATCCGCATCTACAGCCTGAAGAAGGATCCGCTTAATCCGGAATTCCTGGGATACTGGGACTGCGGCGTTCCTCACTCCATCGGTGTGCACAGATTCATGTATAACGGCGGAAGATACGTACATCTGTCCTGCGAATCCGACAGATTCGAAGGCATGATCTACAGAATTATAGATATAGAAGACCCGAAGAATCCGGTGGAAGTCGGAAACTGGTGGTCACCGGAACAGTTCGTGGACGGATATCCTGGAAGAACCGTGGATCACACCGCGCCTCACGTTCCTGCTTTCATGGACAAAGGCTGGATGCACGGACCTCCGTTTGTCAGGGACGGCAAAGCCTATCTGGGCTACTGCGGAGACGGACTCTACGTCCTGGATGTGGAGGATGTGACACGGCCTAAATGCCTGGGAAATCTGCGGTTTATGCCGGCTTTCAGCAGCGAGCTTGCCGGTGCGAGGACCCATACTGCACTGCCTCTTCCGGGCAGAGATCTGGTGGTCGTCACCAACGAGGGAGAACGGTTCCAGTTCTTCCCGGGCGACAAGGTGCTGGCCCCTCAGGCCATGAACAATATCCACATGGTGGATGTCAGTGATCCGACCCGTCCGACCCTGATCGGCGAGTTCCCTTATCCGGAGGTTCCGGAAGGATTCCCGTATCAGAACTTCAATGTGATGCAGAGGGTCAATGCAGGACCGTTCGGGCCGCATAACCTTCATGAGCCTATGGACGGAAAACCATGGCTGGAGCAGCGCGGGGACAGAGTCTACTGCTGCTACTTCCATGCCGGACTGAGGGTATACGATGTCAGCGATCCTTATTATATCAGGGAAATCGCATACTTCATCCCGCCGAATCCGGCAAAGAAACCGGAGGAATCCTTCTTCCCGGGATTCCCGGGACCGCGCAACGCCACCACGGAGGACTGTGTTGTGGACGACAGAGGCAATATCATCATAGACGCTCTGGACGACGGTTTCTATATTCTGAAGATGAAAGAAGACAAATAGCAATCCACCTTTCTGACCGGAACCGGCTGTCGAAGACAGAAGGTTTCGGCCGGACAACTCAATAATTATTTTTAGGGCTCTGCGCCAGCGGCTTCGGCTGTCTGGCGCACGGCTCTTTTTTGGTTTTGTATTCCGCAGCCTTTTGTGATATACTATAATGGAGTATAACTATAGAAAGGACAAAGCATGATTACAAGCAGACAGAGAAGCTATCTGCGCGGTCTGGCGCAGCAGACCGACGCTACAGTATATATCGGAAAACAGGGACTGACGGACAATATCGTCAGAGAAATCGAGACGGGGCTCAGATGCAGAGAACTGGTGAAGGTCAAGATTCAGGAGGGCTGCGAACTGGACCCGAAAGAGACTGCCAACGAGATGGCGGACAGGCTGGGAGCGGAATTTGTGCAGGCAATCGGCCGCAAATTCGTCCTTTACAGAGAATCGGAAGACAGCAGGCAGATCGAGCTGCCGAGAAAATAGCCTATGGAGAGGAACGTTCTTCTGACAGTGGAATATGACGGAACCGGTTTTTCCGGGTGGCAGAGGCAGCCTTCTGTACGGACTGTCCAGGGAGAACTGGAGCGTGTCCTGTCGAAGGTCTGCGCCTGTCCCGTGACATTGAACGGGACAAGCCGCACAGACGCCGGAGTCCATGCCCTGGGGCAGAGAGCATCGTTTAAGGCCGATTTCGGCATCCCGGTGGAAAGAATACCGCTGGCGGTCAACAATCTGCTTTCCGGCGGGCAGAACGCCTGGGGCAGATGCGGCGATGTGAAGATTCTGGAGGCCCGTGAGATGGATATGGAGTTTCATGCCCGCTTTGATTCGAAGGGCAAGAAATACCGCTACATCATCAGCAATGTGCCGGAAACCGACATCTTCCGCCGGAACTACTGCTACCACATCAGCCGTCCCCTGGACATTCAGGCCATGAGGCGCGCTGCGGAGCATATCAGAGGACGCCATGACTTCGCCTGCTTTCAGGCGGCAGGAGGAACGCCCCGGGAGACCACGGTGCGGACGGTATACAGTCTGGACATTCTGGAAAAGGGGAATGGGGACATCTGGATAGAAATCGCCGGCGACGGTTTTCTATATAATATGGTTAGAATTATTACGGGAACCCTGGCAGAGGCAGGCCTCGGAAAGCGGGATCCGGACGAGATCCCCCGGATCATCGAAAGCGGAGACCGGCAGAAGGCGGGACATACGGCACCGCCTCAGGGGCTGTATCTGGCAGAGGTTTACTACGATCATCTGAACGAAAGAGAGGCAGCATATGACGCAGATAAAGGATAACAGAATCAGCTGGGATGAATATTTTATGGAAATGGCGGAGCTGACGGCCAGACGATCCACATGCCTGCGCAGACATGTAGGCGCTGTCATCGTCAAAGACAGACACATCATTGCAACGGGATACAACGGGGCTCCCCGGGGTCTGCGCCACTGCGATGAATGCGGCGGATGCCTGAGAGAGAAGATGAATATTCCATCCGGTCAGCGTCAGGAACTGTGCCGTGCTCTCCATGCGGAGCAGAACGCCATCATTCAGGCTGCGACTCTCGGCCAGAGCATAGAGGAGGGGACCATCTATGTCACCCATCAGCCATGCGTCGTCTGCGCCAAGATGATCATAAATGCCGGACTGAAGAGGATCGTGGTCAGGGAAGGTTATCCCGATGAACTGGCTGTGGAGATTCTCGATGAGGCGGGCCTGAAGGTCGTCAGACTGGATAGGCAGGATTTTTAGAAACGAATCAGACCAGATAACTAAAGGAGCAATATGGAAATTACGAGACTTACACTGTTTGCGGCTTTCGCAGTATCCCTGCTGCTGGCTCTGGCGTTTTCGCCGGTGTCCATCAGGGTGGCGCATAAAATCGGGGCCCTGGACATTCCGAAGGATACCAGGAGGATGCATACTAAGGCAATGCCGCGGTTCGGCGGTATGGCAATCTTCATCGGAACGACGGTATCCCTGATTATCTTTGCGGGAAACAACGAGAAAATACTGCCGGTGATTATCGGCGGCACGCTGATCTATCTGCTCGGCATCGCAGATGATCTGAAAAATCTGTCGGCAAAGTTTAAATTCAGTGCGCAGATTCTGGTTGCGGTTCTCATGTATGCCATGGGACTGCGCATCAGACTGATCACCAATTACTTCGGAGACGGGATACTGCACTTCGGCACAGCCATGTGCTTTATCGTCACGGTCCTGTGGATCGTGGGAATCACCAATACCATCAACCTGATCGACGGCCTGGACGGGCTTGCCGCAGGCACCGCGGCCATTTCATCTCTGTGCATCGCCTATGTGGCGTATATCCACGGCGATGAATACGGCATGATGGTGGTCTGTCTGGCCATGCTGGCCGTCGCAGGAAGCTGCATCGGATTTCTGCCGTTTAACTTTTATCCGGCAAAGACTTTCATGGGGGACGGCGGGTCGCTCTTCCTCGGGTTTATGATTGCCGCGCTGTCGGTGGTCGGCCCGCTGAAAAGGTCCACTGTCATCGCTGTGGTGGTGCCGGTCATCGTGCTGGGCATTCCGATCTTTGACACCTTCTTTGCGATTTTCCGCCGGCTTGTAAATCACCGGCCTATCATGGAGGCGGACAAAGGGCACCTCCATCATCGTCTCATGGCTCTCGGCTACGGTCAGAGGAGGGCTGTGCTGATGCTCTACGGCATCAGCGCCATCATGGGAATGGCTGCAGTTCTCATCAGCAGGGAGCTCTACAAGGATGCTCTGGTTCTGGTAGGAATCGCAGCGATATATCTGTATGTGTTCCTGACTGACCCGAATCACAAGATGCCTCACATCAAGGCGGTCAACATAGCAAAAGAAGAGAAAAAAGAAGAACGGGAAGCAGAACGTATCGCTGCGAAGAACAGTGCAGGAGATCAGCCTGCGGACCCGGAGGAGAAGAGACCGTGAGCATAGCGACAGAGAGAATTACTTCTGAGGACAGGCGCCTGTACAGAAAGCTGGCCGGAATCGCGGTGCCCATCGCGGTTCAGGGCGTTGTGTCTGCCACCCTGGGACTGGTAGATAATCTGATGGTCGGTTTCCTGGGCGAGGCGGAGCTGGCGGCAGTGGGCATCGCCACGCAGATCTTCTATATATTCTATCTGCTGATGTTCGGCTTCACCAGCGGGACGGCGACATTTGCGGCCCAGTTTTTCGGTGCAGGCGACTACAGGAATATCAGGAAGGTCGTCGGCTTCTCCATCGTGGTTGCCCTTTTTGCGGGCAGCCTTTTTTTCGCCGGCGCTTTTTTCTTTACAGAGCAGATTCTGCACATATACGCCAGCGATCCGCAGCTGATCGCCCTGGCGCAGTCATACGTGAAAATCGGTTCGGTGACCTTTTTCTTCATGGCATTTTCTGTGCCGCTGGAGATGGCTTTCAAGGCGACGCAGCAGACCAGAGTTCCCATGCTGGTCAGCGCCGTTGTCTTCGTGACAAATGTGTCGCTGAACTATATACTTATTTTCGGAAAATTCGGCGCACCGGCTCTGGGGGTTGCAGGCGCGTCCCTGGCTACCACCATCGCCAGGTTTTTCGAAGTGTTCATCATGATCTTCTTCGCGGTTCGCAGGAGCAACTGTTTCCACGGCCCGCTTAGGGAGTTCTTCGGATGGAACAGAGAGATGATTCTGCGCGTCATGCGCAATGCGGCCCCTACCACGGTCAACGAGCTCCTGTGGAGTATCGGCCAGACCATGTATGTGGCGGCCTTTTCCCGCATCGGAACCACGGCTTATGCGGCCTATCAGGCGTCGGCATCCATCAACAGCCTGTTCACCTTTACAGCCTTCAGCATCGGGGATGCTGCGCTGATTCTGATCGGAGAAAAACTGGGCGAGGGAAAACCGGAGGAGACCTATGTCCTTGGCAGGAAGCTTCTGAAGATAGGTGTGGCCCTTGGAATTGTCATCGGTCTGATCCTGATTCTGACGGCAAAGCCGCTGGTCGGGCTTTTCAGCCTGTCAGCCCAGGGAAAATTCTTTGCGGTCAGAATCCTGACGGTCTACGGCTTCTGTCTGGCCCTCAGTGTGTACAACGGGATCCAGATCACAGGGACTCTGCGGGGCGGCGGCGACACCCGCTTTGCCATGATCGCCGAATGCAGCTGTGTCTGGCTGGTCGCTGTTCCTCTGGCGTTTCTGGGAGCCCAGGTGCTGGAACTGCCGATCTATCTGGCCGTTCTGCTGGTAAGGGTAGAGGATCTGGTAAAGAGTTTTATTCTGACCTGGCGTTTCAGGTCAAAAAAATGGATAAATAACGTGATATCGGGGTTGTAAAGAGAATGAAAACAAAGAAAACAGCCATGAGAAACAGAATTCTGACACTGATGCTTATAACTGCACTTCTGGCTGCAGCCTTTCCTGCGGCAGTATTCGGCATGTCCGCCAGCGGAGAGGAGCCGTCTGCGGGGACCTGCAGCAGCCTGGAGATTCCGGCAGCGGAAGCGGGTCAGGCCGTCAGCCGGGAGTATATCATCGCTTCCGAGGGAGATCTGCAGCAGATGAGAATCCCCGGCGGTGTGGAAGCTGTAACCTTTGCGGACAGCCATACAGCTCTTCTGGAACTGTCAGACGGAGCGGATATAGAAACCGTGGCAGACGATCTCTGCAGACAGTACGGGGATATTCAGGTGCAGCCCAACTATATCTACCGGTCCGCTTCGGTCAGCGATCCGGGATACAGCGCCCAGTGGGGCCTTTCCAGCAGTCTGGGAAAAGATATAGACTTTGAAAGAGCCTACGCCTTTGTGCAGCAGCACAGAGATGAAATGCAGGAAACCGTTGTGGCTGTCATCGACACCGGCTTTGACTACAGCCACGAAGATCTGGCTGAGGTCACCTGGACCAACGAGGGAGAAATTCCCGGAAACAGGAAAGATGACGACGGAAACGGCTATGTGGACGATGTCCACGGCTTCAACTTTGTGACAAAGAAAGCCCAGGCGGAACCTCCCTATTCCGGTACGGCCTACGACCACGGCACCCACTGCGCCGGAATTATCGGTGCGGTCTGCGGAAACGGCAAAGGCATAGCCGGTATCGGCTCCGCTTCAGGAAAGGTGTCGATGATGAGTCTGAAGGTCCTCAGCGGAACGCTTGGTGAAGGAAGTACCTTCGCAGTGATACAGGCGATCAGATATGCCGAGCAGAACGGAGCGGACATATGCAATCTGAGCATGGGAACCTACCAGGACGACAGTATTCTGTACAGCACCATCGCATCCTCGAAGATGCTCTTTGTCTGTGCCGCAGGCAACGACGGGAAGAATCTGGATTCAAAGCCGATCTATCCCGGAAGCTATCCGCTGAACAACGTCATCTGCGTGGGCAATATGAACCGGGACGGAACTCTTCACGGAACTTCCAATTACAGCCGCAGCGCTGTGGATATCGCTGCGCCGGGAACGTCCATCTACAGTACCGTATCGGGAAACAGATATAAAGAGATGTCCGGAACATCCATGGCGACCCCTTTTGTGACCGGCGTGGCTGCACTGCTCCATTCCTATTACGAAGGAATTTCAGCGCGGCAGATCCGCAGTCTGATTCTGGAGAACGCTTCTGTTTCTTCCGGACTCAGCAGCAAAGTGGCCGGCGGACGGTATCTCAACGCATACAGGCCGCTGACAGCGCGTACCCAGGAGGCCTTTGCGCCCGATGTGACTCCTCCTGTCATCGAGACCACTGTGGCGAAGGCAGAGGGAACATATAAGGAGAGGCTGACGATCCGCGCTTCTGACGACAGCGGTGATGAACCTTATGTCAAGTATGCCCGGGGCAGTCACGGCAAGGCCTATTTCCGGGACGGCGGCGGATATGACGTGAATCTCAACGAGGAAAGCACGGCGAGCAGACTGATGGGTGTGCCCGGGACCTACACGGTCTATGCGGTGGACCCTTCGGGCAATGAGCGCGTTGTCAAGGTTACGTGCACGGCAGACGCGGTGAAGAGTATCAGCCTGAACTATACAAAGAAGACTCTGACCAGAGGAAAGACCTTCCGTCTGCGTGCTGTGCTGTCAAAGAGCGGAACCTACGGGAGAACGGTGACCTGGACCTCTTCCAGTAAGAGCATTGCCTCGGTGTCCTCCACCGGAAAGGTGACTGCAAAGAAGAAGGGAACCGTGACCATCACGGCGAAAACCGGAAACCTGCTGATCGCCAGATGCAAGGTGACGGTAAAATAGAGATAAAAAAGCTGCCTGCAGCAGCAGACGGGAAATATCCGCGTCTGCCGCCGGGCAGCTTTTGCAGTTTGCAGTGCGTTCGGACCGGTCAGATGTACATTCTGATGATGCAGTAGCTTGCGATGAGCAGAATGATCGGAAGAACGATATAGAAGTAAGGTTTCATCCAGTTGTGGATGCGGAATGCACCGGATGCTCCCACGTTGGCCTCTTCCTGGAACTTTTTGAAGCCCCAGCGGAAGATGATGTACGCCAGCATAAGAATCGCACCGATGGTCAGTCCCAGACCTTCTGCCAGGAAGTCCATGAAGTCGAAGAATCCCAGACCCAGCGCCTTGAACTGTGCAACCGGACCGTCTCCGAAGGACATGGTGAAGACCAGGGAGAACAGAAATTCCGCGATGACGATGATGGTGCTGGCTTTCTTTCTTGACATACCCATCTTATCGCCCAGATTTGCGACCAGAGATTCGGATCCGCCCAGAATGGAGGTGAATCCGGCAAAGTATACGCAGATCATGAACAGTCCGCCGAAGATGTTGCCGAATGATCCCATCTCGTTGAACAGATGCGGCAGCGTGATGAAGATCAGAGACGGACCTGCAGTCGGCTCGATACCGTAGGAGAACAGAGCCGGAACGATGAGCAGGCCTGCCAGCACTGCGACGAAGGTGTCCAGAATGGCAGTCAGAGACAGGGTTTTTACAAGATTTGTATCCTTCGACAGGTAGCTTCCGTATACGAATGCGCAGCACATGCCGACACCGATGGAGAAGAATACCTGGGTTGCAGCTGCGGAGATGACGCTGAAATCGATTTTGGAGAAATCAGGTGTGATATACCACAGCAGACCTTTGCTTGCACCAGGCAGTGTGTTGGCGTAAACGGCCAGGCAGATCATGATTACGAGCAGAGTCGGAAGAAGTATGGAACATACCTTTTCCACACCTTTCTTGACTCCGGAGTTGAGGCAGAGCCACAGGAGAACCGCTGCGATGATGCTGTATGCCATACATGCGCCGCTTCCGGCAAATTCGCCGAATACGCCGGCGATCTCATCGGCGTTCATACCCTGCATGGAGCCGCTGAAGACCTTGACAATGTAGCCGCCGCCCCAGCCGCCTACGATCATGATAGCGAAGCTGTCGATTACAAAAATTGCGAATGCGCCGAACCAGCCGATCAGACTCCACGGCGTACTTTTCTTTTCTTCCAGTCTGCACATGCCGGCAATAGGAGCCAGCTGTGCGCTTCTTCCCAGGGTTACCTCAATGAGGAAGGCTGGAATTCCCAGAAGCACGACCATGATCAGATAAACGATCAGGAAGGCTCCGCCGCCGTTGTTGCCTACAACATAAGGGAATTTCCAGAGATTTCCGATTCCGATACAGAATGCGGCCATACTCATGATGAAACCGATACGGGAGGTGAATCCACGTTTGCTTTCCATTTCTTCTTTTCCTTTCAGGCTTTGTATTTGTCTATCCCCCGCAAATCTCAGCCCTTGGTAATCTCTGATTCCATTTTCTGTGCATAGGGCCGGGGTCATCACCGGCTGCTCCCGTCACAGAGCCTGCACAAAGGACCATACAATGAAACACGAGACATCATACATCGTGCATCATTATATTCACAACATTGTACCATTTTACTCTGGGAAAGTCAATGGAAAAGGAAAAAGGACTGTAATCCGGGAAGCTGCCGTCTGGATTTCAGTCCTTTTCAGTTGATCTGGTATTAATATGATCCCGTCATATGGACGAAAATCAGATATGGATCTCGCCTTCTGCGAGTATTACAGCGCTGCCGCCGACGCGGATACTGCACTGACCATCTTCGGCATCGATTTCTGTCAGAATCACCGACGGGCGGTTCATCTTTTCGCCCTGGATGATCCGGCAGGAATCCTTCGGCCCGATGATATCGTTGAGATGGAAATAATAGGTCAGAGCACCGTTGGAAGTGCCCGTTGCGGCTTCTTCGTCAATGTCGTAGAGAGGTGCAAAGTTTCTGGCATGAGCCGTCACGCCGTCCTCCGCGTCCAGAGTAAAGGCGTGAACACCGGTGACCTTGTAACGGGCCGACAGGTCGGAAAGGGCTTTCATATCAGGTTCCATGGCATTGAGCGCGGCCTGATCCGGCAGCGGCATCATGATGTCAGGGAGTCCGGTGGAAATCAGTCTCGGGAGCAGTTTCACATCTTTCAGATATTCTGATGCGCCCATGACTGCATAAAGTTCCTCGACAGCTGCTCTGTCTGACATGACAGAGATCTCTTCCGGAGCAGCCATATCCATCATGACAAAACCGTCTCTGACGTTGATGGACAGGTCCCCCGCCAGAGTATGGTTGATGCAGGTGCAGTCCCGGCTGATCATGCCCAGATGCATCAGCGCGCAAAAGGAACCGATGGTGGCATGTCCGCAGAGATCCACTTCTGCAGCCGGTGTGAAATAGCGGATCTGGAATTCGTTCTCGCCCATGACTCTGATGAAGGCTGTTTCTGAATAACGCAGCTCGGCAGCGGTTCTGACGCAGATCTCATCTGAAGGAAAGTCTGCACCTTCAGGCAGGAGCACCACGCCTGCAGGGTTTCCTCCAAAGAGCGTATCGGTAAAAGCATCTACGATTAAAAACTTCATAAGCATATTCCTCCTATAAACCGTTTTGCATTCCTTGCTATATGTTAAGTATAGATGAATCTGCAGTTTCCGGCAACGGATTTTTGTCAGAATACAGGAATTTATCGAAGGGGCGGCAGGTCTGCTCCTTTCCTGCAATGTTTCACACATCAGAATGAAAAGTGCATACAATTGATAACGAGAAACAAAAAGCAGAATAAAAAATTGTGAAATATAAACAAAAAACTCTTTGCGTATGTGAAAGCCTTGTGAAAAAAACTGGAAGACGGTGTAAAGAGTTTTTTTCGTGCTTATAATAATAAGGCACTTGCAAAAGTGAAAAAACAAGAAAAAGAGGAGAAAAACTTATGGCAAAGAAGCTGTTTATCGTGTGGCTTTTAATCACCATTGTGGTTTTCTCATCGATTTCTATTTATGCTGATCCGAAGACGCCGTCAAAAGCCGATGAGGAAAAGGAAAGCCGCACGCTTGCAGAGACCGTTGAGACGGCCGCTGCTGTGGCAGTCGAGAGAGCTGCCGAGGAAAAAGAGAAAAGAGAAAAGATAGAAAAGGAAAAAGCAGAAGAAAAATATCTGGAGGGCCTGGCTGCCTACATCCGCTCTGTCAACCGCAATGTTACCGAACGGGATGCAGCGGATATGGCGGGATATTTCGTAAAGTACGCCGACAAATATGATGTCGACGAAAAAATCGTAATGGCCATCGCACAGAACGAAAGCACCTATTACAGTGATGCAGTCAGCTGCGAGGATTTTAAAGGACTGATGCAGACAGGGGACGGCCTGGCGAGAAACGCCGGCTATGACCCTTCAGAACTGTTCCGGCCCGAAGTGAGCATCGAGGTGGGCGCCCGTTATCTGAAAATCAAAATGGATGAGTTCGGGGACCTGCGTCTGGCGCTGACCGCCTACAACCAGGGTTCGGGCTCTGTGTATTCGGGGAACTATTCCACAGGTTATGCCGATCTGGCCATAGCCAGAGCTGAAAGCATGGAATGCTTCCTGGAGAATAACGGATATATTTAAAAGCATTGAATAGAAAATCAGAAACAGCAGCTGACGCTTTGAGATGCGTCGGCTGCTGTTTCTTTACACTGATTTCTTAAGATTTCTTAAGAAATCAGCGGGTAGATTGTATATAATTGTAATCATTAAACAATTTTTTGACAAATTTAATGTAAAGTAAATACAAATAATTAAAAAACTCTGTGAAAACCGTGTGAATTATTAAGGAATCTTAAGAATTTTGTTTCCGTCTTGTTTATAATAGTAGAGGCGAAAGGCATTGACCGGGCCTGCCGCGAAAGAAAAGAAAGAGAGGAAAAGAAAGAAATGGCAAAGAAGCTGATCACAGTATTGCTGTCACTTACCATCATCGCTTGTTCATCTATTTCAATTTATGCGACAGATATCAACGAAAGTGAAAATACAGATACAGACATTATTGCTTCAGAACAGACCGGAGACGATGATGACGCAGCCGATATCGAAGGCGGAGCAAACCCGTCAGAGGATGCGGTCGTCGATGAAACCGTAAAGGATGACGACGATGCGGCCGAGGAGGAAGCAAAGGAAGAGGTCAAGGAGACTGCGAAAAAAGAAACCAAGACAAAGGCACAGATCGAGGCTGAGAAAAAGGCTGCAAAGTACAAGAAAGGTCTGGCGGCATACATCAGATATATCAATCCGAACGTGAGCAAGACCAAGTCACTGACTATGGCAGGCTACTTCATCGCAAAAGCTGAAAAGTACAACCTGGATGCAAAGGTTCTCATGGCTATCGCACAGAACGAGAGCACATTCTATACAAATGCAAAGAGCCCTTACGGCTACAAAGGTCTGATGCAGACCAGCGATGCACTGGCAAGGAGATACGGATACAAACCGTCCAGCCTGTACAAGGCAGAGGTCAGCATCGAAGTGGGAGCCAGATATCTGCGAGCAATGAAGAAGCAGTTCAAGACCTACACCAAGGCGATCTCCGCTTACGCATACGGTTCCGGAGCCGTGAAATCCGGCAATTATTCCACTGCCATCGCAAACAAGATTCTGAAGACCAGAAAGCAGATCACCAGCTATCTGGAAAAACGCAACTACATCTGATGTCAGATGGAAACCGACAGAGAACATTATACAGCGCATAGTAATATAAACAGAAAAGACGCAGCATATTCCGAGGCTGCGTCTTTTGCTGATATTCTGCCGATATGAAATCTTATCTGTGTTTATCGAAATGGTGGAACATCAGCTTTTCCACCTGAAGCTGATCGCCTTTTACAACAGCTTCGCGGATGGCCTCATGCTGAGCCAGATTCTCCTGCCTGCTGGTATCTGTCTGCTGATGAACATGGCGTGTCAGCAGGTACAGCATGGATGACAGACCGTCGTAGATGCTGAGCATTTTCTCATTGCCGGTGGCAGCTACGAAAGTCCTGTCAAAAGCGATGGATTTGTACACGAAGTCGCCGTAGTCGCCGGCGGAGAGCGCTGCCCTCTGCGCCTCCAGGGCCTCATCCATCAGAGAAATCAGCTCATCTACCCGGTCTGACATGCGGCACAGTCCGTATGCTCCGAAGACCATAACAAAAAAGGAGCTTGCGATCTCGTTAAAAAGCTTCTCGTCAGGATTTATGACCTGAACCTTGGTGCTCATGGTCGAAACGACGAGGCCTTCCACCTCCAGCCGTGACAGGGCTTCGCGGATCGGTGTGTTGCTTACGCCCAGTTCCCTGCTGAGATTGGTGATATTGATCGTATCTCCGAAGTCATATTCCTGGTTAAAGATCTTCTGCTTGATCACAGAGTAGACCTGATCCTTAACGCTCGTTTTAGTAATAATAGCCATTTTAACCCTCCTACCACCTACATTATACACCATATTCTGCAAATGAAAGAAAAAAATCTTTCTATTATTTATAAGGCTGTTTGTCATAGTGGGCATACAGCTTTTCCATGACAGCAGTGTCATCACCGAACCGGACGGCCTCCAGAATCGCTGCATGTTCTTTCATGTTTGCCTGCTGATTGTCGCCGCCGTGCTCGTGGACATATCTTGTCAGCAGATAAAGCATAGGAAGAAACTGGTCGTGGTATTCTATAAGTCTCTGATTTTCTGTTGCGAGGACCAGACTGCGGTCAAAGCCTATGGCGGCGCGTGTGAAAGCAGATGGGTCATCGGCAAGGGAAGCGGCTTTCTGGTCGGAAAGCGCCTTCTCCATCAGAGAAATCAGCATAGGAATCCGCTTCTGCATCTTGCAGGTATGATATGATCCGGCATAAAGTGTATAGAGGAAAAAGTCCGTTTCCCGTTTTCTTTCCTCATTGAGATCGATAACCTTGACCTTTTTGTTCAGGTCGGAGACGACCAGACCCTCCACCTCCAGGCGGGAAAGGGCCTCTCTGACCGGCGTGTTGCTGACTTCCAGCTCATCACACAGGTTTTTGATATTGATGGGATCCCCCAGACCGTACTCCTGAGAGAGAATCTTTTCCTTGATGATGTCGTAAACCTGGTCTTTCATACTCGTTTTTCTGATATTAGCCATAATGCGCCTCCAATCGCTTATATTATACATGATATTTCTCCGAAAGGGTAGAGATTTTTGCAGGAGCGGAATTCTCAAGGGTTCTCGGAATTTTTTCAATTAGATTGTTGACAAAAGCCCATGAAGTAGGGTAATATAATGACATGGTGTGCACATTACACAGTGCATACTTTGCATTGATCTCCTCATCTCCGGGCAGAATGCTCCGGAGAGGCTTCTGATGACAATCATCTTTACCTGCCAGAATGTCATCTGTAAAAGTAAATAAATGCAGCAGAACCGGCCGGAAGAACTCTGGCCGGTTTTGCTGTATTCATGCAATTCTGCGGACAGTTTCAGTTGACATCGGGCACGGAAAATAGTATAGTGAAATAGTAAACATCGTGCATGATGTTTTGCATGGAACCGCTGCTCCCCCTATCGCAGTACCCGTGCTGACAGTTCCCACAGTCAGGCATCATGGCGGTGCACCCGGATCCGGCAGGATCCCGTATATGTTGGAAAAGAAAAGAATGAAAAGAAACTTGACGGAGGTGACGAGAATGTCAAAACTTGCTGAACTGGCAGCGATCGTTGAGGAAGGAAGAGTCAATGACGTCGTTCCCGCGGTGCAGGCTGCTCTGGACGAAGGCCACAGCCCTCTCGACGTGCTGAACGAGGGACTTGTGGAGCCGATCAATGTTCTGGGAGAGAAATTCCGTGACGGGGAAATTTATGTTCCGGAACTGCTCATCGCATCAAAAGGCATGAAGATGGGCGTGGAAGTGATCAAACCGCTTCTGGTGAGCGGCGACATCAAAGTGCTGGGAAGATGCCTCTTCTGCACAGTAGAAGGGGACATGCACGATATAGGCAAGAATCTGGTTACTCTGCTCTGTGAAAGCGCAGGGTTTGAGGTCGTGGACCTGGGCATGGATGTGGATCCTGACGATATCGTTGAAGCTATCGAAGAAGACGACACCATTCAGATCCTGGGCATGAGCGCTATGCTGACCACCACCATGTATGCGATGCAGGAGACCATCGAGGCTCTGGAAGAGGCAGGGCTTCGTGACAAAGTCAAGGTCATGATCGGCGGAGCACCGGTCAATGCGGACTTTGCGGAGAAGATCGGAGCGGACGGCTACAGTCCAAATGCCCCGGCTGCTGTGGAACTTGCGAAGAAACTGCTGGCATAACAGGGAAAGGAGCAGAGTATCATGAGAAAACCATATTCACTGAAACTGAATGCAGCCTCTCCTCTCGGGTTCCTGACCGTGGAGGAGATGGAGAAAATACACAGCTGCGCGCTGGAGCTTCTGCAGGACGTCGGTGCTGAAATCCAGCACAAAGAGGCTATCCAGATGCTGAAAGACGCAGGCTGCTATGTCAAGAGAAAAAGAGTGCACATCCCGCCTTCACTGGTGGAATGGGCTCTGAAACAGGCGCCGTCCCGCATCATCATGTATGACAGAGACGGAGAAATGGCCATGGATCTGTCCGGAAGAAACTCCTACTTCGGCACAGGCTCCGACTGCTGCAATCTTTACGACTGGGAAACCCGCAGCGAGCATACCTTCACCGAAGAAGACATGATCAACGGAGCGAAGATCTGCGACAGCATGGACAACATCGACTTCCTCATGTGTCTGGGCCTGATGTACATGTATCCGGGCACCAGCTATGAGCATCAGTTTGCCGCAATGCTGAGAAACACCACCAAACCTATGGTGGTCACTGCGGCAGACAGAGACAGCATCAAAAATATAGCGGAGATGGTTGCGGTCGTCCGCGGAGGCATGGAACAGGCTGTCAACAAGCCGCTGATCATCCTCTATGACGAGCCGACCTCTCCGATGAACCATACCTTCGAAGCTGTGGACAAGCTGATCTACTGTGCAGAGCACATGCTGCCGACCAACTATGCTCCGGCTATCATGTGCGGAGGCACAGGTCCGATGACCCTGGAAGGCTGTCTGGTACAGTGTCTGGCAGAGTGCCTGACCGGTATCGTTATCCACCAGCTGGCAAAACCGGGCGCACCGTTCGTATTCGGCGGATGCATCACCAATATGGACCTGAAGATCACCCAGCCGACCTACTCATCACCGGAATCCAACATGGCCTATTCCATGATTCCGCAGATCGGAAGAGAGCTCTACAAGCTGCCGACCTGGGGCATGGGCGGCGCATGCGGATCCAAGATGCCGGATGCCCAGGCTGTGGCCGAAGGCACACAGCAGGCATATATCTCCGGACTTTCCGGCGTCAATCTCTGTCACGACGTAGGCTTTATGAACTACGGCCTGACCTTCTCCTTTGAGCTTCTGGTCATGATGAACGAAGTCATCGGACAGCTGAGAAGAGTCTTCGACGGTGTGACCCTGACAGAAGAGCGTCTCGCCATGGACGTCATCAAGACGGTCGGCCCGAAGGGATACTTCCTGGCGGAAGATCATACTCTGGCGCACATGAAGGAAATGTGGGAACCTAAGGTGCAGGACAGAAACGATCATGTGAAATGGGAAGCTCTGGGAAGCCTGTCCATGGAAGAACGGGCTCATGCCATCGTGGAGGATATCATTAAAAACTACGTGCCGAAACCTCTGACCGAGGCTCAGGAGGCCGAGATCCAGAAGATTCTGGATGAGGCCGATGCGGCCAGCAAGATCAAGGCGTAGACGCGAAATCAGTATTATTGGAGTTAGCAGGTATTTGAACCTGGATAGGGGCAGAAACATCCGCAAGGGTATTTCTGCCCTTTTGATTAAAAAAGTTATCGTAAAAAGAGGTTGTGAAGATGAATATTGGAATCGGTATCGATACGGGCGGTACCTGCACGGATGCGGTCATCTATCAGTTCCGCGAGAGGAAGGTGCTTGCCTGTGCCAAGACAAATACGACGAAAGAGGATCTTTCAAAGGGAATCGCCCGGGCTCTGAGCAAGCTTCCGCAGGATCTTGTCCGGCAGGCCGAGATCATCGCTCTGTCCACCACTCTGGCCACCAATGCCTGTGTGGAGAACAAAGGCGGACGCGGCAAGCTGATTCTGTTCGGCGTCAATCCTGACAATGTGAAAAGAAGCGGTGAAGACTACGGTCTGACTGCTGACGATTCCCTGATCTTCATCGACAGCAGAACGAAACCCAATGGAGAGATCGTCCGCCAGCCGGACTGGGAGGACTTCCGCAGAAGGATCCGGGAACAGCTGCAGGGATGTGAGGCTGCAGGGGTCGTGGAGATGTTTGCAAGGAAATCCGGAGCGGTTCTGGAGAAAAAGGCCAGAGATATCATCGGAGAATACTTCGACATTCCCGTGGTGTGCGGCCACGAGCTTTTTGCGGAAAACAACATCATCAAAAGAGGAGCCAGCGTGCTGCTCAACGCACGGCTGATCTCCATTATCGGAGAGTTTACGGCGGCAGTTAAAAAGGCTCTGGCGGAGCTGGAAATCAGCGCGCCTTTCGTCATCGTCAGAAGCGACGGAAGTCTGATGACGGAAGCCTTTGCCAGAAAGAACCCCATCGAAACCCTGCTCTGCGGGCCTGTGGCCAGCGTCATGGGAGCGGTGACCCTTACCAGCGAGCAGAACTGCATGGTGGTGGATGTCGGCGGCACGACCACCGATATCGCCTTTGTGAAAAACGGCATTCCGCAGACTGTGGAGAAGGGCGTGAAGATCGGAGGTTTCGACACCTTTGTCAAAGGGCTCTTTGTAGATACCTTCGGCCTGGGCGGCGACAGCGGCGTCACGGTGGATGAGGCGCATCGCATCTGTCTGCAGGCAGAGCGGGTGATGCCTGTATCCATGGCGGCATCGGCCTGGCCGCGGCTCAGAGAAGTGCTGCAGAAGGCGGCTTCTGACCGGAGTCTGACCCTTTCCCGGAAAGAGGAGATCTATCTGGGACTGAGAGACATCTCGGAAAGCAGCGGCTACACAGACGAAGAAAAGGCTCTCGCAGCTGTCTTTCTGCAGAATCCGCTCACCCTGGACGAGGCGGGAAGACAGCTTGGCAGAACCATATTCCACAGCCAGCTGGACAGACTGATCCGGGAAGGCATCCTCATCCGCTGCGGATTCACGCCGACAGATGCCATGCATATTCTGGGTGATTTTACACGGTACGACGCAGAAGCCGCCCGGCTTGCTGCAGTCCGCATAGGCCGGGTCTGCGGTATGACGCCGGAACAGACGGCGGAAGCCGTTTACGGGGCTGTGAAGCGGAAACTGTATGACAATATCGTACGTATCCTTCTGGAAGACAGCTTTCCGTCCTTCCGGGGAGAAGGCATCGGGAACCAGATGAAAACCCTGATCGACGAAACTTTTGACCGGATCGGAAGGGAACAGGGGAATTCCCCGGACGGAGGATTTCTGGATGTCCGGTTTCACGCTCCGGCCGCACTCATCGGCATCGGTGCTCCGACCCATGTGTTCCTGCCTGATGTGGGAGAAATGCTGGGAGCAAAGGTCGTGACACCGGAATACTCGGGCGTTGCCAACGCCCTGGGCGCCGTGGTGGGCAATGTCAGCGCAAAGGTCATTATGGAAGTTTCTCTCAATCAGCAGGACGGTTCCTACACCGTCTTCGGAAGAGGAGAACGGTATATCCGGACCAGTCTGAAGGAAGCGGAGGAGCTGGCGAGAACCCTTGCCGGTGAAAAAGCCGCAGAAGAGGCGCGGCAGCGGGGCGCAGGAGCTTCCGTTGAGGTGAAGACCGAAGAGCAGGAAGACATCGTGCAGACCGACTTCGGTCCAGTATTCATGGGCTTCAAGGTCACCGCGACGGCTTCCGGCGAGATTCAGCTGGAGAAGGAGAGGAAAGACACATGAAGATGGAACCGGTTACCAGAAGGATGTCTCTGAACGAGTTCAGATGGGAAGAGGCAGAACGGTATTTCAGAGCCTATACCGGCGTGTGTCCGGCTGATGTGCCGGAGAAGTTTGCCGACTATGTCATTCCCATGAGGGATGTGATAAGGGAGCAGGGAGAGGTGATCCTGAAATACGGCTGCAGTGATGTGACCGGCCGGGAGACGGATGCAGTCATCCTGGAAGAGGGACAGGCGCTGACAGGCCGAATGATAGGAAAGGCCTACCGGGATGCTGAGAAAGTGATTTTGTTCACCGCTTCTGTCATCAATATCGATGAACTGCTGTCGGCGCACCGGGATATGATGGAATCCTTTTTCCTGGAATACTGGGCTGTATCGGTTCTCAGCGTCTGCCGTGAGTGGCTGATCGGCGAGCTGGAGCAGCGGCTTTCAGGAACCGGACTGAAACAGACTTCCGTGTGGAGTCCCGGGCAGTCCAGATTCGAACTTTGCAACCAGAAACCACTTTTTGCCCTGCTGAAGCCGGAATCCGCCGGCATCAGTCTGGACAGAAACATGCGGATGCTTCCGCTGAAATCCATTTCCGGGACCATAGGGCTGGTGCCGGAGAATTCGGAAATCTCCATGATTTCCTGCGACTACTGCGAACATGCCAGAATCTGCCCCGGCTACAAGGGCGTCCGGTATCAGGACAGCAGGGAGGAAAGAAGGCTGATTTAGCTGTACAGAAAAAGATTGAAAACCTTATACCCATGCGGCACCCCTGTTGCAGCCGCGGGTATATCCCCCGCCTTAGGACTGTCTGAGTCCTGTGGAGAAGGAGTTGAAAGAAATGAATGAAAAGAACCAAAAGAAACATTACAAAATCGACCATATCGTGTTCTGGCCGCCTTTTATCGTGCTGGTCGGCGCACTGATCCTCAGCCTTGTGAACAATAGCGCATTTACAGGTGCGGTAACAGCTGCCTACAGCTGGATCGCTCACTGGTTTGACTGGCTGTATATGCTGGTGGCCTTTGTCTGCGTTGTTCTCCTGATTTTTGCACTCTGCAGCCCGTGGAGAAACATCCGCTTCGGCGGCAGAGATGCAAAGCCGAAATATTCTATCTGGCAGTGGTTCACCATGTCCATCTGCTCCAGCATCGGCATCGGCATCGTATTCTGGGGCGTTGCAGAACCTGTCAATCTGCTGGCGGCGCCGGCAGAGGGCATAGAGCCTTTCAGCGGAGAAGCTGTGATGTTCTCCATGTCCAATACTTATCTGCACTGGACTTTTACCATCTACGCCATTTACATCATCGCGGCTATTCCCATCGGTCTGGCCGTATACAACTACAGACAGAAGATGACCATCAGCTCCGGCATGTATTTTCTGCTGGGTGAAGAACGAACCACAGGAACCGTTTCCAAATGGATCGACGCGCTGTGCGTATTTGCTCTTGCCGGCGGAATTGCCACTTCCATGGGGCAGGGAATCCTGCAGATCACGGCAGGACTGGGCTATGTGACGCCGCTGCAGTCCACACCGGTGGTATGGCTCATCATAGCTATCGGTATCGTTGTGGCATTCACCATTTCCTCAGCGACAGGACTGGACAAAGGTATGAACTGGCTGTCCAGCCAGAATGTGAAGCTTTACTTCATCGTTATGATTTTCATTCTGGCAGTGGGCCCGACCGCATTTATCCTGAAACTGGGCGTGCAGGGAACCGGAGAATATCTGCAGAACTTCTTCCATATGCATGCATATCTGGGTGTGGATCACCCTGATGAAGACTGGGCAGACTGGTGGACCGTGTTCTACTGGGCGGTCTGGTTCTCCTATACACCGGTTGCAGGTATCTTCCTCACCAGAATCTCCTACGGCAGAACCATCAAGGAATTCCTGCTGGTCAACATGATTGCGCCGGCTGTTTTCGGCATCCTGTGGTTCACTATTTTCGGCGGAACCGCCATCGACATGCAGCTTTCGGGCGCAGTGGATATCGCAGGCGCACTCAGCGAAAAAGGACTGGAATCTGCTGTATTTGAATTCTTCCAGGGACTGCCTCTGGGCACGCTGCTGATCGTGGTCTTCCTGGTGATCATCATCATATCCTTTGTCACCACGGCCGACTCCATGACATCCAGCATCGCCATCCTGACGACTTCCGGATTCACGGTGGATGACAACGAACCTCCGCTCTATCAGAAAATCATGTGGGGCGTCATCATGGGTGTTCTGGCATGGGTCATGATCTGTTTTGCCGGCGTGGACGGAACCAAGATGCTGGCGACTCTGGCCACCTTCCCGATTCTGTTTATCATCATCATGTTCATCGGATCGGCAGTCAGGGGAATGAACCGGATTCTTGCCGAAGAAAAAGAAGAGAGGTAAACATATGATAAGCAATATTCAGATAGATTTCCTTGGAAAAGAAAAAATAGAGAAGCTCATGGACGCGATCTATCACGTTATGGAGGAAATAGGCGCTGATATCTTCTCGGAAGAGGCGCTGAAGCTTCTGGTCGACAACGGATGCACCGCAGACGGAAACCGTGTGAAGATTCCAAGAGAACTTGTAAAGAAATGTATTGAATCGGCTCCGTCCGAAATCCAGATCTATGATCGCAGCGGAAAAGAGGCCATGCTCCTGGGCGGACGCAACTCCTATTTCGGTGCAGGACCGACCTGCTGCAACTTCATCGATCCGCAGACCGGAGAGAGAAGGCTGTCGCGCAAAGAGGATGCAGCGGACACAGCAAAGGTCACCGATGCGCTTCCTCATATGGATTACGCCATGTCTCTGGTCATGATCGGAGATCAGACAGAGAGCCTGGCAGATATCCACGAAGCTGACGCCATGTTGCGCAACACCACCAAACCGGTGGCGACCTGGGCTTTCACCAGGGAGAACATGGAACGGATCTTCCGTATGGGAGAAGCTGTGGCAGGAGGAAAACAGCAGCTTCGTGAAAAGCCTTTCCTGATCGTGTACAGCGAGCCGACAACACCGCTGACCCATACGAAAAACGCGCTGGAAAAGCTGATGGCAGCTGCTGAATACCAGGTGCCGTGCATCTACACTTCGGGCATCATTATGGGAGCGGCAGGACCTACCACGGTAGCCGGCTGTCTTACCGTCGGTTTTGCCGAATGCCTGACCGGCCTGGTCATCCATCAGCTGACCTGTCCGGGTGCACCTTTCATCGGCGGCGTAGGAGCCAGTCCGCTGGATATGAAGACCATGCAGGCGCCTTACGGAACGCCGGAAGGCAATATGCTGGAAACCGCATCCAACGAGATGTGCAGATATCTGGGACTGCCGGCCTTTGACCTGGCAGGGGCTACAGAGGCCAAGGTTGTTGATGCGCAGGCAGGCATGGAATGCATGCTGCAGATGATGGTATCCCTTCTCGGCGGCGGCAACCTGATCCATGACTGCGGATTCATCGATATCGGACTGACCGGATCACTGACGCATCTGGTTGCCTGCAACGAGATGATCGGCATGGCAAAAAGGGTGGCCTGCGGCATCGATGTGGATGACGATCTGATCGGCCTGGACACCATTGCTGAGGTGGGACCGGGAGGCAATTTCCTGTCCACGAAGCACACCTTTAAATATTTCAAGAAGGAGCATCACATGACCGATCTGGCGGAGCGCAGATCCTACGAGGCATGGGAGGCTGACGGCAGCAAGACTTATGCTGACCGTGCAGCCGAAAAGGTGAGAAAGATTCTCGAAACCCATCAGCCGGAACCGCTTCCGGAAGACGTCCTGAAAGAACTGGACGCCATCGTTGCAGAAGCGGAGGCTGCGGCAGCTGTAAAATAATATAGCATAATATATGTAAGAAAGTGCAGTTTTTCGTAAGCTGCACTTTTTTTCGGTTTCTGTTGCACACGTCCGCGCAACAATGGTATACTATTCTTTTAGAGGAGTGATAAATCATGGAAGTTTTCGACATTGCACCGGTGAAATATACCGGCGGGAAGATGCTTCTCCTGGATCAGACCAGACTGCCGGGAGAGGAAGTATATATCGAGATGGAGACTGCAGAGGACGTCTGGGACGCCATCTACAAGCTGAAAGTGCGCGGCGCGCCGGCCATCGGTGTGGCGGCGGCATACGGCCTGTACACAGCAGTCCGGGACTTTCCGGAGACTGAGGGTCTGGAGGCTTTCGGAAAGGAGCTGCATCGCGCAGCAGACTACCTGGTTACGGCGAGACCTACAGCTGTCAATCTTGCATGGGCCCTGAAGAGAATGACAGACCGCTTTGACAAAGCGGCGGATGCGGACAGCAGTCTGACCGTGGAAGACGCTAAAGCCATACTCTTTGAAGAAGCGGAATCCATCAGGAAAGAGGATGAGGCAGCCTGCTATGCCATGGGTGAGTACGGACTCTCCCTGCTGAAACCGGGAATGGGCATCCTGACCCACTGCAACGCCGGAACCATAGCCACGGCAAAATACGGGACATGCCTGGCGCCCGTATATCTGGGACAGGAGAGAGGATACGGCTTCCACGTCTTTGCCGACGAGACCAGACCGCTCCTGCAGGGAGCACGGCTGACCGCCTGGGAACTTCAGAAATCCGGCGTGGATGTGACTCTCATCTGCGACAACATGGCATCCATCGTCATGCGCAACGGCTGGATCGATGCTGTTGTCACAGGCTGCGACCGCATGGCCGCCAACGGAGACGGCGCCAACAAGATCGGAACCAGCGGCGTGGCGATTCTGGCCAGAGAATACGGGATCCCGTTCTACATGTTCGTGCCGACGTCGACCATCGATCTGGACACAGAATCAGGCGACGACATACATATCGAACTGCGGGACGGAGAAGAGATATACAGGATGTGGTACGAGAAGCCGATGGCGCCGGAAGGAGTCAGGACCTATAATCCGGCATTCGATGTGACCCCTGCGGAGTACATCACCGCGGTCATCACAGAGAAAGGAATCGTCAGACCGCCTTACAGAGAGAATCTGGCGAAGCTTTTTGCGGAAGACTGAATATACAGGAGTGAGTAAAAATGGAGAATGAGAAAAAGGGCTTCCTGGCCCGTTATGTGAAAATTATCGTGGTTCTGGCCGTGGTGGCGGGCTCGTCTTCCGGTATTTTCGGAAGCGTCATCGAGGCTCCGTCCCTGGCCATCGGATTCTGGAGACTGACCATCGGCGTTCCGTTTTTCGCCGTACCGGTGCTGACCAGACACAGGGACACTCTGAAAGCCATATCGAAGAAGGACCTGTTCTGGACCTTCCTGGCAGGCGCTTTTCTGTTCGGACATTTCTTCACCTGGTTCAATGCGGTGAAGCTGACCAATATCGCCAGCGCCGTGGTTCTGGCAGCGCTCCATCCGCTGGTGGTGCTGCTGGTGACGGTTTTCGTCCTGAAGCGTAAAGTGGGAGTCCGTCCGGTGATGGGCATCATCCTGGCACTGCTGGGCGGCGTTCTGATCGCCGGTCTCGACTACAGGCAGCTGTCCTCCGGAAGCTTTTCCGGCGACGTGCTGGCCTTCCTGGCAGCCGTGTTTATGGGTCTGTACTTCACCATAGGCAACGAAGTGCGCAAAAATGTTCCGGGCAGCACCTACGTGTTCCTGGTGTTCCTGGCATGCTGGATCTGCTTTGCAGTCGGCGTCGTCGCCACAGGCACGCCGGTTCTGGGCTATTCCGTAAAAGATTATATTCTGATCATCGGCATGACCCTGGTCTGCCAGATCGGAGCCCACGCAGTTTTCAACCTGTGCTTCGGCTATGTGGATTCTCTCTATGTGTCGGCATGGGAGTCGGGCGAGTCAGTCTTTGCCATCATCATGGGACTGATATTTCTGGGACAGATCCCTACTTCCTGGGAACTGATCGGATGCGCCGTGGTGGTCATCGGCCTGCTGTACTATAACTACTATACGGGCCTTGCCGAAAAAGAGGAGAAGCTATGAGCTACAAAGTGAGGATACAGTCCTTCGAGGGGCCCTTTGATCTGCTGGTCTACCTGATCGAGAATGCGCAGATGAGCATCTACGACATACAGATTTCGGAGATCACCAGTCAGTACCTGGAATATATAGATAAGATGAAAGACATGGACTTCAATGTGTCCACGGAGTTCATGGTGCTGGCTGCGACCCTGATCGATATCAAGAGCAGGATGATTCTGCCCCGGAGCACCGCGGAAGGAACGACCCTTCTGGAGGAAGACCCGAGAAGCGAGCTGGTGGAACGGCTGCTGGAATACAAGAAATACAAGAAGGCTGCGGAGATCCTGCAGGAGCAGGAAGAAGCCATGTCTCTGGTCTTCGAAAAGCCCCAGGAGGATATTTCCGCATATCTGGAGCAGCCGGACGAATATCTGGCACTGGACCTGCGGCAGTTTGCCTCCGCCTTTGACCTCTTTCTGCGGAAGAAGAAACGGGAGGAAGATGTCCGCGCCCATTACACCCGGGTGGAACGGGAGAAGGCCACCATCGAGACCCGTATGGTATATATAAAAAACCGCCTGCTGCAGGCCATTTCCGGGGGCGTCCGTCGCCTGTCTCTGCGGGAACTGATTCCCAGCAGCGGAGACCGCTACGATGTGGTCGTCACCTTTGTTTCGGTGCTGCAGATGATGCGTGACAGATATCTGGATGCAGAGCAGGAGAGCACCTACGGGGAGATCACCATCATCCCCGGCGAGAGAAAACTGGAGGAGGAAACAGAGAGTGAACAGCAAGAAAACAATTAAATCGGCCCTTGAGTCCATGATGTTCGTCTGGGGGCAGCCCCTGGAGGTGAAGACCTGCGCCGACCTGTTCAATATCAGCAGAGAGGATGCGATGGCGCTTTTCCTGGAACTGCAGGAGGAGTACGAACAGGAGGGACGGGGCATCGTCATCAGACAGGTGAATAAATCCTTCCAGTTTGTAACGCGGCCGGAAAACGCCGAGTTCATCGAACGGCTGTGCACGCCTGTGAAGGTGAAGAAGCTGTCCCAGTCCGCGCTGGAGGTGCTGGCCATCATCGCATACAAGCAGCCGGTGACAAAGGGGGAAATTGACGCCATCCGCGGCGTCAAATGCGACCGTGTCATCGAGGGGCTGATGAAAAAGGATCTGATCTGCGTAAAGGGCAGGTCGGAGGGAATCGGCCGTCCGATGCTGTACGGCACGACGGATACGTTTCTGAAGAATTTCGGCTTTACATCCCTGAAGGAACTGCCGGAGATCGAAGATATAGAGGGCGTCATCAACATCCGGTCCGAAGAGGACGAACCGGCTGATGACGGCATGGAACAGATTTCTATAGAAGAGGTGGAATATGGAGAGAGAAACAATTAAGTGCCCGGGATGCGGCAGAGAAATGGTCATGGAGCTGCACGAGTTCGTGGATGTGACCACAGATCCCGATTACAAAGAGAAGATCATGAACGGAGACTTTTTCCTGGTGAAGTGCCCGGACTGCGGTGATGAGACTCTGGCGGAATATCCGGTCATGTACATGGATCCGTCGAAGAAGCTGACCATATATATGGCGCCGGGACACGACGAGTCTCTGCTGGAACAGCTGAACAGCCTGGACATACCCGATGCGGAGGTGGACGATGAGGCTGTCTTCCGCGTCGTGGCCGACAGCGCCCAGCTGCTGGAGAAGATCCTCATGGCTGACGGCGGACGGGATGACAGAGTTCTGGAACTTTACAAAGCCATCATCGTGGAGAATATCAGAGAGGACTGGCCGACTGTGACCGTCTCCGACCTGCTGTATTTCCTGGACGGCGATGAGGAATACTTCATCGTGTGGGATCATCAGAATCTGGCAGGCGAGCAGATGACCGTCAATCTGGATGACGAACTCTACGACCAGCTGAAGGAGGTTTATCTTCCTGCCCTCAGCGTGCCGGCAGGCAAATACGCGGAGGTCAACGAGGCCTGGCTGGCCGAGCGGGTGGACGTGGAGCCTTAAGAGCTGAAAAAAGAGAAGTATGCAGAGGCATTGTCCCAAAAAAGGGACGATGTCTCTTTTTGCAGGCATAGACAGTCATGTCCGCGCATCTGCAAACTTTCCTGTATCAGAAACGGGTCCGGCATGGTATAATAACAGGAAGGAAAGGCGGCGCGGCCGGAGAGGAACCCGGGCGCCGGAGAAAAAGGATTATGAGAGATTATACCCAAAACTATCATCTGCACAGCGACGGGGAGCGCCAGTATCTGACCTTTCCACGGCTGGAGCAGTATAAAGAGCTGCGGCATCTGTTCACAACCCGCCGCGGAGGTGTCAGCACCGGCTGCTGCGCCAGCTGGAACTTCGGAGCCAGAACCCTGGATACGGAGGAGAACATCAGGCGCAACTATGAGCTTCTGGCGGAGACCCTGGGTACCACGGCGGAACATCTGGCGACATCGGCTCAGACCCATACCGTCAATATCCGGGAGGTCACGGCGGCAGACGGCGGAAAAGGCGCCTGCAGGGAGCGGGACTACGACGATGTGGACGGACTGGTGACAGACGAGAAAGGGCTGGCCATCGTCACCGGCCATGCCGACTGCAATGCGGTCTTTTTCTTCGATCCGCAAAAACAGGTCATCGGCCTGGCTCACTCCGGATGGAGAGGCACCCTGGGCGGCATCAGCGCGGCCATGGTGAACAGAATGGAAACCCGCTACGGCAGCAGGCCGGAGGACATCATCGCCGGTATCGGACCGTCCCTGTGCCGGGACTGCTTTGAGGTGGACACCGATGTGGCGGAACTGTTTTTTGAGAAAAATCACGACTACCGGCAGTATGCATACCGCCGGGGAGTCAAATACTATATCGACCTGAAAAAGATCATCAGAAAAGATCTGCTGGACGCGGGCCTCAGAGAGGAGAATCTGCTGGACATGGGCCTTTGCACCAGATGCGACACGGACACGTTCTTCTCCCATAGAGGACAGAAGGGAAAGCGGGGAATCATGGCTGCGGCCATGATGCTGGTACAGCCGGAGGAGCAGTTCAGGCCGGAAGACAGAGAGAGGTGACTATGGAGCATCTGAAAAAAGTACTGAGGCTGACCGCAGGGGTCGGAGAGGAACTGCTGCGGTGCGGCGCGGAGATCGCCCGGGTGGAGGACACCATGAACCGGATCGCCCTTCACTACGGCGTGACCAGACGGCAGATCTTCATCATCTCCAACGGTGTCTTTGTCAACCTGGAGATGGATGGAGAAGCGAAAAACGTCAGCATAGAGCACATTCCGGAGATCATCGTCAACCTGGACAGGCTCTGCGAGATTAACAATCTGTCCCGGGAAATCGAGTACTGCGATATCTCCCTGGACGAGGCCCTGGAGCGTTTTGACCATATCAGAGAGGGAAAGCCTCAGAAAAAATGGGTCAATATCCTGGCCTCCGGTATCGGAGCCGGAGCTTTCTGCTGCCTTTTCGGCGGCGACTGGACCGACTGCCTGGGAGCCGTCCTGGCAGGACTGCTGATCTGGGCCTTTTTTACGGTTCTGCAGGGACGGGGTCTGACAAAGATGCTCCTGCACATTGCAGGCAGCGCTATGGTGACGGCGGTCTGCATCGCCATGTTCAGGACGGGAATCGTCCATCACCTGGATCAGACCATCGTGGGAGCCATCATCCCCATGATCCCGGGAGTCGCCTTTGTCAACGGCGTGCGGGATCTGGCCGACGGAGACTACATATCCGGAGCTGTGCGGCTTCTGGATGCCCTGCTGATCTTTACCAGCATTGCCACAGGGGTCTATCTGGCCCTGCATCTGGGAGGGAGGATATGATGATGAACTTTCTGGAGACAGAGCTGATTTATGAGATCATAGCAGCTTTCGTGGGTACGGTGGCGTTTTCCGTGCTCTTTGCGGTGCCGAAGAGACAGCTGGCGGTCTGCGGTCTGGTGGGAAGCGCAGGCTGGCTGGTCTATTCTCTTTTTCTGCCGCTGGGGCCTGCGGCTGCCACCCTTTTTGCGGCCATGCTCATCGCCCTGCTGGCCAGGATTCTGGCCGTGGTGCGCAAAGTGCCCGCCAATGTGATCATGATCCCGGGGATATTTCCCATCATCCCGGGTGTAGGCATATACAACATGATATATGAACTGTTTGTGGGGAATACTGTTGAAGGGCTGTCCGGCGGCTTCGCCGTGCTGAAAATCATCGGAGCCATCGTCCTGGGACTGGTTCTGGTCTTTTCCCTGCCCCGCAGCTGGTTTACAAGGAGAAAAAAAGCATGAACAACATCATTTTAGTCGGCATGCCGGCCTGCGGCAAGAGCACCGTGGGCGTGGTCCTTGCCAAGACCCTGAACAAGGGCTTTGTGGATACAGATATCCTGATTCAGCAGAGAGAAAAGAAAAAGCTGCAGGAGATCATAGACGAAAAAGGAAACGACTATTTTCATCAGGTGGAGGAGTCGGTGCTGCTGGATTTTGACGGCGAAGACTATGTGGTCGCCACAGGCGGCAGCGCCATTTACTTTGACCGCGCCATGGAGAAATTCAGGGAAAAGGGAACTGTGGTCTATCTGCAGGTCTCCCTGGAGACAGTCCTGGCCCGGCTTTCCAACATCAGAACCCGGGGCGTGACCCTGGAGAAAGGACAGACTCTGGCGGATCTTTATGCCGTGCGCGTTCCCCTTTACGAGAAACATGCAGACGTGACCATCGCCGCCGACGGCCTGACCGTGGAGGAAGTCGTGGAGAAAATCATGGAAAAAGGGGAGAAGCAGAAATGAAAGCTGAAGAACTGAAGAGGGAAGCCGATGGGCTTTCAGAAAAGATTATCGAGGACAGAAGGTACCTTCACACTCATCCGGGCACAGGTTTCGACATAGGGGAGACTGTGGAATATGTGAAAGACCGGCTGCAGGCCATGGGTTATGAGGTGAAACCCTGCGGACGGGCGGGTCTGACAGCTCTGGCCGGAGGGAAAAAGCCGGGAAAGGTGTTCCTGCTCCGGGCGGATATGGACGCCCTGCCTGTAAAGGAGGAGGCAGACGTGGACTTTGCATCGGAAAACGGAAAGATGCACGCCTGCGGCCACGATCTGCACACCGCCATGCTGCTGGGGGCGGCAAGGCTGCTGAAAGACCGTGAGGATGAAATAGAAGGAACCGTCAAGCTGATGTTCCAGCCTGCGGAGGAGATCTTTGAAGGCTCAAAGGACATGATTGAGGACGGACTGCTGGAGAATCCGGCCGTGGATGCGGCCCTGATGATTCACGTCATGGCAGGCATGCCTTTTGCGCCGGGGACGGTCATCGTCTCTCCGCCGGGAGTCAGCGCGCCGGCGGCGGACTATTTTGATATAAAGGTGAAGGGCAAAGGCTGTCACGGCTCCATGCCCAATACAGGCGTAGATCCGCTGACTGCAGCTGCCCACATCCTCATCGCTCTGCAGGAGATCCAGGCCAGAGAGCTGGCCATGAACGACCGGGCGGTCATGACCATAGGAACGGTGAACGGAGGGACGGCTTCCAATGTGATTCCTGATTCTGTGGTCATGGGAGGTACGCTGCGGACTTTTGACGAGGAGAACCGTGCCTTTATGAAAGAACGGACGGAGCAGATCGCAGCGGGTGTGGCTCAGGCCTTCCGCGCGGAGGCGGAGGTGATCTGGGGGAGCGGATGTCCGACGCTGAAAAACGACCGGGATCTGGCGGAGTGCGTCTCAGGATACCTCAGAGAGCTGCTGGGGCCTCAGAAGGCTTTCTCTGCAGCGGATCTGGCACAGATGGAAAGCCAGGCGGAAAAAGACGGCGGCGGCTCAGGCGGTTCTTCCAAGACGGCAGGCTCCGAGGACTTCGCCTATGTGAGCCAGCAGGTGCCTTCGGTCATGGTCGCCCTGGCGGCTGGCCAGCCGGAAAAGGGATATATCTATCCGCAGCACCATCCTATGGTGAAATTCGACGAAGAGGCTCTCGCCGGCGGCAGCGCGGTATATGCCTATACGGCCATGCGGTGGCTGGAGGATCACAGATAAACCGGCGGAAATCACTTTGACTTAAAGGATTAAAAATGATAAGATAATATACAGCGTGTGGCAGAACTGCGTAAATCCAGCAATCTGCGGCACGCTGTTTTATTATGTCTGAAAGAAA
Organism: Emergencia sp.; assembly: GCA_051882975.1. Taxonomy (GTDB): domain Bacteria; phylum Bacillota; class Clostridia; order Peptostreptococcales; family Anaerovoracaceae; genus Senimuribacter. The sequence goes on from JBJESV010000078.1 coordinate 70,813, forward strand.
AGAAGTGAGATAAAAATGATGGAAAAAACTGCAGAAATAAAAGAAAACAAAATGGCGGTCATGCCCGTGGGCAGGCTGGTGCTTTCCATGTCTCTGCCGCTGATGATATCCCTGCTGGTCCAGTCCCTTTACAACATCGTGGACGGGATCTTCGTGGCGCGCATCAGCGAGGATGCGCTGACGGCCACTTCCCTGGCCTATCCGGTCCAGCTGCTGATGATCGCGGTTGCGGTGGGTACGGGGGTCGGCGTCAATGCCCTGATCTCTCAGCGGCTGGGTGCGGGAAAGCAGAAAGAGGCCTGGCAGGCGGCCACTGACGGTCTGCTGATCTCTCTGATCTGCTCGGCGGTGTTTATGGCGGCCGGCGCCCTCTTTGCCGATCATATCGCTGAAGCCTTTGCGGATAATGAAACCACGGCAGATCTGTGCGGGAGCTATCTGAGAATCTGCATGGTTCTCTGTCCGGGCATCTTCATGGGAACCCTGGTGCAGAGACTGCTGCAGTCTACCGGAAACACCTTTCTCAGCATGATTTCCCTGATTTCGGGAGCGGTGGTCAACATCGCCCTGGATCCTGTTCTGATCTTCGGCCTTGCAGGCTGCCCGGCCATGGGCATCCGGGGCGCTGCCTGGGCCACCGCTGCGGGTCAGTGGGTCGCGGCCGTCGCAGGATTTCTGCTGAACTGGAAGAAGAATCCGGAGCTTCGCTTTATCTTCCGCGGGTTCAGACCGGACAGAGACACCATCGCCGCCATATACAAGGTGGGCGTGCCCACCATCGTCATGCAGGCTCTGGGCAGCATCATGGTATCCGCTGTCAACTGGATCCTGATGCCTTTCTCATCGACAGCTGTGACCTTTTTCGGTGCATATTACAAGCTGCAGAGCTTTCTGTTCATGCCGATGCACGGTCTGGGACAGGCGACCATTCCCATCATCGGTTTCAATTTCGGTGCAGGCAGCAGCGACAGGATCATGAAGACACTGAAAACCGCCCTGCCTGCGGCGGCGGGGATCGCTCTGGCTGGAACCGTGATTTTCGAGGCACTGCCGAGGCAGCTGCTCAGTCTCTTTGCAGCAGGGCCGGAGATGATGGAAATCGGCGTCCCTGCGCTGCGGATCATCTCTGTAACTTTCGTCTTCGGGGCAGTATCCATGATACTTGGGTACAGCGCATCGGGACTCGGAAACGGCGTGATCAACATGATCGGAACGGCTCTCCGCCAGCTGGTCATCCTGGTTCCGGCGGCATATCTTCTGGCCCGCAGCGGCGGTATCGGCATGGTGTGGTACGCCATGTGGATCGCAGAAGGCGCCGGGGCGGTCTACTGCATCCTGGCCATGAAGAGACAGCTGAAAAAGGTGAAAGAGATGATGGGAAGGAAAATCTGAGGATACATATTGGAAATAACAGAAGAACTTGTTACAATATAGGGAGAAGGGAGGCGGAGAAGATGTACGATATCTGTGTTATAGGCGGAGGTCCGGGCGGCTATGTGGCGGCACTGCGCGCCGGCAGGCAGGGGGCCGGAACCTGTCTCATCGAAAGGGACCGGCTGGGCGGCACATGTCTCAACCGCGGCTGTATTCCGGTCAAGACGCTTCTTCAGACTGCACGCTTTTATGATTCCATAAAGGAGATGGCGGATTTCGGCGTATCCGTCAGAGGCGGAGCCGAGGTTGACTGGACCAGGGCTTTGGAAAACAAAGATGCCAGAGTGGACGGTCTTGTCGGCGGCGTTGCCGGTCTCCTGAAACGGGCAGGGGTGGATGTGATCAGAGGAGAAGCGCACTTTGCAGACCGGAACACTGTCACAGTCAACGGTGAAAAGATCGAAAGCAGAAACTTCATCATCGCCACAGGGTCCTTACCCTTTCTGCCGCCGGTTTCCGGTATGGATCTGCCCGGCATCATGACCAGTGATGAGGCCCTTGCCGTGGAAAAGCTTCCTGCTTCCATCGTCATCATCGGCGGCGGTGTCATCGGTGCCGAACTGGGGCAGATGTTTCTTTCCCTTGGTTCCGAGGTGACGATTGTGGAAGCGGAACCGCATCTTCTGCCTCATATGGACCGCGAGGCATCCGATGCCCTGAAAGCCCATCTGCTGTCTCAGGGCGCTGAAATCCTGACGGAGGCGAAGGTGACCGGCGCTGCCGAAACCGGAGAGGAATATTCGGTTTCTGTCCGGACACAGGATGGGGACAGAGTAATCCTGTGTGAAAAGGTTCTGGTTGTGACGGGAAGAAAAGCAGAAAACGGACCGGCAGTGGAGCTGGGACTGAAAACAGATAGGGGATTCATCTCCGTCGATGAGCATTTCAGGACGTCTGTTCCGGGCATCTACGCGGTGGGCGATGTGACAGGCATCGGCATGCTGGCTCACAGTGCATATCATCAGGGAATCCATGCGGCGGATCATGCTCTGGGAAAGAACAGCGGGCCTTCGTACAGGTTCACCCCGATATGCGTGTACACCGCGCCGGAGCTGGCCTCTGTGGGCATGACAGAGGATGAGGCGAGAGAAAAGCACGGCGACATACTCGTCGGAAGATTTCCTTTCTTTGCCTCAGGACGGGCTCTCACCACCGGCAGAACGGAAGGCTTTGTAAAAATACTTGCAGAAAAGGAACATCACCGGATTCTCGGCGTTCACATAGTCGGAGACAGTGCGTCGGAGATGATTTCGGAAGCGGCGCTGGCCATGGAGATGGAATGCACTGCGGAGGATCTGATGAATACGATACATCCTCATCCGACCATGTCGGAGGCCGTCATGGAAGCGGCATACCAGCTTGCAGGGATGGGAATCCATATTTGAAAGAGGAGAGCACGAAATGTACGAACTGATACAGGTTTCAGAAAAGAGCTTTTATATCGAGAGTCCGGCCAGAATCGGTCTGGTCCGGCTGGGCGGCCAGGACGTCTGTCTGATTGACAGCGGCAGTGACAAGGATGCGGGGAAGAAGGTCCGCAGAATCCTTGAGGCACAGGGATGGGAGCTGAAAGCCGTTTACAATACCCACTCCCATGCGGATCACATCGGCGGCAGCCGCTATCTGCAGAACCAGACCGGCTGCAGTGTCTTCGCGCCCGGCATAGAGTGCAGCTTTACGCGGCATACGGTGCTGGAGCCGGCTTTTCTGTACGGCGGGTATCCGTGCCGGGATCTCAGACATAAATTCCTCATGGCTCAGGAATGCGATGTGCAGCCGCTGACGGAGGACCGGCTGCCGGAAGGCTTTGAGATGATCCCGCTTCCGGGGCATTCCTTCGACATGACCGGTTTCCGCACGCCGGATGATGTGGTCTATCTGGCCGACTGTCTCTCCAGCAGGGAGACCCTGGACAAATACCGGATCGGTTTTCTCTACGATGTGGGGGCTTATCTGGATACGCTGGAGAAGGTGAAGTCCATGTCTTCAGCTATGTTCGTGCCGGCTCATGCAGAGCCTGCAGAGGATATTGCGCCGCTGGCACAGCACAACATTGACCGTGTCCTCGAAACCGCAGAAAAGATCACGGACATCTGCAGGGAGCCGGTCTGTTTTGAGCAGATCCTGCAGAGACTGTTTACAGAATATGACCTTGTCATGAACTTTGAGCAGCATGTCCTGGTGGGCAGCACGGTGCGCTCATATCTGTCCTGGCTGAAAGACAACGGCCGGCTTCAGATCAGCTTCCGGGACAACCTGCTGCTGTGGGAGCAGGTGTGAGGCAGAGTATGTCCTGCAGTGGAGGTTTGCGCGGCGGGTCAGACCTTCCGTGTCCTGCGCAGATTCCGGGGTTATGTGACGACAAAAAAGGTCTCTCCCGGACATCTCTGCAGCGACAGCGTCGCCTTTGTCAGCGACAGGGACTATCTGCACGTTCCCATGAGCGCCGTGACCGATCTGAGGAAAATGGCGGAGGAGCTGTGGCCGATTGGAAGCGAAATGGCGGTGATCATGATGCTGGTGACAGGTTAGAGGATGTATTTATCCATAATCAAGAGTTTTGCCCGGCAGGCCTGTTCTGCGGATGCACATTCGCTCCGTCAGGCCTGCTTTTTCTGTTGATATTTTTCTCCTCTGAGATATAATGGAATAAAAACCGGAGACACAGACATGAAAACGAAAAAAGTCACTGCAGTTATCATAGTGATACTTCTTGCCGCTGCTGTCACAGCAGGGTATTTCCTCAGCCAGAACTGGACGATCCGGTTCCGGGCAGAGCTGGACAGCTTTTTCGGTGAGGGAAACTGGGAGTGCATCAGCGAAGAGACGAAAGACAGCATGATCTATTCGGAATACGTTTCTGTTCACAGCAGTCCGGAGCTTTCCTATGACAGACCGGTCACGGCCGAGAACTACCTGGCCTGCAGCCTGCAGGACTTTTATCTGGACATCAGAGCCTTCGACTACAGAATGGATAACCTGACGGAAGAGCAGAGACAGCATGTGCTGGACAGCATGAAGACAATGGAAGCCAGACTTCGCAGCAGATTCGGCCGCTATGCCGATTTCCGCATATGGCTGGATGAGGATCACCAGGTCGAGTATGAAAAAGGCGTCAGACAGACAGGAGGAGAATAAAGATGAACATAGAATTCGGAGCACTTCTGAGAGACAAGCTCTTTGAAAACAGAAAAATCCTGGCCGGCGAGAGGGGGCTGGACAGAAAGGTCAAGAGGGTCTCTGTCTTTGACTGCCCCTGCGTCCCTGACATTCTGGAACGGAAGATTCTATGCGAAGGGGATCTGTTCATCACCTGTCTGGAGCAGTTCAGAGACGAACCCGACGACAGGGAAATACGTTTTTATCTGGACTGCCTGATCCGGTCCAGAAGCGCGGGACTCCTGGTGATCACCGATGACCGGCTCGAAGTTCTGACACCGGACCTCCTGAAGATGTGCGATGACAGCGGATTTCCGGTGGCACTCATTCCGGAGGATTATCCGTACACTGTCATTCTGGATACGATACATAATTACATCACCTTTGATACCTATAACACCATCAACAAGCTGCGCCTGGACAAGATCATGTACGAGGATCTCAGCGATGCCGCCCGCTGCGACGTGCTTTACAGCATCAAGCCTACGATCAGAAAATATGTGCGCGCCATATTCATACAGGGAGCATTCAATTCTGATATCGCCCAGCTGGAGCTGCAGAACTACTACCTCAACAGGGAAAACGACATCTTTGTGCGCACGGAGCAGGGCATGATCATCCTGCTCAGCGAAGATGACGAGGAGAAAACATCCGCATCTCTGGACGCCTGCCTGATACGGATCAGGGAGTTTCTGGACAATCCGGTTATCGGCTACAGCCGTGTCTTTCCGCGAAAAAACTGCGGCAGAGCCCTGGAAGAGGCGCGGAGGGCACTGGAGACGGCAAGAGCCATGCGCATGACGGTCAGAACCTATGATGCGCTTTCCTCAATTCAGCTGCTGACTACCATCAAGGATACCCAGGCGGCGGAGGATTACTATGACGCATATCTGGCAGCACTTCGAAGCAGAATCACAGAAGAAAATCTGCCGGAGATGATTCTGACCATTGAAACCTATGTGGCAAACTGCGGAGATTTCCGGCTGACCGCGGAGATGATGAACCAGCATGTGAACACCATCAGATACAGAATCAACCGGGCCAAGAGCGCCCTGAACATGGAAGACGACACTATCCGGTTCAATGAGACCATCGCCATCGCGGTGAAACTGAGAGTGCTGCTGAACAGAGAGATATAGGCTGACGCATGCTTGTAATAATTACAAAAAAATCCCTTCTGAATTAAATTCAGAACAAGGAAAACCTGGCCGGATTTCTGTAAAATCAAGAAAAAACCAAGGAGGTTTTCCAATGGGCGAAACGAAAAAGAAAAATACCATGGAGACGACCACGCTGACGCAGGTTCCCATGGAAGAAAGAAAAAGCTGGATTTCAGTAGCTTTTATGCAGGCCGGCATCATGATCTGTGTTCCGAGTCTGCTGCTGGGCGGAATGCTGGCAGGAGCAATGCCGCTGAGCACCGCAATTATTTCCGGTATCGTCGGTTATATCATCGTTATCGTGCTGTTCAGCCTGATGGGAATCATCGGAAGTGATCTGGGCGTTCCGACCTGCATGACCACCCTGGGCGGTTTCGGCAAAAAAGGCTCCCGCTTCATCATCAGTACGCTGATTTTCATTTCCATGATCGGCTGGTTCGCCGTGCAGAATGACGTCTGCGGAAGCGCATTCTCCAATCTGATGGCGGAATTCTTCGGACTCAATGTGCCTGTTCAGGTCTCCTCTGCTGTATGGGGCGTCATCATGCTGATCACGGCAGTCTACGGAATCAACGCACTGGACAAGCTGAACAAGATTGCCGTTCCGGCGCTGTTTGTCATCACAATAGTGGGTACCATCATGGCTGTGAACAAGTACGGAACCTCACAGCTGAATGTGGACCCGGCAGAAATCACCATGTCCTTCGTGGACGGCGTCGTGCTGACGGTCAGCTTCATGGCGGCGGGATGTCTTGCCGCATCTGACATCACCCGCTATCAGGCCACACGTAAAGATACGGTTCTGTCGAGCTCTATCGGTGTTGCGCCGGCAGGCATTCTGATGATCATACTGGGTGCTGTCATGACAAAGGTTGCCCAGCAGTACGACATCACCATCGTATTCTGCGAAATAGGCATTCCTGTCATAGGCATGCTGGTGCTGATCGCAGCAACCTGGACCACCAATACCACCAATGCATACTCTGGCGGAATCAATGCGGTCATGATGTTCAATCTGAAGGATGAAAAACGTGCGGCGGCCACCATGATCTCCGGTGTCATCGGAACTGTTCTGGCACTGATGGGCTTCGCTGCATACTTTGAAAACTTCCTCTATGTGCTCGGCGATCTGATGCTGCCGACCATGGGCGTCATCCTGGCCGACTACTGGATCGTGAACAAGGCGAAGCCGGAAAATTTCAAAACCGTTGACGGTTTCAACTGGCTGGGCATCATCTCCTGGCTGGCTGGCTACGCTGTGATCAAACTGATCCCTTACGGCGTGCCTTTCGCACAGGGAATCATCGCAGCAGGGCTGCTCTATGTGATTCTTGCAAAGACTGTAGGCAGACCGCAGGACAAGAACCCGTCGAAAGAGCTGGCGTAAACTTTACACCTCGATTATGAATGAGCTTCAAAAACCCCTGCGTCCGGGACACGATTCCCGGGCAGGGGTTTTGTGCTGTCTGCCGTGAGTGACTGCCGTGTTCTTTCGAGCTGCAGCCGATTTCCTGAGGCTTTCCTGCTGCCGCGTATGGATTGTCCTTTTTTCTGAAATAATCGGCGTTTGTTACTTCAGAAAGTCATGAAAACATATGGATTTGCAATTTTTTTTCAAAAATCGGCGCGTATGGATACTGCGTATCGCAGTGAAAGGCGTTTACAGTTGGCAAAGAGACAAGGGGATTCTTTCTGAAAGGAATTTTATGGGCACTCAGGCAGGAGATTCGAGTTAGGATTTCCGGTAATTTCCATAAAGATTGCTAAAGAGATGGGACGGACGCCGATTATTTCAAAAAAACAGGGAATCCATACGTTTTTCTTAAAACAGGAATAAAGAACTGCCGATTTCGGCAATTTTTTGCTGAATCCATACGTTTCTGATGCTAGGGAGGTCAGGTGTTCGTGCATAATTACCCTGACCTCCCCGGCGTATCTGCCCGTGACCGCCTGACAACAAACGGGACCGGCTGTACAGCCGGCCCCGGTGTGACTCCGGTGGAGATTTTCTGTCTGAGCTGATACTGTTCCGGTGCTTAAAATGCCGGAACCAGCTTTTTCAGTTCTTCGTCTACGATGACGCCCTCTTCCATGATCAGTTTGCCGTCGAAGTAGACTGTGGAGTTGAGGCAGATGCCGTCAGTGTGGGATGCGGCAGGCTGTCCGATCGGAGGGGCCTCGATGGCGCTTACATATCCGATACCCCATTCAGTGCAGCCCCATACTCTTTCGTCTTCAACAACGTTGCCGGAAAGCTTTGCGCCCGGATTGAATCCGTAGGCGATGTGGGCCATCTTCAGCATGCCTTCGTCATCGAAGCTCTTCAGGAACTTTTCGTATTCGGCAGCTTCTCTTCCGCCTTCAATTCTGACGATGACACCGTTTTCAACAGTGAGTTCAACCGGCTGGGACGGCACGTGACCGAAAGGCGGCGTGATGGTTCCGTCAAAGACGATTTTGCCGTTGACTGTGCCGAACTTCGGAATGACGTTCAGCTGTCCCGGGCACATATGGAATCCCGGCACGTCTGCCTTGCCGCAGTCTACGGCCACAGTGTGAGAAGGATCCAGCACGAAACTTACATCAGTTCCGGCAGGTGTGGTGACGCGCATTTCTTTTACCTGTCTCTGGCGCACGCCGAAGGCTTCCATGAACTCCTTCAGACCGGCAGTGTCCACATCACCGACGGTTCTGATGAGCAGCTCCGGTGTGAAGTCCACAAGGCACATGTATCTGAGCTTCTCATTTCTGTCCATGGCGATTTCAAACGGAGTGGAGTATAACAGCCACTGTTCGTTGAATTCGATCCATACATCTGTTTCGGACAGAGCGGCGGTGAGAACCTCCACAGGAATATCAGGGTCGGCAGCCTTGCCCACGCCTTTCGGAGTGGCGATGGTGATGACGGTCGGGAATCCCCCTGCGCTGTGCACTGCAGCGGCAACTGCATTGATCAGGACAGGATTGGATTTCGTATCTGCTGTGATGACAACGGTTTCCTTTTCCTTTACGCCGAAGATCTCGCGAACCAGTTTGTCGGCGGCTTTCTGCAATTCAAATTCTAACATGATGCGTCCTCCTTTTTGACTCATTATCTGCCCTCATTATAGTCAAAAGGACTCGCGGTTTCTTTGGAATAATTTTAAATCGGTCCCGCTTTTTTTGTAGCAGTTACAACGAAAAAGAGCCGGCATTCCTATATAATTTCCTTAATAAAGCAGTATAATTCTGGCGAGGAGGATCGATCAAAATGAAAGCAGCAGACTTCATAAAACAAAACAGAAATCAGATGATAGAAGACATCAGAGCCTTTGCGGCGATTCCCAGCATTTTCGATGAGAAGACCGCCGGGGAGGGGCAGCCTTTCGGTGAGAAACCGGCAGAAGCCCTTGGCTGGGTCCTGAAAAGAGCGGAAGCCATGGGCATGGAAACGAAAAACTTTGACGGATATGCCGGAGAGATCACGGTCGGAAGCGGGCAAAGGGTCATCGGCATCCTGGGACATGCAGATGTGGTGGCGCCGGGAGAAGGCTGGCATACGGAACCCTTTGAGATTCAGGAAATCGACGGAAAGCTTTACGGCCGGGGCACTCTGGACGACAAAGGGCCGCTGGTGTCCTGTCTCTATGCAGTGAAGTATCTGATGGAGGAAAACCTGATTCCCGAAGGAACCGCCCTACGGATCATCGTCGGCTGTGACGAGGAGGAGAACTGGGGGTGCATCGGACATTACACGGAGAAGGCGGACCGGATGCCGGACTGTTCCATCGTTCCTGACGGAAACTTTCCGATCATCAACTGCGAAAAAGGTCTTCTGGACGTGGACTTTTCCTGTGCCGCCGGCGGCGATGGACACAAAGTGAAGGTCGAGGCGCTCTGGGGCGGATCTGCCAAGAACGTGGTGCCGGGAAAGGCACACTGCACCCTGGCTTGCGAAAATGAAGGCTGCAGCGCTGAACTTGCCGCGGCGCTGAACGTCTTTGAGCAGATCGCTGCGGTGCAGGAGGGCTGCCGGGTCAGCGTTACCGTTCAGGGAAAGAGCACTCACGCCATGTCTCCGGAAAAAGGACTCAATGCGGTCAGCGTACTGATGCAGACGCTGGAGAAGGCCGGCGCGGATTTTGACATAGAACCGGTCTATGAAACCTACAACCGGTATATCGGCATGACTTACCACGGGGAAAAGTTCGGAACAGCCTTTGAGGATGCAGCCTCCGGAAAACTGACTTTCAACGTGGGGACCATAGAACTGAAGGACGGAAAACTCAGCTTCGGCGCAAGCATCAGATATCCGGCGACCCTGGAAAAGGAGCAGGTTGTCTCCGCCATGGAAAAGACCTGTGCAGAGGCCGGCATCGAAATGCATATCGCCAGCCACATGGATTCCCTTTACGTCGATGCGGAGTCGGATTTTGTAAAGGTGCTGATGGAAGCATACAGAAGAGTCAGCGGAGATCAGGAGGGACAGCCTATGGCTATCGGCGGGGCGACCTATGCAAGGACGATCCCCAATGCTGTCGCCTTCGGGCCGCTGTTTCCGTGGGAGGAGGAACTGGCCCACGAGCCGGATGAATTCCTGGATCTGGAGAGTCTGGACAAAATGACCCTGATCTATATAGAAGCGCTGAAGGGCCTGATGGCCATGTAAGCCCGGTATTGACAGCTCCTGCATCTTTATCTAAAATATGGATATGGACACATGACAGGAGGTGGCAGCATGCCGGAACTATCTAAACGAACAGAAATTTTCACAGACTCGGTCATCCGCCGGATGACGAGAGTATCTCTCAGATACGGTGCGGTTAATCTTTCTCAGGGCTTTCCTGACTTTGAACCGCCCAAAGAGATCCTGGACCGCCTGGCGGAAGTGTCAGGGGAGGATTTTCATCAGTACTCCATCACCTGGGGCGCGCAGAATTTCCGCGAGGCCCTGGCTGCAAAGCAGTCCCGTCTCATGGGATGGGAAATAGACCCTGACGAAGAGATCGTGGTCACCTGCGGAAGCACGGAAGCCATGATGGCGGCCATGATGACTGTCGCCAATCCGGGGGACAAGGTCATCGTCTTCTCGCCTTTTTACGAAAATTACGGTGCGGACGCCATTCTGTCCGGAGCGGAGCCGATCTATGTGCCTCTGTATCCGCCGGAGTTCGGATTCCGCACCGATGAGCTGGAAGCGGCTTTTCAGCAGCGGCCGAAGGCTCTGATCCTTTGCAATCCTTCCAATCCGTGCGGCAAGGTCTTTACACTGGAGGAGCTGCAGATCATAGCGGATCTGGCCGAGAAATACGACGCCTTCGTCATTACAGACGAGGTCTACGAGCATATTGTCTACGAGCCCAACCGGCATATCTATTTTGCTTCGCTGCCTGGCATGCGGGAGCGGACCCTGTCCTGTTCGTCGCTGTCAAAGACCTACTCTATCACGGGATGGCGGCTGGGCTACATCATCGCTCCGCCTCATATCATTGACAGGGCGAAAAAGGTCCACGATTTTCTCACCGTTGGCGCGGCTGCGCCTCTGCAGGAGGCCGTGATTCCCGGACTGAAATTCGGTGAGGACTATTACAGACAGCTCCAGGCCAGGTACACAGCCAAGAGAGAGCTGTTCCTGAAAGGGCTGGACGATCTGAAAATCATTCACAACGACCCACAGGGCGCCTACTATGTGCTGCTGGATATTTCTGAGTTCGGATATGACTCCGATCTGGAGTTCTGCGAGACGCTGGCCCGGGAGGTGGGCGTTGGCGCGGTGCCGGGCTCCAGCTTTTTCCGCGAGCCGGTGAATCATCTGATCCGCCTCCACTTTGCAAAGCGGGACGAGACCCTGACGGAAGCACTCAGCCGCCTGGAGGATCTGCGCAGAAAGATACGGCCGAGACGTCCGTAAAGCGATGCCTCTAACAGCAAACATAAAGATTAAAAAAGCCCTGCATCCGGTGCGCTTAAGCGCCGGGCAGGGCTGCTGATTTTTACGGGACGGATCCGGATACGGACCTGCACATTCTTTCGCTGTTTTTTCTACGATCTCAGACGCCTGATTCTCTCGGAAATCTCCTCCAGTTCTTCACGGTCCAGCTCCGGGAGTCTTTCCAGCTTATCCATGAACAGCGCAAGTGCATCGTTTTCCTGAATCTTTATCTTTACCTGATGGTAGGTGACCACAGTGCTTGTGATGATGGCGATCATGCCGATGGAATAAACGGACAGCAGAATGCTCAGTATTCTGCCGATCCTGGTGACCGCGACCAGTTCCCCGAAACCGATGGTCGTCACCAGCTCAAAGCAGTACCAGAGGGCGTTTCCGTAGCTCCTGAACACAGTCTCGTGTCTGTAGATTACAAAGGCGAACAGAAAGAACACCAGCAGGTATACGGTCAGCGTCTCGAAAAAATGTGTCTGTTTCAGAACGATACTGAGGGCTTTGTTATGCTTTTTCTTCATGATTCTTACTCCTTGTCACCTGTCCGGCGAGTATAGCCGCCAGGAAGATCCACAGTCCCATTCTGACAGGAAAACACAGAAACAGCAGGCATGTGACTGCCAGAGGTTTCCCCATGGAGACGCTCAGGGCGGCAGCTGTGGTGATTGCGGCTGCAAAGACTGCATGGGCTGCTTCCGGCGGGAACACCAGCAGGGAAATGCCGTAGCCCAGGCAGACCGCGGAAAAGATGAGCGGGAAGAAGTGTCCTCCCTTCAGACCCATCTGTATGCACATATTTGTCAGAAGGACTTTCAGAATTGCCATTGCGATCAGCGCCGCAGGGGCATACCTGGCGTAATCGGTGATAAGGACCGCCATCTGGCTTTCTCCCGAAAACTGAAGTGCCGGGATCCATGTGACTGCACAGCCCAGGAGCAGTCCGGCAAGGGTTTCGCCGATGACAGAGGGAACCGCTCCGGAAAGCTTTTCGAACCAGCCTTCTGATATCTCAAAGAAAAGGCCGAGCAGGATGCCGCAGATAATGTAAACGGGCACCATAGTCAGGTCCCAGCCGCCCGGATGGACGTTCTCGAAGCTCGGAAATCCTTCGGAGACCTTTCCGAACAGACTGTTGAACAGGGTCAGGATTCCCAGAGATGAGACGATGGAGATGCCGTATATGAGAAGCAGGGAGCCGCGGTCGGGGCCTGTCCTGTTTTCGGCAGGAGATTCATCGTCCTTTTCAACAGCTTCAACTGCGGAGAAAAAGCCGAAGAGGGGCGAATAGAAGAGTACCGACAGGGAGACGGCCATGCCGACCTTTGAATACAGATCCGCGTTCTCTCTGGCAAATCTGATGTTCTCGTTTACCCAGCATCCCAGCGCCACGATGACGCCAACCATTCCGGCTTCCGGGCCTACGCTGCTTCCGAAGACAAGGGGGAGAATCGCCGCGATCAGGATAACGGCGATCCTGCGGTAGGGATAGGTCCCCGTTTTTTTAACGGTGCCGATCACCTGTCTCATGGACTGAGGATAGTCGCCGAAATGTCTTCTGAATAAGCCGATGAGGAGTCCTCCTGCGGTGCATGCCGCAGCGGGATACCACCAGGGTGAATCCAGAGCATCCGGAATCCTGTCCCAAAGGATCTCCGTCCCGAGGGCAATCACCCTCAGGAAGAGCCACAGAACCGCTCCTGCGGCAGCGCCCAGCACTGCGCAGAAAAATATGAGCTTCAGACTGTTTATGATTTTCGTTTTGTTCATATGATTCCTGTTTTCATGTTTGTTTTGATATGTTTCAGTTACGTTTTCGCTGTTATTATACAATAAAACGGCGGCCGTGTCATCGGCATTTCGCACAGTGCCGCATCATCTGCCGGCATATTCGCGAGCGCTTGCGGTGAGGACGTAAGGCTGCCGATCAGTCACCACGGCGGCCCTTCAGCTTGGCGTGCCCTCGCGGTCCTGACGTCAGGCTGTCGGACTGTCACCACGGCGGCCCTTCCAGCTTGGCGTGCCCTCGCGGTCAGGCTGCCGGGCTGTCACCACGGCGGCCCTTCAGCTTGGCGTGCCCTCGCGGTCAGGCTGCCGGACTGTCACCACGGCGGCCCCTTCAGCCCTCGTGGGAACGGTCATAATATTCC
>JBJESV010000079.1:0-34562 GCA_051882975.1 Emergencia sp.
GCAATATTTATCAGTCTTTCGGTGGAGTGGATATTTATGAATCACTGGAAGAAAAGGCAGCCAATCTTTTATACTTTGTAACGAAGAATCATAGTTTTTTTGATGGAAATAAAAGAATTGCAGCAACCATGTTTTTGTATTTTCTGGATAAGAATAATGCGTTGTTTGTAGACGGGAAAAAGAAGATAGAGGATTCAACATTGGTTGCCCTTACGATCATGATTGCTGAATCAAGGCCTGAAGAAAAAGAAATGATGATCAGCGTGATAATGAATTGCATGCAATAAAAATGTTGTCCCTAATGACAATCACGCGTGTCAGGGTCGCCTATTCTCCAGGACGGCAGGCTGATCGGCGCGGTGACGCACGTTCTGGTAAATGACCCGACGAAAGGGTATGGGATATTTATTGAGAATATGCTGGATGCGGCGGAGTAAGAGTTAGATCATGGCGTTATCTGCATTCGATAAGTGGTTGAGGCACCATCCTGAACTTCAAGCAGGGAACAGACAGCAAATTCTTCCCCGTACGTTATCGTACATTCTTCCTGATTTATAAGAAGTGTCACGCTGTCCTCATCCAGAGATATTACCTTGAATGACAAACCGATCATATTGGGGATTTCAGACTTCTTGGGATTCTGAACTAAAGTATCATAAAAATCCTCATAAAAAATATCACCGTCTGATATTTCATAATCTCTGGATTCCCCTTTTCCATAGCCGACAGACTCACCGAATTCATTCGTCCCGCTATTGTACGGGGTGACTTTCAGCTGGAAGTAATTTGCTTCCATACCGCCTTTGTCGGGAACGAATGCAAAAAATCTGAAATAGACAAGTGCCCCGATTGCTAAAATAGAAATCAAACCGATAATGACACCGATAATGATACCGATATTTCGAAGAACTGTATTACGCATGATTTCCTCCTTAAATACCACATGATCGAATAAATACTATTTTACTCTTCTGTTTTCTAATAAATTATAGCATATCGCAGTACACCTAACAATATAAGTGTTGTCCATACGGGAGACTCATCGGCGCGGTGACGCAGGTTCTGGTCAATAATTCGTGGCCGAAGAGGTGGAACAGTATGAAAACAGAAGGAGAGGTCTGTCGAATTTTGTCGAAAGTTTTTAGAATTTGCGAAATTTTTAGAAAAAATAGGCTCCACAAAGACCGAAAGATGTTGTAAAATAGTATCGTAGGATTAAGAAAAGAGGGAAAGAAATTTATTTAATGTAGTCGAATCTGGATAGCACCCTGAGGGGAGGATTATTTTATGGGAAAAATTAAACTGGGCATTGCGGACGACAACAAGGACTTTCGCGAGGCCCTGCAGGACTTCTTCGGCAGACAGGAAGATATGGAAGTCGTGTTTGCCGCAGGCGACGGACTTAAAGCGATAGAGGAGATTCAGCGATGTGAGGACATCGATGTGCTGATCTCGGATCTGATCATGCCGCATCTGGATGGTTTCGGTGTTCTGGAAAGCCTGAACTCCATGGAACTGAACAAATATCCGCGTGTTGTCATGGTCTCTGCAGTGGGTCAGGATACGATGATCCAGCGGGCGGTGGCACTGGGCGCTGAATACTATCTGGTCAAGCCTGTAAACACGGAAGTCCTTGCCAAACGCATCCGTCAGCTCATGAATCGGGATCTGCTGGGCAGAACCGCGGTCAACACCAGCCTGAATCTGAGAAAGTCAGCGGTTTTCAAGGATATCCTGAAAGAAAACGATCTGGAAATCGAAATCACCAATCTGATTCACGAGGTAGGTGTTCCGGCCCATATCAAAGGATATCAGTATCTGCGCGATGCCATAACCATCGCGGTGGAGGATATGGACATTCTGAGCGCTGTGACAAAGGAACTGTATCCGACCATAGCCAAGATGAATCACACCACACCGAGCAGGGTGGAAAGAGCTATCCGCCATGCCATAGAAGTTGCATGGAACAGAGGCCGTATCGAAACCATCGACGCACTCTTCGGCTATACAGTCAAAAATGACAAAGGTAAGCCGACTAACAGCGAATTCATCGCCATCATTGCAGACAAGCTGCGCCTGGAGCGGAAGGTCATCTGAAGCTGCGGGAATTGACAGCATATCCCCTTGAATCCGTCATCATTTCATGTTATGATACTTATCACTGAAGGAAACGGGGGAAACTGAAATGATTACACAGGAAAAGATCGACCGCATCAATGCGCTGGCAAGGAAATCCAGGACCTCAGAAGGCCTGACACCGGAAGAGAAAGAAGAACAGCAGGCTCTGAGGAGAGAATATATCGACGCTTTCAAGGCCAATCTGAGAGCACAGCTTGACAACATCGAGTTTGTAGAAAAGGAAGAGGAAGCCGAAGGGCGCGGCCCGGATCAGTACGTGGTGGAGGTCGGAGACAATCTGAATTAAATGCATATGAGAGCAGGATTCTACAGATTTTGCTCTCTTTTTGTTTTATCATATTCCCGTACACCGGAAAAAGGGGAAAAGGGAGGAGATAAAATGAAAAAGGTATACATCGTCAATCTTTGCGTTCTGCTGATCATCTTTCTGACTGCGGGCATAACCGGCAGACCCAACACAGACAGCCGGCAGATGAAGGAGGTCATATCCCTTCGCATCACTGCCCTGGACAGGTTCTACTCTCAGGATGAAAGCTTCGATGAGACCAGAGACTTTCTGGAAACCATCGAAAGCGGCCGCCTGCTCAGGAATGATGTGGAGCTGATGGAGGCCTTTGCGGCCACAGACCTGGACAGAATAAAGAGTGCAAAGGTGAAGATCAGCGCCTGCAGAAGGTCGAGCCTGGGCATCATCAAAGGGGAAGCTGACATCCGGTATGTGATGGAGGGACAGAAGGGTATATGGCAGGATCGCCAGCAGTACTTCTTCACTGCAGAAGACAGCGGCGGAAAACTGAAGATGACCCAGTTCAGAAAACTGTAGATTTTCCGGAAATTTTTTTGATATTTCCCGGCGCAGGGCTGTTTAATCCCGGATGAACTTTGGTATAATATAGCTTGTAGATTAAAATCAAAGGAGTATACTCACATGAGACAAGTATATTTAGACTATTCGGCGACAACTCCGGTGAAAGACGAAGTCCTGAAAGAAATGCTTCCATACTTCACAGAAAAATTCGGAAATCCTTCCAGCCTGTACACACAGGGTCTTGAAGCAAAAGAAGCTGTAGATAAAGCAAGGGCCCAGCTTGCACGCCTGATCGGTGCAGATCCGAAGGAAATCTTCTTCACAGGATGCGGAAGTGAAGCGGATAACTGGGCAGTGCTCGGTACCGCCAACGCTTTGAAAGATAAAGGCAATCATATCATCACGACGAAAATCGAGCATCATGCTATGCTGCATTCCTGCGAATTTCTGGAGAAGAACGGATATGAGGTTACATATCTGGATGTTCAGCCGGATGGAACCGTCAGCCCTCAGGCGCTGGAAGAGGCTATTACAGACAGGACGATCCTGATAAGCGTCATGTTCGTCAACAACGAGGTAGGAACCGTGGAACCGATCAGAGAACTGGCTGCCGTTGCAAAGAAACACGGCATCCTTTTCCACACCGATGCGGTACAGGCACTGGCCAACGTCCCTATCGATGTCAAAGATCTTGGCGTGGATATGATGAGCATGTCCGCCCACAAGATCTACGGACCAAAGGGAATCGGCGCACTGTACATCAGAAAAGGTCTGAGAATCTCCAACTATATCCACGGCGGCGCCCAGGAAATGGGCAGAAGAGCCGGTACAGAGAATCTGGCAGGCATCGTAGGCTTCGGCAAAGCAGCAGAGCTTGCAGAAGCAGGTCTTGCGCAGCATATCGCTCACAGCAGCGAGATGAGAGATTATCTGATCGAGAGAGTCACTGCAGAGATTCCGGATGTGTTTGTCAACGGAAATATGGAGCATCGCCATCCGGGCAATGCCAGCATCACCTTCAAATACATCGAGGGTGAATCCATTCTGCTGCTTCTTGACTATAAAGGCATCGCTGTTTCAACCGGATCGGCATGTTCGTCCAAGTCCCTGGAGCCGTCCCACGTTCTGACTGCTCTGGGTGTGCCGGTTGAGATGATTCACGGTACAGTCAGATTCACCACAGGTGATTTCACGACAAAAGAAGATATAGATTATGTAGTAGAGAGTCTGAAGGAGATCGTGGCAAAACTGAGAGCGCTTTCTCCTGTAAACGAAGAGAAAGGTTGGTAAGAGATATGGCATTATATAACGATACAGTAATGGATCATTTCATGAATCCGAGAAACGTTGGAGAACTGGAAAATCCGGACGGAACCGGCGTCTATGGAAGTCCTGTCTGCGGAGATATGATGCAGATTCAGATCAACGTGGAGAACGACATCATCACAGATGCAAAGTTCAAGACTTTCGGATGCGGCAGCGCCATTGCATCCTCCAGCATGGCCACATCCATGATTATCGGCAAATCCGTGGAAGAGGCTCTGGAAATCAGCAACAAGCAGATCATTGAAGAGCTGGGCGGACTTCCGGCAGTCAAGGTTCACTGTTCTGTTCTTGCAGACCATGCGATTAAATCCGCCATCTACGACTACGCGCAGAAAAACGGCAAGACCTATAAGGGACTGGAAGGTTTTGATCCGGATGCGGACGAGGATGATCATGAGCACATTGAAGAAGAATAAAGTGATTTTAGGTTTAAGCGGCGGAGTGGACAGCACTACCGCTGCTTTGCTGTTAAAGGAACAGGGTTTTTCTGTCACCGGTTTTTATTTTGACGTTACGGGAGATAATAAGGAGGGAGAGCAGGCCGCACGCAGTCTGGCGCAGCGCCTTGAAATCCCTTTTATTTCCATGAATGTGGCCGAAGAGTTCGACCGGAAGGTCATCGGAAACTTCTGCAGCGAGTACGCCTGCGGCCGGACGCCCAATCCCTGCATCATCTGCAATCCGCTGATCAAGTTCCGCAGGCTGCTGGAGACAGCAGACCGTGAAGGTGCATATTACGTCGCCACAGGACATTATGCCCGGGTTGCAGCAGACGGACCGGAAGGGCCTTTTTACATCAGAAAGGGAGCCAGCGAGAGAAAGGACCAGTCCTACATGCTCTACAGACTGGGACAGGACGTGCTTTCCAGGCTGATTCTGCCTCTGGGGGACTTTGAAGACAAGGAACGCACCCGGGAAATCGCCCGTACCCACGACCTGCCCAATGCCGACGCTTCGGACAGTCAGGAGATCTGTTTCATCGATGAAAAAAAAGAGTCCTACGGGACTTTTCTGGAGCGGAGGGGCATCGGACCGGCAAAGGGATGTTTTGTGGACGCGGAAGGCAGAGCCCTCGGACCTCATAAAGGAGCATGGAACTACACCATAGGCCAGAGAAAGGGCCTGGGTATCGCTCTGGGCAGACCGGCCTTTGTCACGAGGATCGACCCGGACACCGGTAATGTGACCCTGGGCGACAACGAGGATCTTTTCAGCACAAAGGTTTTTTCAAAGGATAATTTTTTCGCGGAAACTTCCGGAAGCGTTTTTCCCGGATCAGAGGGTACCAGCCTTCGCGTTTATGCCAAGATCCGGTATGCGTCAAAACCTGCTCCGGCTGCAGTGACAATGCAGGAGGACGGCAGACTGCTGACGGTTTTCGATGTGCCGCAGCGAGCAGCCGCGCCGGGACAGTCCATCGTGTTTTACGACGGCGACCGGGTCATCGGAGGAGGTTTCATCGACTGAGAAGACTCCGCCAGAAACCGCCAGCATATTCATATGCACCTCAGGAAATACTAAGCTATATCAAAAGAAAAGGGGTGTGATGAGAAATGGATGCAGGCAGACTGGTAAAAGATGTCGCTATGATTGCGGCAGCGGGCACCGCAGGCTACTGTGCCTACAGATGGATGTCTCCGTCAGACAAGCAGAAGATCAGCCGTGATGTGCGCCGCACGGTGGAGGATATGGGAGATGTCCGCCACGATGTGGGCCGGATGGCCAATACCATAAGAGATACGTTCTAAAGGGACAGACAGCACTTCTGATAAGGAGTGCTGTTTTTTGTGTGAAATCAGCCGTTAAACAGGTGGGGGAATATCTTGAAAACGGGAGGGGGTTGTTGTATAATATAAATAATCATATCATTTTTCAGGTCGAAAAATGACGAGAAACGGGGAAATATACGATGAAAGGAATAACCAGGAAGCATATCATCAGTGTCGCAACAGGTATTGCACTGATTGCAGCCATGCTGCTGTTCCACAACGGAACCATGGCAGACAATGAAGGAGAAGTGAAGCTGGAGCTGTCACAGACATACAGCTCTGTTGAGGCAGGCGCAGAAGGGCTGACCTCCGATCTGGAGTATACATTATCGGCAGAGAACCTGCCGGTCTCCGAATCGAAGGAGACACTGAAGATGGATCTGCAGCTTCCTGCTGGAATATCCCTGCCTGAAGGGGAGCTTTCCATTTCGGATAATTCCGTTAAAGCGGGAGAAACAGAGGTTATCCGGCTGAGAGCCGAAAGCGGCACGCTCGGCATCTTTGGTGTGTCCAGAGAGGGGAATCACGGGCTGACCCTTACCGCATCTGTGGAAACAGCTGGTGGAGAAGGACTGCAGAGCATGACGTGCAGTGTGACGGTCTTGCGCGCGGCGCTGCAGGCAGATGAAAACTTCAAAGAAGGCAGCATCTCCCTGTCTGCCGGTCTGGCCGGAAAGACTGCAGTCCAGACCGCAGCTTTAACGGCACAGGAAAAAGAGACTGCTGAAGAGGTCAGTACCTTTTCCGCAGCTCCAGCCGGCGCAGAAGTGATCACGCCGGCAAGCTGGCTGTCCGGATTCAGACAGAACGTGCTCTGGGTCGATAACCATGATGAAGGCAAGATAAGACCTGCTGCACAGAGTGAATATCTGGATATGGTAAAAGCTGAAATCTACTTTACTATAGAAGGCGGGACGAGGACCCTGCTGACGGAAGATACCATGAGTCAGCTGGGACTGAGCAGCCTGCCTGCACTGTCCATCAGCGACAGCGGAACCAACGGATATGTTCTGACGGTTCCTGAAAACAGGTTTCCGTCAGAAATCAAAATCACCGACAGCTATGGTGATTACGTAACAAAAAAAGTGAAATGGGAATTCGGTGCTCCTTCTGTCGAAGGATACACCCTGACAGAAGTCACAACGGAAAATATAGCAGATTTTGCCGGCATCTCCGAGACCGGGTGGTACTATATTCTGAAGTGTGATTTCACCTTCAACATCGTTCTCCGCACAGGAGATACATACACCTCCTTTGACCAGCTGAAAGAGAAGGTCATGGAGGAGTTTGCGCTGTCCGAAGACAGTGTGAAAACCCTTCTGAAAGACATTTCTCCGTCCCGGATTACCATAGCCGGTAAGGGGAAGACTGTCGAAGTGACCGTTTCTGACAGAGATAAATACAACATCGACGGCACACGGAAGGAGTTCTGTGTGGCACAGACTCCTAAGGAGAAAGACTACGGCATAATCACCGGTCTTCCAGAAGGAGCAGACGGTCCCGACGAGAGCGATGTGCTGGAGATCAGATACGACAATACCGGCACGCCGTACAGCGCTCATTCGGATGCGGTTTACGACGGCGGAAAGCTGTATCTGAGCCTGGAAGGCAAGACAGATTATACAGCTAAGAAGGTATGGTGGGACAACGCGAATACCGATGCTCAAAAGGGCCTGCGTCCCGGCGGAGAGTTTCAGCTGTGGCGCTACAGGAAAGGTGCGTCCTACACCACCGCTGCGCCGGTAAGAGACAGTGAAAATAAGTTCCTGACCATCAAGCTGGATACCAGTCCTGACAGCGGAGTCCCGCAGGAAATCAGCTTTCCGCGTGCCGGTACAGAGGAAGTGCTGGAGAAATACGATCCGGAAGGATACGAATACGTCTATGTCGTCCGCGAGTACCTCACAGGCGGCATCGGATATCAGCAGATTTTCGGTGAAGTAAAGGAAAACGAAAACGGAACCCTCAGCGTCACAGATACTCTTCCGGAGGGTATGACTTCGAGGGAAGACGGAAACAAGTATGTCTATAATGAAGGAACTCTGTCCAATACCACTGACGACCAGGTTCTGACGGAAGTGACCAAGACCTGGAAGGCGGCGGCTTTCCAGTATGATCTGAAAGGCGTTACCATAGAACTGACCCTTCAGTCCCGCCCGATAGCAGTGCAAGGCGATGACGACGAGTACGAATGGACCGCCGTGCAGCAGAAGGGGCAGTCTGTCACTGTGACTAAAGAGGGTTTCTCTGAAGAGGATCTGGATGCCTGGGGGACCAGCATGCTCATGCCGAAATACGATGAAAAAGGCCGTGAACTGGAATACCGCTGGATAGAGACAGGCGTATATCAGAATGGACAGACCGACGAAGACGGCAATCTCCGGAATCTGTTCAAGGCAGACGAGTCGCAGCTGAGAGGCACTTTTGAGCTTCTCCACGAGGGAAGGCTCATCACCTATTCCTGCACTGTCGACGAGGAAAACAGCCTCATTGAGAATGCTCTGGCAAATACGGTGGACTATGAGGTGACAAAGGAGTGGGCAGAAGGCACAACGCCTCATAAGGTCGCCTTCTATATCTATCAGCTTTCCTTCGGACAGAGTCTGGACAATATCGATCTCGGCAAGCCGTATATCAGAGTAGCTGTTGATAAAGAAACGATCACGGCGATAGAGCCTGACGGTCTTCCTGAGGGTCTGACCCTGGGAAAGGAAAAGGCAGGTGAAAGCACGGCAAAAGACTGGAACGGATGGATCTTCAATCTTCCGGAATTCGATGAGAACGGCAACAAGTACGAATACATGCTGCTGGAGGCGGAATTCAATGAAGACGGCAGCCTGGGCGATCCGTTTATTCCGACCTACACAACATGGCGTGATGACGGTACTGATAATAGAGACTATGATATGGACTACCACACGATCGTGGTAAACGGCCAGGATGGCAATCACATCATGGTCCGCAAGGAATGGATCGATGACAGTGATACCGGACACCGGGAACCTGTGACCATCGAAGTATATCAGAAAGGTGGAAATGAGGACGGTTCAGACAAACTGATCAATTCAGTTGTTCTCAGCGTGAGCAATGACTGGCACCAGCTGGTTTCCATCGGTGATGCAGTTCCGGAAAACGTCTACATCGTGGAGACAAAGGCGGGAGACAGTCAGGTTACGAATACCGAAACGGCCGGAAAGCTGACCGGCGAGTATTCCGGAGCATATCACCGCTATGAGGTCACCTACAAGGATATGCGGGTTATTGCCGGAGAAAATGTCTATATCGTCACGAACAAGCGTATAGGCACAGTCAATCTGACGGCGACCAAGATCTGGAATGACGGCGGAGGAATGCTCCGGACCGAGCTGAAAAAAGCCCTTGATGAACTGAGTGAAGAAAAGAAAATCTCCCTTGCTCTCCGCCTGAGTTTTACAGACGAATCGAAGAAGGAAAACAGGAGCATTTCAGGTAATATCGTCTCTCTGGGAGAAGATACTTATCCGATCCTCGACGGTCAGGGTAATGCTGCATCTTCTGTACAGTATGTGGATCTGAGCACAGATACAGGCCAAATGGACTACTGCTTCTACAATCTTCCAAAGTATGATGAGAACGGTGCGGTGGTCCACTATGAGATAGAAGAGGTATGGCTGGATGCAGGCGGAAATCCTCTGGAAACAGATCTGAACACATATCTGACAGAGAATCTGTCAGGTTATCCTGAGGACTATCCGGAGCTTGCAGAGATGCTGAGCGAATACGTG
Source organism: Emergencia sp. (assembly GCA_051882975.1). Classification (GTDB taxonomy): domain Bacteria; phylum Bacillota; class Clostridia; order Peptostreptococcales; family Anaerovoracaceae; genus Senimuribacter. Next base: position 9,807 of record JBJESV010000079.1, read on the forward strand.
TCATCGGTGGAGACGGTATCCTATATCGTCAACGATGCACCTGACGAAGGGGAAGGTTCCGGGGAGGACCAGAGCCTGCTTGCACAGATTGCAGCCTTTTTCACCGGAGAAGATATAAAGCCTGACACCCAGCAGGTCAATGTGACAAACAGCCTTACCGGATCGAAGACCGTTTTCTGGCACAAACAGTGGGCCGACGAATACGTCTATCAGAACGGACAGCGTCCGGACATCTATATCGACATCTATCAGATCGTCCATGACGAAGACGGAAATATGAAGACGGAACTGTATCAGTCCGACTACAGATGGAATTACGATAAAGCGGAAGATGAAAAGTATACGGATATAGTAGGAGACAACATAGGCAATGCCAAGACCCACTGGCATGTGGTACTGTCGGGTCTGCCGAAATATGACCAGTACGGATACGAAATCTACTACTACGCTGTAGAACGGACCAAGGTGGACGCAAGCAAGTTCGACTATCAGGATGTGGTCTATTCTGTAGACGCCGCATATGATCCCGGTTCCGGAAGTGAGAACAGCACCGGTGGAATGACACTGATACCGATCGGAACGAAGAACTATATTCTGACCTCCGGTCCTGAAGGAAGCCCGGCATATGCTGTAAATGTGGAAAATGTCAGCGGCAAACCTGCCGATGGAGGTGCATATCCTGCAAAATACGCACTCATTGAAGGAGGAACTTTCAGCAACAGCCTTTACAATACGGTCAGACTGGAAGGGCAGAAGCTGTGGACGGCTCTTCCGGAGGGATATCCTGACACGGATCTTCCATCGCTGAAATTCGCCGTCTATCGGAAGGTGAAGGAATCAACGGAAGATCCTTATCAGGTAGCAACTCTTACGGTGACAGACTGGGCATCAGTCAATGTAAACGGAACCTATAAGTTTACGATTGAATACATGGGCGACGATCAGTCAGCTGAAAAAGAAGACGACAGCAGAGAAAAACTGCCGAAATATAACGAGAAGGGGGAACTGTACGAATACAGCCTAAAAGAAATCGAAATCATCTGGCCAGGTACAGCGTATACATCCGTACCTGATGACGAGCAGACCGTCCAGCCGGAATCCACCTCCGATATCCAGGAAGAGCTTTCTCAGATCTTCCAGACGACCCAGCCGGAATTCAATACCTACCTGGCGACCAATGTCTATAAAGGAGTCAAAGGATCCCTGGCGGTGAAGAAGCATCTGCAGCTTGAGTTTGATGACGAGGGAAATCCGAAAAGCTATCCGGCTGTGAAATTCGTGCTGACAAGATACTATACAAGCTATGCGGGCGATTCCGCTCGATCTGTAAAAGATGAGTCTTTCATCCGGACAATGATCTGGACCAGTGAACAAGTAAAGGATGCCTATTCAGAACAAAAAGACGCTGAAGGAACAGTATCCGGTTCTATCGTCACCGGTATCATTCAGTTTGACAATCTGGAGAAATATGCACCGAACGGATCGGAATACATATATACTGTAACTGAAGTGAAAGATGATTTTCTGGATGGTTACGATACCTGGGCCGAGGAAGGCAATAAAAACGCATCAGAAATCAATGTGTCTGCTGCACAAAATGTTTCTGTAGAAAACTGTCAGGTGACCATCCTCGAAAATGATACGGTACTGACGCCTGAAGCAACTTTCCTGAACAAATACGATAATGGACCTGCGCAGGAGAAGATTAACCTGACCGGTAACAAGATCTGGAAGGATCTTGACAATGCGTTCGGGTTCAGACCGGAATCCATCACTTTGGAACTGTATCGCTCTGCAGATCCGCAGCCGGGCCAGAATAACGGAATTGCTTCACAAGAAGTTACAGGAGCAACCTTTGAATGGAACAAAACCGACGGCAATAACTGGACATATACAGTCGATAAACTGGATCGCTATGCTCCTAACGGCATGCCTTGGAAATACACGGTGAAGGAGACAACGGTTCCTGAACCATATCAGAACAGCAGGACCAATGTCAGCGGCAGATGGAATTCTACTACAAATATATATGAAATGTCCGACCTGACCAATACGATCCTGACCAGCGTGCCGTTTGAAAAGAAATGGACAGACAGAAGCGGTAATCCGATTACTGAGGATTATCTGGGATATGATCTTTCCGTGATCTTCAAACTGCAGGTAAAAGAAGAGAGTACAGGCGACAGCGCAGACAGCACATGGCGGGATGCATCAGAGTACTTCAATGATATTACTGCCATGAGCGGATATACGTTCACTCAGACCAGGACTGGCCGTGTGAATGCGGCATCTGCGTGGAAGGGAACCTTCGCAGATCTTCCGGCCGTAATCAAGTCAGGTAATCAGACCATCCGTCTTTCCTACCGTGTTGTAGAATCGGAGGTTTCATCCGGCATCGAAGATGGTCAGACTCAGACCATCACCATCGATAAGGACGAAAAATATTCTGTTGAACCTGCCGGAGGTCTGGTGGAAGGAGCTGTATTCGCCTCTGCAGGCAATATCACAACCAACAGACTGGATGTGGTCTCCCTGACCGTAACCAAGGAATGGAAAGATGATGCAGGCAACATCTACAAGACCCGTCCGCAGACCGGAAGGACAGGTTATACCTGGGAGACGACCTTTGTCATTCAGCGCAAGGCAGATACAGACGATGCATGGGTGAATGTAACGGATGCAGGCGGCAATCTGCTGAAAATCACTCTGTACGGCAACGATACTCAGAATAGCGTCACCAGCGGAACCGTTACTGGACTTCCTAAGACGGACAGCGACGGCAATGTGTACACTTACCGTGCCCGTGAGCTGGAGCCCGGCACGGATAATATCGTAGATGAAGGAGAATCCTATTACAACGGTGCATATGACGCACATTACTATACAGATACAGCTGTGACCAACAAGCTGAAGACCAGACCGCCAGATCCGGATCCGGAAATAGAAAGCGACAGCATCTATGCTACAAAAGTCTGGTACCCGGAAAATCCGCCGGAGGGCGAGTCTGCCCGGACCGTGAAGCTGGCCCTGCAGTACCTCGTAAAAGATCAGAGCGGATGGAAGACTCTTGCGGAAGTGACGCTGGACGGCCAGGCGGATACCATGACTCTCGATATGGACAGCGAAGCGCTGACTTACGGTGAGCTGGATCCGTGGACAGCCGTGTGGACCAATCTGCCGCTGAAACATCCGGACAGTTTCTGGGATGAGGCCCACAATACCCAGTATCGTGTCATCGAGGTGAGCCATACGCCTTCAGACTACATCGGCCTGACCGGGTCAGAGGAACCTGCAGCAGGGACTGTGAAGATTGACGGCAAAACCTACCGCATCTATACTTTCACCAACATACAGCCGACGGAGCTGAACGTGGAGAAGGTCTGGATCGGCACAGCAGAGGATAATCAGAAACCTGTCACAGCAGGACTGTATCGGACCACTGATCCGGAGAAAGTCGGATCTGCAGACGAGGCCAACCGCGTCCTTGATGATGGAGAGCAGGTGACTCTGAAGCTGGATGCCGATTCCCAGTGGAAAGGCACCTTCGATAAGCTGCCGACTTATAACGGAGAGGGAAAGCTTTACTACTATTATGCCCTCGAACTTACTGTCGGAGATGCTCCGGCAGGGGAAGCGGGATTCAGCATCAAATACGATTTCGGAGTCAGCAGAGATGATGACGGCAGCTTTGCAGCATCAGGAACCACGAAGATTTACAATATTGCAGAGACAGAAGTGACCGGAACCAAGACCTGGCTGGACAACAGCAACGCATACGGTTCCCGCCCGGAAGATCTGACCCTGAAGCTGGAGCGCAGCACAGACGGCGAAACCTGGACTGCTGTCGAGGCAGATCCGCAATGGTCCAGAAACGGCAATCTGTGGACCTATACCTACACAAGACTTCCGAAATACGATATCCAGGGCAGAGAATACTCCTACCGCGTGACGGAGACAGTTCCGACCGGATACACCGGTCTGCAGGAAGGCAATGATTTCACCAATACCCTGACAAACCGTGAATACAGTTTCACCGTCGGAAAAAAATGGGAGGACAGCGGCAGTGACCGCCCTGAGAATCTGACCCTTTATCTGTATCGTCAGGCTGACGGAAGCACAGATGCGGAACTGGTGACAGATGCTGTCCCTGTATGGAACAGAAACGGCAGCACGTGGACTGCTGTATATTCCGGGCTGGATGAATACAGCACCGACGGAGCCCGCTACACCTACTGGGCAGAGGAGGCTGTACCGGACGGATATGATTCGGAAAACATCAAGGCATACAACGGAGAAACCATCACCAACGTGCAGCAGGGAAGCCTGACTGTATCCAAGTCGGTATGGGGCAACCGCAGCGAAACAGACAGAGATTTCCACTTCCGCGTGAAGATCACCGGCACATCGACAGCGGGCATCAGAGCCGAAGATATCAACGGTACTTACGGCAGCAGCCAGGGCATCGTCTTTATCGGCGGTGAGGCGGAGTTCACACTGAAACATGATGAATCTGTCACCTTTACCGGTCTGCCGGCAGGTCTTCAGTACGAAGTCACCGAAACAGACGCTGGTAAAGACGGATATACGGCAGTGATCCCTGCAGGTGCATCGGGAACCATCAGACCGGGAGAAAGGTCCGAGGCGGCCTTTGTCAACTGGCGTCACAGCTGGCCGGTACCTGAGCTGACCAGTGTCAGCGGAACCAAGACATGGCAGGACGACAGCAATGCATCCGGCCTGCGTCCGGACAGTCTGACGCTGATCCTTTACAGAAGCGTAAAGAACGGGACGGAAGAAATCGTCGATGTACAGCCTTCCTGGAGCAAAAACGGCAATGTATGGACCTACACCTATGAGAAACTGCCGCTGAAGAACAGCAGTGGAGAACAGTACACCTACAGGGTGGAGGAAGTCGTGCCGGAAGGCTACACCGGAACGCAGAACGGCAGAGACTTAGTCAATACCCTGAAGCAGGAGAAGACCGGGGATCTGGTTGTTACCAAGATCGTGTCCGGAAATGCTCCCGATACAGGAAAGCGTTTCCATTTCACAGTAACGCTCAGCGACAGCACCATAAATGGAACTTATGGAGAAATGGAGTTTACTGACGGTTCTGCTGTATTCACTCTGGGTCACGGGGAATCCATCGCTTCATCCGGACTGCCGGCAGGCACGGAATATACCGTGACCGAAAAAGAGGCAGACAGAGACGGCTGGAAGACCAGGGTAACCGGAGCAGAAGGAGTTATTTCAGAAGAACCCGGCTGGGTCATCTTCGAGAATATGTATTCCGAAGGCGGCTCAGACAGGCCGGATAATTCAGGCGACGGCGATGAACCGGGAAGTCCTGATACGGGTGATGATTCACCGCTGATCCCGATGGCGGGCATGCTGCTCTTTGCTGCAGGAGGACTGGGCGCAGTCTATGGCCGCAGGAAAAAGCAGTCAGAATAAATAGTATAAACTGAAAGGAAAAACCGGGCACACGGATGCCCGGTTTTTCTATGCCCCGGCTTTTTACGCCGTTTACACAGCCCTTTATTTTATGATATAATGTTCCTATGGATAAAAAACAGATCATTGAATCAGCGAGAACAGAATACGACAGATGGGCTGCCGCGACAAAGGACGATCCGGTGATCCAGGAGGAGCTTGCGGCGCTTGCCGCGGACGAGGACGAGCTGACGGACGCCTTCTGTGCGGATCTGCGCTTCGGCACCTCGGGAATACGGGGGATCCTCGGCCCGGGCACCAACCGGATGAACGAGTATGTGGTCAGACGCACCACCCAGGGCCTGGCAAATTATCTGAACCGGGTCTGCACGTCTCAGCCTTCGGTCGTCATATCTTATGACAGCCGGAGAAAATCCGCAGACTTCGCCTTTGAGACTGCAAGAGTCCTGCGGGGAAACGGCATCACCGTCCATCTCTTTGCGCATCTGGCGCCGGTATCCGTGCTTTCCTTTGCCATCAAGGAGCTGGACTGCGATATGGGCATCATGATCACCGCCAGCCACAACCCGAAGATCTTCAATGGATACAAGGTTTACAACAGCGACGGCTATCAGATTGTGGGTGATGTGCCCGATGCCGTGCTGGCCGAGATAGACAGGCTCGATTTTTTCTCCGGCATCAGAGAAAGCGAAGAAGGCATACAGATGGTGGACGAAGCCGTATCGGAGGCTTTTGTGAAAAAAGTGATATCCCTTTCACCGGCAGACAGCAGGCTCAAGGAGAATCTCAACGGACTTTCCGTCGTCTACACACCTCTCAACGGGGCAGGCAATCACTATGTCCGCGCCGTACTTGAGGGCATCGGTTTCAGTAAGCTGACCGTGGTGGAATGTCAGGAACAGCCGGATCCGGACTTTACCACCTGCCCGGCGCCCAACCCGGAGAAGATCACCGCCTATAACGAGGGGTTCAGAACCCTGGACAGTGTAAAGGGCGATATCATAGTTGCCACAGATCCGGACTGCGACAGAGTGGGTGTCAGCATCTATCATGACGGCATGAAGGTCCTCCTGACGGGAAATCAGCTGGGCATCCTGATGCTGGACTACCTGTGTCACACCAGACCGCCGAAGGCCGGCCAGTTCATCATCAAGAGCATCGTGACCACGCCGCTGGCGGAGAAGATTGCAGAGAGGTACGGACTGCGTGTGGTCAACACGCTGACCGGATTCAAATACATCGGAGAGACCATTACCCGGCTGGAGCAGGAAGGCCGTCTGGACGAGTATTATTTCGGTTTCGAGGAGAGCAACGGATATCTGATGGATCCTTTTATCAGAGACAAGGACGGAGTCAGTTCCGCCATGCTTGCCGTAGAGACAGCCGCCTGGTGCAGATCCATGGGAGAAGACCTGATGGAGCATCTCCTTGCCCTTTACGAGAGTTACGGCCAGTGCAGAGACCGGACGTGGAACTATTTCTTCGAAGGCCCCTACGGTCGTGCGGCCATGGACGCGGTTATGGATTATTTCCGCGGAAAAGTATGTCCGGAGGATTGTCTGGGAGGACAGCGTATCATTGCAAAGACAGACTATCTGGGCGAGACAGGCCTGCCGAAATCCAATGTCATCGGCTATGAACTGGAGGGAGGCAACCGTCTGATCATCCGTCCGTCGGGGACAGAGGCGAAGATCAAGGTCTACTTCTTTGAGACCGTGACCTGTCCGGCTGTCAGGGAGGAAATCGATCAGATCATGGAAGAATTCGCCCGGACCCTTTGAAATCGTGTAAATTCAGGCAAATGAATGGACAACTGAACCATTTGATGGTATAATTATAGATTATTGCAAAGTATTTCAGGAGGAACTTCACATATGGAAAAATTAGGTTTAAATCAGATAAGACAGATGTTCAGAGATTTTTATGTGAGCAAGGGTCACTACGCCGCAGGCAGCGCATCCCTGATCCCGCAGAACGACAAGTCTCTGCTCATCATCAACTCCGGAATGGCGCCGCTGAAGCCGTACTTTGCAGGCCTGGAGACTCCGCCGTCAAAGCGGATGACCACCTGCCAGAAGTGCATCAGAACCGGCGACATCGACAACGTCGGTATCACCTCCAGACACGGCACTTTCTTTGAGATGCTGGGCAACTTCTCCTTCGGAGACTATTTCAAGGAACAGTCTCTCAACTGGGGATGGGAATTCATCACACAGCATCTGAAGATGCCGGAAGACAGGCTCTGGGCCACCGTATACGAGGACGATGACGAGGCCGTAGAGATCTGGAAGAAGATCGGTCTGCCGGAGGAGAGAATCGTCAGACTGGGAAAAGACGACAACTTCTGGGAAATCGGTCTCGGACCGTGCGGACCTTGCTCTGAGATCTATTATGACAGAGGAGAAGAATACGGATGCGGCAGCCCTGACTGCAAACCGGGCTGCGACTGCGACAGATATCTGGAATTCTGGAACCATGTGTTCACCCAGTTCTCCAGAGAAGAAGACGGCAGCTACAGCAATCTGGAGCATCCGAACATCGATACCGGAATGGGACTGGAGAGAATCGCCTGCATCATGCAGGGCGTGGATTCCATCTTCGATGTGGACACCATCAGACACATTCTCGACGGCGTTGTGAAACTCAGCGGCGTGGAATACAAGGACGGCGCTGCGAAAACAGACGTTTCCATCAGGATCATCACCGACCATCTGCGTTCCATGGTGTTCATGATTGCAGACGGCATCATCCCGTCCAACGAGGGAAGGGGATATGTTCTGAGAAGACTGATCAGAAGAGCCGCAAGACACGGAAAGATCCTGGGAATCGAAGGCAAGTTCCTGGTGGGACTCTCTGAGAAGGTCATCGAGGTTTCCGGAGAAGCATATCCTGAGCTGGTCGAAAAGAAAGACTACATCCAGAAGATCATCTCTGTGGAGGAAGAAAAATTCGCTTCCACTATCGATCAGGGAACCAGCATCATTATGGAATATGTGCAGGAACTGAAAAAAGAAGGAAAGACAGTGCTGGAAGGCGAAAAGGTCTTCAAGCTTTACGATACCTACGGCTTCCCTCTGGAACTGACAGAGGAGATCCTGGCAGAGGAAGGCTGCAGCGCAGATGTGGACGGTTTCAACGAAAACATGCAGAAACAGAAGGAAATGGCCAGAGCAGGCAGAAAGAGCGCCGATGAGGAAGGCTGGAAGGAGGCTGTCAGCGCCGTGGACGTTCCGGAAACTGTATTTACCGGATACGACTGCACCGAAGATACCGCACAGGTACTGGCCGTCTATGTGGACGGCAGCGCAGCCGAATCTGCAGACACCTACCAGAATGCGGTCATCTATCTGGACAGAACGCCTTTCTATGCAGAAGGCGGCGGACAGGCTTCCGATAACGGTTTTATGTCAACCGAGTCCTGCCATGCAAAGGTCATCAGCGTGGAGAAATCTCACGGCGTATTCGCCCACAGAGTTCTCGTAGAAAAAGGCAGTCTGAAAAAAGGCGACAGGGTCGTATGCGGCGTCAACATCTTTAAACGCAATGCCACCGCAAGAAACCACACTGCGACCCATCTGCTCCAGAAGGCTCTGCAGCAGGTTGTAGGCTCCCATGTTCAGCAGGCAGGATCCAGCGTCAACGAAGAGGCTATGCGCTTTGACTTCACACATTTTGAGCCGGTGACACAGGATCAGCTGGAGCAGGTTGAGCAGCTTGTCAATCAGAAGATCGTGGAGTTCCTTCCTGTCTCGACCTGTGAGGTCTCCATGAAAGAGGCGCAGGATATGGGCGCCATGGCACTGTTCGGAGAGAAATACGGAGACAAGGTCAGAGTCGTCAATGCAGGGGACTGGAGTATCGAGCTCTGCGGCGGAACCCATGTCTCCAATACCGGTCAGGTCGGCGTCTTCAAGATCGTCAGCGAGTCCGGCGTGGCATCCGGCGTGCGCAGAATCGAAGCTGTTACGGGAACCGGTGTGCTGCTTCGCAGCATAGAAGCGGAAGATACCATCAGCCAGATCGCAGGCGCCCTGAAATCCAATGCATCTGCAGTTGTTCAGAAGGCGGCATCCGTCGTGGAGGAACTGAAAGAGACAAAGAAGGAACTGGAAGAGTTCAAGAAGGCGGCCATGGGCAGCGAAGTGGATGACATGGTGAAAGCCGCGAAGGAAATCAATGGTGTGAAGCTCGTAACCAGAGAATTCAAAGACTATAACATCAATGATCTGAGAAACCTTTCCGATGATGTGAAGGCGTCATACAAAGGCATCGTCATGGTATTCGCCACAGTCAACGGTCCGAAGGTCACATTCCTCGTATCTCTGACCGATGATCTGCTGGAAAAGGGTCTCCACGCAGGCAATATGATCAAGCAGATCGCTGCAGCCTGCGGCGGAGGAGGCGGCGGCAAGGCTGACATGGCTCAGGCCGGTGCCAAGGATCCTTCTAAGATTCCGGATGCATTTAAGGTTGCAGAAGAACTTTTATCATAGTATACTATAAGTAGAAGAAGGAGGTCGTTATCATGGATAGAAAGACAATAATGTTTGATGCAGCGAAAACCCAGCAGAAAACAACAAAAGAAATTCTGGAGGCGGTTTATGCAGCTTTAGAAGAAAGAGGTTATAATGGTATCGACCAGATGGTCGGATACATTCTTTCAGGTGATCCGTCCTACATCACCAGCCACAACAATGCGAGAACGATGATCAGCCGCATTGACAGGGATGATCTGGTGGAAGAGATCCTGAAAGATTATTTAAGAAAGTAATCAGACACATAACACGGCAGGTCTTTCTTTCACCTGCCGTATTTTTTTGAAAGGCGGAAGATGAAGACATATTTTGAAAACAGATGCACTTATACCTATTCCTGTTATCTGCAGCTGAAGCGCAAAACCATGGACAGAAGCTTTGTACGCACCTGTTACGGCGCTCTTGCAGTCACCCTCGCTCTGACGGTTCTGGCCTTTGCCATGAAGTGGAGTTTCTTCGGCGTCGTGGCAATTGCTGCGGATCTGTTCGTCCTTTACCGGCTGATTGGAACTCCTGTTCGCCTGGCGTCCTTTTCCGCCGCAAAGAACAGGGAGATCCACGGACAGGATGTGGAGACCGTGAACCGGTTTTACGAAGATCACGTGCTGGCAGTCAATGTTCTGACCGGATCAAAGACGGAAATCCCGTACACTGAAGTGCGCCAGCTCCTTTCAACAAAGGACCTTTTCATCATCGGGATGGAGCAGGGTCTGGTACTCATGATAGACAAAAACGGATTCACTCAGGGCACGGCTGAGGAATTCAGAACCTTTATAACAGAAAAATGTATCAATGCGGAGGTGAAGCTTTGAGAAAGATCGCACTGGATGTAGGTGACAAGACCGTCGGAATCGCACTGAGCGATCCTCTGGGTATTACGGCCCAGGGACTGATGACACTGGAAAGAGTCGGCATCCGCAAGGATACGGGAAAGATTCTGGATCTGGTAAAAGAATACGACTGCGACACCATCGTTATCGGACTGCCGAAGAAGCTGGACGGCACCGACAGCATACAGACAGAGAAAGTCTATGAGTTCCGCACCATGCTGGAGAACAAGATGCGAAGCACCGGAATGAAAGGCATAGAAGTGGTCTGGCAGGACGAACGGCTGACTACGGTCATGGCGGAAAAAGTACTGATAGAGGCTGATGTGAGCAGGCGGAAAAGAAAAGAGGTCATAGACAAGCAGGCTGCAGTACTGATCATGCAGAGCTATCTTGACAGTCTGGCTCTGCAGAAATAACAAAACACGAATAAAATAATACATATGCTTGAATATACTTCGTGTTTATGCCGGATTTTCGCAAAAAATTGAAGAAAAAGAGAACAAAAACGCGAATTTTTCTGAACAAATATTGAAGACCAAAAGTATATGTGATAAAGTTTATCATGTGTACTTTTGTTTTTTTGGAGGTTAAGATAAATGAAGAAAATCGGTATCATCATGGGAAGCGACAGCGACCTTCCTGTAGTTGAAAAAGCCATGAACACCCTGAACGAATTCGGTGTTCCTTATGAGGTTCATGTCTATTCTGCTCACAGAACACCGGCAGAGGTAAAGGAATTCACCGCATCCGCCAGAGCTGAGGGCTTCGGCGCCATTATAGCAGCAGCGGGGAAGGCTGCCCATCTGGCAGGGGCCATTGCAGCGGCAACGACTCTTCCGGTAATCGGCATTCCTGTCAAGTCATCCACTCTGGACGGTCTGGACGCACTGCTTTCCACAGTGCAGATGCCGGGCGGAATCCCGGTGGCTACTGTGGCTATCGACGGTGCACAGAATGCAGCGCTGCTGGCGATCCAGATGCTGGCCATCGAAGATGCAGGTCTTGCTGCAAAGCTGGATCAGCAGAGAGCGGATGCAGCGGACAAGGTTCTTGCAAAGAGCCGGGCTGTGGAAGAAAAATACAACAGATAAGGATTTCGCAGCGGGGAGTGCCAGGCGTATGCCGACAGAAAAAGGTTTGTTAAGTTTGTTAAGATAATAATCATATAGAAACAGAGGTAAAAGAAATGAGTGTAGAAAAGACAGTACAGTTATACGAAGGAAAAGCAAAGAAGGTTTATGCAACTACAGATGAAAATCTGTGCATCGTGAGCTACAAGGATGACGCCACCGCTTTCAACGGTCTGAAAAAGGGAACCATCCTTGGAAAAGGCGCCATCAACAACAGAGTGACCAATTTCCTGATGCAGATGCTGGAGGAGAAAGGCATCCCGACTCATTTTGTCGAAGAACTAAGTGACAGAGAGACCGTTGTAAAGAAGGTGAGCATCGTTCCTCTGGAGGTCATCGTCAGAAATATCGCGGCAGGTTCTCTTGCAAAGAGACTTGGACTGGAGGAAGGCTACAAGATGAGCCGTCCTGTTCTGGAGTTCAGCTACAAGAACGACGACCTGGGCGATCCGATGGTAAACGACTATCACATCCTGGCTATGGAATATGCCACAGAGGAAGAACTGGACATCATCAAGTCCTATGCCCTCAGAATCAACGAGATCCTCAGCTCCTACCTGAAGGATGCCAACATCGAACTGATCGACTTCAAACTGGAGTTCGGAAAGACTGCAGACGGAACCATCGTCCTTGCTGATGAGATTTCTCCGGATACCTGCAGATTCTGGGACACTGTAACAGGCGAAAAACTGGATAAGGACAGATTCAGAAGAGATCTGGGCGGCGTGGAGGATGCCTACCAGGAAGTCCTGAAGAGACTTCTGGGCGAATAAGGACAGGCCCGGAGGACAGAATCGATGAGCAGTCTTAGAGAAGAATGCGGCGTGTTCGGCGTTTTCAGCACAGAGACGCAGAATGTGGCCGGAACAGCCTATTACGGCCTGTTCGCCCTGCAGCACAGAGGACAGGAGAGCTGCGGCATCGTTGTCAACGATGACGGTGTGTTCAATTACTATAAAGATACCGGTCTGGTGAACGAAGTCTTCACTCCCGAAACCCTGAACAGTCTGGGAGAGGGGAACATGGCGGTGGGCCATGTCAGATACGGAACTACCGGCAGCAGCGACCGGCTCAATTCCCAGCCGATTGTGGTGAACCATCACAAGGGAAGAATGGCCCTTGCCCACAACGGCAATCTGGTCAATTCCTTTGAGCTTCGCCAGAAGCTGGAGACGGAAGGTTCCATCTTTCACACCACCAGCGATACAGAGGTCATTTCGTACATCATAACCAAGGAAAGGATCCGCAGCGATTCCATAGAGGCGGCGGTCAATGCAGCCATGTACAGGCTGAAGGGCGCCTATTCCCTGGTCATCATGTCTCCGTCCAAGCTGATCGCAGCAAGGGATGAGATGGGCATGCGTCCTCTCTGCTACGGACAGCAGGAGGACGGAACCTATGTGGTCGCATCGGAAACCTGTGCCCTGGATGCGGTCAGCGCCAGGTATATACGTGATGTGGATCCGGGAGAAATCGTCGTTTTCGAAAAGAACGGCGTCCGCTCCATCCGGGATCACTGCGAGAAACAGCCTCACAAGATCTGCATCTTCGAGTATATCTACTTTGCAAGACCGGATTCTGTCATAGAAGGAAAGGGCGTTCACGAGGCGCGTCTCAAAGCAGGCGCATGTCTGGCCATGGAGCATCCCGTACAGGCGGATGTGGTCGTAGGCGTGCCGGATTCCGGTCTGGATGCCGCACTGGGCTTTGCCCAGCAGTCCGGCATACCGTACGGAATCGGATTCATCAAGAATAAATATATCGGAAGGACCTTTATCGCACCGGGACAGAAGGCCAGGGAGGATAAGGTCAGAATCAAACTTAATGTTCTGGCGCAGACAGTCAGAGGCAAGCGGGTGGTCCTGGTGGATGACTCCATTGTCAGAGGCACCACCAGCGCACGGATCGTAAAGCTGCTGAGGGAGGCGGGGGCCACAGAGGTCCATGTCCGCTCATCGGCACCGCCGTTTATCAATCCGTGCTACTACGGCACCGACATCGACTCCAAGGAGAACCTGATCGCATGTAAATATACGACAGAGGAGATTGCGGAGATCATCGGCGCCGACAGCCTGGGCTATCTTGCCACAGATCATCTCAACCTGCTCATCGGCAATCCGCCGGGACAGGGTTACTGCAACGCATGCTTCAGCGGGGAGTATCCGACGGAGATTCCTGACGCTGCGGATAAGAACAGATTCGAAAAGAAAATCAGCGAGAAAAGCGAGAGCGAGAAAGAGGAGAAATAGTTATGGGTAAAAGTTTCAGCGAAAGCTACAAGGCGGCCGGCGTGGACATTACAGCCGGATACAAAGCGGTAGAACTGATGAAAGAGCATGTTGCAAAAACCATGGTATTCGGCAATGTGCCGGATGATATCGGCGGATTCGGCGGTCTCTTTGAACTGGATCTCAGGGACATCAAGGAGCCCGTTCTGGTAAGCGGAACCGACGGTGTGGGAACCAAACTGAAAATGGCATTCCTCATGGACAGACACGACACGGTCGGTATCGACTGCGTGGCCATGTGTGTCAACGACATCATCTGTGTAGGAGCGAGACCTCTCTTCTTCCTGGACTATATCGCACTGGGAAAGAACGTTCCTGAAAAAGTTGCCATGATCGTCAAAGGCGTGGCGGAGGGCTGCATCCGGTCCGAGGCCGCACTGATCGGCGGCGAGACAGCTGAAATGCCCGGATTTTATCCTGAAGACGAGTACGACCTGGCAGGCTTTGCCGTCGGTGTCGTAGATAAATCAAAGGTCCTGAAAAAGGACACTGTATGCGAAGGGGACGTCATCATCGGCCTTCCTTCCTCAGGGGTTCACTCCAACGGATTCTCCCTGGTGAGAAAGGTGCTGGATGTGGAAAACGAGGATATCAGAACACCTCTGCCTGAACTGGATGGAAAGTCCATCGGCGAAGCGCTTCTGACACCGACGAAGATCTACGTAAAGCCTATGGTGAAGCTCTTCGAACAGGTGAATGTCAAATCCGCAGCCCACATCACAGGGGGCGGGTTCTACGAAAACATCCCAAGAAGCCTTCCGGAGGGATACGGCGTCCGCATTCCGCGGGAAAATGTGAGAGTTCTGCCGATTTTCAGGCTCATCGCGGAGAGAGGCAGTATTCCTGAAAGAGACATGTTCAACACCTTCAACATGGGTGTCGGCATGACTGTCATCGTTGCAAAGGAAGATGCCGACAGGACTCTGGAGATCCTGAAGGAGAACGGAGAAGACGCCTACGTACTGGGTGAAGTCGTTAAATCCGGGGAAGGCGTGGAGATATGCTGAAGACAAAGATCGCTGTACTGGTGTCCGGAGGGGGCACCAATCTGCAGGCTCTCATAGATGCGCAGAAAAGGGGAGATATCACAAGCGGTGAAATTGTTCTGGTGGCATCCAGCAATCCGGACGCCTATGCGCTTAAACGGGCGGAGGACAACGGAATCAAGGCTGTCCTGATGACCAGCGAGGCTGAACTTCTGAAGATTTTCAGAGAAGAGGGCATACAGCTGGTGGTTCTGGCAGGATTCCTGAAAATCCTCAGCAGGGAGTTCATCAGCGCCTATCCGGACAGAATCATCAATATCCATCCGTCTCTGATCCCTTCCTTCTGCGGGAAAGGATGCTACGGGCTTCACGTTCACGAAAAGGCTCTGGAATACGGAGTCAAGGTGACCGGCGCCACGGTCCACTTTGTCAATGAGATTCCCGACGGAGGCAGAATCATCGCCCAGAAAGCGGTGGAGATTCTGGAAGACGATACGCCGGAGACGCTGCAGAAAAGAGTAATGGAACAGGCTGAATGGATTCTGCTGCCCCAGGCGGTGGAGGAGATCAGCCGCAGGATTGCGAAAGGAGTGTAATCAAGGATGAATGTATACGAAACGAAGACCATGAGGGAAAGAGTAGAAGGCAATTCCTATGTGGGCAGAGGCATCGTGATGGGACTCACTGCCGACGGGAAGAAAGCCGTCAGCGCATATTTCATCATGGGCAGAAGCGAGAACAGCAGAAACAGAATCTTTCTGGAAGAAGGAGAGAACGTTCTGATCCGTCCTTTTGACGAATCCAAAGTGGAAGATCCTTCTCTGATCATATATTATCCGCTGAGAAAACACGAAAACAGACTGATCGTCACCAACGGCGACCAGACAGATACGATCTATGAGTTCCTGAAAGCCGGCAAGACCTTTGAAGAAGCTCTGGAAACCAGATGCTTCGAGCCGGATGGTCCAAACTGGACGCCGAGAATCAGCGGCATGTTCACCTTCGGCGATGCGCTGACCTACAAGATGAGTATTCTGAAAAGTGCAGATCCGGAAGGTTCGGCCTGCAGCAGATATTTCTACAACTACACGGCGCTGCCTGGTCTGGGCCACTTCATTCATACCTACATCCAGGACGGAAATCCGATTCCGACCTTCTGCGGAGAGCCGGAAAGAGTCGTCATTCCGGATGATATCGACGCTTTCACAGAGGAAATCTGGGAAAGCCTGAATGCCGACAACAGAATTTCTCTCTATGTCAGATATGTGGATGTGGAGACAGGCGCAGCAGAGAACAGAATGATCAACAAAAATGCGTGATCCAAGATAGAGGGGAGAGATCGAAATGAAAGAATTTGAACTGAAATACGGCTGTAATCCAAACCAGAAGCCGGCGAAGATCTACATGGCAGACGGCAGCGAACTTCCCGTGGAGATCCTGAACGGAAGACCGGGATATATCAACTTTCTGGATGCTTTCAACAGCTGGCAGCTGGTAAAGGAGCTGAAAGATGCCCTGGGAATGCCGGCAGCCACTTCTTTTAAGCATGTCAGTCCGACTTCTGCCGCTGTAGGTGTGCCGATGAGTGAGACTCTGAAAAAGGCCTGCTTTGTGGACGATATCGAGGGTCTGGACGATTCACCGATCGCCACAGCCTACGCCAGAGCCAGAGGTACAGACAGAATGTCCTCCTTCGGAGACTGGGTTGCACTCAGCGACACCTGCGATGCGGTGACCGCCTCCATTCTGAAGAGAGAGGTTTCTGACGGCATCATCGCGCCGGGATATACAGACGAGGCTCTGGAGATCCTGAAGACGAAGAAAAAAGGCAATTACAACATCATTAAGATAGATCCGGATTATGTTCCGGCAAAGCAGGAGACCAAGCAGGTCTTCGGCGTTACTTTTGAGCAGGGAAGGAATGACTACAGGATCACTCCGGAAATGCTGACAGACATCAGAACAAAGAACAAAGACCTCCCGGAAGAGGCGAAGAGAGACCTGATCATCGCTCTGATCACGCTGAAATACACCCAGTCCAACTCCGTGGCCTACGCAAAGGACGGACAGGCCATCGGCGTAGGCGCCGGACAGCAGTCCAGAATCCACTGCACCAGACTGGCAGGCAACAAGGCGGACTTCTGGCACCTGAGACAGGCTGACAAGGTCATAGGCCTTCCGTTCAAAGAGGAGATCGGCCGTGCGGTCAGAGACAATACCATCGACGTCTATCTGGGCGACGAATACGAAGATGTGCTGAAAGACGGCGTATGGGAGACTCTGTTCACCGAAAAGCCGGAGCCGTTCACCCGCGAGGAGCAGCGCGCCTATCTGGATACGATTACAGGCGTATCTCTGGGAAGCGATGCCTTTTTCCCGTTCGGAGACAACATCGAGAGAGCGAAGAAGAGCGGCGTTTCCTATATCGCAGAACCGGGCGGCTCTGTCAGAGATGACGATGTGCTGGCAACCTGCGACAGATATGACATGGTAACCGTATTCACCGGAATGAGATTGTTCCACCACTAAGTTTAACCGGAGGTAGTTATACAATGAAAGTAATGGTTGTTGGCGGCGGCGGGAGAGAGCACGCCATCATCAAGAAAGTGAAGAAGAGTCCGAAGGTCACCGAAATCTACGCACTGCCAGGCAACGGCGGCATCGCTGCCGATGCGGTCTGTGTGGACATCGGCGCCAAAGACCTTGACAATATCGTTAAATTTGCAAAGGAGAACGCCATCGATTTTGCCATCGTGGCGCCGGACGATCCTCTGGTCCTGGGACTGGTGGATCTTCTGAAAGCAGAGGGAATTCCGTGCTTCGGTCCTGAAAAGAAAGCAGCTATCATCGAAGGCAGCAAGGCTTTCTCCAAGGATCTGATGAAAAAGTACGGCATTCCGACAGCTGCATACGAAACCTTTACAGACATGGAATCAGCTTTTGCCTATCTGGATACCTGCAGCATCCCGGTGGTCGTCAAGGCGGACGGACTGGCTCTCGGCAAAGGTGTTATCATTGCTGAGACTCTGGACGATGCAAAAAAAGCGGTCCGGGATATGATGGAGGATAAAGTCTTCGGTGAAAGCGGAAGCAAGGTAGTCATCGAAGAATTTCTCACTGGACCGGAGGTTTCCGTCCTGTCCTTTACAGACGGAAAGACCCTGATTCCTATGGTTTCCTCCATGGATCACAAAAGAGCCCTGGACGGGGACAAAGGCCTGAATACAGGCGGAATGGGAACCATCGCACCGAACCCGTATTACACAGAAGAGGTTGCCGACCGCTGCATGAAGGAGATTTTCCTGCCGACTGTGGAAGCCATGAACAAAGAGGGCAGAACCTTTGCGGGATGCCTCTATTTCGGCCTCATGATCACAGAGGACGGTCCGAAGGTCATAGAATACAACTGCCGTTTCGGCGATCCTGAGACCCAGGTGGTTCTGCCGCTTCTGGACAGCGATCTTTTCGATATCATGGTCCATGTGTCAGAAGGCACCCTGGATCAGGCCGACGTCACTTTTGCAAAGGATGCGGCCTGCTGTGTGGTTATGGCTTCAGAAGGTTATCCGGTCAGCTACGAGAAGGGCTTTGAGATCTCCATCGCAGAAGATGTGGAAGACGTGTATATCGCCGGCGCAAAGCTTTCTGAAGACGGCAGACTGCTGACAAACGGCGGTCGTGTGCTGGGAGTCACCGAGCGCGGTGCTGATATCCGTCAGGCCATAGAGAAAGCTTACCAGTCAGTAGAGAAGATTCATTTTGACAATGCGTTTTACAGAAAAGACATCGGACAGAGAGCCCTGGCGGCCCTGGATGAAAGATAAGAAGGAGCAATCATGGTATATAGAATCTATGTGGAAAAGAAAAGAGAGTTCGCCCACGAGGCGGCTTCTCTGAAAAACGATCTGGTGAAGCTTCTGCAGATCGAGAATCTTACGGATCTGCGGATCGTGAACAGATACGATGTTGAGAACCTGGACAGAGAGCTTTTCGACTATGCGGTCGGCACGGTCTTTTCTGAGCCGCAGGTGGATGACGCCTGCAGCAGTCTGGATTTTACCGAGGCGGATTTCGTCTTTGCTGTGGAATATCTGCCGGGACAGTTCGACCAGCGCGCAAATTCTGCAGCCGAGTGTATCCAGATCATCTCAAAGGGCGAACGTCCTGCCGTCAGAACCGCAAAGGTCTACATGCTCAGCGGCCCTCTGACTGAGGAAGAACTGGACGAAATCAAGAAATACGTCATCAACCCGGTGGAGGCAAGAGAAGCTTCTCTGGAGGAATACGACACCCTGAAGGTTGAATACGAGATTCCTGCCGAAGTTGCCGTTCTGAACGGTTTCAACCGGCTGGACGAGGCAGGGCTGTCCGAGTTCCTTGCGGACTACGGTCTGGCCATGGATCTGGGGGATCTGAAGTTCTGTCAGGACTATTTCAGATCTGAGGACAGAGATCCGACCATCACGGAGATCCGTGTCATCGATACATACTGGTCCGATCACTGCAGACACACCACCTTCAACACCACCATCGACAGCGTGAAATTCGAGGATGCCGCCATTCAGGCTTCCTATGAAGACTATATCGCCACCCGTCAGGAGCTGGGAAGAACCAAACCGGTCACCCTGATGGATATCGGAACGCTGGCAGCCAAATACCTGAAAAAACAGGGACTTCTGGACAAGCTGGACGAATCCGAAGAAATCAATGCATGCACCGTAAAGATGGAAGTCGAAGTCGACGGAGAGAAACAGCCGTGGCTGCTTCTTTTCAAGAACGAGACCCACAACCATCCTACCGAAATCGAGCCTTTCGGCGGCGCTGCAACCTGTGTGGGAGGCGCCATCAGAGATCCGCTTTCCGGCAGAAGCTATGTTTATTCGGCCATGCGTGTCACCGGTGCGGCAGATCCTCTGAAACCGGTATCAGAAACCATGCAGGGCAAACTGCCGCAGAGAAAGATCGTGACCACCGCTGCCAACGGATACAGTTCCTATGGCAACCAGATCGGCCTGGCAACTGGTCAGGTGGATGAGCTGTATCACCCTGGCTATGTGGCTAAGAGAATGGAAATCGGCGCTGTCGTCGCTGCGGCTCCCGCTGAGAACGTCCGCAGAGAGAGACCTGTCGACAGCGATATCGTCATCCTGCTGGGGGGCAGAACCGGTCGTGACGGATGCGGCGGAGCTACCGGATCTTCCAAATCCCATACCACAGAATCCCTGGAAAGCTGCGGCGCAGAGGTCCAGAAGGGAAATGCACCGGAGGAGAGAAAGCTTCAGAGACTGTTCAGAAATCCGCAGGCATCCCGTCTGATCAAGCGGTGCAACGACTTCGGCGCAGGCGGTGTATCCGTCGCCATCGGTGAGCTGGCTGACGGTCTGGAGATCAACCTCAATGCGGTGCCGAAGAAATATGACGGCCTTGACGGCACAGAACTGGCCATCAGTGAATCTCAGGAGAGAATGGCTGTCGTCGTGGCAAAAGAGGATGTGGATCTGTTCTGCAGCCTTGCCCGCGAAGAGAATCTGGAGGCGACTGTGGTTGCGGAGGTCAAGGAGAATCCTTACCTGAAGATTTTCTGGAATGGAAAAGCCATCGTCAATATCTCCAGAGCTTTCCTGGACACCAACGGTGCAGAAAAACACATCGACATAGAAATCAGCAAGGCGGAAGCCTTTGATAAAGAGATCCCTGCAGACTTTACAGAAGGGTACAAGGCTGTGGCAGGTGACCTGAATGTCTGCTCCAAGAGAGGACTTTCTGAGCGCTTCGATTCCACTGTCGGCGCAGGCACCGTTCTGATGCCGTTTGGCGGAATCCGTCAGAGAACTCCGATTCAGGCCATGGTAAACCTGGTATCTGTCGAGAAAGGACACACTTCAACCTGTTCTGTCATGTCCTGGGGATACAACCCGTACATCGCACAGGCAAGCCCATATCACAGCGCATATCTGGCTGTGGTCGAATCCGTTTCCAAACTGGTGGCATCAGGCGCATCTTTCGAAGATGTATACCTTTCCTTCCAGGAATACTTTGAGAAGCCGATGAGAGAGCCGAAGCGGTGGGGCAAGCCTATGGCTGCCGTACTGGGTGCATTCAAAGCCCAGAAGGAACTGGGGGTTGCCGCCATCGGCGGAAAGGACTCCATGAGCGGCACCTTCGAGGACATCGATGTTCCTCCGACTCTCGTATCCTTTGCGGTTACTACAGAAGATGCGGGAAACATCGTTTCACCGGAATTTAAGGGAGTTGACAATAATGTACTTATGTTAATTCCTGAGAAGGACGAGGAGGGCCTTCCGAAGGCGGAATCCCTGAAAGCCCTTTACGAAGCGGTGACACAGGAAATGAGAAACGGAATCTTTGTCAGTGCATACACCCCTGGTTTCGGCGGTGCGGCTGAAGCTGTGCTGAAGATGGCCATGGGCAACGGCATCGGTTTCCGTTTTGCGGACGGCATCAGCCTGGATACCCTTTTCGGATACAGCTACGGTGCATTTATCGTGGAGGTTTCCCAGGCTGCTGTCAGCGAAGCCATGGGCTTTGACGGCGGCGCACCGGCAGGCATGGAGTTCGGATTCTCCGTAAAAGGGGTGGAGACAGTAAGACTGGGACAGACCATCACCGAACCGTCCATCATACGCGGGGAGGAAAGGATCCGTCTTGCCTCTCTGGAAGCCATCTACGAAGGAAAGCTGGAGCCTATCTACACCTGCAACGTGGAACCGGAGGCCAACAAGCTGGAGACCTTCACCTACGAAGCCTCTGACAGACTGCACGCCCGCGTGAAGGCAGATGTGCCTAAGGTGCTGATTCCGGTATTCCCGGGAACCAACTGCGAGTACGATTCTGCAAAAGCCTTCCGCGATGCCGGAGCTGAGCCTGAGATTTTCGTCATAAACAACCTTTCTGCAGCTTCCATCGCTGAATCTGTGGAAACCTTCGCTGCGAAGATCAGAGAATCCCAGATCATCTTTATCCCGGGCGGCTTCTCCGGCGGCGACGAACCGGACGGCTCTGCCAAGTTCATCACCTCTTTCTTCAGAAACGAAGAGATCAAAGAGGCTGTGACAGATCTGCTGGACAACAGGGACGGACTCATGGCAGGTATCTGCAACGGCTTCCAGGCGCTGATCAAGCTGGGTCTGGTTCCGTACGGAAAGATCATGGATACGGACGAAAACTGTCCGACCCTGACCTTCAACGAGATCGGCCGTCATCAGTCCAAGCTGGTAAGGACCCGCATCGCTTCCAACAAGTCTCCATGGCTTGCCAATACGAAGCCGGGTGAAATCTACACTGTTCCGATTTCCCACGGGGAAGGGCGCTTCATCGCATCCCGCGAACTGATCGGACAGCTTGCAGACAACGGTCAGATCATCACCCAGTATGTGGATCTGGACGGCAGAGTCAGCAGCGATATCCAGTTCAATCCGAACGGCTCCTATGCCTCCATCGAAGGCATCACTTCGCCGGACGGCAGAGTTCTGGGCAAGATGGGCCACTCCGAGAGAATCGGAAAGGATCTGTACAGAAATGTGCCGGGAGATTTTGATATGGGAATGTTCCGGGCGGCTGTTGAATATTTTAAATAGCAGAGACATATATTATAGTAGAAATGATAAGTTAATGTGCTGAATATGGCGGGCGGAATATGACCCAAAGGCGGGTCTGCTGCCCGCTATGTGTATATTAAAACAAAAAGTAAGGATGTGAAGAATATGGATACAAGATATCAGGTTGTAATGAGTCAGGTTATGCTGCCTCATCAGGCCAATGTGGCAGGGAATGTACACGGCGGCGAGATCATGAAGTTTATGGATACCGCTGCCGGTGCCGTGGCTATGAAGTATGCACGCTGCAACTGCGTGACAGCCAGGGTGGATGAGCTGATCTTCCACCTCCCGATCTTTGTAGGTGCTCTTGTGACCTGCACTGCGACCATAGATTATGTGGGAAACACTTCTATGGATGTGTACGTCAGAGTGGATTCTGAAGACATGGAGTCCGGAAACGGCCCGGAGAAGGCTCTCTGCGCCCACTTCACCATGGTGGCCATGGGCAAAAACGGAAAACCGCAGAAAGTGCCTCCATACATACCGGAAACGGATGAGGAAAAGCGCCTCTACGCAGACGCCGAAGCCAAGGTGAAGGCGAGAAAAAGGTTGAAATAACATAATGGGACCTCTGTACCATCTGCAAGAAAGAACTGACCGTGATCTGGCACTGCAGGAGGCTTTCAGAGTGCTGAAGCCAGGAGGACTTCTGGTAGCGGCAGGTATTTCCAGATATAGCACAGCGACCTGGGCCTTATCTACCTATTCCAGCGGAAACGATTTCCTGGATGATGATATTTTCCTGAGCATGCTGAAGGAGGAGATAACCACCGGAAATCATAACAGACCTGCAGAATACTCCGGACTGATTGCTGAATCCTATTTCAGTACGGTCACCGAAATGAGCGAGGAAATTGAAGATGCCGGTTTCTCTGTAACGGGCCGTCATGCTGTGGAAGGGTGCATCTGGTTTACACCGAATCTGGAGGATAACTGGGAAAATCCTGAAAGTCGAAGACGTCTCCTGGAACTGGTTCATCTGACTGAATGTGACTTGGAGCTGATGGGTATGAGTCCGCATTTTCTTATTGCAGCGAGAAAGCCAGAGTAAAGCTTGACAAAAAGATTGTATTAGTGTAGTATTACACTATATTTATAATTTTACACTACAGAGGTGTGCCATGACCAGACAGGAATTTGTACAGCAGTGTGACGGGATCGAAAAACTGATCCGCACGGAATATTCTTTCAGCCAGCAGAAGATGTCGGAAACCCTTGGAATCTCCAAGAAAACTCTGGTGGAGATCGAAAAGGGGAGGTCATCGCTGGGATGGACCGGCAGTGTGGCTCTCTGCAGCATCTTTGCCCGCAGCCGTATCCTTGCCGATACTTTCGGCGGTGAGCCGTCGGATATCATACAGGCCCTTGCTTTAGAACAGGAACATCTGTTTTACCCGAAGACCATGGACGGCCGTATCTGGTGGAAGGATATGGAGACCTGCGGAGACTACAAGGTCCAGCAGAACTATATTTCAAGGCATTACAGGATCCTGAACAAGGAGAACCAGAGAATCTATTCTGCATTTGATTACGAGGAAATCAGACTGCATCTGATGCAGCTGCAGGGCAAGGGGCGCTTATGAAAAAAGGTACAGAAACCAGACTATATAACATCATTTTTCCTATCTGGATGCTCTGGCTGAATTTGAGCCGGCCGTAAAAGGCCGGTTTTTTCGTGGGAAGGGATGCGGAGAAAGTCTATTTTAATTTTCTATAACTATTCCTAAAATCATAATTTTGGGAATAGTTATGACTGGAAGACCTGAGAGATCAGCTTTCTCAACAATTTCACGAATTTCCTGTTCCAATAACTCATCGCCTGAAATCAGATGTGTCTTCGACTGGTCACGCATATGTTCCTTTATATGAATCCGTATGATTTGCAGCAAAAATCCCTGCGCAGATGTGTATTTA
>JBJESV010000080.1:0-27573 GCA_051882975.1 Emergencia sp.
CCTAACCCGGTTTCCGGAGGAAACCGCTGGACAGGCTGACGACGCTGTCCGTGAGACCATCGTCGCAGAGATCCTGCGGAAATACCCGGACGATCCCGATGTGACCAGGGAGGAGATCCTGGAGACCATCGATGATATCGAAGAACTGCGCAGGCAGAGAAAACTCTTTACAGAAGATATCTACGAACCTAACGCATACGATCTGAAAACCCGCCACACGGAAGTCAAGGCCCTGTGCCTCCATGTGGCCCATACATGCAACCTGAACTGCTCCTACTGCTTCGCCAGTCAGGGCAACTTCAACGGGGAGCGCGGGCTCATGAGTTTCGAGACCGGAAAGCGGGCCCTGGACTTCCTCATCGAGAATTCCGGCGACCGTCGCAATCTGGAAGTGGATTTCTTCGGCGGCGAGCCACTGATGAACTGGCAGGTGGTCAAAGATCTGGTGAAATATGCCCGCAGCATCGAGCAGCAGCACGGGAAGAATTTCCGCTTCACCCTGACAACCAACGGAGTGGGCATCGATGACGATGTCATCGAATTCGCCAATAAGGAGATGCACAACGTGGTCCTCAGCCTGGACGGCCGCAAAGAGGTCCATGACCGTCTCCGCCGGACAGCAAACGACGAGGGCAGCTACGACATCATCGTGCCGAAGTTCAGGAAACTGGTGGAGGCCCGGGGCGGAAAAGGCTACTATATGCGTGGAACCTTCACCCATAACAATGTGGATTTTACAAGAGATATCTTCCATATGGCGGATCTGGGCTTCACCGAGCTTTCCATGGAACCGGTGGTGTGTCCGCCCGATGATCCTTTTGCGCTGACCGAAGAAGACCTGCCGAAGCTTTTCGAGCAGTACGAGATTCTTGCGACTGAGATGATCCGGCGCAAAAAAGCCGGAAACGGATTCACATTCTACCATTATATGATTGATCTGAACCATGGTCCGTGCATCTACAAGCGGATTTCAGGCTGCGGCTCCGGAACGGAGTATTTTGCAGTGACGCCGTGGGGCGATCTGTATCCGTGCCACCAGTTCGTGGGAGATGAGAAATACAGAATGGGCGATATCTGGCAGGGCATCACAAAGGAGGAGATCCGCCAGGATTTCAAGATGTGCAACGTCTATGCGAGAGAGGAATGCCGCGACTGCTGGGCCAGACTTTACTGCAGCGGAGGCTGTGCGGCCAACGCATACCATGCCACAGGCTCCATCACAGGAGTCTATGAATACGGATGCGAGCTCTTCAAAAAAAGAATCGAATGCGCCGTCATGATGCAGATTGCGCTGCAGGAGGAGGCGTGACGGGGCGGCCTGACTGAGGCCTGCAGTGTCCGAAAGCATGGCCGAATCACCCGGAGAAAAACAACAGCATATATCACAAAACGGTGCAGACACAGAACCTGCACCGTTTTTTTATCTCAGCATTGTATCACCGCCGGCGCCCGGATTCCATAGTGTGTAGAAGAAACCCTGCAGAAAAATAAATCTGGAAAAAAATCCATATTGACATGATGAAGTTATGGATGTATCATAATATAGTAATGAAAACTACATTTAGAGATTTAAAAAATCATATATAATAATATTGTGTTCAAAAGGAGGGCTTTGAAATGAACGAACATGCTTTGAAGAGATACACAGTGGGGGAAGAGATTTTTAACAGCGTGTCCCATGGAGCGGGAGCGCTGCTGGCGGCTGGAGGAACTGCAGTCATGGCGGTGATGAGCGCCTTTCACGGAAGCGGGCTGGCCCTCGGCGTCAGCCTGGTATACGGGATTTCCATGATCGTCCTGTACACCATGTCCACCTTGTACCATGCCGTGTCTGCGCCGAGAGCGAAGGAGATTCTGCGGATTTTCGACCATACATCCATCTTTCTGCTCATCGCAGGCAGCTATACGCCTTTCTGCCTCATCGCTCTGCAGGGAAACGGCAAAGGCATCGGAGTTGCCGTCATCGTCTGGGTCTGTGCGGTCCTGGGTATCGTACTCAACGCCGTCAGCCTGGAGAAGACAGCAAAGCTGAGCATGGTGCTTTACCTGGCCATGGGCTGGTCTGTGATCATGATTCTGCCGGATGTCGTCCGCGCGCTGCCTCAGCCGGCATTCTGGCTGCTCCTTCTGGGCGGCATCAGCTACACCGGAGGAATCGTGTTCTACGCCATGAAGAAGAGATACATGCACAGCATCTGGCACCTGTTCGTGCTGGCAGGGAGCCTGCTTCACTTTTTCTGCGTATCCATATACGTCCTTCCGATGGCCTGGGCCTGAGACTGAACTGAATACGTTATGACAGAGGCGCTGCGCAGCCCGCGGAAGGTTTTCCCGCTGCCGGCGCCTTTTTCATGGCTGCAGTTCTTCCTCCCATGCATACTGACGAGCCGTAGCCTCATAAGAATAATGTAATGGAAATTACAGGAGGTTTATCTATGGCAGAAATCATCATTATCGGCGGAGGATGGGCCGGCTGCAGCGCGGCGCTCACCGCCCGGAAAACCGGGGCGGGGGTACGGCTTTTAGAGCGCACAGACATGCTGCTGGGTCTCGGCAATGTGGGCGGCATCATGCGCAACAACGGCCGTTTTACCGCAGCGGAGGAGAATATCGCCATGGGCGCCGGGGAGCTCTTTGAGCTGACAGATGGGCTGGCCACCCACAGGAACGTGGATTTTCCCGGCCATCGCCATGCGTCCTTTTACAACGTGCTGAAGGCAGAGCCCCGGGTCCGGCGGCTGCTGGAGGAAAAGGGTATAGAAATCCGGACCCGGTGCAGAATTACAGATGTGGAAAAGGACGGAAAGCGTATCACAGGGGTGACCTCCGCTGACGGCGAGTACTTCGGCGGGGATGTCTTTGTCGACTGCACCGGCACCACCGGTCCCATGGGAAACTGCATGGAATACGGAAACGGCTGCAGCATGTGCGTCCTGAGGTGCCCGTCCTTCGGTCCCCGGGTGAGTATTTCCGCAAAGGCGGGAGCCTGCGACTACATGGGGAAAAGGGGTGACGGCACCCCCGGTGCTTTCAGCGGTTCCTGCAAGCTGGAAAAATCCACCTTGTCCCCGGAGCTTGTGAAGGAACTGGATGACAAAGGCGTGGCTGTGGTTCCCCTGCCCGAAGAACTGGTGAACCGGGGAAAGCTGTCTAAAAAGGTCTGTCAGCAGTATGCGCTGCCTCAGTTCGCGGAGAATATCGTGCTTATAGACACCGGCCATGCCAAGATGATGACCCCTTTCTTCCCGCTGGAACAGCTTCGTCAGGTGCCCGGCTTCGAGAATGTCCGATTTGCGGATCCATATGCAGGCGGCAGGGGAAACTCCATCCGCTACACCGCCGTGGCGCCGCGGAATCAGTTCATGCAGGTGGACGGCTGCACCAATCTTTTCTGCGGAGGAGAAAAATCGGGGCTTTACATCGGTCATACGGAGGCTATCTCCACCGGCGCTCTGGCAGGACACAATGCCGGACGTCTGGCCAAAGGCGCACCGCTTTTGTCTCTTCCGGAGGAAACGGCCGTGGGCGCGCTTCTGTCCTGGGAAAAAGAAGACGGCGGCATGATCACCTTTGCGGGAGATGCCTTTTTCGCATACATGCAGGAAAAGGGTCTTTACACCACGGACAGGGAGAAAATCCGCGCCCGCATCGCTGCAGCCGGGCTGACGGACATATATGACTCTTTTCAATAGAACGTTTTTATGGTAAAATCACTAAAGACTAAAGGAACGGAGAGATAAACCATGAGGATCAACAAATATATTGCGGCGGCGGGAGTCGCAAGCCGGAGAAAGGCTGACGAGCTCATCGCCGCAGGCAACGTGAAGGTCAACGGAGCGACCCTGCGGGAGCCGGGCTACGATGTGGCGGAAGGCGATGTGGTGGAGGTCAACGGCCGCAGAATTCAGGCCGAAGAGAAAAAGGTCTACATTCTGCTGAACAAGCCGGTCGGATACGTGACCACGGTAAGCGATGACATGGAACGGCCTACGGTGATGGATCTGGTGCAGGACGTGGATGCACGGGTCTTCCCTGTGGGACGGCTGGACTTCAACACCAGCGGCATGCTGATCCTGACCAACGACGGGGATTTCGCCTACCGCATGACCCATCCCAAACACGAGATCACCAAGACTTACCGGGCCAGAGTTGCAGGTGTGCTTTCCGATGAGAAATGCGCCCGCCTGCGTAAAGGCGTGGACATCGGAGGCTTTGTCACATCTCCGGCAAAGGTGAACATCATAAAAGGGATGCCCCGGTCCACCATCGTGGATATCACCATACACGAAGGTAAAAACCGTCAGGTGCGCAAGATGTTCAAGGCCGTGGGAAACAACGTCCAGGAGCTGCAGCGAGTGGCCATCGGAAAGATCCCTCTGGGCAGACTGTCGGAAGGTCATTACCGCAAACTGACAAGAGAAGAGATAGAATATCTGAAAAAAAGCTGAAAAAATCCGGCGATTCTGACCGGGTTTTTTGCTTGGGAAAACCGGGGTGCGCAGGCCCGGACTCCGCAGGTCTGGGCGCCGCAGATCCTGGCGCCGCAGGACCGTATTGCAGGGAGTGCACCGGGCAGCGAAAAACCGCACGCATAAAGCGTGCGGCCTTCCGGGAAAAGTTATTGAATTTAACAAAACATTATTTTCTCTTGAAATCCTTCGGAGTTACGCAGGTTCCGGTAGCTCTTGCGACTACGATAGGCTCTTCCAGGAAATCAGCTGCGGAAGCGTTGATGTCCTTTCTGGAAACGATGACCTTTCTTGCTTCGAACTTCATCTGTCTGGAAGTGTTGCCGATCTTGGTGATTTCGCCGTATGCTTCGATGTAGTCGCCTGCATAGGTAGGAGCCAGGAATTCAACGTTGTCATAAGCGCAGAACAGACCTTCGTCTCCGTCCAGCTTGATCAGCAGTTCAGTGGCAACATCTCCGAAAAGGTGAACCATGTGAGCGCCGTCTACTAACTCTCCGCCGTAGTGAGCATCTTTGGCGGACATTCTAACTCTGATTAATGATGTGATTTTCTCTTCCATTGTTTAACTCTCCTTTGATATGTTTAAAAAAATTAAAAACTGTGTCGGATTAATTATATAATCAAAACGATTATCTGTAAATAATAATTGCAAAATGCGTGCCAATGGTTTATCATTGAAATTACACAGAAAGTGAACCGGAAAAGGTTCACTGCGGGAAGGAGCGAATCGGAAATGACCCAGAACTACGGTACCAACCGTGTGCTGGAACCCCAGCACGTTCTGCCCACCTCGGCGTGGCGCCTGGACAACAGCAGAAATCTGGCCCCTGCAGAGATCAGAGTGGAAATCAGAAGAATACATATAGAAGGAACCAGCTTCAAGCAGATCTGCCTGGAGGCCAACAACAACGATCAGAGAATCAAGCAGAAGATCATGGATATTGTCATCCGCCGGGGAAAGCTGCACAACCCTGTCACGGACACGGGCGGTCTCTTTTACGGCGTGGTGGCCGAGATCGGAGAGGAATACGAGAACAAAAAGCGGTTCGTTCCCGGTGAAGAGGTGGTCTGCAACGCATCCCTGGCATCGGTGCCCATCTATATCGACAAGATCCTTTCCATCGACCGCGCCTTCGGACAGATCGAAATCGAAGGCTATGCCATTCTCTACAACGAGGTGCCGCTGGTGAGAAGGCCGGAGGGGATCCCCATCAACCTGCTTCTCTTCGCCTTCAACGAGTCGGGGACCCTTTACCGCATCAGCAACACGGCCGTTGGAAAGAGAAAGTTCCTGGTGGTGGGAAACAACCTGCTGTCCAACCTGCTGTTCGGCTACGCCATCCGGAAGGTAGCCAGGGAGGATGCGGAGGTGGTCTGCCTTCTGGACAGAAAGACCGACATCGTTCTGGAAGGGAAATCCATCGATGATCTGATCCAGAAGGTGTTCACCGAGGTTCACTACGTGGATATCCTGAAGCCTCTGGAGTGCCTGTCCGGCCTGAAGGCGGAGTCTCTTTTCGACCTTTCCGTCAACTGCGCCGATATTCCGGGTGCGGAGACCATCAACATTCTTGCCACCAAGAGCGGAGGAACGGTCGTCTTTGCCAACCTGATCAACAACTACAACATCGCCCTGTACATCACCGAGTCCATTTCCCGTCAGCTGGACATCCGATGTGCCGACGGCTATCTGGAGGCCTACGACGAGTTCGACATCGAGATCGTAAAGGAGCTGGTGCCGTATATAGAAAATGCCGTAACGGCCAACATCGCCATGGATGACGACCCGGCCTATCCGATCAACCGGCAGACCCGGCTCATGGAAGTGTCCGGCCAGCGGCAGACCATGATGGAGGACTTCGTCTGCGAAAGCCGGGCTATGGCTCAGGTGCTGGACGAGATCCTGACCGTGTCCAAATATGACTGCAACGTGCTGATCACCGGGGATACCGGCGTCGGCAAGGAGAAAGTGGCCAACATCATACATAAAAACAGCAACCGAAGGGTCCACCCTTTCATCAAGGTGAACTGCGCCTCCATCTCGCCGTCCCTGATAGAATCCGAGTTCTTCGGCTACGAGAAGGGAGCTTTTACGGGAGCCAGCGCCAGCGGGAAAAAGGGCTACTTCGAACTGGCTGACAACGGCGATATCTTCCTGGATGAGATCGGAGAACTGCAGCCGGATATGCAGGCCAAGCTGCTGCGGGTCATCCAGGACGGAGAGTTTTTCCGCGTCGGCGGCACGGTTCCGGTGAAGACCAACGTCCGGATCCTTTCGGCCACCAACCGGGATCTGGAGGATTTCATAGAGGAGGAGAGGTTCCGCAGAGACCTGTACTACAGGCTTAACGTGGTGCGCATCAAAGTGCCCAGCCTGCGGGAGCGAACCGGGGATATACCGGCCCTGGTTAACCATTTCCTGAAGAAGTACAGCGACAAGTTCGAGATTCAGCGCAGCATCGATGAGGATGCGGTGGAATATCTGAAGCAGTGCGAGTGGCCGGGCAACATCAGGGAACTGGAAAACGTGGTGCAGAGGCTGATGATCTCCGCCAGAGGCGAACAGATCGCCCTGCTGGATGTCATGCGGGAACTCCATGCCGAGGTCTTTGAGAACACGGAGGTGGAACTTTCCGGAGAGGAAGGCGGAGAGGAAAAGGTCATGGACATGGAGAAGATGGTGGAGAACTTTGAGAAGAACATCATCAAGCATGCCTGCGACAAATACGGATCCACCAGGAAAGCGGCCAGAGCCATTGGAATCAGCCAGACTCAGCTGGTTCGCAAGAAGAAGAAATACCAGATTTAGGAGATTTGAACCGAATTCGGTTCTGAAAAAATCAAATGAACCTGAATCGGTTCGATTTTGCCGGATATTTCTGGTATACAAAATGCAGAAAAACAGCGCAAGCCGTTGGAAACAGCGGCCTGCTCTTTTTTTGAAGGCACTTGGCACGGCTCTTGCTATTATTATGCCGGTAAACAATCAACAGATTTAACCTTGGAAACCATAAGCAAAACTGTGAGAAAAACAGCAAGAGGAGGAAACGTATATGGAAAACAAGACATACAAAAAAGGCGACATCTACGGAACCCACAGAGTAATCAGCCCGAAGGGCACTCTGCCGCAGCCCGCAGACGTCATCGACAACACCATGGAGATCTACGACAACGAGGTTCTGATCGATGTCCACACTCTGAACATAGATTCGGCTTCTTTTACAGAAATCGAAAAGAGAGCGGAAGGCGATGTGGAGGAGATCAAGAAGATCATCATGAACATCGTGGAGACCACAGGCAAGCACAAGAACCCGTGGACCGGTTCCGGCGGCATGCTCATCGGAAAGGTCAGAGAGATCGGACCGAACTATGTGGGAGATCTGAGAGTGGGCGACAAGATTGCCACGCTGGTATCCCTTTCCCTGACTCCGCTGAAGATCGATGAAATCAAAGAAGTCAGACCTGACATCGACCAGGTTGACATCAAAGGCCAGGCCATCCTGTTCCAGTCCGGACTGTACGGAATCCTGCCGAAAGACATGCCGAAGGAGCTGGCGCTGTCCGTTCTGGACGTTGCGGGCGCTCCTGCGCAGACTGCAAAGATCTGCAAGCCGGGCGACACTGTCGTCGTAATGGGCGGCGGCGGCAAATCCGGCATCCTGTGCTGCTGGCAGGCCAAGAAACAGGTCGGCATCAACGGAAAGGTCATCTGCGTTGACGGCTTCAAAAAGTCCCTCAACAGAGCCATGTCTGTAAAATGCGCAGACGAATACCTGGTGGTTGACGCGACCAATGCGGTGGAGATGTACGATGAGATCATGGAGGCCACCGACGGCCAGCTGGCAGACGTGGTCATCAATGTTGTAAACATTCCTAACACCGAGATGTCCTCCATCCTGGCCTGCAAAGAGGGAGGTCTGGTATACTTCTTCTCCATGGCCACCAGCTTTACAAAGGCGGCTCTGGGTGCAGAAGGCGTCGGCAAGGATGTCACCATGATGGTGGGCAACGGCTATACAAAGGGACACGCCAACACGGCCCTGCAGATCCTGAGAGAAGACGAGAGGATCATGAAACTGTTCGCAGAACTCTACGCATAATAAGGGCCGGAGCGGGAGGCTGCTCCCGCGGCGTTCCGGCACATCCGGCGGCGGATGAAACGGAATCGGTTCACATTTTTATGCCATTGAACACAAAACGGTTCGATTGTTATTTTTTAAATAATCGCAGATTTGCGGCGAATTGTTTTATAGACACCGGCTGGTAACTGACTTATAATATGGTTAGTTACTGAAATTAGCCGCTAAAATATGCACAAGCATAATTTCAAAGTTTATATTTATTTCTTAGGAGGATGATTATTATGAAAAAAGGATGCCCTTACGGAACCCACAGAGTTATTTCACCAAAAGGCGTGCTGCCGCAGCCTGCAGATGTTATCGACAACACTATGGAAATCTACGACAACGAAGTGCTGATCGACGTCAAGACTCTGAACATTGACTCCGCTTCTTTCACTGAAATCGAGAGAAGAGCAGGTGGAGATATCGAAGAAATCAAGAAGACTATGCTCGGCATCGTTGCCAAAGCAGGCAAGCACAAGAACCCTTGGACAGGATCCGGCGGAATGCTGATCGGTACTGTTAAGGAAGTAGGACCTGCTTACGAAGGCGACCTGAAAGTCGGCGACAAGATCGCTACACTGGTTTCCCTGTCTCTGACACCGCTGGTAATCGAAGAGATCTTAGAAGTAAGACCTGAAATCGACCAGGTTGACATCAAGGGTCAGGCTATCCTGTTCCAGAGCGGCATCTATGCTAAGCTTCCTGAAGATATGCCGGAAGGACTGGCTCTGTCCGCACTGGACGTTGCCGGCGCTCCTGCTCAGACTGCTAAGCTGGTTAAGCCTGGTGACACTGTTGTCATCATCGGCGGCGGCGGAAAATCCGGTCTGCTCTGCTTATACGAAGCAAAGAAGAGAGCTGGCGTAACCGGTAAGGTTATCTGCGTTGCAGGCTCCCCTAAATCAGAAGCAAGAGCTAAGGGACTTGACCTGGCTGACGAGTATTTCGTACACGATGCAACTGATGCAGTAGGCATGTACAACAAGATCATGGAACTGACCGACGGCAAGCTGGCTGATATCGTTATCAACTGCGTAAACATCGAAAACACAGAAATGGCTTCCATCCTGGCCTGCAAGGATGACGGTCTGGTATACTTCTTCTCCATGGCTACAAGCTTCACAAAGGCTGCCCTGGGTGCAGAAGGCGTTGGCAAAGACGTTACAATGATCATCGGAAACGGCTACACAAAGGGACACGCTGCAATCACTCTGCAGTGCCTGAGAGAGCACGAAGGTCTGAAGAACCTGTTCCAGGAAATGTACGCATAAGGTACATACCCGGTGAATTTTACGCTGCAGCTTCCCGTCGGGGAGCTGCAGCCTGAATCAGCAAAATCTGATTTTATTCAATTATAATCATACAAATAAACCGTAAATAAGGAGATTTATTATGGCAATTAGAAACTGGAAAGACATTCCTCTTTTCAAGGATGTAACTGATGAACAGTGGAACGACTGGCACTGGCAGGTTTCCCACAGACTGTCAACTGTTGAGGAAATCGCAGCTGTCGTCAATCTGACTGATCAGGAAAAGGCTGACATCGAGAAGGTTCTGGGCGGATTCAGAGTAGGTATCACTCCTTACTATGCATCCCTGATGGATCCGGACGATCCGAGAGATCCGGTAAGAATGCAGGCTGTTCCTACACTGGCAGAAATGCACAGATCCGAAGCTGACGACGCTGACCCTCTTCACGAGGATGCTGACTCTCCGGCTCCTGGACTGACTCACAGATATCCGGACAGAGTACTGTTCCTGATCACTGACCAGTGCTCCATGTACTGCCGTCACTGCACCAGAAGAAGACTTGCAGGTGAAACTGACGGTGCAAGATCCAGAGAAGATATCGATGCATGTATCGATTATATCAGAAGAACACCTGTCGTCAGAGACGTACTGCTCTCCGGCGGAGATGCTCTCTGTGTAGAAGATGACACATTAGAATACATCATCAGCGAACTGAGAAAGATCGACCACGTTGAGATCATCAGAATCGGTTCCAGAACTCCGGTTGTAATGCCGATGAGAATCACTGACAACCTGGTCAACATGCTGAAGAAGTATCATCCGATCTGGCTCAACACACACTTCAACCATCCGAAAGAAATCACTCCGGATGCAGCTGAAGCTCTGAGAAAGCTTGCTGATGCAGGTATCCCTCTCGGTAACCAGTCCGTACTCTTAAGAGGCGTCAACGACTGCAAGCACATCATGAGAGAACTGGTTCAGGCTCTGGTAAAGAACAGAGTAAGACCTTACTACATCTATATCTGCGACCTGTCCGTTGGTATCGAACACTTCAGAACATCTGTTGCAAAGGGTATCGAAATCATCGAAGGTCTGAGAGGACACACTTCCGGATATGCAGTTCCTACATTCGTAGTAGACGCTCCGGGAGGCGGCGGAAAGACTCCGGTTATGCCTCAGTACATCATCTCAGAGACACCGGACAAGGTAATCCTGAGAAACTACGAAGGCGTTATCACCACTTATACTCAGCCTCGTCTGCCTGATCTGAAGTGCACATGCGACTACTGCACAGGCAAGAAGACCTACAAGTATGAGGGTGTATCCGCTCTGGGCGAAGGCTTACAGATTAAATCAATGGAACCGGCTCATCTGCTGAGACACGAAAGAAACAAACACTAATTAGCTGTAAACGATATAGGGGGCCTACGGTCCCCTATATGTATCAATAAGGATTTTAGGATTTTTAGGATTTATAGGATTTGAATTATGGGTTTACTCTACGATTTATCAACTGAATACAGGACTCTGTCGATTGTCGGAATGGCCAAGAACGCCGGCAAGACCACGGCGCTGAACTATCTCATAGAAGAGGCCATGGACGAAGGACTGTGTCTGGGGGTCACCTCCACGGGACGTGACGGCGAGACGACGGACCTGGTGACAGGCACGGATAAGCCGAGAGTATATCTTTACGAGGATACCATCGTCTCCGTACCTACCCAGCTGTACGACCTGGCTGAAGCGGGACTTGAGATCCTCAGGAAATCCGGCTACAGAACGCCTCTGGGCGAACTGCTTCTCTGCAGAGTGGCAGAGAGCGGATACGTGCAGATTGCAGGACCGGTGGCAACGGCGGACACCAAGAGGATGTGCGCCGAGATGTTCGAACTGGGCTGCGACCTGATTCTCATCGACGGAGCCATCGACCGGAAGTCCATCGCGTCTCCGGAAACCAGCGACGCCATCATACTTTCCACAGGAGCTGTGCTTTCCAGAAATCTGAAAAAGGTTGTGGAGGAGACGGCGCACATCGTCGGTCTTTACAATCTGCCTGTTCTGGAGGAGGGGCAGGCGCGCAGCATGATCGAAGAGCATGTGAAGGACGACCGGATCATGCTGATCAGGGACGGAAAGCTGGAAAAGCTGGATCTGCTGACGGGGCTGGGCTCCAGCCGCTTTATCGATGAAGCCATCGACGAGAAGACGGAATATGTGTACATACCGGGAGCCTTCACCAGCAGCGTCATCAGCGATATCCGCCCCGACAAGCTGAAGCAGGTCAGATTCGTGCTGAAGGATCCGACCAAGATTTTCATCGATGCCGTGAAGTGGAGACAGCTGCTGAAAAAGGGATTTTCCGTCAGCGTGCTGAAGAACATCACCGTGGCTGCCGTCACGGTCAATCCGTTCTCACCGGAAGGATATTCCTTTGATCACGGCGTGCTGCTGGAGGCGGTACAGAAAGAACTGCGCGATATACCCGTTATAGACGTTAGAATGTGAACCGGCTGAAAGGAGAGGAGAAATGCTGCAGGGAACCAATCGGAGGCTTGCCAACGTGAAGACCAGGACGGAGACGGGCCTGGAATACGTGATGAACAAGATGGACATCAACACTCCCTTTGGGAAAAAGGTGCTGAAGGACACGAAACCTTTTTATCCCGGCCAGGAGGAGGAGCTGAGAAAAGAGCTGGACAAAGTTCAGATGATGGTCGATTTTGTCCGGGACAACGAGAAATCAGTGAACCTGCTGGCAGAAACCTTCATGATGATGAAGGATATATCCTTTACCATAGCCAGAAGTGCCGGAAATGCTTTATCAGTGGTGGAACTGTACGAGGTCAAGTCTCTGCTGCTGAACATGAGATCTGTAGAAAAGATCTGCCGGGAGGCGAAGACGCCAGTGCCGGAGGAATACATCCTGGAGAGCACAGAAGCTCTGCTGGATATCCTCGATCCGCGTCGCGACCGGCTGAATACCTTTTATATTTACGATGATTTTTCTGAGAAGCTGGCTCAGCTCAGAAAAAAGAAAAAAGAACTGGAAATCAGCATCCGCAGGATTCAGAAAGCGAGAAAGGACGAGATCCGCAGGGAATACGGCATCGCACTGACTCCGAAATTCGACATATCGATTTCCAGGTCCAGCGACGATCTGGAGAAGGCCAGACAGATTCCGGATCTGGAGGTGGTCAGCGAAGACTACATGACGGTCACCTTTGAGCTGGGCAAAAGCGAGGGCGTATATGAACTGACTTCCGCCCTTGAGGATGTGAACACAGAAATTGATGACGAGGAAGCTGCTGTCAGAGAGCAGCTGTCTCTGAAGATCAGCGGTTATCAGGATGTGCTCCTGCGCAACTGTGAGAAGATCGGCCGCCTGGACTTTGCTCTGGCAAAGGCCTCCTATGCCGTTCAGCACAGATGCGTGAAACCGGAAATCGTCGACGAGCATGTGGTGGAGATCACCGAAGGCCGTCAGCTGCAGGTGGAGGATATCCTCCTTTCCAGGAAGAAGACATACTGTCCGGTCAGCATCTCACTGGCCGACGGGGTGACCTGCATCACCGGAGCCAATATGGGAGGAAAGACAATTTCTCTCAAGCTCTGCGGTCTGGTTCCGATTCTGGCGCAGTACGGATTCTTCGTACCATGCGAAAAGGCGAGGATCGGGCTGTCCAACTACATGCAGATCCTTATCGGCGACAGCCAGTCGGTGGAGAGAGGTCTGTCCAGCTTCGGAAGCGAAATGGAGGAGCTGAAGGAGATTCTGGACAACAGTCAGGACAGATCGATTCTGCTCATCGACGAGATCGCCAGCGGAACCAATCCGGTGGAGGGTCTCGCACTGACGAAGAGCCTGGTGGACTACCTGATGGACAAGAGCTATATCACGCTGATCACCACTCACTTCGAGGCTGTAACGGAGGAGCCCGGAGTGAAGAACATGCAGGTCCGCGGCCTTGCCGATGCGGATTTCACGAAGCTGGACAGCGAGCTGCGCTACGCCAGCCGGAAGGAGCGTATCGGTATCATATCCAGATATATGGATTACAGGCTCACGGAGGTGGGCGAGAACAGGGAAATCCCGAAGGATGCACTGAATATCGCGAAAATGCTTGGAATCAATAAAGAGATTATTGAGGGAGCAAAAAAATATATTAAATAAGGAGATAAGTAGAATGAAAAGCAAGTTGAATCTTGACCCTAAGGTTGTGGACAGCGCACGTGCCCATGCCGCCAACATTGCCCATGACATGCAGGAATTCATCGACAGACATACCACTGTAAGTACAGAAAGAACCATTCTGAGATTACTGGGTGTTGACGGCGTAGACGATGTTGATACTCCGCTTCCGAACGTGGTCGTTGACCAGATCAAGGAAGCCGGCGGTCTGCCGAGAGGCGTTGCCTACTGGATGGGAAATGCCATGATCCAGACCGGCAAGACTCCGCAGGAGATCGCAGAAGCCATGGCTTCCGGCGAACTGAAGATCACTGAGCTGCCGACTGCAGACGTGAAGGAGGCCGAAGAGGCAATCATGCCGGCTGTTCACGAAGCTCTGAAGAAGATCAAGGCTCAGACAAAGAAGAGAGAAGAATATCTGGAGAGACTGGGTGAAGGAGCACAGCCTTATCTGTACGTAATCGTTGCAACAGGCAACATCTACGAAGACGTTGTTCAGGCACAGGCTGCTGCAAGACAGGGTGCTGACATCATCGCCGTTATCAGAACAACTGCACAGTCCCTGCTGGACTACGTTCCTTACGGACCTACCACAGAAGGTTTCGGCGGAACCTACGCTACACAGGAAAACTTCAGAATCATGAGAAAAGCTCTGGACGAAGTAGGCGAAGAAGTAGGCAGATACATCAGACTCTGCAACTACTCCTCCGGAATGTGCATGCCGGAAATCGCTGCAATGGGAGCTCTGGAAAGACTGGACGTAATGCTCAACGACGCTATCTACGGAATTCTGTTCAGAGACATCAATATGCAGAGAACTCTGGTTGACCAGTACATGAGCCGTGTCATCATCGGATACTGCGGCATCATTTTCAACTCCGGAGAAGACAACTATCTGACTACAGACGATGCATACGAGGCAGCACATACCGTTACTGCTTCCCAGTTCATCAACGAGCAGTTCGCCGTTCTGGCAAACATCGAAGAGTGGCAGATGGGTCTGGGCCACGCTTTCGAAATGGATCCGTCCATGGAGAACGGATTCCTGTACGAACTGGCGCAGGCTGTTATGGCAAGAGAAATCTTCCCGAACGCTTCCCTGAAGTACATGCCTCCTACAAAGTTCATGACCGGAAACATCTACAGAGGACACATCCAGGATGCACTGTTCAACCTGGTTGCAATCTGGTCCGGACAGTCCCTGCAGCTGCTGGGTATGCTGACAGAGGCTATTCACACACCGCATATGCATGACAGATATCTTTCCATCGAAAATGCTCAGTACATCTTCAACAACTGTAAAGATATCGGATCCGAAGTGGAATTCAAGAAAGACGGTATCATCCAGAAGAGAGCACAGACTGTTCTGGCAAAGGCAGACGAACTTCTGGCAGAAGTTGAAAAAGAAGGTCTGTTCGCAACCATCGAGCAGGGCAAGTTCGGCGGAGTCAAGAGACCGAAGGACGGCGGACACGGTCTTGACGGCGTATGCGCAAAAGATGAACTGTACTTCAATCCGTTTATTCCGCTCATGTTAGGAGGTAAAGAATAATGTCAGCAGAATGCAAAGCAACAAGCACAGTAGATTTAACCAAGGTTAAACCTTATGGTGATACATTAAACGACGGTATGACAGAGCTGATGTTCACTCTTCCTGTTCCATACGGTGAAGAAGCGGAAGAAGCGGCAAAGCAGCTGGTCAAGAAGATGGGTTTTGACGAACCGAACGTAACATACTATCACGAGCTCTGCCCGGGCTACACCTATTTCGTAGTATACGGCAAGATGCAGGCCACAGTGGACTACACCGCAATCAAGGTTCCTAAGGTAGAAGGCGTTACCATGGACAGAGTGGAATGCGGCGAATGGATCGGCGAGAATGTGGGAAGAGACATCGTGGTTGTCGGAGCTTCCATCGAATCCGATGCACATACAGTAGGTATCGACGCCATCATTCAGATGAAGGGCTTCCACGGACATTTCGGTCTGGAAAGATTCAAGAACGTGGTTCCTTACAACATGGGCTCCCAGGTTCCATGCGAAGAGCTGATCGCCAAGGCAAAGGAAGTAAATGCCGACGCTATCCTGGTATCCCAGACAGTAACACAGAAGGACATCCACATCAAGCAGCTGACCAAGATGGCAGAGCTTCTTGAGGCGGAAGGTCTCCGTGACAAAGTCATCCTGACCTGCGGCGGTCCGAGAATCTCTCACGAACTGGCACAGGAACTGGGTTACGACGCAGGATTCGGTCCTGGAAAGTATGCTGAGCACGTAATGAGCTACATCATGCAGGAAGTCGTAAACAGAGGCTGGCAGGACAAACCGAACATTGCTGACCGTTAAAATTCCGGCAGCATACTGACAACAGCAGCGGGCGTCGGAATTTAACCATCCGGCGCCCGTTATAATATAATTCGACAATTTCTTGACAATCTCGACAGACAGGAATATAATATGTACGGGCAGTTTCTGCCCGAAATATTATTTGAGAGGAGAGAAGGTATGTTTAAAAAACTATCCGACGGCTGTGTACATCTGGTTAACAGATTCCTGCCGGACCCATTTATTTTCTGTATTATCCTGACTGTCATCGTATTTATCGCAGCAATTCCTGCAACAGGTGCCGATGTGATCACTATGGTCGGTGCCTGGGGTAACGGTGTATGGAACCTGCTGGCATTCTCCATGCAGATGGCCCTGGTACTGGTACTTGGTAACGCATTTGCCAACGCGCCTGCTATCAAGAAGGTCGTTACGAGAATCGCAAGTGCAGCCAAGACACCTGTACGCGGCATCATCCTGACCACATTTTTCTCCATTATCGCCTGCTGGCTCAACTGGGGATTCGGTCTGGTTGTAGGCGCTATCCTGGCTAAGGAGATTGCAAGACAGGTAAAGGGCATCGACTATCGTCTGCTCATCGCATCCGCATACTCCGGATTCGTTGTATGGCATGCCGGTGTTTCCGGATCCATTCCTCTTGCACTGGCTACTCCTGGCGAAGAGGCACTGCTTGCTGCAACCGGCGGCGCTGTATCCGACGTGATTTCAACTTCACTGACAATTTTCTCGCCGTATAACCTGATCATGTGCGGCGTGATCCTGATCTGTCTTCCGTTCATCAATGCGAAGATGCATCCGTCCGCAGATGAGGTTATCACTGTAGACCCTGCACTGCTGGTAGACGAAGTGAGAGAGTACAAGAAACCGGAAACTCCTGCAGAGAAGATTGAGAACAGCATCGTTCCGTCCGCAATCATCGCTGTTGCAGGTATTGTATTCCTGGTATGGTACTTCATCAACAATGGTTTCAATTTAACTCTGAACATTGTAAACTTTATATTCCTGATCTTAGGAATCATTTTCCACAAGACACCGATCAACTACGTGAATGCCATCTCTGATGCCGCAAAAGGCGCTGCAGGCATCCTGCTGCAGTTCCCGTTCTATGCAGGTATCATGGGAATGATGACATTCTCCCTTGCCGAGGGCGGTACA
Organism: Emergencia sp.; assembly: GCA_051882975.1. Lineage (GTDB taxonomy): Bacteria > Bacillota > Clostridia > Peptostreptococcales > Anaerovoracaceae > Senimuribacter. Next base: position 17,538 of record JBJESV010000080.1, read on the forward strand.
GGTACTTCCCTGGCAGCTGTAATCAGTGACTTCTTCGTATCCATCTCCAACGAAGTTACCTTCCCGCTGTTCACATTCCTGTCAGCTGGTATCGTAAACTTCTTCGTTCCTTCCGGCGGCGGACAGTGGGCTGTACAGGGTCCTATCATGATGCCTGCAGGACTGGAACTGGGCGTGGATCCTTCCCTGACCGGTATGGCTATTGCCTGGGGTGATGCATGGACCAACATGATTCAGCCGTTCTGGGCTCTGCCTGCTCTGGGTATTGCAGGTCTGTCTGCAAGAGACATCATGGGTTACTGCCTGATTACATTATTCTTCGTAGGTATCGTTGTTTGCGGAGGCTTCCTGATTGTCGGATTAATTTAGTTTAATCTAAATTTATTATAGAAAGGTGATTTAAGAGATGATTAACAAAATTATGACTGCTGATGAAGCAGTTGCAGGCGTTAAAGACGGCATGACCATCATGGTCGGCGGTTTCCTGGGAACAGGTTCACCTGAAGTCCTCATGGACGCACTGGTAAGAAAAGGTGTCAAGCATCTTACTGTCATCGGTAACGACGGTGGTCTGGATGTCGGACAGCCGGCCGGCGAATTCGGCGGCAAGACTGCAAGAGGCATCGGCAAGCTGTTAGAGCATCACATGGTTGACCACATCATCGCTTCCCACTTAGGCGTTAACCCTAAGCTGAACGAGCAGTTTGCAGACGGTTCACTGAAATATACTCTGGTTCCGCAGGGAACTCTGGCTGAAAAGATCAGAGCAGCAGCATACGGACTGGGCGGCGTCCTGACTCCGACTGGTGTTGGTACTCCTATGGAAACAGAACTGGATGAGCTGGGCAGAAAGAAAGAGGTTGTTGTTATCGACGGCAAGAAATATCTGCTGGAGCTGCCTCTGAAAGCTGACTACGCATTCATCAGAGCATCCGTTGCAGACAAATTTGGTAACTATTACTGCGCAAAGGCTACAAAGAACTTTAACTATGTAATGGCAGGCGCTGCAGAGAAGACAATCATCGCTCCTGAGAAGATTGTTGAAATCGGCGAGATCGATCCTGATATCTTCGCTGTTGCAGGTGTACTTGTCGATGCGATTGCGGAAGGAGAGAAACCATGGCAGATTTAAAAGCGAGAATTGCAAAAAGATGTGCAAAAGAATTTAAGGACGGAGATTTTGCGAACCTCGGTATTGGTCTTCCAACCATGGTCGCAGACTACATCCCTGATGACATTACAGTAACACTGCATTCCGAGAACGGTTTCGCAGGTATCGATGCAGTTGCTGACGCATCCAACCTGGACGTTGACATCATCAACTCCGGCGGTACTTATGTAACTGCAGTTGACAGAGTAAAGTATTTTGATACAGCTGAGTCCTTCGGTCTGGTAAGAGGCGGCCACGTAGCAGCTACTGTATTAGGTGCTATGGAAGTTGCTGAAAACGGAGACCTGGCTAACTGGATCGTACCTGGCAAGAAAGTTGCAGGTATGGGCGGAGCCATGGACCTGGTAACCGGCGCAAAGAAGGTTATCATCACTATGCTTCACACCCAGAAGGGTAACCATAAGATTCTGGAGAAATGCACACTGCCTCTGACTGCAGAGAAGTGCGTTAATCTGATCATCACCGAAATGGGCGTAATGGAAGTCAGAGAAGACGGTATCTGGGTAACTGAACTTCACCCTGATTACACCAAGGAAGACATCCAGGCAGCAACCGGCTGCACGCTTCACTTCGATCCGGATATGAAGCCTATGGAAGAAGAATAATCTCCCGAAGATTATTTTCCCGGAGAACTGAGAGAGGATTGCAGGAATGCAATCCTCTTTTTTGAAACTTTTTGAAAGAACTGAGGATGAAATCTATGAATCAGAAAAAAGGATATCTGTACATACTCATTGCCGGCTGTCTGTGGGGAACCATAGGTCTGTTCGTCAACCTTCTCAGCGGCTTCGGAGCCGGTACGGGAATGATGGTGTTTCTCAGACTGGCAACCGGTACAGTTCTGATTGCGGCTGTGATGCTTGCAATGGGCGGAGGGCGGCTGTTCCGCATCGACCGGCGCGGACTCCTGATCTGTGCCTGTCTGGGCATCGTATGTCAGGCGCTGTTCAACTACGCATACACCAGCGCTATCGGTATGGTAGGCGTGGCCACCGGTGCTGTTCTGCTTTACACTTCGCCGATCTTTGTCTGCATCATGAGCCGGATATTCTTCAAGGAGGGAATCACCGGACAGAAGATTCTCGGCCTTGTGATCAATATCGCAGGGTGCGTTCTGACTGTCACCGGCGGCGATCTGACGTCTATGGAATTCTCCGTGAAGGGAGTCTGCCTGGGCGTTGCGGCAGGGTTTCTCTACTCTCTGCTGACCATCGTCGGAACCCTGGCGAAGGATTACGATTCCACAACGGTGACCTTTTACAGCTTTCTCTTCGGCGCGGCAGCCATGGCTGTCACGGTCCGTCCATGGGAGACCATCGGCAGTCTGTGCAGCCCGATGTTTATCCTGGTGACTCTGGGATACGGCCTCTTTTCCACGGTGGGAGCCTATGTCTTCTACATGAAGGGACTGTCCTGCAATCTGGAGACCGCAAAGGTGCCAGTCATCGCCTCGGTGGAGACCATCGTGGCCGCAGTCATCGGCATCGCACTGTTCAGCGAAACGGCAGGACTCTGGAAACTGGCAGGCATCGCCCTGGTGCTCTGCTCCATCGCCGTGATGAATGTTCAGCGAAAAAAGAGTGATTCTGAATGAAAAAAGCACCTGCATGTTACCGCAGGTGCTTTTCTATCAGATCTATAAAGGTATCCACATAATCCGCGCGGGAGAAGATGGCCCGGGCGGAATTTTTATTGCCTCCGCCTTTTCCGTTATAGATGGAGGCGTTTTCTTTGACCAACCTGCCGCAGTCATGGCTGTCTGAGAAAAGCAGGACCGTATTGGACGGCTCATGGACGAGAAAGGCCACCGTCGGAATGCTGCCGGCAAGACCGCGGCCTATATCCAGTATATCGTTAATGGACAATCTGTCGTATCTCCTTACAAAGGCAGGGGTCAGCTGGCCCCGGATGTCCTCGATTTCCCGGGCGATGACCCATTTCTTCAGGTGGTAAAGTTCGTCCCGGACGGCCTTTGATTTCTCCTGCTGTGCCTCGTATTTCGGCATCAGGTCGTCAAAGCCTGCAGAGAGGCGGTTTTCCAGGGTGGTGAGAACGTCGAACCGATCCTGGTACTGGCGGAAAGCGCGCCGGCCGGCTTCAAAGTAGATCCGGAACATGCCTTTGTTGCTCTCAACCTTGTAGATTTTCACCATACCAACCTGGCCTGCGGAGGACGGATGGGTCCCGCAGCATGCGACGCAGTCCGCCGGCTTCTCCACATCGCCGACGCAGACGATGGTGATATCCTCGTCGAAAGCCAGGGCTTTGCGCAGAGGAAGATTTTCGGCCTCTTCTCTGACGTCAAAGTGCCTGGTGATGACGGGCAGATCGGCCCAGATGGCCTCGTTAGTGCGCAGCTCCGCCTCCTTTGCCATGTCCCAGGTAATCCGGTCGTATTCCGGTTTCTCCTCCAGAGAGATGTCGATGGTCATGTAGTCTTCACCCATGTGAAAACCCCGGTTGACACCGCCGTACAGTTCGTAGAACTTTCCGGAGAGAATGTGCTCCCCGCAGTGGCGCTGCATGTTGTCAAAGCGGTGATCCCAGTCGATGGAAAGTTTCACCTCGTCGCCGGGAGCCAGCCCGCGAGCCTTTTCATCACCGGCGTCAAGGACGTGGAAAATCTCCCCGTCTTCTTCAAAAACATCTGTCACAGGGATTCCGTTCAGGGTGCCTCTGTCACAGCTCTGACCGCCTCCTGTGGGAAAGAACACCGTCTGATTCAGAGTGACCAGGATGCCCGGTTCCTTTTCTTCCACACCGGTTATGACAGCGCCGGCAGATTTCATATATACATCTTCTTTGAACAGTCGTCTGGTTTTCATCTTTTTGTCTCCTTTGCAGCCGCATCTGCAGCGGCATGATTACCTACAGTATATCATATATTGTAAGGAAAAGCACAGAGAAAGGAATTTTAATGTGAAAATAAAGAGTGGAATCATCATGGTGCTGCTTCTTCTGGTATGTCTTGCCGCGACGCCGGCGGGAGACAAGGCGGCTGAGACGGCAGCAAAGCTGGCAGCGCCAATGACACTGGTCATCGATGCGGGTCACGGCGGCATGGACAGCGGCGCATCATCGGCGCAGGGCGTGACGGAAAAGGACATCAATCTGGCCATCGCAAAGGCGCTGGGGAAAGAGGCGGAAAAATACGGGATCCGCGTCATCATGACCAGGGAAGACGAGGACGGACTGTACAGTCAGAGCGGCACAGGCGGCAAATGGTCCAAGGTGGAGGATCTGCAGGAGAGAAAGAGGATCATAGAAGAGGCAGATCCGGATCTGGTCATCAGCATTCATCTGAACAGTTTCATATCCGATACCGGCGTCCGGGGCGCCCAGGTGTTCTATGCAAAGGGACAGAGCACCGAACAGACAGAAGAAGGCAAGGTTCTTGCAGAAAAGATCCAGGATGAGCTGAACGTAAAGGTGAATGAAGGCAAGGATCGCATCGTCCTGCCAAAGAGCGATATCTATCTGTTCAGAGATGCGAAGCAGCCGATGATCCTCATCGAGTGCGGCTTTCTTTCCAATCCGGAAGATGCCGCAGCGCTGCAAACAGAGGTTCACCAGAAGAAAACCGCAGAATGCATCCTGGCGGCAGTGGCTGAAAATTACGGCCTGAAGCGGGTTTCCACAAAGAAATTCCGGGTGATTTCCAGCCGAACAGAAAACAGATAAAAAGAACAGAAAAAAATGTGGATAACTCCCTCTTGACAAATGGAAATGAATTCGCACAGCGTTGAATTTCCAACCATAAACGGCCTTGGAGTTATCCACATGGACATGTGAATGAAATCGTATACAATTTGAGTTTTCCTTGTGGAAAACCGTTCTGAATCTCTATTTTACAGGGATTTTACATTGTTGAAAATCTTTCGCCCGGAAACGAACACAGGTTGACGTAAAACAGAGAACAGAATTTTTTTCTTCTTTTATTCTTCGCCGGTTCGGATGGCGTCGACGAAGGATTCGAAGTCGTCAAATCCGCTCTGGATGAACTCGAAGAGGACAGGCTCCTGGAATTCATACCGGGAGATAGGGATCAGCTTCCGCCTGAAGGAGGAGTTGGCCAGATCGTGCTCCAGGGCCCGGATGGCATCCAGAGAATAGGCGGCGGAGATCAGCTGGCCTCCCTCGGAGACGAAATACATGCCGTAGACATCCTCGTTGAGACGGTATTCCCACTGAGCGACATGCCTGTTGCTGGGCTGGAACATCATGTAGAGCGTACCGGTGTCGTAAGGGGTGACCATGGCGCCCGGGGTGCGCTTTGTGGAAGACGATGTGAAAGCCTCCGGCTTGTCGAGCATCTCGTAGACGGAGACGAACTCCGAACGGGAGAGCATCATGGCGGCTTCCGCAGGGGAAACCTTGAAGGAAGAAAGACGCTCATAAGAGGTGACTCTCATATCCTTTACCCTGATGCATGTGATGGTGATATAGTACCTGTCGGAAATCTCGACGAGAGATTCACTGATGTAGGTGTCAGGTTCATCGCCGGCTTCGATGCTGTTCTTGCAGAACGTCCCCATGGAATATTCGGGGAACAGATCCATGTTCAGACCCGGCTCCGCCAGAAAAGCGGCAGCGGAGAAGTCCCGGCCGAAGCAGCGCATCAGAAAATAGTTGATCACCTCGCAGGGAGTTTCCGGTCTGACACACTGCTTTTCCATAAGTATGTATTTCTCCGGCTCCGCAAGGCGGATCTCCGGCTTCAGGAGAAAGTCGTACTCCCCTGCTCCCTCCGGCATGGGAAGATGTGCACTGCGGTTGAGACGGACATATTCCTGAAGCAGATACTGGGCTTCGCGCAGGGTCACAGGAATCTTCCTGCCGCCCAGACCGCCGATTAAAGAGACTTCTGTTTCCCGGAGCGCTTCAGGATCGTCGCCGAGAATGCTTTTGTATGTTTCAAATCCGTATTCTTCTGCGTCGAAGTAGAAGAACTGGTGCAGATCACCCATGACCTCGTTGTCAGGCAGTCTGAAATGGATGTACATTGCCACGACGCCCATCAGCCTGGTATCGGTCACATATGCGGATACGAATTCTTTTCTGCTGGTGGCGGCATTGTCGGAAAGACCGCCGCGTATGACTGTAAAACTGCTTCTGTTCAAATTAACACCTCGTATGAAATCTGGTTTTCTTACATTAAAGTATATCCTATTTTTGCGAAATTACAATATGGCATTGACAAAGTTTTTTATTAGAGTATAATTTAAATGATAATCCTTATCAAGAGTGGCTGAGGGAATAGGCCCTGTGAAGCCCGGCAACCTGCAGTCGGCATATCCGGCAGTGAAGGTGCTAAATCCTACAGAATTATCCTGTTCTGAAAGATGAGGAATGATAATCCGACAGTCAAACCTTTTCTTTCTTAGTGTGAGGAAGAGGTTTTTTTAATGCTTTGATAGGGAAATCATATTGAGGAGGAGAAAACAATGAAGAAACTATTCACATCAGAGTCCGTAACAGAAGGACATCCTGATAAAATGTGCGACCAGATCTCCGATGCGATTCTGGACGCTATCATGGAGCAGGACCCGTACGGCAGAGTTGCCTGCGAGACCACAACAACCACCGGCTATGCCATGGTCATGGGCGAAATCAGCACCAAGTGCTATATCGATATTCCTAAGATCGTCCGCAGCGTCATCACCGATATCGGCTATGACAAAGGGGAATACGGCTTTGACGGAAACACCTGTGCAGTACTTACCGCCATCGACGAGCAGTCCGGCGACATCGCCATGGGCGTCGACAAGGCACTGGAATACAAAGAAGGAACCCTGGATGACCAGATCGACACCATCGGCGCAGGAGACCAGGGCATCATGTTCGGCTATGCCTGCAATGAGACTGCAGAATACATGCCGATGCCGATTCAGCTGGCTCACGAACTGGCACTGCAGCTGACAAAGGTAAGGAAGGACGGAACTCTGAAATATCTGCGTCCGGACGGAAAGACTCAGGTCACCGTGGAATACGACGGAGACAAGGTGAAGAGAGTCGATACAGTTCTGATCTCCACGCAGCACGATCCGGATGCGACCCAGGAGCAGATCAGAAAAGATCTGATCGAACACGTCATCAGACCGATCGTACCGGCAGAGCTGCTGGATGAGGATACGAAATATTATGTGAACCCGACCGGCAGATTTGTCATCGGCGGACCTCACGGAGACTCCGGCCTGACCGGCAGAAAGATCATCGTAGACACCTACGGCGGATATGCCCGTCACGGCGGCGGCGCTTTCTCCGGAAAGGACCCTACAAAGGTTGACCGTTCCGCATGCTATGCCGCAAGATACGCCGCAAAGAATGTCGTTGCCGCAGGGCTTGCCGACAAATGCGAGATTCAGCTGGCCTATGCCATCGGTGTTGCAAAGCCTGTCTCCATCATGGTGGATACCTTCGGAACAGGAAAGCTGGCTGACGAGACCATCGCAGACATCGTCAGCGAGAACTTTGACCTGAGACCGGCTGCCATCATCAGAGACCTGAACCTGAGAAGACCGATCTACAGACAGACAGCTGCATACGGCCATTTCGGAAGAAAAGACGTGGATCTGCCTTGGGAGCACCTGGACAAGGTGGATACCCTGAAGGCTTATCTGAAATAACGGGAAACATGAAACCGCACAATGGAGACCGGAGAAATCCGGTCTCTGATTTTTTTAAAAATAAAAAGCGCTTTTCATTTTATTTTCATTTTTCTCCTTTATTATATGACCATACTAAGAAATGAGAGACGTTCCATAAAGGACATTGAAAAGGAGGAATTGAGAATGAAGAAGAACAGATTGAGCAGAGCAGGTATAACCGTGATTCTGGCCGCCGCCCTGGTGGTATCATCCCTGGCCCTGGCATCCGCCGGCCCGCAGGCAGAAGCGGCCGCAGCCAGCAAGTATATCAGCTGGTCAAAGGCAAAGAGCGTTTTCCTGAATGAATTTCCGACCCTCAGCGGAGTGAAGTACCTCCGTCTGACCACTGACGACGGCAGAAAAATCTACGCAGGCAAGGCTGTAAAAGGAAGCTATGTATATTCCATCGAGATCGATGCGACCACCGGCAAGGTGCTTGACAGCGACAGAGATTATGAGGGATCCAGATACACCGCATCAAAAGTGGGCGCAGTGAGCAGGACCACGATCCAGAACAAGATCAGGAAGAAGGTGCCGGGTGCGACGATCATCTACATCAGACTGACCAGAGACGACGGCAGATATGTATACGAGGCAGAGGCATACAAGAACGGATATGAGTACGATTTCGAGTACTCCAAGGGAGGAACCCTGCTGGAATACGAGAAAGATAAAGTGTGAACCGATACGCAGGATGAACTGTGACAAAAAACCGCCGGAAGGCGGTTTTTCCTTTATGAAAATCATTGCAAGCAGGGCCTGAATGTAGTAGAATGTTTCCATGGTTTGATATCTGGCTGCCCTGTTCTGCGACAGATTCCGTGGTATCAGAAGGGCAGGACCAGCACCACGGAAACAGAAAATGCATATTTATCTATAACAGCATAAGGAGGAACTTTCTTCATGGGAATAAAAGTGGCAAAATTCGGCGGATCTTCCGTAGCTGACGGAATCCAGCTGATGAAAACGAAACAGATCATCGAGGCCGATGCAGACAGACGATATATCGTGGTCTCCGCACCGGGGAAACGGTTCGACGGAGACAACAAGATCACGGATCTGCTCTATCTGTGCAAGACTCACATGGAGCACAACCTGCCCTACGACCAGCTCTTTCAGGTCGTGACAGACCGCTTCATGGCGGTGGAGCTGAATCTGGGCGTGGACGTGGATCTTCAGACCCACTTTGAGCGGATCAAGGAAAATCTGAAAAAGGGCTGTTCCGCAGACTATATCGCAAGCCGGGGCGAATACCTGAACGCCGTGCTCATCGCGGCTTTCCTGGGATACGATTTTGTCGATACGGAAGGTCTGATCATCTTTGACAGCAAGGGCAGACTGAAGCAGGAAGAGACGGACCGCGCGCTGAGAGAAGAACTGGCTAAGCATGAGCGCGCCGTGCTGCCGGGCTTTTACGGAACCAGCGAGGTGGACGGAAAGGTGAGGACCTTCTCCAGAGGCGGCTCTGATATCACGGGGTCTCTGGTCGCAAGAGCTGTCGGCGCAGACGTCTACGAGAACTGGACCGACGTCTCCGGATTTCTCATGGCAGACCCGCGGATCGTCAAGAATCCGAAGCCGATCCACAAGATTTCCTACAAGGAGCTGAGAGAACTTTCCTATATGGGAGCTTCCGTGCTCCACGAGGATGCCATCTATCCGGCAAGGATTGCCAATATTCCGATCAATATCCGCAACACCAACCATCCGGAGGATCCGGGCACGGTCATCACCGCTGAGCACGACGTGACCAGCACCAACGTTGTGACCGGCATCGCAGGAAGCCGGGACTTCACCGTCATCGCCATCTACAAGAACATGATGAGCGCGGAAAGGGGCTTTGTAAGAAGGATCCTGGCCATCCTGGAGGATTTCAGCATAAACTTCGAACATCTGCCGAGCGGTATCGATACCGTCTCTGTCGTCGTCTCCAACAAGAGCATCGACGGCCGGCTGGATGAGCTGCTGGAGGCCTTTGACAAGCAGCTGAATCCGGACAGCATGGAGGTTTTCGAGGATATCGCGCTGATCGCCACAGTGGGCTGCGGCATGAGCAGCCGTCCGGGTGTGTCCGCAACCCTGTTCACCGCACTGGCCGAAGCCAGCATCAACATCAGAATGATCGACCAGGGTTCCAGCGAGATGAACATCATCGTCGGCGTCCAGAACAAGGATTTCGAGAAGGCCATCAAAGCCATCTACGATGCTTTTGCATGAG
>JBJESV010000080.1:27673-34204 GCA_051882975.1 Emergencia sp.
CCTTATATTATAATATAATAACAACGAACAGGTTTTATATAAAAATCCCATAATTAGTCGTTGACAACAACTGTTGGTTGTGAGACAATATATTTACGAGATTAAGTCGATTTATGTAGAAATGTACCACAGACAATGTGACTTTTAAAGGATTAGGACGGAACAGTATGGAGAGCGGTTTTTTTGATTTGCACACCCATATTCTTCCGGGTGTGGACGATGGCGCAGAATCTGCAGAACAGGCTTTGGCTATGCTGCAGATATTATATGCCGAAGGTGTAGGGAAAATTCTGCTCACACCGCATTTTGGGATTTACAATGAGAACTGCGGATCAGAAGAATTTCAAAGCGTCTTTCAGAATGTGAGGGAGGCTTTTTTTGCATCGTGTCCGGATATGGAACTATACCTGGGAAACGAAATCTTCTGGGGACCGGAGACGATTCCGGCTCTTCAGAGCGGCAGAGCCCTTCGCCTTGCAGATACGGATTACGTGCTGATTGAGTTTCACCCGGACGAAGAATTCACAACACTGGAGAGGGCCGTTCAGAATCTGACGGCTTCCGGATACAGGCCGGTTATCGCTCATCCGGAAAGATACTTCTGCCTGCGGAAACATCCGGCGGACACCGGCGAACTGGTTTATCGCGGTGCGAGAATCCAGATCAACAGCCGCACCCTGCTGAAAGGACCGCTGGACAGCGGAGGCAGGATGATCCGGTATCTGCTCAGAGAGCAGCTGGTGCACTTTGTGGGAAGCGACTGCCATAACGACACAAATCGAAAACCTCAGATGAGAGTTCCGGCAGAAAGACTGCAGAAGCTGGCAGGAAGCCGATATGCGGAAAAGATTCTGAAAGAAAACGGGGAACGGCTTCTGCGGAATGAGCCGATAGAGATATAAGGAGCGGGAATTTAAATGAAATACGAAGAAGATGTCATGGAAATCGATCTGCTGGAGCTTCTGCTGGCGATTCGCGAAAGAATCGCCGTGATTCTTGCGACGGCACTGATCTGCGCCGGGGTTGCGGCAGGGTACAGTTTTTTCATTGCCCAGCCGGTGTACCAGTCGACTTCCAGACTGTATATACAGGCACAGGATTCCTCTACAATCAGTTTATCAGAACTGCAGGTCAGTTCCACTCTGGCGCATGACTGCGTGGAGATGATACAGTCCCAGTCCATTGCAGAGGATGTCATCGACAATCTGGGCCTTGATGTGGAAGTGAAGGATCTGCAGAGATGCCTTTCTGTGACCAACCCGGAAGAGACGAGAATCATCAATATCACCATAGAAGGGAATGATCCGGAGCAGATTACAGAAATAGCCAACGAATTTGCATCGGTGTCACGTGCCAGAATCTCAGAAGTGATGAAGACGGACAAGCCGCAGATCTGGGAGAAGGCCACCGTACCGGACAAACCGATCAAGCCATCTAAACGCAAGAACGTGATGATGGGCTTTCTGCTGGGCGGCGTGGCGGCCGGTCTGGCTGTGATTATCCTGTTCCTTCTGAATGACACCATCAGGTCGCAGGAGGAAATCGAAAAATATCTGGAACTCAACCTGCTTGCTGTGATCCCTCTGGAAGGCGAAAAGAAGCGAAAAGGATTCTTTGCGCGACTGAGGAGAAACGGCAGAAAGAAGAGAAGGAGATCGAAGAAACATGGGAAATAGAATAAGCTTCAGTTCTCTGGAGTCAGTGAGCTATGCGCAGAGGGAAGCTTTCAATTCTCTCAGGAGCAACCTTTCATTCTGCGGGGGCAATCTTAAAACGCTCCTGCTTACAAGCTGTGTTCCGGACGAAGGGAAGAGCACAGTGTCTTTCGGGCTGGCCCGGTCCATGGCGGGCAATCAGAAAAAAGTGCTTTATGTGGATGCGGATATGCGCAAATCGGTGATGGTAAGCCGATATCAGATACAGATGGAGAACAAGAGACAGATGGGGCTGACCCACTTTCTGTCCGGACAGGCATCTCTGGACGAGGTGATTGCTGATACCAATATAGAAGGACTATCTATGATTATGGCAGGTCCGCTGTCACCGAATCCGACAGAACTGCTGGCCGATGAGAGGATGGATATGCTTCTCGATTCTGCAAAAAAATACTTTGATGCAGTCATCATCGATACGCCGCCGCTGGGAATGGTGATCGATGCAGCAGTGCTTGCACCGAAATGCGACGGTGTGATTCTTGTCGTGGAGAGCGACTGTGTCAGCCGGAGGGCGGAACTCAAAGTGAAAAAACAGCTGGAAGTGACCGGCTGCAGAATCGTCGGCGCCGTGCTCAACAAGGCAGGCGGAGAACGGAGCGGATATTACAGCCGCTACGGAAAATACAGCAGGTATGGCAAATACGGTAAGTACGGCGGCAGCAGATACGGCGAATATTATGGAGAAGCAAAGTAAATGTCAGTCTTTGAAGGAAAAACACTGATGATAACCGGCGGAACCGGAAGTTTCGGCAATACTGTGCTGAAACATTTTCTGGCCTCCGATATCGGACAGATCCGGATATTCAGCCGTGATGAGAAGAAACAGGATGATCTTCGCCATCACATCCAGACAGAGTATCCGGAATACGCGGAAAAAGTCAAGTTTTATATAGGTGATGTCAGGGAGCAGCAGACTGTGCGGGATGCCATGTACGGCGTGGACTATCTCTTTCACGCAGCTGCGCTGAAACAGGTGCCCAGCTGCGAGTTCTTCCCTATGGAGGCTGTGCGGACGAACATTATCGGAACGGATAATGTTCTCCACGCAGCGGTGGAAACGGAAGTAAAGCGGGTCGTCTGCCTGTCCACTGACAAGGCGGCTTATCCGATCAATGCCATGGGCACATCCAAGGCTATGATGGAGCATATCATCAAAGCCAATGCCCGTGTGGCGGCTGACCGGGGACGAACGGTCATCTGCTGTACGCGATACGGCAATGTCATGTGCAGCAGGGGCAGCGTGATTCCTCTTTTTATCGATCAGATCAAATCGGGAAATCCAATAACGATTACTGACCCGGCGATGACCAGGTTCCTGATGAATCTGGATGAAGCCGTCAGACTGGTGCTGTTTGCCTTTGAACATGCCCATCCGGGGGATCTGTTTATCCAGAAAGCAGATGCATCGACCATTGGCGATCTGGCAAAGGCGGTCCAGCAGCTTTTCGGCGATACGGGTGTGCGGATCATAGGCACCCGGCATGGAGAAAAGCTTTATGAGACTCTGATGACGCGGGAGGAAAGACTTCGCAGCGAGGATCTGGGACAGTATTTCCGGGTGGCTGCAGACAGCCGTGATTTGAATTACGACAGATTCGTGGCTGCCGGTCAGGTTCAGACCATGGGAGAAGAAGCCTATACCAGTCATAACACAAGACGACTGAACGTGGAGCAGACAGTCGAAAAACTTCTGACAACAGATTATGTGAAGGAAGCACTGGAGAAACAATGAAGATACTGATCACCGGCGCCGAAGGTTTCGTAGGGCGGAACCTGACAGCACAGCTGGAGAACATAAAAAAAACAAAAGAGAAATACATCCTGACAGAAGAGCAGGACGGGCCCGATCTCCTTCTCTGCACCCGAAGAACGGGCAGGGAGGAACTGGAGGATTTCTGCAGACAGGCCGATCTGGTGATTCATCTGGCAGGTGTAAACCGCAGCAGCAGAGAAGAGGACTTCCTGGATGGAAATGCAGGATTTACAGCTGAGCTTCTGGAACTGCTGAAGAAAGCGAACAAGGATAAAACCCCGGTTCCGGTTATTTATGCATCGTCGATCCATGCTGACCGGAATGACATATATGGAAAAAGCAAACGGGCTGCAGAGCTCCTGATCCAGGAATACGGGCAGGAAACAGGTGCGCGTACTGTGATCTACCGCTTTACCAACCTGTTCGGAAAATGGTGCCGTCCGGACTACAATTCGGTGACAGCCACCTTCTGCTTCAGGATAGCGAGAGGATTGCCTGTGGAGATTCTCAATGGAGACGCAGTTCTCACGCTGACATACATAGATGATGCGGTAGAAGAGATCCTGCGTGCTGCCTCGGGGAATGAACATACAGAAAAGGGCTTCGGTTATGTGCCGGAGACTTACCAGTGCAGTGTGCGGCATCTGTCTGAGATACTGCAGGGATTTTCAGAACTGAGAAACACACTGGAGATCCCGCGGCTGGATGATCCTTTTATAAAAAAACTGTACGCCACATATCTGACCTATCTGCCGGTGGAAGCTTTCCGGTATCCGCTGGCCATGCATGAGGATCAGCGGGGCAGTTTCACGGAAATGATCCGGACAGAGGACCGGGGGCAGATCAGCGTGAGCATTTCCGGACCGGGTATTGTCCGGGGAAATCACTGGCATCATACAAAGCACGAAAAGTTCCTCGTCGTCAGCGGCCACGGTCTGCTGCAGCTGCGGAGGCTGGGCCGGGATGAAGCCGGGAATCCGTTCCCGGTCAGGGAATTCGAAGTGTCCGGAGAGAAAATGGAAATCGTGGAAATGATACCTGGCTATACACATAACCTCATCAATCTGTCCCGGACGGAGAATCTGGTGACTGTTATCTGGGCCAGCGAGTGTTTTGATCCGGAGAGACCGGATACATATCCCGAAACTGTATAGACCGTTTCGGCAGAAAGGAAAAGTGGAAAATGGCAAAGCTGAAGCTGATGACCATCATCGGCACCAGACCGGAAATCATCCGTCTGTCGGAGATCATAAAGAAATGCGACCGCTATTTTGATCAGATTCTGGTACATACAGGTCAGAATTATGATTACACCCTGAATCAGATCTTTTTCCGGGATCTGCAGCTGCGGGAGCCGGATTTTTACCTGAACTGTGCAGGGAAAGATCTCGGAGAGACCATCGGCAGCATTATTGCAGAATCCTATCGTCTGATGGTCAGGGAGAAGCCGGATGCACTTCTGATTCTGGGAGATACCAACAGCTGTCTGTCGGCTGTCTCAGCCAAGCGGCTCCATATTCCGATCTTTCACATGGAAGCAGGAAACCGCTGTTTCGATGAATGTCTGCCGGAGGAAACCAACCGGCGGATTGTCGATCACATCGCTGATGTGAATCTGTGCTACAGCGAGCATGCCCGCCGCTATCTCAATGCAGAGGGAATCGCCAGAGAACGGACCTATGTGGTAGGCAGTCCCATGGCTGAAGTTCTCCGCGCCAATCTGAAGCAGATCGAGAGCAGCAGCATCCTGCAGCAGCTGGGCCTGGAGAAAAGAAAATACATGCTCCTCTCTGCTCACAGAGAAGAGAATATCGATACAGAAAAAAACTTCTTCAGTCTGTTCGGCGCAGTCAACCGCCTTGCTGAAGAATATGACATGCCGATATTATATTCCTGTCATCCGAGAAGCCGAAAGTTTCTCGAAGCGCGGAACTTTCCGCTGGACAGACGGGTGAAGCTTCATCAGCCCCTTGGGTTTCATGACTACAATCATCTGCAGACCCGGGCCTACTGTGTGATATCGGATTCCGGCACGCTTCCGGAAGAAAGCAGTTTCTACAGCTCTATCGGAAAGCCCTTTCCGGCAGTATGTATCCGCACTTCCACGGAAAGACCGGAAGCGCTGGACGCAGGGAATTTTATTCTGGCAGGGATTACGGAAGAAGAAGTTCTGCAGGCGGTAAGAACTGCAGTGGCAATGCAGGAAGCAGGGGACCTGGGCGTTCCCGTGTCCTGTTATGGAGAAGATGTCAGCATAAAAACAGTGAAAATCATCCAGAGCTATCGGGGCATCATCGACCGGATGGTCTGGAGAAAATATTAGAAATCAGGGAGAATTATGAGTTCAGTAAAGGCAGGAAATGATGAAATCAGAAAACTTCATGAATTCGCCGAAAGCAGGGTGAGATATCAGGCCGAAGATATCGGCACACCGGAAGAAAAAAAGGGTTACAACATATTGAAGCGGTGTCTGGATATCGTCTGTGCTCTGCTGGCTTTGGCGGTGCTGCTGATTCCCATGGCCCTCATCGCACTGGTTATCGCTTTGGATTCTCCGGGGAATCCGATCTTTTCGCAGGTGCGTCTGGGAAAGGATCAGAAGCCGTTCACTCTATACAAATTCCGTTCCATGCGGATGGATGCAGAGGAGGATGGAGCCCAGTGGGCATACAGCGACGATCCAAGAGTGACCCGTGTCGGCGCATTTCTGAGAAAAACCAGAATCGACGAACTCCCGCAGCTGATCAACATTCTCAAAGGCAATATGTCCATCGTGGGGCCCAGACCGGAAAGGCCGGAGTTCTACGATGTGTTCGATACATATATCTCGGGATTCCGTCAGAGAATGCTTGTGCGGCCCGGTCTGACCGGATATGCGCAGGTTGTCGGAGGATACAGCCTGCAGCCGGAAGAAAAAATCGTCTATGACCTGGAATACATAAAAAACCAGAGCTTTCTCATGGACATCCGCCTGATTCTGTACACAGTGGTGGTAGTGTTCAGGGGAGATGAGTCCCGTGAGAAACTGGGAGAAATCAAACACTGCGAAGTGATAGGCAGATA
>JBJESV010000081.1:0-22983 GCA_051882975.1 Emergencia sp.
TACCATGGTCTACGTGACCGATTGTTCCGATATTGATATGCGGTTTGGTTCTCTCGAATTTTTGCTTTGCCATTTTAACGTTTCTCCTTTTAATAAATAACAAATTAAAAAATTGGAGCTGTTGAGCAGATTCGAACTGCCGAACCTCTTCCTTACCAAGGAAGTGCTCTACCTACTGAGCTACAACAGCCCGTCATAACATTCTAATCGTACTATATTTTTTGAAACTTGTCAACATTTTGGTGCAAGGAAAAGTCATATATTTGGGCGTATTTTTTTTCGTACAATTCCTGTATCTGTTTCCGGGACAATCAGACCGCCATGCCGCGGCCTGCTCCTGACATCTCCTTCAGCTTTCCAGATACTGAAGCACTTTTTTCCTGATCCGCTGGATCGCATTGTCCACCGTTTTCGTGGATTTCCGCAGAGAAAAAGCGATTTCTCTGTAGCTGCGTCCTTTGCGCATCTCATTCCAGACCATGGCCTCCAGCGGGCTGAACAGTTCATCTCCGTTGGCAGTCAGATAGTCAGCCACCTCTTTGATCAGCATCATGCTTTCCGGATCCATATCGGGCCTTGCATCGGCCAGAGACTCGGACAGAGATGCGTTTTCCCCGTCTTCCTCTTCTCCGGCGCTGAGAGATACAGATTCGTTGAGAATCTGATGTTTCTGCCTGTTGGCTTTCTTGATCGCCGAAATGATCTGCCTGTTGACGCACAGCTCCGCAAAGGTGCGGAAAGAAGCCTCTGCAGACTCGTCAAAGTCGCGAATCGCCTTGAAGATGCCGATCATGCCTTCCTGGATCACATCCTCCCGGTCCGCTCCCACGATAAAATATGTCTTGGCCTTGTTCTTCGCCAGTTCCTTGTATTTGCTGATCAGAAATTCATACGCCGTGCTGCTCCCTTCCTGAGCCATTCTGACGATGGATTCATCGGTCAGCACGTTGAGATCTTTATCTGTCATAACGATGCTTTATCCCTCTGTCTTCTGACTTCATACATCAAAACCGCCGCCGCATTGGACGCATTCAGGGATGTGATCCGTCCCCGCATAGGCATGGATACCGTAAAATCACATTTCTTCTTCACCAGCGGGCTGATGCCTGAGCCTTCGCTTCCGATGACCACAGCCAGCTTTCCGGTCAGGTCCTGCCGGTAATAGGCAGTTCCTCCCATGTCGCAGGCGGCAATCCAGAATCCGTCTTCTTTCAGTGCGTCTATGACCTGTCCGATGTTGGCAACTCTGACGCAGGGAACGTACTCTATGGCGCCGGCTGATGCCTTTGCCACCACTTCCGTCAGACCGCATGCGCGGCGCTTGGGAATGATGACGCCGTGAGCTCCGGCGCACTCACAGGTCCGGAGAACCGCTCCGAGATTATGGGGATCCTCCAGATTGTCCAGAATCACCACAAAAGGCTCTTCGCCCTGCTCTGCGGCCTTTGCATAGATATCCTCCAGTTCGCTGTACTTATATGCCGAAGCATAGGCGATGACACCCTGGTGCGCCTTTCCTCCTGCGATCCTGTCGAGGGCGGTCCGCTCGCTGGCATAGACCGGCACGCCCGCATCTTTCGCCATGGCGCCGATTTTCAGCGCCGAACCGTCGGCTCCTCTGGCAATCAGCACCTTTTCCATATCTCTGTGATTTTTCAGCGCCTCCATGACAGGATTGCGGCCGATGATCACATTGGATCCGGGTTCTCCCTCAGAAACATCTCCGAAAAAGGCATCCGGCCGCTCCCTTCTGCGGGCTCCATGGCCGGAGTTTCTGTCCTTTCCCCCGCCAGACCGGTCTTCACGATCCACATACCTCTTTCCTTTCTTCGCACTGATGGACTCCCAGTCCCGTTTATTCTTCGCCATTGTCTTTTCTCCTGTATTCAAAAAACTGATACCTGTGGCCGTTCTCTTCTCTGACATCGCTTTTCCAGACGATTTCAAACTCCGGGTGTTCATCCAGATTGACGAACCAGGTATCCGCCGGAAAGCTTTCGTAAATCTTCGTGATATAGCAGGTGTCACACCGGTCCAGAAACTGTCTGTAAACGCTGCCGCCGCCGATGATCATCACATCATCGGTATCGCGGCCCTCGAGGAGCCGGTCCAGCTCCTCCATGCTGTGGACTGCAGCGGCTCCCTCCACATGGTAATCCTGACATCGTGTAAGGACGATGTTCTCCCTCTTCGGAAGGGGTCTGCCCCCGGGAAGGCTCTCCAGCGTCGCTCTCCCCATGACCACCGTCTTTCCGGCAGTCTTCTCTCTGAAGTATTTCAGATCGCCGGGAATGTGACAGAGCAGCCCGCCGTTACAGCCGATGCCCCAGTTCTCGTCTGCTGCAAGTATCAGTTTCATAAATCCTCCTGTCTATATCGCCACCGGTATGTTCTTCACCTGCGGATTGGTCTGATAGCCGGTTATCTCAATGTCGTCTGCCGTGAAATCGTAGAAGTCTCTCACATCCGGATTGAGCCGGAACTTCGGCGCCGGATACTGAGGCCTCGTAATCATCTCCTCTATGACCGGCACGTGGCGGTCATAGATATGGGCGTCGGCAATGACGTGTATCAGCTCGCCGGGAACGAGACCGCATACCTGAGCCAGCATGTGGACCAGAACGGAATACTGAACCACATTCCAGTTGTTGGCGGTCAGAATGTCCTGTGAACGCTGGTTCAGAATCGCATTCAGCCTGTTTCCCGTCACGTTGAAGGTCATGCTGTAGGCACAGGGTTCCAGTCCCATCTCAGACAGATCCGCAAAGTTGTATATATTGGTCATGATACGGCGGGAATAAGGTGTGTTCTTCAGCTGCCAGATCACATTGTCCACCTGGTCCATCTCCCCCTGGGCAAAACGGTATTTTACGCCCAGCTGATAGCCGTAGGCTTTGCCGATAGAACCGGTTTCATCCGCCCACTGATCCCAGATGTGGCTGGACAGATCCCGGATATTGTTCGACTTCTTCTGCCATATCCACAGCATCTCGTCCACCGCGGATCTGATGGCTGTCGGACGCAGAGTCAGCGCAGGAAATTCCTCCTGCAGGTCGTAGCGATTGACCACGCCGAAATTCTTGATGGTATGGGCAGGCGTCCCGTCTTCCCATCTGGCCCTCACGGTCTGCCCCTCGGAGGAATACCCGTGATCCAGAATTCCCCGGCACATATTTACGAATAAAACGTCTGCTTTGCTCATCTTTTTTCTCCAATTCTTCTGATTGCCTCTGCAGCGATCTCCGCCAGCCTTTCTTCCTGCCCGTCCAGGTAAAGAAAGCCGAGGAGAGCCTCAAAGGCGGTTGCCAGTTTATAGGTCACCGCGTCTGCACTTCTGGCTTTCGAGGCGGTTCTGTGGTTTCTGGCCCTCTTGACGAGGCTGATCTCCTCTTCTGTGAGAAAGTCCGCCATAAGGGATTTCACAGCCTGAGCCTGACCGGCAGCGCATACATAACGGATGGCCGCCTTGTGAAGCATATCCGCATTCTGCGGTCCGGCCTCCATCACATGTTTTCTTACAAATATTTCATAAACGGCATCGCCTAAAAAAGCCAATGCCGTTGTATTGATTTCTCTCGGATTCAGTTTTTCCATTCCTATTCCTTGATGATCTGGACTCCCTGCGGAGTGTCTTTCAGGGTGATTCCTTTTGATTTCAGAAGGTCTCTGATCTCGTCTGCTCTGGCGAAATTCTTAGCCTTTCTGGCTTCCTGTCTTTCGTCTACCAGCTTCTGGATCTCATCGTCGATCTCCGTATCATCCTCGCTCTGCAGCAGACCCAGAACATCGGCAAACTCCATCAGAGTGTCCAGGGATGCCTTGGCAAAAGCACGGGTAGCACCGTCCTTCACTGCGGTATTGGCTGCAGTGACCAGCTCAAATACGGCGCTGATGGCGTCTGCGGTGTTGAGATCGTCGTCCATGGCGCGGATGAATTCCTCTCTGTATTTTTCATATCCGGCAAGGGCTTCCTTTTCGGCGTCGGTCATATCGCCTTCTGCACCGGCTCCTGCCAGGTATGTCAGGTTCTCCTTGCAGTTTTCCATTCTCGCCAGACCGTTTTTCGCCTGCTCCATCAGGGTGTCGCTGAAGTTGATCGGGCTTCTGTAGTGTCCTGACAGCAGGAAGAAACGCATGACTTCCCCCTTGTAGTCCTTCAGAATATCTCTGACGGTGAAGAAGTTTCCCTTTGACTTGGACATCTTCTCGTTGTCGATGGTGATATAGCCGTTGTGCATCCAGTAGCGGGCAAAAGGCACACCGTTGCAGCACTCGGACTGGGCGATCTCGTTCTCGTGATGAGGGAACTGCAGATCCTGTCCGCCGGCATGGATGTCGATGGTATTGCCCAGATGCTTTTTACTCATGGCCGAGCACTCGATATGCCAGCCGGGTCTTCCCATGCCCCAAGGGGACTCCCAGGCTATCTCGTCGTCCGTCTTTCTTGCCTTCCAGAGAGCAAAGTCCAGAGGATCCTTCTTGACCTCACCTACGGCGATTCTGGCTCCCGCCTCCAGATCATCGATGTTCTGTCCGGACAGCTTGCCGTATCCCGGGAACTTTCTGGTGGAGAAATAGACATCTCCATCGGCCTCATAGGCATATCCCTTGTCGACCAGGGTCTTCACAAAGTCTATGATCTCCGGAATGTGTTCCGATACTCTCGGATGGACATCCGCTTTCTTCACGTTGAGTGCAGCCGCGTCTCTGTAGTATTCTCCGATATACTTTTCGGATACTTCCGGCGCGGTGATTCCCTCTTCTCTGGCTCTGTTGATGATCTTGTCATCCACGTCGGTGAAGTTCTGAACGAATTTCACCTTGTAGCCTCTGTATTCCATATATTTTCTCAGAGTGTCAAAGACAACAAAAGGTCTGGCGTTACCGATATGGAAAAAGTTATATACAGTAGGTCCGCAGACATAGATTGACACCTCTCCCTCTCTGATCGGTACGAATTCTTCTTTTTTCCTCGTAAGGGTGTTATATATCTTCATCTTGTTTCCTCTCTGCTTCTTTCGTTAACTGACTGATTCTGTTTTCCAGCATGACGATTCTCCTGCGCAGGCATTCCAGCTCGGTTGCAACAGGGTCCGGCAGGTTGACCTGATTGAGATCCTCCGTGCTTTCGCCGTAGCGGCGGACGATTTTTCCCGGAATGCCGACTACGGTACATCCCGGCGGAATCTCATTGAGGACGATGGAACCTGATCCGATCTTCACATCGTCACCCACCTTGAACGGTCCCAGAACTCTGGCTCCGGAACTGACGATGACCCGGTTTCCGATGGTCGGATGTCTTTTGCCTGTATCTTTTCCGGTGCCGCCGAGGGTCACTCCCTGGTACAGAGTGACATCATCGCCGATTTCTGTCGTCTCACCGATGACCACAGCCATGCCGTGGTCGATGAAACATCGCCGTCCTATGGTTGCTCCCGGATGAATCTCGATTCCTGTAAAGAATCTGGTCATCTGGGAGATGATTCTCGCCAGAAGCTTCAGATTGTGCTTATACAGGAAATGAGCAGGCTTATGCATGATCAGCGCCCACACGCCGGGATAGCAAAGCAGGACCTCCAGGCTGTTTCTCGCAGCCGGGTCTTTCTTGAGTACGGTCTTGATGTCTTCGTGCACATCCTTGAAAAATGCCATCTTGAATCGATTCCTTTCCTGATCAGACTTGCCGTGCGGCGCACGACATGAATCAACCTGATATATATACCCGAAAAAAACCGTTTTACGCAGAAACTCTCAGAAAGATTCTGATCCGTTCCGGATTACTCCACCACGATGGTTCTGATCTTTACCGGTTCCAGCGGCATATCCATGGCATCTCTCGGAACTGTCGCGATAGCCTGTGCCACATCCATTCCTTCTGTGATCCTGCCGAAGGATGCGTACTGTCCGTCCAGATGCGGTGCATCGGCCACCATGATGAAGAACTGGGATCCTGCGGAATTCGGATTCATGGCTCTTGCCATGGACAGAACCCCTGTGGTATGCTCCAGATCGTTGTCCCAGCCGTTGGAGGTGAATTCCCCCTGAATGCAGTACCCCGGACCGCCTGTGCCGTTTCCCAGCGGGCAGCCGCCCTGAATCATGAAGCCCGGGATGACTCTGTGGAAGGTCAGTCCGTCATAAAAGCCGTCATTGGCCAGCTTCTCAAAATTCTCAACTGTAATCGGTGCGATATCCTCGTAAAGCTCACCTTTCATGATGCCGCCGTTTTCCATTTCGATGGTTACTTTTTTCATTGTTCTATTTCCTCCTGCTTTTCTTTCTCTATTTATTTTACTCCTGATATCTCAGTTTATAATATGTCATACCGTTGTGTTCCTCCTCCAGGATTCCCCAGATCTCATCGTTGAGAAACTTCGGATGCACATGCTCCAGCTGATCGATATCCTCTCTGGACATGAAGCGGACCTCCCGCAGCACCTGCCTGTCTTCCGCAAGCTCGGGATCGCTGCCCAGCGCCAGAGAACCGCCTTTGATCTCTCCGATCATGTAGTTGACAAAACGCTGTCCTCTCTCCGGAGAGACCTCTTCCACATGCCATGCCACACCGATCACTTCGATATCCAGCCCCGTCTCTTCTTTTGCCTCCCTGACTGCCGCCTCGATGGAGTTTTCACCCTCCTCGATGCCGCCGCCGGGCACCATCCAGATATCCTTGTCCTCATGGTGCTGCTTTACCATTAATATTTTACCTTCTTCGTTCGGAAGAATGACTCTCACGCCACCTACCCACATAATATCGCTCCTATCACACCCGATGCGATCACGATGACGATCGGGTTCATTTTAAATTTTCCCGCCAGGATCAGGGTTCCCAGCGTGATACAGCATGTCGTCACCGTCGGAGATGCGAATGCGGTCTGTCCCATCATGACCACAGCAGCGGCGATGAGGCCGCAGGTCACGGGACGTATACCGGTAAAAGCTCCTTCGATGAGGCTGCTTTCCCTGAATCTCCCTATAAAATAGCAGGCCAGACTCACAAGTATGAAAGACGGCAGAGCTACGCCGAAGGTGGCTGCCAGAGCTCCCGCATAACCTGCACAGTTAAATCCCACATAGGTGGCGGCATTGACAGCCATAGGGCCCGGCGTCACCTGGGATATCGCCACAAGGTTGGAAAACTCTTCGGCAGACATCAGCCCGAAGGACTTCGCGCCCTGATAGATCATGGGAAGCATCGCCATGCCTCCTCCGAATCCGAACAGTCCTATCTTCGCAAAGACCAGAAACAGTTTCAGGTAGATCAACGGGGCTCACCTCCGTTTCTCCTTTCTCTGCTGCGGGACCAGATCAGTCCTGCAGCGATGCCTGCAAGGATGGCCCATACCGCGTTGACACCGAAGAAGGCGATTGCCGCGAAAGCTCCTACGGCCAGCACCCACTGGAAAGGTCCGCGCAGAACCTGTTTCCCCAGTCTCCAGGCTGCAACAGCAATCAGTCCCGTCGCCGCCGCTTTGATGCCTGTCAGCGCACCGCTGACATAGCGGTTGTCTCCAAAGCCTTTCAGTACTTTGATGACCAGTATTATGATGATAAAGCTGGGAAGAATAACTCCGACTGTCGCCGCCACTGCGCCCGGCAGGCCCTTTTTCTGCTGGCCGATGTAGGTCGCCATGTTGATGGCGATGACGCCCGGCAGGCCCTGACTGACAGCGATGCAGTCCACAGCCTCCTCGTCGCTCATCCAGTGCTTTCTGTTGACCACGATATCCTGGATCAGCGGAATCATGGCCATGCCGCCGCCGATGGTGAACAGTCCCAGTTTAAAAAAAGTCCAGAACAGCTGCAGATACATATTCTCCTGTATTCTCCTCAGACCGCCCGTTTTTCTCTCCATGCCTTGCTATTTCTCTCTGTTCACGATTTCGACCGCTCTGGAAACAGCTTCTTCCACAGTGATCTCTTCCTTGTCCGCATCTCTTCTCAGCTTGTATTCCACTTTTCCCTCACCGGCAAGCTTGCCTACGGTAATTCTCACCGGAATGCCCAGCAGATCCGCGTCTTTGAATTTGACTCCCGGACGCTCCTTGCGGTCGTCCAGCAGAACTTCAACGCCGGCAGCTTCAAGCTGGCCGTAAATCTTCTCTGCTGTTTCTGCCTGAACCTGATCGTCCGGCTTCACCAGGGTGATGATGACATGGTACGGAGCCACAGACATCGGCCAGATGATGCCGTTTTCATCGTGATGCTGCTCCACAACCGCAGCCAGAGTCCTGGTCACGCCGATGCCGTAGCATCCCATGACAATCGGCTGCTCCTGCTGGTTCTCGTCCACATACGTGGCGCCCATGGATTCGGAATACTTGGTTCCCAGTTTGAACACCTGCCCGACCTCGATGCCTCTTGCATGCTTTACCGGTGCGCCGCATACAGGACATGGATCGCCCTCCTGCAGCACTTTCAGGTCCGTCACGATGTCACCCTCATAATCTCTTCCGTAGTTGACGTTGATCAGATGGTGATCCTCTTTGCATGCGCCTGCGCAGAGGTTTCTCAGTCCCGGAAGCTCGCTGTCCACAACGATGGTGCAGTCGTGGAGCCCGCACGGTCCGGTGAACCCGCCTACACAGCCTGTCGCGGCGGACATCTTCTCCTCATCGGCAAACTCGATGGCATGCTCCGGAATGTTCAGGGCGTTGACCAGCTTGATCATGTTCAGTTCCCTGTCTCCTCTTATAAATGCGGCCACATAGCCGTTCTCTTTTCCTTCATTGTCGTAGGTTACGAAAAGCAGAGCCTTGATGGTCTGGCTCTTTTCCAGTCCCAGGAATCCGGCGACCTCTTCTATGGTCTTCGTTCCCGGTGTATGGACCTCTTCCATCGGAAGCATCTCCACATCTGTCTGCGGTGCAGCATCCACGCATTCCGCACGCTCTGTCGTGGCAGCCATGGAGCATTTCTCGCAGTAAGCGATCTCGCTTTCTCCCACCTCGGAAATGGCGGTGAACTCGTGGGAGTTGCTTCCTCCGATGGCGCCTGTATCTGCCTCTACCGGTCTGCAGTTGAGTCCGCATCTTCTGAAAATCCTGTCGTATGCGTCGTACATGGTTCTGTAGCTCTCATCCAGTCCGTCGTAGTCCCGGTCAAAGGAATAGGCATCCTTCATGATGAACTCGCGGCTGCGCATCAGGCCGAACCGCGGTCTTGCCTCATCTCTGTACTTTGTCTGAATCTGATACAGATTCAGCGGCAGCTGTCTGTATGATGATACATCATTTCTGATGATATCCGTAAAGATCTCTTCGTGAGTAGGTCCCAGGCAGAAATCTCTGCCGTTTCTGTCCTTCAGTCTCCACAGCTCCGGTCCGTAGGCATACCATCTGCCGGACTCTTCCCAGAGCTCGGCCGGCTGTACGGCGGACATATGGATTTCCTGGGCGCCGGTGCTGTCCATTTCCTGTCTGATGATGTCTTCGATCTTTCTGACGGAGCGCCAGCCCAGCGGCATGAATCCGTATACGCCGGATACCAGCTTCCGGATCATACCTGTTCTCAGCAGGAGGATATGGCTTGGAATTTCAGCCTCGTTTGGAACCTCCCTGAGGGTTTTGATGTGCATCTTTGATAATCTCATTTATGTTCAGTCTCCTTCTATTAAATATTCTGCTGTTCTATCTGTTCAAAAGGCACACGGCCTCCGCCGCGATTCCTTCGCCCCGGCCTGTAAAGCCCAGCTTTTCCGTCGTCGTGGCCTTGATGCTGATGCGCCCGGTTTCTGTCTTCACGGCGCGGGCGATATTCTCCCGCATGGTCTCCACGTAGGGCGCCAGCTTCGGTCTCTGGCAGATGACGGTGATATCCGCATTGCCCAGTGTGAAGCCCTCTTCTGCCAGCCTTTCCGCCACCTTCTCCAGCAGCAGCAGGCTGGATATGCCTTTATATGTGTCATCCGTGTCGGGAAAAAGCCTGCCGATATCGCCCAGCCCGGCAGCGCCCAGCAGGGCGTCCATCAGGGCGTGAATCAGCACGTCTGCATCCGAATGGCCCAGAAGCCCTTTTTCAAAGGGGATATCCACACCGCCCAGAATGAGTCTGCGCCCTTCTGTCAGGCAGTGCACGTCGAATCCCGTTCCGATTCTGCTTTCCATGGTCAGATCCTCCGGAAATGTAATCTTGATATTGGCGGTCTCTCCCTTTACCAGGGTGATCTCTTTTCCCATCCGTTCCAGCAGTCCCGCGTCATCTGTTCCGCAGAATCCTTCTTCGGATGCTTTCTTGTACGCCTCTGCCAGCATGCGGAAATCAAAACCCTGGGGCGTCTGCACGCACCAGAGCCTGGAACGGTCCAGCGTTCCTTCCTCCTGATGTCGAATCGTATCCCGCGGTGCTGTCACAGGCACAGCCGCGCCTTTTTCGGCCGCCGCCTCCGCCACCCTTTCTATCAGCGCCTCCGACACATAGGGCCGGACTCCATCGTGAACCAGCACCAGACTGCCTTCCGCCGGTGAGAGCCTGCCTATGGCCTGCAGGGCATTCCCTATGGAATCCTGCCTCTGACTGCCGCCTTCAACCAGGATGAGCCTCCCTCTGTCGGCAGGGCCCGCGAAAAGTTCTGTGCAGAACTCCATCCACTCACCGGATACAGCGACAAACACCCCGTCTATCAGAGGCGAGGCGAGAAACCTGTCCACCGTATGCTCCAGAATCGTTCTGCCGCCCGTCTTCAGGAACTGTTTCGGCAAGGGAGCTGCCATGCGCCTGCCGGTGCCTGCAGCTCCTATGATTGCATATACCTTTTTTCCGTTTAACATAGTCCTTCTTCTGTCTGCTGTCTATGATTTCTTCATTCTTCCAAAGATCATCCTGCCTGCCGACGTCTGCAGCACGCTGGTGACATTGATATCGATGGTCTTTCCGATCATCTTCCTTCCGTCTTCCACGACGATCATGGTTCCGTCGTCCAGATAGGCGATAGCCTGACTGTTGTCCTTACCCTGCTTCACCAGATGGACTGTCATCTCCTCGCCCGGGATGACCACCGGTTTCAGCGTGTTTGCCAGCTCGTTGATGTTGAGCACGCCCACGCCGTTGATGGACGCAACCTTGTTCAGGTTGAAATCGTTGGTCACCACTTTGCCGTTCATCAGCTGTGCCAGCTTCAGCAGTTTCACATCCACTTCCGGAATCTCACGCAGAGACTTCTCGTTGTCCGTGTTGTAGATTTCGATACCGTAATCGCTCTGGATCTTGTTCAGGATATCCAGGCCTCTTCTGCCCCGGGTTCTCTTCAGGGAATCGGATGAATCCGCAATATGGCGCAGCTCCACCAGGACGAATTCCGGAATGACGATAGGCCCCTCCAGAAATCCGGTCTTCATGATTTCGGCAATCCTTCCGTCGATGATCACGCTGGTGTCAAAGATTTTGGGAACGCCTTCGTTTTTTTTCTTTGTGCGTGAGAAAAGATTTTCCTGAGCCGGCACTGCAGCCTGTTTTCTGTTGGCCACCAGCAGTCCCAGCATCTCCTTGCCCTTCTTGTTGGCGATGACAACACCCAGATAACCAAGCACCATATATGTAATGATGGTGATGACGGTATACAGGTATTTGTTGGTAATGCTGACATAGATCTGGGTGATCAGCAGCGCAATCAGCAGTCCTGTAATGAGGCCGATGATGCCGGTCAGCAGATCATTGGCGGAAATCCCTCTCAGATCATCTTCTATGTTGTCCGCAACCTTGACGCTCTGTCTTCTGATCACCGGTGTCAATCTGAAAAAGATAATTCCGAAAATAATTGCAAAGGCGGCTGCCATCCCCATCTGTTCCACCGGAGTGAAGCCGGCGTCCAGATCGATGCCGTTTCTGCTCATCCAGAAAGCAAACAGCTGGAAAATGCCATAACCTAAGATCGCACCTAAAATCGTGAACAATGCTCTGAACAGTTTCTTAAACATAGTTTTCCTCCTTTCTGTTCAAAATGCCGACATATGGACCGGTCAGACACCTTCGGGGAGATAAACACATTTTGCTTCCCTTACTATGTGCAGACCAGCGGGATCGTATTCGTCCGCACCGGTGCATGGAGATGCATGCTGGCGCAAATGCATGCAGGCACAGTACAAAATACATATAGGTTCCCACTTTAATTCCATATAAATACAGTATAGGCAATCCGGCGAGTCATGTCAAGGCTTTGATAGGCGCTCCGCGCCCACTTTCTTCTCCTGGCGCCGCCTGCGCCGGAGGGCTGAAAGCGGGTCATCTGCACGTTTTTCTTTTACTTTTGTATAAAATGTGATAGAATTATATCGTTAAATTTCATAAAACCTACACAGATACAGGTTAGTATGGAATTGAAATAACTGTACAGACATGTGAAATTAATCTGCATTTAGAACAAGGAGGGTTTTCATGTATAAATTACTCGTGGTTGACGATGAACCCAAGATCCGTGAGGTCATAAGAGAATATGCCGAATTCAACGGCTACGAAGTCACAGAGGCCGGCGACGGCATGAGTGCCGTGGGTCTCTGCAAGCTGAACGAATACGATCTGGTCATTCTGGATATCATGATGCCGAAGCTGGACGGTTTTTCTGCCTGCAAGGAGATCAAGAAAATCCAGGACGTGCCTATCATCATGCTTTCCGCCAGAGGCGAGGAATACGACAAGCTTTTCGGCTTCGAGCTGGGCATCGACGACTACATCGTCAAGCCTTTCAGCCCCAAGGAGCTGATGGCCAGGGTCAATGTCATCCTTGCAAGACGGCACGCCGCTTCCGGAAACAAGTCCGATGTGATGAAGTTCGGCGGTCTGGAGATCAACATTGCTGCGCGGACTGTCACCGTGGACGGCAAGCGTGTGGAACTGACGCCGAAGGAGTATGAGCTTCTTTTCTACCTCATCGAGAACAGAAACATCGCTCTTTCCAGGGACAAGCTGCTTTCCGACATCTGGGGCTATGACTTCTTCGGGGACGACAGAACCATCGACACACACATAAAAAACCTGAGAAACAACCTGGGTCCTTACAGGGACTATATCGTGACACTCAGAGGGGTGGGTTACAAATTTGAGTTTGAAGAGTAAATTTGATTTCCGCAGCATCCGGTTCAAGCTGTGGATATACTTTATCGGCTTCGCTCTGCTCCTCATCGGTCTGATCTGGTTTCTCCAGATCTTCTTTCTCAATAATTACTATGAGCAGATGAAGACGGCCGAAGCCACCAAGCTGGCAGATCAGCTGATCCAGGCATATGAGGCTGACGATCACAATCTTCTCCAGCTGATGGATATGCTGGATTCACTGGCTTCCAACAACGATGATATCTATGTACGGATCCAGACTGATCTGGGCGACATCATTTATTCACCTGACTATAACGGCCACGGCACCCTTTACCGGTACCGCATGCAGATAGAAGAGCTGCAGCTGACTCTGCAGCATAGACTGCAGACCACCGGCATCAGCAGGGTCTCAACGACGATTTCCACCGGAAGCGGCACCAAGCTGCTTGCTTACGCATGTTTCCTGGAGGCTCCGTCGAGCAACTTCACCCTGCCGCAGTCGGAACAGACCAATCACATTCTGTATATCTTCACGCCTCTTTATCCGATTCGTTCCACGGTGGCAATCCTGCAGGAACAGCTGGCCTATATCACAGTGATTGCAGCCCTGATTGCTCTGACTCTGGCAGTCTATCTGGCAAGCAGGATTTCCAAACCGATCAAGGATATCACCAGTTCGGCCGCTGAAATGGGAAAAGGCAACTACGGAGTCAAGTTCAAAGGCGGACATTATACAGAGATCACAGAACTGGCTGACACGCTGACCGCGGCCTCGCGGGAGCTGGAAAAGACGGACATGTATCAGAAGGATCTGATTGCCAACGTCTCCCACGATCTGCGCACCCCGCTGACTATGATCAAATCCTATGCGGAGATGATCCGGGATCTTTCCGGCAACAACCCGCAGAAGCGGGAAGCTCATCTGCAGGTCATTATCGACGAGACAGACCGGCTGAACACTCTGGTCACAGATATGCTGAACATGTCCAAGATGCAGTCACGCAGCATAGAAATCGAGCTTTCCAATTTCGACATCCGCGCCACAGCATTGTCTCTGCTGGCTTCCTATGACATCCTGACGGAGCAGGAGGGATACACGATCCGTTTCAACTGTTCGGGTCCTGTTATCGTCAACGGAGACGAGCCGAAGATCAAGCAGGTTCTGTCCAACCTGATCAACAACGCGGTAAAATACTGCGGTGAGGACAAGGAGATCATCATCAACATAAAGAAGACCGGCCGGAAGATGCGCTGCGAAGTCATCGACCACGGCGCCGGCATCGCACCGGACGAGATCAGCCACGTCTGGGAGAAATACTACAAATCCAGCACACACCACGTAAGACCGACAGAAGGCAGCGGCCTGGGGCTTTCCATCGTCAAGGAAATTCTGACGCTGCACAAGGCCAACTACGGTGTGAACAGCAAGGTGGGCAAAGGCAGCACCTTCTGGTTTGAAATGGATATTGTAAAGGTCAAAAAGTAAAACACAGCCGGTTCCGGATATGATTCCGGGACCGGCTTTTTCAGTCCGCTGCTGTTTATTGATTCTGTCTGCCGTTCCTCATGGTGACACCGTGTCAGAGGCGGCTCTGCCCCCTCAGCCCCTGGGCTCTCCCCGAAAGGCTTCGATGGCATCATAGATATTTCCTGCTCCGACGATCTTGCATCCTGCAGACAGCTTCCTGTCCAGCCTGCCCGCATTTTTGGCCGGGAGAATGATCAGCTCGTAGCCCATGCGGACCGCTTCTGTCACAATCTTATCCGCATTCTGCACAGAGCGGAGATCCCCGGTCAGACCCACTTCCCCTATGGCGAGGGTCCTCGCCGGCGGTGTGATGCTGCGGACAGAAGAATAGACCGCCAGCGCGACACCAAGATCTATAGATGTGCTGTCCGGCCGCATCCCGCCTACCACATTGACATACACATCCTGATTAATCAGTGTCATTCCGACCTTCCTCTCCAGAACGGCCAGTATCATGTTCAGTCTCTGATAATCCACCCCTACAGAGGTTCGTCTTGCAAAACCCACATTGGCCGGAGCCGTCAGGGCCTGAATCTCAAAGAGGACCGGACGGCTGCCCTCGTAGACAGCTGTAATGACGGATCCTTCCGCATTTGTCTCCGTGCTTTCCAGAAAAGTTCCGGAAAGGTTGCGGATCTCTTTCAGCCCGCCTTCCTCCATCTGAAAGGCGCCGATTTCGCTGGTGGTTCCAAACCTGTTCTTGTAGGCTCTCAGAATTCGCAGATCGTGATCCCGTTCTCCTGTGAAGTTCAGTACGCAGTCCACCAGATGTTCCACGATCTTCGGCCCCGCCAGTTCTCCGTTCTTCGTCACATGAGCGACGATGAAGACCGGCATGTTCCTGGTCTTTCCCAGCTTCATCAGCTGATTGCCCACATCTCTCACCTGAGAGACGCTTCCCGGCACGGAATCCAGAGTCTGAGTATACATGGTCTGGATGGAATCGATGATGAGGAAAGCGGGATCCAGATTCTCGCAGGCTGCCGTAATATTCTCCATGTTGGTTTCCGCCAGGATGTAGAGGTTCTCACTGAGGCTGGAGCACACCCTGTCCGCCCGCATCCTGATCTGCTCTTCTGATTCCTCTCCGGATACGTAAAGAACCTTTCCAAGCGTCTCCGCCAGGTTGGCGGCCGCCTGTATGATCATGGTGGATTTGCCGATACCCGGCTCTCCCGAAATCAGTGTAAGGGAGCCTCTGACCAGACCGCCTCCCAGCACCCGGTTCAGTTCGCCGATGCCGGTGTCGATACGGCTGTATCCACCTGCCGCCCCCACTTCTCTGAGAGGTGTCGGTCTGGCGCTGGCAGAACTCCTCCTGCGGCTGTCCTGTTCCGGCGCATCCGTGATCTTCTCC
Source organism: Emergencia sp. (assembly GCA_051882975.1). Lineage (GTDB taxonomy): Bacteria > Bacillota > Clostridia > Peptostreptococcales > Anaerovoracaceae > Senimuribacter. The sequence continues at coordinate 15,918 of JBJESV010000081.1, forward strand.
TCCACCATGGTGTTCCATGCACCGCAGATGCACTGCCCTATCCACTTGGGGCTCTCATAGCCGCACTCCTGGCATACAAATACAGTTCTGCTCTTCCTGGCCATAGCCCTTTCTTCTCCTTTCTCCTCGTGCAAACATCTGTTCTTTTCTCCAATTATATCAGAATCCTCTCTTCTTGTCCACGGATTTCTCCCAGCCATGCCCTGCCAGCTGCCGCAGGCGATTCTCTGCCGCAGGGTACAGCGCCGAAAGCGGCATGAACGCCGAAAAAAGAGCCGCAGCAGAAATGCCGCGGCTCATGAAAGTCATATTGTCAATATGCGATCCTTCTTTACCGTATTTATTTGTCCTGTTCAGCCTGATGCTCAGCGATGATCTTGTCAGCCAGCTGCTTAGGAACTTCCTCGTATCTCTCAAATCTGAGCTCGAAGGATCCTCTGCCCTGTGTCATGGAACGCAGACCCAGCGCATAGTCGAAGAGCTCTGCCTGAGGAGCCTCTGCCAGAAGCTTCTGTCCTCCGTTTGCCTGAGGTTCCATACCCAGGATCTTTCCTCTTCTCTTGTTCATGTCGCCCATTACATCGCCCATGTAATCGTCCGGAACATAGATTTCCATGTGCATGATCGGCTCCAGCAGACAAGGCTTGGCTTCAACGATACCTTTCTTGAATGCCAGGGAAGCGGCAATCTTGAAGGATACTTCGTTGGAGTCTACATCATGGTAGGAACCATCATAGAGAACAGCCTTAACGTTTACTACCTTGCATCCTGCAAGAGGACCTTTCTGCATGCTCTCCTGCAGTCCCTTTTCGACAGCAGGCACGTAGTTCTTAGGAATGGATCCGCCGAAGAGTTCCTCGGAGAATTCGAATTCCTGCTGAGAAGGTGAAAATCTGATATGTACATCGCCGTACTGGCCTGCACCGCCGGACTGCTTCTTGTGCTTGCCCTGTACATCAGAATTGCCCTTGATGGTCTCTCTGTATGCAATCTTCTGCGGAACAATCTTTACGGATACGCCGAATCTGTCTTTCAGCTTGGCCATGATGATACCCAGCTGGATATCTCCCTGTCCGCCCAGCAGAGTCTGATGCGTCTCAGCATTTCTCTCTACCACGAAGGAAGGGTCTTCTTCTCTGAGTCTTGCAAGGCCTGTGCCCATCTTTTCCTCATCGCCCTTGTCCACTGCCTCGATGGCTACGAAGTAGTTCGGGGAAGGGTAATCCAGCGGCAGGTATCTGATGATGTCGCTCTTGTCGCAGAGAGTGTCGCCGGAAACGGTATACTGAAGCTTTGCAACGGCAACGATATCGCCTGCCTCTGCATAGTTCAGCTCCAGCTGCTCTTTACCTCTCAGGAAGAACAGCTTGCCCAGCTTCTCCATCTTGCCTGCTCTCTCATTGTATACTTCAGTGCCGGAGTTGATCTTGCCTGTTACCACTTTCATGATGGAGATCTTGCCGACGAACGGGTCAACGATGGTCTTGAATACGAACGCTGACATCGGAGCATCGGTTACAGACAGTCTCTCAACCGGCTCGTTCTTGTCGTTGAATCCGGCATACGGACCGTGCTGCAGCGGAGTCGGAACGTAGGTCAGCAGCAGGTCAAGGAGTCCTTCCAGACCCTGTCCCAGCTGGAATGCGGAGGAGCATACCGGTACGATCACGCCTTCGGAGATACCCTTTACCAGACCATTCTTGATTTCTTCGTCGGAGAAATCCTCGCCGTCAAAGTATTTTTCCATCAGTGCGTCATCGGCCATGGCAATCGCTTCCTTCAGATCCTCGTCGATCTCAGCGGTGAGCGGCCAGCTGAACGGAATCAGTGTTTCGCCGAACTTTGCCTTCAGTTCATCAAAGGTCTTGTAGAAGTCGAACTCGTCCTTATCTCTCTTGTTGATGACGATGAATCTCGGAGTCTTGTATCTTTCGCAAGCGTTCCAGGCAGCCTCTGTACCGACCTGAATGCCTGAGCCTGCGTCCACCAGGATCACTGCGGCCTCTGCAGCTCTCAGTGCGGCGTTTACTTCGCCGACAAAGTCAAAATAACCCGGTGTATCTATGAAATTGATCTTGCTGTCCTTCCATTCGATTGGAACGACAGAAGTGTTGATTGAATACCCTTTTTCGATTTCCATTTTATCGTAGTCGGAAACGGTGTTTCCGTCTTCAACTTTACCCAGCTTCTTGATTACTCCTGTTTCGTACAATGCAGCTTCCAGGAATGTTGTCTTGCCGCATCCTCCGTGTCCAAGTAAAGCAACGTTTCTAATAGTTTCGCTCGTATAGCCTTTCATTAATTAAGACCTCCTACATAAAATTTACGATTCTTCAGCATTATCACGCGGCTCCGCTCTGCAGCCTGAACGCCGCGCGGAAATGTAATTCTGTCGTGCTATGCATTTTTGCACCGTTTGCAAATATTATATCAAAAAAGTAACTATGGCACAATGTATTTTTGAATAGTTAGAAAATTTGAGGAGGAAAATTTCCCGGGCGCGCCGCCGGTTCGTCTGTCTCCTGTCCGAACAAAAAAAGATCCGCCCGCGGAAGGCGAATCCTTCGGATTTCCTATGTATCTCTGACTGTGAATGCAGCTTTTCTAAAACACCAGGCTCGAATACCGTTCTTCGCCCTTTTCGTCTTCCCAGATAATCCCGATAGACTCCGGCTTTGCTCCCTCCCGGGAAAAGAAGGCATCCAGAGAATAGCCGCTTCGTCTCGGTTCGCCGATCATCAGGCTTTCCATGGTGGAAAGAGAGACCCGGCCCGGCTCCACCTCTTTCAGTACAGGTATGCGGCCTTCGTACTGCTCCACGCAGATCCGGCCTGCGTTTCCATCGCGGCTCCCATAGTAATACAGGTACCCCCTGCAGCGGGATATGTCTCCGTCGGCGCTCCGCACGATATACCCCTTCCAGAGACCGTCACGGCTCTCCGCGTACATGCTGTTCCCCTTCAGCGCAATAAACGAACAAAGCGTAAGCACAGCCATCGCTGTCACTGCAATCGCAAGTGCAGTCAGGTATTTCTTTCTCTTTTCCATTTCTCTAACCCCATTGTCTGATAAATCTAAGCTGCGATCAGTATTTTCAGTTTATTCCAACGCCCTTCTTTTGTCAATGGAAACGGAAATTCTTCAGACTTTCTTAAGAATTGCACCGCCCGCGCCGCGCTCCTTTCCTCTACCCCAGAAGACTGCACAGCACCGGCAGCATGACAGGCACGCCGAAGGTCAGTGCGATTCCTGTGACCAGAACCACCAGACTCAGTTCATCTCCCACCGCACTCGTCACCGGAACAAGCATACTGTCCATATTGCCTCCGGCGCCCGCTGCGATCGGAGCGCTTTTCCCCACTTTCGCCAGCAGTGGAAGCAGAAGCACTGTGAAAAAGTCCCGGAACACGTTGACCATGAATCCGTATACGCCGGCCTCGGTGCCGAACCAGGAAAGCATGGTGGCGCCGGTCATACTGTAGTAGCCTGCTCCGCTGGCTGAGATCACAGCATACTTCAGAGGCATGCCCGTAATCAGCACCGAAAGCGCCCCGCCGGCAATGCTGCCGAACCAGATCGCCGCAATCAGGTATAAGATGCGAAAACCTATCTTCTTCATGTATCCGAAAACGTTCCTGTTTTTCCCCATACTCAGTCCCACGCTGGTGTACAGGACCACCAGGGATGCCCACAGTGTGATATCCAGCAGTCTTTCAGCTGACTTCGGCATGAAGAAATAACAGCCGAAAGCGCCTGCCAGAAGGCACACCGGAATCATGATCAGAATCGGATCTGTTTTTTTCTCCTCAGTGCTGCTGCCCTCGTTTTCACTGTCACTTTCTTCCGCAGCGGCATCGTTTTCTGCAGCGGAACTTCTTTCTGCGGCAGCGGCATCCGGCCTGCTCTGCGTCAGTTCATAAAACTGATCCAGAGGCAGCACGGTTTTCTCCACCATAAGGCAGAGGACCACACTGCCTGCAATGGCCAAAAGGCAGGTCACGATGCAGTTGAATCCCACGGTTCCCAGCTTGCCGATCACTTCCTCGCTGGTTCCCACATTGCCGCCGATGGTCATCATCAGCACCATCAGGGAAACGGTCATGATCCAGTCCGCCACTTTATAGAATTTATGCGGCAGGGGCTGAAGCCCTGCTGCGAGTCCTGCCCCCATGCAGATAAACGGCATAATCGTTGCCAGCATTTTTCTTCTCCTCCCCTTTAAGACATGCGTCGTGCGAGGTCATGCCCGGACAAGCGCCCAGAACAGCTCTGCCGTTCTTGCAATAAGGCTGTCGTTATAGTCGAACTCCTCTGAGTGAATCGGCGGCCAGTCCTCACCTGCGCCCAGCCAGATCAGTGCACCCGGTGCTTTTTTCAGATAATATCCGAAATCCTCTGAACTTCTGATGGGATCTGCCATCTCGTTGACGGGCCATCCCTGCTGCTCTGCAATGCGCTTCAGCTTCTCGACGCTTTCACTGTGGTTGGCCGTCTCAGGGAATTCATCGTAAAAACGGAACTCAACGCCCAGTCCGTCTTCCTCCGCTCTCGCTGCGGCAAAACTCTCGATCTCCTTCTGCATGGCGTCCAGTTCCTCTTCTTTCTGGCTACGGATAGTCAGGAGAAGGCTTCCCCGGTGAGCTGCCACTCCAAAGGCTCTCTCACCCACATCGATCTGGATCACGGTGGCAAGGATCAGTCCGCTGTACCTGGACGGATTGGCAATACGGTCCAGTTCCAGCACGGTGCGGCTGACTGCCTTTGCAGGATTTCGTCCCATCTCCGGCTGGCTTGCATGGGCCGATGCGCCCGTAAAGATTATTTCCATTCCTTTTGAGGCACAGTTTATGGTACCGGTGCGGATTCCCAGGGACCCGAAGGGTGCTCCCGGAAAGTTGTGCACGCCGTAGACCTCCTCTATGCCTTTCTCTCCTATGAGCTCCGCGCAGAGACGCCCGCCGATACCGGTCTCTTCTCCGTGCTGAAAGATAAAGTAGATCTGCCGATCTGCGCCCTGCCGGTCCACATCCTCTGCAAAAGCTGCAAGGGCTGCGGAATGTCCGTCGTGACCGCATTTGTGCGCTGTGCCTCTGTTGACCGATGCATAGGGCAGCGGCGTCTCCTCCAGAACTTTTATCGCATCAAAATCTGCTCTGAAGGCGATGGGTCCTCTGGCCGGGGAGGAAGCGTCTCCCTCCGGAACCGGGTCATCCGCTCCTGCCGGAATGTTTCTATCAGGCGTGTAGACGGCATAGAACCACAGTCCGCGGTCTTCCACCTCCAGCCCGGTATTTTCTCTGAGATACGCCATCAGCGCCGCCTTGGTCTCTTTCTCCTCGCCGGAAAGTTCCGGATGCATATGGAGCTGGTGCCGCAGGCGAACCGCTTTATCTAAAATGTCGCTGTTCATTTGTTTGCCTCCTGATCTGGTTTCTGACTTAATTGTATCACAACCTGCAGCCTGCTGCCACAGCCTTTCTATCCGGCTGAAGCAGAGCGGCTGCCATCCGGCGGCAATGCAGCGACGCAGCCGTGCCGTTCTTCTGGATTTCGGCGCCGGCTCAGCGCTGCGGCTGTACTGTCACGCCTCTATCACGGCTTCAGGGCATTCTGACGTCAGGATGTGCTTCTCCACAGTTCCGCCCAGCTCTTTTTCGATGATGGTCTTCAGTTCTTCCAGGGCCGCGTCCAGAACATCATCTCTTTCTCCTCCGACCGTTTCAATGCACATGAACGCGTTGACCGTATCCTCCGTCAGCATGGTTCTGACTGATTCACGCCAGTTGAAGCAGCGGCAGATGGCTCCGCCATCGTCTTTGTACACCACTTCTCCCGGATAGGGCGGTTCGCTTTTGTCGCTGCCGTAGGTGATGAACTCTTCGCTTCCATCGGCCAGGGTCAGCCTGTTGTCTCCCTGGAATCTGTCTATGTCTTCTCCGCCCACAGGCACGCCGTATTTCAGGGAGATTCCGTTGTAGATATCCACCAGCGGATTGATGCAGCCGATTTCCCCGCCTTTGGATACCCGCTTGAGCAGCGCCTCTATAGAACATCTGGCGCCTTTCTTTGTTTTGAATCTGCGAAAGGCGTCACGCCATGTTCTGATAATCGGATTTTCTGTAAATTCCGGATTCGCAATATGTTTTACCGCTTCTTTCTGCGCTTCTGCCAGATAGGCCGCATAGCGGTTCGCTTCTCTGATATGGTTGTCTATTCCTCTGCATACAAGAATCCCGATTTTCGCATCGGGAAAGATCTCCAGAAAGTCTTTTTCCATTACAAACTTTTTCATTTTTTCCTCCTTCTTTTTTTCCGGCGCCGGCCGGCGCTTTGACAGCCTTTCTTCGGTGCTTCGCCGGCCTTTCTTCGGCGCTTTGACAGCCTTTCTTCGGTGCTTCGCCGGCAGATTCCTTCACTCCGCCGGCGCTTTTGCTGCGTTTCTGCGCCAGATGCACATCACTTAACTCATCTGTTCAGCAGGAAGATCCCCGCCAGACAGACTGCAATCCCGGCGATCTTTGTCGCTGTCAGTGCCTCTTTATAGACAAGGGCCCCCACTATCAGCAGGACGATTGCCACAAAGATCGCCTGAACCACATTGCCTACAGAAACCTCCCATCCTGCTTTGTACATGAAAATGGCTCCGGCCTCCAGTCCGACAACGGAAAGACCCAGAACGAAAGGGGCCCAGTTTACACCTGCCAGCTGGCGTGTAACAGAAGCTCCGTCTCCCAGTGCAAAAAACAGGACAGCAGATACAGCGGCGCCCACCAGATAGGTTATGGCCATGCTGAAAAAGGGATTGACCTGTTCCGGCAGGGACCGGGCGGTTATATGATAGAATACATTTGAGAGCACCAGCAGACCTATAGGCCAGTAATAATTAAACATTTCAGATTCACTCCTCCTATGAAAAAAGCGCCGCAATCCGTATCTTCTAAGGCCTAACGATACGAATCACAACGCACAGCGTCGTTCTTACCCGGCGGCAAGATTATATATGTTTTCTTTCTTTTTTATAGCACAAAGCGGCCCGGCTGTCAAGATGACGGGGCGGGCAGTCCGG
>JBJESV010000081.1:23083-33223 GCA_051882975.1 Emergencia sp.
GTTTTGGCAGAACTTTCTGCTTCGATGCGGCGGGTCCGGTCGGCGGAGTTCTGCTCTTTTCGCCAAATCGGCCGTTTTAGCAGAACTCGAAGACAATCAAAGAGGAAATCAGATTGTCAGAGAAAAAAATGATTCAGCATTTCTCTGATGGCAATCGTATCAATGCCTCCATGGAAATCGTCAAAAGTGAAGAAAACGTCTCGCCAGGGCAGGTATCCATGTGCAAGGTATTTCCGCAGCTTCCAGACAAAAGTCTGAAGATACTTTTCGTCGCCCAGCATGCCGCAATGTTCAAGGAACTTAAACCGGCTCTCGCTTCGGACTGCTATTTTGAAATCCGGTGCAATCAGATCTTCCCCCAGCTTCAACAGCTCTTCATAATGATAAGGAATTCTTTGTTCATACAGCATATTGGCGATTACCGCCTCTGATTTCGATCTGACCATATCCCCTTTTAACGTCCGGTGAGAAAGTCTTTCCGGATATGCATCAGATTTCTCATAAGGTTCTGACTCCCATCTGCTTCCTGACACACATTCTGCCAGGCCGAAAGTCTCTCCTGTCTGATATGTTTTAGGAAGTGTTTTCATGACATCTTCAGGATTTACCGGCCTGTACTGCCGCAGGTAATTTTCCATCAGGAGGCGGTTCTCCTTTATATTTCTGAGCGCTGTTTCGAGAAATTTTTTCTCCTTCAGGGCCTTGACCCGGGCATCATTATCATCGCCGAGATATATCTGTTTTCCATCTTTTATACATAAATAGTAGAGGCTGCCTTTTGAGGCTGCCAGCTTGAGTCTTCCTTCCGGAAGCAATTGAAGCCGCTTCTCGTAAAGGTGCTCCTTCTCTTTTTGCCTTTCCAGTTCCCATTCCACATAATCTCTGCTTGTATGCATCATCTTCCTCCGCCCTATTTTTTCCATTTTATACCATTTCATCCGTAAAATCAAGCCCTCTATATGTATTTTATTTCCACTTTGCATACTGTCCCGGACCAATGCATAAAAAACGGGCTGCCGCATCAGGATTCACCCAATGCGACAACCCTCAGATAAAATCATTATTCCGGATAAAAGCCGCGGTCCTCACAGTTCTGCATCTTCACATCTGCAGACGGCAGCTGTCAGTGCACAATCATGCTTCATCCAAAGCTTTTCTCATGCTCCTCCCACGGTTCATAAGGAGCAGCCAGACTTGCAACAAGGTCAAAGTTCTCTTTCTTTTTCAGATATCTGATTCTGATAAAGAAGTATATGTAGCCGCCACCGTAAGTTACCAGCACTGCAATCCAGCTCGCCAGATCCATTGTGATGAACAGAGCAGCCGCAAGGTAGACACAGGCGACAAGAGATATGATGCTGCAGATGTAGGTTGCTTTTTTACTGATATATTTCGGCAGATTCTCACAGGTCTTCGGATATTTTTTTGCTGCGAAGAACGGAATCAGGGTATCCGGTGTTTCTTCGATGATATTCGCAAAGGAGAAGATCACCATAATAACTCCGAAGGTCTGTCCGGTGATAACGATTACGATACTGATAACCATAGCAAGAACAACACTCCAGGTGGCAACCCCGTGTTTATTCTGCTTTGCAAAGATTGACGGATAGATTCTGTTTCTCGCAGCATAGTCAAACTCAGCCACCATGGACAGGAGGAAAGGCACGAATGATGTGACAATACCGATCACCGGCCCTCCGATAACAAAGAAGAATGTCATCCCCGGGCTCATAAACTCTTTTGCTGCTGTTGTAAGAGAATTAAGTTCGCCGCTGACAGGCACACCCAGAGTCACGACCGCGATCAGTATGTACAGGATGCAGACCAGAGTCGGACAGAGAATGATTGCAAGCGGAATATTTCTTCTCGGATTTTCTACGTCATCGCTGATCTCTGCAACAATGGCGCCGCCCGATACGCAGGATGTCAGTACACCCACTGCAGCCGACAGGGCGGTGAGTTTTATTCCGGATCCGAACATGGCGCCCATTTCGATTCGGGAGACATCGATGTTCGGAAGTCCGAATATCACATACAGTACCAGTGTCACCAGCATCACAAATACCATGATATCCTGAATACGTGACGATATCACATTGCCGAACAGAGATATTCCGCAGAAGAAGACAATCAGAATAATTGCGATCGCATTTTCACTCAGCGGACAGGAAGGGAAAATCTCAACGATGTATTCAGCAAAAAGAACACCGTACAGCGAAAGCATCGAAGTGATCAGCACTGCATTGAACGCCTGCAGAACACCGATATACGGATGCAGGATCTTCGTCTGGTGCATAAAATGTCTCGCACTGGAAGGCAGTGCAGAACAGGAAAACATTGCTGGAATTCCCCTCAGTATTACTACAGCGGTTGCGGCGATCAGCGCAATGATGACGCCGTCGTCAATGTCATTTACAACTTCCGGCAGTGTGCCGAATATTCCCGACCCGATGATGCATCCGATTCCCATGAGAATGCAGCCTATCAGGCCAATCTTTTTTTTACTGTCACTCATTTCAGACCTCCAAGAAATTTTTCTAACTCATCAGTGAAACTGTCTATGTCTTTTTCATTATTGTAATAATGGATTCCTACTCGAACCGATATTTTCCCATCCGTGTTCTGCCCACCTACCGAACACATGATTCCCTGCGCTTTCATCTTCTCCTCTGTGATTCCTGTATCAGCAGGAACCTCCATCCGGACTATCTGACTGTACTGGTCCTCAGAAAGCATATACGGAAAAGTGACTGCATCCATGCGATTCAGCCTTTCAATGAGACGTTCTCTCAGCATGAATATATACTGCTGGATTCTGTCTCCCCCCAGCTCGCAGTACTTTTCTGCCACGAGTCCGAGTCCGAAGATTCCGGGCATGTTCGGGTAGCCGATATCAAACATGCCTCCGTCATCTCTTGGCGTCAGAACCTGCATATCGTATTCGAAACGGTATGCATCTGACATCCATCCCGCACTCTTGACATGGAGAGCCTCGCGCATCCTTCTGCTCATATAGCCGAAACCTGTGCCGAAATAGTTCATCATCCACTTGTAGTCACATGCCGCTGCCAGGTCTGCGTGAAGCTCTTTCACGTCAACTTTCAGAGCACCGCATGCCTGCGCGCAGTCCAGAATAAAGAAAACCCCGCTTTTCTGACAGTATTCCCCTATTTTTTCTGCTTCAATTCTCTGTCCTGTCTCATTATCGACAAGTGCACAGGCTACTGCGATTGTTCTGCTGTCGATCTGCGCTATGATATTCTCCGCTGAGACAAGTCCGTTTTTCGTCTTCGCATATCTTATTTCCAGTCCTTCTCTTTCTCTTACCTGGAACATGAATTTCCCCGAATTATAGAGATTTTCCGGTACTACGACGTTGGCTCCCGGAGCAAATTCAACATTGGCTGAATACATCGACATGATGTGCGATGTATTCATTCCGAAAACGATGTCCTCTGCCTCGCAGTTCAGCATAGAGGCTATAGAGGCACGGCTTTTATCCATCATCTCCAGACTTGTCAGGCCTCCATCCCAGACACTGTCGCCGCCTGTCCGATACCGGGCTTCCTGAAAGCGGTTGATGCCTTCAAACACATATGACGGAACCAGTCCTGTGGCTGCACTCAGCAGATAATCGCTGTTCTCTGCAGCCGGGAAATTATTTCTCTGTGATTTTATATCTTTATAATAGTCATCTTTATAGTCATCCATTTTTACTCCCCTGTAAAATCAAATTCTCTTCCTATGCCTTTTTCGAGGGCTTTCTGATATATCACTTCTACCGCAGCGATATCCTGCGCAGAAAGACCTACTGAATCAAATATTGTGATTTCTTCTTCTGTCTCTCTGCCGTTTTTTTCTCCCAGGGCGATTTCGCCGATTTCCGCATAGACGTCATCCGGCCGGATATATCCTTCTTCTAAAGCGTGATGTGTATCTCCTCTTACGGCTGCTTCTCTCAACGAATCCACAACCACTTTTCCGGCTGAGAAAAGTTCAGGATCCAGTTCCTGCTTGCTGCTCATGTCACATCCGAATGCATTGATATGAGTGCCTTTTCTGACCCACTCCGCTCTCAGAAGTATCTCTGTGCTGTTGGTCGCCGTAGCAATAATGTCGGCATTTTCCACAGCATCCCTCACATTATCATATCGGCTGAATACCACATCAGAATATTCTTCACCCAGCGTTTTCATAAAGCGTTCCGTCTGTCCGGTATCGATGCCGTACACATGAACCTCATCAATCGGAAAATAAGTTTTTGTAGCTCTGACGTGCATCTGAGCCAGCGCACCCGTCCCCAGTACAGCCATGGTTCTGGAGTCCGGTCGGGCAAGCTTTACCGCCGCATATGCACCAGCTGCAGCTGTTCTGTAATAGGTGATCAGTCCTGCATCTGCTATACACAGAGGAAAACTGGTCTTTGCATCCAGCAGGCAGAACAGGGCATACATGGTCGGCATACCGTATTTCTTTTCATTATCAGGATAACCGCTTGCAAGCTTTATCCCAATGACTTCCTCACTTGCCACACATCCGCTTTTGATATCCAGTTCACCATTGAACATGGGCATCGTGATCGAAACGATATCAGGCTGTATCACATTTCCAGAACTGAGCGCTTTATATGCCTTTTCTGACGAGATAAAAACATCCGGTATGCTGATCAGTTCTTTCACATCTGCCCTGGTAAGCAAAAGTGTTCTCATCTATTTCACCTCCTTATTGATATTTGTATTTGTCATTACTGATTATATAATTTTATATTCAGTAAGTCAATAAAAAATATTCAGATTTCGTTTTCTGAATTTGCGTCCAAGTTGACATTTGCAGAATTTTAATATAAGATAAATACATTATGAAAGAAAAATTAGGCACAACAATTTACCAGAATGTTAAGAGAGATATCTTATCCGGAGCGTATCCTTCCAGCACGATTCTCACAGAGGGTGAAATCGCGGCCAGATTCTCTGTGAGCAAAGCCCCTGTAAAGAGCGCTCTTCACAGACTGTGCGACGAAGGTTATCTCATCAGCTATGCGAGAAAAGGCTATCTCGTCTGCAATACAAGCGAAGAGGATTTCTGCAGGATTCAGCAGCTGCGTTATGCCATAGAGGGATTTAATGTCGCGTACCTCATAAAGTTCGCTTCGGAAGATCAGATCAATGAACTTCAGAAAATATCAGATCTTTCTGTTCCCAGCGACATGAGATACACAACGGTCAACGCCCAGTTTCATATGGCCATGGCAGACCTGACCGGCAACAAATATGTGGTAAGCACACTGTCGGCTCTGTTTGCCGAGCTGGAGCAGCTTTCGCCTTACATCAACACAAAGAATCTGCCCATTGAGGAGCAGACTCACCATGACGAGCTTCTCAGATCCATTCTGAACAAGGATCTGTCCGCAGCTCTGACCTGGCTGAAAAAAGATATTGAAGAAAAACATAAAGACGAACGGCTTGACATTCTGGAGTTTCAGTAGACTTCAGAAGATACAGAGCGGATTCGCTGCATTGGTGTGACCTGTGGTTTATCCCGAGGGTCACTCTTTTCAGTTGCAGAACTTTTTATTCAGCTCCGGTATTTCCGGCAGCGGCTCCTGATCCTGTTTCAACCGTGAGACAAAAAGGAAAAAAATGTATAACTCAGGCACAGATTTATAGGAAATCGCCTGTCGAGTTATACATTTTCTGATAAAATCATTATTTTGGATGAAAACCGCGGCCTTCATGACTGTGCATCTTCATGCCTGCGACCGCAGCTTCCGGTCTGATTAGAATTCCGCAGTCTTTGGAGTTCTCGGGAACGGCAGGACGTCTCTGATGTTGCTCATGCCGGTAATGTACATGATGATCCGCTCGAAGCCCAGTCCGTAGCCTGCATGCTTGACCCCGCCGTATTTACGCAGGTCGAGGTACCACCAGTAATCCTTCTCGTCCAGACCCAGCTCGGCCATTCTGGCTGTCAGCACGTCCAGACGCTCCTCTCTCTGGCTTCCGCCGATGATCTCGCCCACGCCAGGAACCAGCAGGTCGCAGGCCGCAACGGTCCTGCCGTCATCGTTGAGACGCATGTAGAACGCCTTGATGTCCTTCGGATAATCCGTAACGAACAGCGGCTTCTTGAAGATTTCTTCCGTCAGATACCTCTCGTGCTCGGTCTGCAGATCGATGCCCCATTCAACCGGATACTGGAATTCCTTGCCGGACTTTTTCAGAAGCTCCACAGCCTCAGTGTAGGTCACTCTGCCGAAATCGGAGTTCACGATATTGTCCAGTCTCTCCAGCAGTCCCTTGTCAATGAACTGGTTGAAGAAAGCCATCTCCTCCGGTGCATTCTCCAGTACGTAATTGATGATATATTTTACCATGGCCTCGGCCACTTCCATATTGTCTGCCAGGTCAGCAAAAGCCATTTCCGGTTCAATCATCCAGAACTCGGATGCGTGTCTTGCCGTGTTGGAATTCTCAGCACGGAAAGTCGGTCCGAAAGTGTAGACGTTTCTGAATGCCAGCGCAAAGGTCTCAGCCTCCAGCTGTCCGCTGACGGTCAGGCTGGTCTCCTTGCCGAAAAAGTCTCCGCTGTAGTCGACCTTTCCGTCCTCGCCTTTCGGCAGATCCTCCATATCCAGAGTCGTCACGCGGAACATCTCTCCTGCGCCCTCGCAGTCGCTTCCGGTGATGATCGGAGTGTGAACATAGACAAAGTCGTTCTCCTGGAAGAATTTATGGATGGCATAGGCTACCAGGGAGCGCACTCTGAACACGGCAGAGAAGGTGTTGCTTCTCGGTCTCAGATGGGCGATCTCTCTCAGGAACTCCATGGAATGTCTCTTTTTCTGCAGCGGATAATCCGGAGCGGAATCAGCCTCCATAACCACTTCTTCCGCCTTGATCTCAAAAGGCTGCTTGGCGTCAGGCGTCAGCACCAGAGTTCCTCTCACCATCCAGGCGGAGGAGATAGGCGCTTTCGCTATCTGGTCGAAATTATCCAGTTTGTCAGCTTCATACACGATCTGAACCGACTTGAAGAAGGTTCCGTCGTTAAGCTCTATGAATCCAAACTTATTGGAACTTCTGTTGGTTCTGACCCATCCTCTGACAACGACTTCTTTGTCAGCATAGGCGGCAGTGTTCCGGTGAAGCTCTCTAAGCTGTATGTCTTTCATTTCTTTTTCCTTCCTTCATTACGATATATACAGAAATATGATACCACGGCTTTGCCGTCAGTTCAAGCGCGGAATAGATGAAAAAACCTGCAAAAAAGCTTTTCCCGGACCTATTATATCCTGCGGATGCCTGTTTTATAGCTGGTTATGCAGCTGCTTCTGATTCTGCCTTTCGTAAAGCAGCCTCCCATTTCCCGGTTAACGCTTCCAGAAGCCTTTCTTCTCACAGGGTTCCGAGCTTATCTCCAGAATCCGGTATCCGGTCCGCCGGGCATCAGGTAGCAAAGCCGGCAAACTGTGTCATGTAGAGATCATAGTACCTGCCTCTGCGGGCCAGCAGTTCTTCGTGGCTGCCTTTTTCCACGATCTGTCCCTGATCCATCACGACAATCAGATCCGCATCCCTGATGGTGGACAGACGATGGGCTATGATGATGCCGGTCCTGTTTTCCATCACCTTCTGCATGGCGCTCTGGATAGCTTTCTCTGTCCTTGTGTCCACACTGGAGGTGGCTTCGTCCAGAATCAGAACCGACGGGTCTGCGACAAAGGCACGGGCTATGGCGAGAAGCTGACGCTGCCCCTGACTGAGACTGCTTCCCGCACCTGCAAGCACCGTATCAAATCCCTGGGGCAGCTGCTCCAGAAGCGGCCTGCAGCAGCTCATTTCCACAGCTTTATCCAGCTTTTCCCGGCCGGCATTTTCATCGGCGAACTTCAGGTTGTTCTCCACCGTATCGGAAAACAGCACCGTATCCTGCAGCACAATAGCGATTTTTTTGCGCAGGCTGTCTCTGGCCACCTCTGAAATATCCTGATCTCCGATTCGGATTTCACCGCTGTCACCATCGTAAAAGCGCATCAGCAGATTGACGATGGTGGTCTTTCCGCTTCCTGTCGCACCCACCAGGGCCACCTTTTTTCCGGAAGGCACATGCAGGCTGAAGTCCCGGATCACCGGATGCCCGGGAACGTAGGAGAAGTTCACATTCCGGAAGCTGACGTCCCCGCTGCCCCGCTCCTTCAGAGCCTCACCTGTCATGTCTTCGCTTTCCTCGTCCAGCATATCAAAGACACGCTCTGCGCCGGCAACGGCCGTCTGAAGCTGTCCGTAGATCTGGGCCAGCTCGTTGACAGGACGGCTGAACTGCCTTGCGTAGATGATAAAAGCTGAGATCACGCCGACAGAGATGAAGCCTCTGAGCGCAAAATATCCTCCGAAAGCCGCGATGATGACAAAGCCGATATTGCTGATGCAGTTCATGACAGGCCCCATGACGCCGCTGAATATATCTGTACGGATACCGGCTCTGGTCAGAGAATCCGATGTACTGCAGAATTCCTCCGTCGCCGTCTCCTGATGATTGTATGCGACCACCGTACGGTAGCCTGATATCATTTCCTCCACCGTGCCGTTCAGCTGTCCCAGCAGCGCCTGCCGCCTCCGTGAGAATCTGCGGACCCTGTCCGACAGAAATTTCGTTGCAAGCAGAGTCAGTATCACAGTGGCAAAACTGAGCAGAGCCAGCTGCCAGCAGTACCAGAACATGATCACTGCCGTGCCGGCAATAGTCAGCACGCCGGAGAAAAGAGACGGCAGTGACTGAGAGACGGTGGTTGAGATATTCTCGATGTCGTTTGTCATCCTGCTCATCACATCGCCGTGGGAGTGGGTATCCAGATACCGGACCGGCAGATCCACGATCTTTCCGAACAGTTCTTCCCTCATTTTCCTGACGATCCGCTGGCTCAGCTTCGCGCTGATCAGTCCCTGCAGGAGCTGACACAGACTGTAGATCAGATAGGCCCCAGCCATTCCGGCCAGAGCATAAAGCATTTTTCCTGCCCTTGCTCCGGCGATAATGTCGATGACTCTGCTCTGCAGGCAGGGCGCGTATACGCCGCAGAGGGTTCCGAAAACAACGATGAGCAGCATCAGGGTGACCATTTTCTTTTCCCGGGCAAAATAAGTCATGATCCTCTTCATCGTCTTTCCGGCATCCTCGGCATGCTCCACTTCTGCAAACCGGTTATGCCGGTTCATACCCGGGATGTTTCTCTCCGCCAGTTTCTTATCCGTCATAACGCTCACCCTCCTCTCCCATCTGTGAATCATAGATATCTCTGTAGGTCCTGCATCTCTCCATCAGCTCCTCGTGGGTGCCGCAGTCGGCGATACGTCCTTCTTCCAGAACCACGATCCGATCGGCCTGCCGCACAGAAGCGATCCGCTGGGCAACGATGATCTTGGTGCTGTCCGGATCCGCTTCTTTCAGCGCACCGTACAGCTCAGCTTCTGTCTTCAGATCAAGGGCGCTGGTTGAGTCGTCGAAGATCAGGATCTCTGCATGCTTTGCGACTGCCCGGGCGATGGAGATTCTCTGTCTCTGTCCTCCGGAAAGGCTCATGCCCCGTTCAGCTACCAGTGTACGATATCCTTCCGGCGTCCGCAGTATAAACTCTTCCGCCTGAGCTGTCCGGGCCGCCTTCTCCACCTCTGCACTGTCCGCCTCCTGTTTTCCCCAGGAAATATTTTCTGCGATGGACTGACTGAACAGTTCGCTCTTCTGCATGGCAAGAGCGATCTTTTCTCTGAGGGCCTTCTGTTCATAGTCTCTCACATCCACACCGTCCACCAGAACGGTCCCTTCCGTCACATCGTAAAAGCGGGGGATCAGATGGACAAGGGTCGATTTTCCGCAGCCTGTCGAACCCATGACAGCGACGGTCTCTCCGGGTTCGATGGTCAGGCTCACATTTTTCAGCACCATATGGCTGCTGCCTGGATATGCAAAGGATACATCCCGCAGCTCGATCTTTCCTCCGGGAGATGTCTCACCTGTGAATTCTCCGTCTTCCAGTTCCGGGCTGCTTTGGAGCACTTCTCTGAGCCGTTTCCAGGACGCGATGCCCCGGGAGATATTCTGAAACAGCATCACCAGCATCAGGATGCCGTTGAGCAGCTGAGT
>JBJESV010000082.1:0-1977 GCA_051882975.1 Emergencia sp.
GAACTTCAATCTCCAAGGTATCTGGAGCAAAGAAGGCATTCACCGTCAAGTGGAAGAAGCAGTCATCCAAGATGGCAGTATCGACGATCACAGGATATCAGATCAGATACAGCACCTCGTCGAAGATGACAAATGCCAGGACGAAGACTGTCAAGGGATACAAGTCCACAAGCAAGAAGATCACCGGTCTCTCTGCCGGGAAAAAGTACTATGTACAGGTGAGAACCTATAAGACAGTCAACGGAAAGACTTACTACTCCTCATGGAGCTCAGTAAAATCAGTTAAAACAAAATAGTTTTCATAATCTGACAGCCGAGGCATGCGCTTCGGCTGTTTTTATGCAAAAGGCTCCAGCAAAAGCTACAAAATACCTAAAAATTTTAAATAAATTAAAGATTCTATAATTTGTATGTAAAAATAAAATTATACAATATAATATAAATTAAAGAACAAAAAATCAAATAATATTTATTTTATATATTAAAAACCGGATAAATTTCATTGATAAACATGTATGATATGTTAGAATGTTTAAGAATGATTTTTTGAAGGGAGAATTGTTATGGAGAGTAAAAAAAGCAATCTGATGGTCAGATTCCTCGTTCCGTCCGTGATCGGAATCATTCTTTTTATGATTCCGGTGAAATACGACGGAAGCTGGACAATCTGCGTCAAGATTCTTGCTGACATGATCGGAAACGCCATCGGCGGAATCCTGCCAGGGCTCTGTGTGGCAATCGTCACCGTTTCCGCAGTCCTGTCAGCCGTCGCACTGGGAAAGCCGAAGTTCATCACAGAGCATCCGATCCTGAAGGATACCTTTGAGGTGAGCCCTGTATGGGTCGCTGTAAGAGTTCTGGGTGCTGTGTTTATCTGGCTCACCTTTCTGGGTGTGCAGGCAGGGGATGATGATAAAGGTTTTATTCATATGATCACAGAAGGCGGTGCCGGCGGATTCGTGCTGGGCGATCTGCTGACTGTACTGGTCATCATTTTCGCCATCGCAGGGCTGCTTCTGCCGCTTCTGCTGGATTTCGGCCTGCTGGAATTTGTGGGAGCACTGCTGACAAAGGTCATGCGGCCGCTGTTCAGAATTCCGGGCCGTGCAGCTGTCGACTGCTTTACATCCTGGATCGGAGACGGCACCCTTGGCGTCATGCTGACCTGCAACCAGTACGAAGGAGGCTACTATTCCGAAAGAGAGGCCTCTGTCATCGCAACCACCTTCTCAGCAGTGTCCATCACTTTCAGCATCGTGGTTCTGGCGCAGGTGGGACTGATGGAATACTTCGGCCTGTACTATCTGACGATCTGCCTGGTCGGTGTGGTCTGCGCAGTCATCTGCCCGAGGATCCCGCCTCTTTCTCTGAAAAAGGACAGGTATCTGGTGGAGGGCAGAGCCATGCCGGAGACCATTCCTGAGGAGTACAGCTCATCCGTGGAGTACGGAAAAGACCTGGCTATGAAACGTGTCGCTGAGCATAAAGGTATCGGCGAATTCGTCGAAAACGGACTGAAAAATGCAGTGGGCATGTGGTTCGGTGTACTGCCTACCGTAATGGCAATCGGGACTATCGCTCTGCTTCTTGCCAACAACACGCCGATTTTCGAGATCCTGGGAAAACCTTTTCTGCCGCTGCTGAACCTGCTTCAGGTTCCGGAAGCCGTAGAGGCGTCTAAGACCATGATCGTCGGATTCACAGACATGTTCACACCGTCCATCATTGCGGCGGAAAGCATCACCAGCGCCATGACCAGATTCATCGTCGCAGTGGTTTCTGTAACCCAGCTGATCTACCTGTCAGAAGTGGGCGGCCTGATCCTGGGTTCAAAGCTTCCGGTCAAGCTGTGGGAGCTGTTTGTCATCTTCCTGGAGAGGACGATCATCAGCCTTCTCATCGTGTGCCCGCTGGCGCATCTGTTTTTCTGATTTTTAATAAAGGCATTCACGGCAGTTCTGCGGAGCTGCCGTTTTA
>JBJESV010000083.1:0-8017 GCA_051882975.1 Emergencia sp.
CGGCAGGTCTTCTCCAGAACTCTGCCGGTCTCATCGCTGCCCTGACATCCCCAGGAGCAGAGGACAGTCAGGGCCAGAATCAGACCCAGAAATTTACGCGTCCGGCTGCACCGGGTTTCTGTCAGTATTTCTTTTTTTCTGTTCATCCCGCTACTTCACCTTCACCGACTTGATCACAGACCACTTTCCGTAGTATTTCACGCCATTGATCGTCCGGTATGCCCGCACCTTGTAATAATAGGTCTTTCCGGAAGTCAGGGAGGTATTGGTGTATTTCAGGGATGTGGTCGTCTTCATCACCTTGTAGGTGCCGTTCTTCGATGTGGCGCGGCTGACCTGATAGCCTGTGGCGCCGCTGACCTTTTTCCAGGTCACCGTGGCTTTTTTCTTGCCGGCTGTGACCTTCACACTGCTGACACGGCTGGCCTTGATAGCCTTTTTCGCAGCGGCGTTCTTAGCAGAAACCGCTTTGCTGTTGACCTTGATGTCTACGGAGGTGAAAACCGGTTCCGCCTCTCCGTCGTCATTGTACATGGCGTATGGATAGAAGACTGTCAGATCCTGCTGGCCTTCCTCGACAGGCTCTGTGGCGCAGGTCACATAATCAGACACGTCTCTGGTCATTCCGTTGGCAAGATGCGCCTTGACTCTGATTCCGGCGATGCTGCCGGTTTCTCCGATGTCGTAGGTGCTGCGGGTCGGATTTCTGGTGACTTCCAGACTCTCGATTCTGCTGCCCAGGGCCATCATATAGCAGGAATCGTTCTTGAAATAGATGGTGCCGTATTCATCAGCAATCGGACTGCAGATAGCGTACTGAGCCTGGCTTCCCGCCGGTGTGAAAAGGGTATCCGCACAGGATGCGTTCTCGCCTTCGCCGTAAACGGAGGAAATTCGGTCCACCTTCGTCTGTCCCGGTTTATCTCTGATAATGCGCAGTTTTCCCGGCGTATAGTTCTCAAAGAAAAGAACATAGACACAGCCGTCTGTCTCTTCGTAGGCAGTAACCACCATGCCGCTGGTCTGCGGATAACCCATGGTCGCCGCCTTGTAAGCCACCTTCATCTGCGCCAGATCGATGACACTGATATTGTGTCCGGAGTATTTGGAGAACTGGGAGCTGCCTGCAACACCCACATAGGCGCGGCCGTTGTATACGGCCGGCGTTGATGTGCTCATGCCGCCCAGGTCCAGAGATTTCAGACCGCTGATCTTTCCTTCTGCCGATACGGATACGGAATAGAAGGTGCCTCCCTTGGATGTGAAGTAATACCGGTCTGTCGTTTTGTCGTAGGATACGCTGGACCGGATGTCTCCGTCAAGGCCGGTGATTTCATCCAGCACCTTTCCCGTCTTCGGGCTGAAAGCGATCAGCCGGGACGTCTGGGAATCGCAGCCGCTCTCCCCGTCATCGGTGCCGACCAGGACAAAATCGCTGCAGGCATAGGCCCCGGCCCAGTAGAAACCGCCCTTGGATGTGTATGTCCATCTGGCGGATTTTGCCTCTTTGGTCTTGCTCTTGTCCGGATCCGATGTGGAGAGGCAGACGAAATTGGCGTCTCTGGTCTCGCTGTTCCAGAATCCGGCATAGATGTATCCGCTGCAGTATGTGATCGGCGTGTTCGGCTGTCCTTTCAGTGCATCGGTGTAGATCCAGAGAGATTTCAGGGTCTTTGCATCAAAGGCCTGGATGACGCCGTTGGCAAGGCCGACGAAAATTTTTCCGTCCCCGTATGCCGGCGGACAGATACTGAAAGGCGACCTGTCTGTCATGGTTCCTTTTGCTGCGATTTCACCGCTGACAGCATCCATTTTGATCAGCTCCGTTCCTGCGTTGAAATACAGATAGCCGTCCACCAGGATCGGCGAACCCGGCGCAGCCGACCAGCCGCTGCCGTTCTTCGACGCCCAGTACAGCATGGCGTCCGATGGGCTGACAGGTACCTTCGCATCAGTGACAGCATTGTTCTCGCTGTTTCCCCTGAAGCTGGACCAGTCCTCCGTGATGACTGCCGACGGGTCTGCAGCTGCCGATACATTCACCGTAAAGGCAAATATCACAGTCATACAGAGCAGCAGAACCGACAGCTTTCTAATGTTCCTCCTCATGTTTTTCTCCTTTCTTCACTTTCTTCTTTATGGTCTGCGCCAGAGCCGAAACGGCGGATCTCTCCGCGCCGGTCACAGCTCTGCCGCTGTATATGGCTTTTTCGTAGATAAGGGCAACGTCCCGGAATTCATCGGCCAGCCGGTTTCCAAAGCGCTCCCGGACGTCCCGGACACGCTCCTTCACCGGCCCGCTGCCGGCCGGCAGCCCTTTTTTCTCCATAACGGACAGAATGTATGCCGTCATGACCCGGACAGCTTCCCTGTCATCGCTGATATGCAGGCCCTTTGCTCTTCCCGCCCGCTTTCTCAGCAGGCGGATCAGCACGGCTGCCAGCAGGATGATCAGAAGCAGGATGCCTCCGATGATCCACAAAGCGTGCTCCATGATCTCCGTCTCCGGGATCACGTTCTGCTCCGGTTTTTCTTCTTCCCCCCTGTCCTGCTGCTCCGCGGCGCTGCCGCTGCTGCGGGAATAGGATATCCGGTCATCGGTGGCCATGACGCCGATGTACGGGCCTGTCGCCTCGAAAGGCACCCAGCCGATGCCGTCCTCGTAGTACTCCGCCCAGGCGTGGGCATGAGATGCGTCCACGGCGACACTCTGTCCGGGTTCTGCTTCAGCTGCATCCTCCGGAGTGAACAGACATCCTTCCGCATATCTGGCCGGAATGCCGTAATACCGGAAGATCAGCGCCGCCGCGGTGGCGAAATGGACGCTGTATCCGCACCTGTTCTCCAGAAAGACCTGCAGAAAATCCCCGTCTGCAGCCGCGTAGCGCTCTTCCTCGCTGTAGGTGAAACCGTTGAACAGTTTCAGGATCTTTTCCTTCACCTGCCCGGCTTCCAGATCCCGCTCCTCACCCAGGAGCTCTTTCAGAAGCGCTTCCGTCTCATCGTCCAGAGCAGTGTCATTTTCGTAAACGAAATCTCTGTAGTTCCCCTCGCAGAGGAGATAGTCCTGCAGGAGCTCCTCCTCCCGGTTCTCGATGAGCCGCTGCTTCAGCAGGACCTTTTCTCCGGTCCGGGCCGGGGACGCCGCAAAGGTATAGCTTTCGATGCCGCCTCGCTCTGCCGTCCCGGTACTGCTGTCGCCGATCAGTGCAGACAGTTCCGGAACACAGCCTGCAGTCTCGTAAGGGAGAAGCAGGCACTCCGACTTTCCGGTGAGAAACCGTATGGTGATCCGGTTCTCCTCACCCCCGTCCGTCAAGGCGGAGACATTTCCCAGCTGGCTGTACCCGTAGAAGTTTTTCTGATGCAGCTGCCAGAACAGATCATTGGCTGCGGCAAGGGTTTCATTATCCAGCCGGTCCCATCCGCTTCCGGTGTACACCTCCCCGGTGAAGCCTTTCAGGTAGTACGAGTCCGGTCTGGACATGGTGATCTCAAAGAGTTCCCTGTCGGAAAGCTGCAGGCCGTCCAGGCTGCTGAAATCCCCCTGGGTCAGATTCACTGCCGCCTTTTCCTCCGAAGCCAGCCTGTCCCGAAGGCTGGTCCCCTCACCGCTTCCCGCTGCAATGGGGAGGCATCCTGCAGCCAGGAAAGCGATGAGCAGAGTACAGGTCAGGCGACGCAGATCCCCTCTGCCCCCGGACAGCATCCACAGAACCGCCAGAGCCCAGGCCGTCCAGAAAAAGGCGGCAGTGATCCACGAGCCCGGAAACCAGATCTGCAGCGCCGTCTCTGCAGCGGCCAGCATCACCATGACAGGCCAGTTTCTGTACAGGACAGACAGACATATGACGGCGATGACCGCAGCAGCCGCCACCGCCACCGCCACCGTCAGCAGGAATAAAGGATCCACGCCGTTTCCCTCCACATAGTAATCGTGGAGAAAAGGCCGCAGTTCGGTGCTGCGGGCGACGATCCGGTTGAGAAATTCTCCGAAACTCCCCGCCGGCTTCAGGGTTCCGGTCAGGCTGTGCACAGCTGACAGCAGAAATGCTGCAGCCGTCAGCAGACCCGGAAACAGTCCTGCCTTTCCGCCTGTATCTGCAGCTTTTTCAGTTTTTATCTGCAAGTTGTTGTACTGTGTCATAATCGATGACCATCAGACCCGGCTGCTGCCCGGTCTGCTCTTCTCTGAATTTATCTTCCACGCGGCTCTCCCCACGGATTACACCGGCTGCAAGCAGCTCGCCGAGGATCCCCATCAGATCCGCCGCGTTTTCTATCTCATAGTTGTGAAAAACGTTCTCTCTGTAGTTCATCCATCCCAGACGGTGGCTGATCCCGCTGTCAATCAGCTGCTCAGACAGGGATATGGTCCAGGCGGCAACCTGGTCCATGGTGCTCCTGCAGGTCTCCTCATCCGGCCCGCTGAAGCAGGTCTCCATGAGCAGCTGCATGGAATTCTTTACGGGAAGTCCCGGTTCCCTGACCAGCAGGTCGTCCAGCTTTCCTGACAGTTTCCAGTGAATGCTGCGGAGACTGTCCCCCTCTCTGTACTCCCTGACAGCAAAAATCTCGCTGGGGTCAAACCCCGGTTTCTCTCCGGAGTAGTCCACTCCCTCTATATCCACGGCAGCAGTCAGACTTCCGGCAGAGGGGATCTCTCTGACAGCAGGAAGCATCAGCGCGGCTTTACGCTCCCGGCAAAGCCCTCTGACATACGGAATGCCCAGAGGACCTGCAATATGCAGATCTTCTGCGGTGACTTCCCCTTTGCCGCAGAAACGGCTTTCTGCCTGCAGGCACAGCTCCCCGCCCTGTTTCCTGCCGCAGACGGTGCGGCATCTGATCTGCCGGCTCTCTCCTGTCAGACGGTTGGCAAAGGTCAGCTTCAGACTGCAGAACACATACGGGAGAACACCTCCGTACCGGAAGGTTACCCGGCATTTCACGGTGTTTCTGCCCTCTGAGGAGCCCTGCACCTGCAGAGACACCTTCACCTTTTCCCGTTCCCTGTACAGAACCGCCGCCGAAAGGGGCAGGGCCAGGATGGACAGGGTCATCAGACCCAGGAGAAACCAGCTGAGGTGAAAGAAACAGACTGCACCCAGAAACAGCAGCCAGAGCAGATAAAGCCCTGCGCCGGTCATGCCTTTTTCTCCCGGAGTCCCTGCTCCGCCTCTGTCTTTTCCAGAATCTCGGCAAGCACATCTGCAGCCGTCCGGTCTGACACCCTGGCTCTGGCATTGAGGACGATTCTGTGTCCGCAGACATCGATGAAGATGTCCGCCACATCTTCGGGAATGATATAGTCTCTCCCCTCCGTGTAGGCTCTCGCCCTTGCCATCTTCAGCACGGAGATGGCTCCCCGGGGACTGACCCCCAGAGCCACCATGGGATGCTCCCTTGTGGCTGCGGCCAGGGCGGTTATGTACTGCAGGATCTCCTCCGCTGTATGGATATTCTGTATTTCCTTCTGCATCTGCAGGATGTCCTCTGCAGAAAGGACCTTCTGCACATGCTCCAGAGGATTCTCTTTCTGTCTGCCTCGCAGGATCTCCACCTGGCTCTGAAAGTCAGGATAGCCCATTTCCAGCCGGATCAGGAAACGGTCCAGCTGTGCGCCGGGCAGAAACTGGGTTCCTGCCGATCCCGCCGGGTTCTGGGTCGCGATGACCATAAAAGGCCTGGGCATGGCATGGCTGACGCCGTCCACGGTGGCCTGCCTCTCCTCCATGACTTCCAGCAGCGCCGACTGGGTCTTGCTGGATGTACGGTTGATCTCGTCTGCCAGAAACAGATTGGCGAACACGGCGCCCTTTCTGTACTCGAACTGACCGGTCTCCCTGTTGTACATGGAGAAGCCCACGATATCCGAAGGAACCACGTCCGGCGTGAACTGGGTGCGGTTGTACTCCAGTCCCAGAGCCCTGCTGAAAGCCAGAGCCAGGGTGGTCTTTCCCACGCCCGGCACATCTTCGATCAGCACATGACCTTCCGCCAGCAGCGCCATGAGCACACGGGCGATCTTTTCGTCCTTGCCGATGATGACCTTTCTGATTTCCTCCAATACCGCATTGATTTTACTGTTCATCGCTTACCATTCCTTTCCATAATCCTGCAGCGTGCCGTAGCTGCCCGATGTGACGCTGTATCCTCCGATATCCTTTCCGTAGGCCAGGGTGAAACGAAGTCTCACCACATCGCCGTTCTGCACATAGGCTTTGTTGAAGCCGTAGGATGAATATAGTCCGTTGATGGAATACATCCAGCCGGAGCCTTCGGAAAAGTCCCGCTCTCCCAGGACGTCCAGGCTTTCGAAGTTCTCCTCGTCGAAGATCAGTCTGTCCTCTTTCAGCTTCTGTATCAGATCCGAAGGGATTCTGTACCCTTTCAGCAGACCTGCCTTCTGCACCTTTGCCAGATAAAAGCCGTCGTCCAGGGTCCCCGACGCCGAATAGCTGAATCCGTTGGCGGTCAGAAACTCGTCTACCACATAGGACAGAGGCGTACCCGACTCCACCTCCATCTTCTGAGGCTGAATCAGGTATTTCAGGCCCAGGGTCCCTGCCTCCAGGCTGATGGTGATGGTGCCGCTTCCGGATCTGTAGTAAACGGTATATTCCTTCGTCACAGTGTACTGATAGGTGTCTTTGACTTTGATTCTGATGGTATTGGCTCCCGTCTTCAGCTGAACGGTATAGGTCTGGCGGCCCATCTCTCCGACGTAGTCCGCCGCGCTGCCGTTGACGGTCACCTCCATATTGTTGTAGGCCAGAGGTTTGCCTCTGTAGTTGGTGATCCACACGTCAAAGTTGAGCGTCCTGCTGGTATAAATACCCTCGTCCTGCAGGTTGGTGCTGATGACGGGGCGCTTTTCCTCCGGCGTGGCATCTTCCGGCCTCTGATAGGTTATCTTCTTTGTAAAGGTCTGGACCTGGCCGCTGCTGTCCGTATATCTGATCTGTATGACGGTGGTCCCGCGGGTGTCAAGAAGGACAGAATATGCGCCGTTGACCAGTCTGAGCAGGGTCGACTTCCCGCCGGACACGGACTTAGCGTAAATGATCTGAGACGGATCGTCTATGCCGATTTCCTCCAGCAGATCGTCTATGGGCAGAGACTCCTGGACATAGGCGTCTTCGGGCAGATCCTCATAGGTATCCGGATCATAGCCCTGGGGCGTCTGCCCGCCGGGGTCGTCGGCAGACTGATCGCCGGCCGGCGGCTGCGCGCCGCTCTGATCTGCCGGATCACCTGTCTCCTCCTGCCCTCCGCCGTCTTCTCTTCCGTCAGACATCTCCTGTTCCCGCTTCTCTTTCTGTCTCTGGGTGATCTGATTGGAAAGGCTGGTATTCTCGCTGCTGCTGTTCGACTGCAGACTGATGATATCTGAAGGAGAAAAAGACTGTGTCAGCTCTGCCGCCTGATTGTCCAGGCTGGTATGCGGGTCTGTATGCCCGTGAGTCAGCACCGCGGCTGCGGCTGTCACTGCCAGTATGATGATCGCTGCTGTGAGGATCATATTTCGGAGGAGGTTTTTTCTCATGTCCCGCTGCTCCTGTTTCTGTGTGTGATAAATCGAAAAAACTACGATATGTTAAATGGCCGCGAGCGGTTTTCCGTGATGCAATATCCCGGCATGCCTTCCCGCGGCCTTTAGGTTTCTTTATTATTCAGTTTTCATCCTCTGGATGAAGCGTTCCGGACGCTGCTCAAATCAGAGTCAGATTCCCGTCCTGTAGATGGTCTTCGACCACTGGGTGTAATACTTCTGACCGTCGATGATGCGCACGCCTCTTACCTTGTAGTAGTAGCGGACGCCCTTCTTCACGCTCTTCGTATTCCTGTACCAGCCGGTGAGACCGTTCTTCCTGGTGGTGTAGAAAGCGGAGGTTCCGAAGTGCTTCTTGTCGCCCTTGGAACGCCATACCTCGTAGTAGTCCACTTTGTAGCCTGCCGACTTCCTGTACCAGATGCGGATCCAGCCTTTGCCCCGGCTCTGTGCGCCCATGGT
>JBJESV010000084.1:0-7706 GCA_051882975.1 Emergencia sp.
CGGGCTGGCAATGAAGAACCGGAGAAAGAGGAAGAAAACGCAGGCGGGTCGATAAACCGCGGCCGGAGCATTCTCTCTTTATTTTGTAAACACATGTTCGATTTCCGTTGAAGAATAAAAATCGATATGGTATAATCGGGAGTAGCATCTGTTTGAACCCGGAGGACAAAGAATGAACAAATTCAGACTGCATTCAGACTACAGCCTGACCGGCGATCAGCCGCAGGCGGTGGATAAACTGGCCGAAGGCATCCTGCAGGGAAAGAAGCATCAGACCCTGATGGGAGTGACCGGTTCAGGCAAGACATTTACCATGGCCAATATCATAGAAAGGGTACAGAAGCCGACACTGGTCATATCCCACAACAAGACGCTGGCGGCCCAGCTTCACGGTGAGTTCAGGGAGTTCTTCCCGGAAAACGCGGTGGAGTACTTTGTGTCCTACTACGATTACTACCAGCCGGAGGCCTATGTGCCTTCGACGGACACCTATATAGAGAAGGATTCCCAGATCAATGACGAGATCGAGAAGCTGCGCCATTCGGCCACGGCGGCACTGGCAGAGCGCAGAGATGTCATCATCGTTGCATCCGTATCCTGCATCTACGGCCTGGGAAGCCCGTTTGATTACGAAAACCAGATGATTTCACTGCGTCCGGGAATGGAAAAGCCGAGAAACGAGATTCTGCGCAAGCTGATTGACATCCAGTATACCCGCAACGATATGGCTTTCGAGCGGGGCACCTTCCGGGTCAGGGGTGATATCATAGACATTTTCCCGGCGGGCTCGGACAAAGCGGTCCGCGTAGAACTTTTCGGTGACGAAGTGGAGTCCATTAAAGAGATGAATCCTCTGACAGGAGAGATCCTGGGCCTGAGAAACCATGTAGCAATCTACCCGGCATCCCATTACGTGACCTCCAAAGAGAATATGGAAAGGGCTCTGGTGACCATAGATGAGGAACTTCAGGAGCGCATACAGTGGTTCAAGGACAGAGGCAAGCTGCTGGAGGCCCAGCGCATCGAACAGAGAACCCGCTATGACATGGAGATGCTCCGCGAGATCGGGACCTGCAAAGGCATAGAGAACTATTCCAGACATATCAACGGTCTGGAGCCGGGCGTGCGCCCGTATACGCTGATCGACTATTTTCCGGAGGACTTCCTCCTTCTCATCGACGAGTCCCATGTCATGCTGCCCCAGCTGCGGGCCATGTATGCCGGCGACCGTTCGAGAAAATCATCCCTGGTGGAGTACGGTTTCCGTCTGCCTTCGGCACTGGACAACCGTCCGCTTCAGTTTGAGGAATTTCAGAAACTGGTCCATCAGGCCGTATATGTCAGCGCCACGCCGGCAGAATATGAACGTGAGGCTGCCGGAGGCATCACGGCGGAGCAGATCATCAGACCGACAGGGCTGCTGGACCCGCCGATCTTTGTGCGAAAGACAGAAGGACAGATCGACGATCTCATCGGCGAGCTGAAGCAGACTGCGGAAAAGGGCCAGCGTGCCTTTGTGACCACCCTGACAAAGAAGATGGCGGAAAGCCTGACAGACTATCTGAAAGAGGCGGGCATCCGGGTGAGGTATCTCCACTCCGAGGTGGACACCCTGGAACGCCTGGAGATCATAAGGGATCTGCGCCTGGGAGAATTCGATGTCCTGGTGGGCATCAATCTGCTCCGGGAGGGACTGGATATCCCTGAGGTTTCGCTGGTGGCTATTCTGGATGCTGACAAAGAGGGATTCCTCCGTACGGAGACCTCACTGATCCAGACCATCGGACGTGCTGCCCGAAATGTGGACGGCAGAGTTATCATGTACGCGGATCATATCAGTAAAGCGATGCGTGCCGCAATGGATGAGACAGATCGAAGACGCGGGATACAGGAACGCTACAACAAAGAGAACGGCATTACGCCGCAGAGCGTCAGAAAGTCTGTGCGGGCCGTCATCGAAGCCACCAGAACCGCCGACGGCGAGGAGAGCTTCAGAGGAAAGAAGCCTCTGGAGATGACCCAGAAAGAACTGAAAGATTACGTTAAAGAACTGGAAAAAGAAATGAAGCAGGCTGCCGCAGATCTGCAGTTCGAGAGGGCTGCCCAGCTTCGTGACCAGATTTTTGAATACAAGGTGCGGCTGCAGTAGGATGCCCCGGGAGAGCGCAGGCAGAAGCGGCCGGATAAACAGAAAAGGAGATTTTATCACATGGCAAACGAAATCATCGTAAAAGGTGCCAGCGAAAACAATCTGAAGCATATCGACGTGAGAATACCCAGAGACAAACTGGTGGTACTGACCGGTCTTTCCGGCTCCGGCAAGTCCTCACTGGCTTTTGATACCATCTACGCGGAGGGACAGCGACGCTACGTGGAGAGCCTGTCCTCCTACGCCAGACAGTTTCTGGGACAGATGGACAAACCTGATGTGGAACTGATAGAGGGACTGTCGCCGGCCATTTCCATAGACCAGAAGACAACCAGCAAGAATCCGCGTTCCACAGTGGGCACTGTAACAGAGATCCACGATTATCTCAGACTGCTGTATGCCCGCATAGGACAGCCCCACTGTCCTGTCTGCGGCAAACCTATCACCAGCCAGACTGTGGATCAGATCGTGGATGCGATCATGGATTTTCAGGAAGGAACCCGATGCATCATTATGGCGCCGGTGATCCGCCAGAGAAAGGGAGAACACGAGAAGATTCTGGAAAGGATCCGCAAAGAGGGCTTCACACGCGCCAGAATCGACGGAGAGATCCGCCTGCTCAACGAAGAAGACATAAAACTGGACAAGAAATTCAAGCATACCATCGAGATCGTCGTAGACAGGATCATCATCAAAGAAGGACAGGAAAGCCGCATTTCAGAGGCCGTTGAACTGGCCATGCGGCAGGGAGAAGGACTGGTGACTGTAAGCTTTTCAGACAACGATTTCCAGATGGAGAAAACCTTTTCCACCAAGCTGGCATGCCCTGAGCACGGCGTCAGCATCGAAGAACTGGAACCGCGGATGTTCTCCTTCAACAATCCCTTCGGTGCATGCCCGTCCTGCAACGGCCTGGGATTCACGCAGAAAATCGATCCGGACCTGATCATCAAGACCGACGAAAGCGTGATCAAAGGCGCCCTGGGGACCATCTTTGCCTCGATGGAATTTTCCGGATTCTACAGACAGATGATCGATGCCCTTGCAAAGGAGCACGGCGTGGATCTCAGTGTTCCGTACAAGGATCTGCCGGAAGATTTCAAACAGGAACTGCTTTACGGTACCGGAGAACGGCATCTGAAATACACGTATACCAGCCGCAGCACGGGGAAGGTGTCTCACCGCGATCATCCCTTTGAGGGCGTCATCAACAACGTGGAGAGACGATACAGGGAGACCCGTTCCGACTACATGAAGGAGAGGATGCAGAAATACATGGTGGTCAGGGAGTGCCCGGACTGCCGGGGAAAACGACTGAAGCCGGAGGTTCTGGCGGTGACCGTGGGAGGAAAAAACATCGCCGAGCTTTCCGACATGTCCATCCGGGATATCTATGACTTCATCGACGGGCTGCAGCTGAACGAAAAAGAGCAGATCATCGCCCGTCAGATTGTAAAAGAGATCAAGGACCGGCTCCAGTTCCTCATCAACGTGGGACTGGACTATCTGACACTGTCCCGCTCCTCGGGAACGCTGTCGGGAGGGGAATCCCAGCGTATCCGCCTTGCGACTCAGATCGGTTCCAGCCTTATGGGGGTTCTGTATATCCTGGACGAACCCAGCATCGGTCTCCATCAGAAGGACAACGAGAAGCTGCTGCAGACCCTGCGGAAGCTGACAGATCTGGGAAATACCCTGCTGGTGGTGGAGCACGACGAGGACACCATGTATGCGGCAGATCACATCATAGATATAGGTCCGGCAGCAGGTATCTACGGAGGAGAACTGGTGGCCCAGGGAACCGTGGAGGATATCAAGGCCTGCCCCCGGTCCATCACAGGCCAGTATCTGTCCGGCGCCAGAAAGATCGAGGTGCCGGAGACCCGAAGAGAGGGGAACGGACAGGTTATCACCATCAGAGGCGCTGCCGAGAATAATCTGAAGAACATCGACGTGGATATCCCTCTGGGAAGATTCGTCTGCGTGACGGGGGTTTCTGGTTCGGGAAAGAGCAGCCTCATCAATGAGGTTCTGAACAAAGGCGCATCCAGGATCATCAACAGGAGCAGAGAAGAAGCCGGAAAGTTCGATGAGATACTGGGCCTTGAAAACATCGACAAAGTCATCGACATAGACCAGTCGCCGATCGGGCGCACACCTCGTTCCAATCCGGCAACATACACGGGAATGTTCACCCATATCAGAGACCTCTTTGCATCTCTGCCGGAGGCCAAGATGAGAGGATTTGACAAGGGAAGATTCAGTTTCAACGTCAAAGGCGGCCGGTGCGAGGCCTGCAGCGGCGACGGCATCATCAAGATAGAGATGCACTTTCTGCCGGACGTGTATGTGCCGTGCGAAGTCTGCAAAGGCCGCCGGTACAACAGGGAGACTCTGGAGGTCAAATATAAAGGAAAGAGCATCTTCGATGTGCTGGATATGAGCGTGGCGGAAGCCCTGGACTTTTTCAGGAATCTGCCTTCCATCAGAAGACAGCTGGAAACCCTCAACGAAGTCGGCCTCGACTACATCAAACTGGGGCAGCCTTCGACACAGCTGTCAGGCGGAGAGGCGCAGAGAGTAAAGCTTGCCGCGGAGCTCTCCAGGAGAAGCACCGGCAAGACCCTCTATATCCTGGATGAACCGACCACAGGACTCCACTTTGCCGATGTGGACAAACTGGTCAGCGTGCTGGACAAGCTGGTGGATGCCGGCAACACGGTGGTCGTCATCGAACACAATCTGGATGTGATCAAACGGGCCGACTATGTCATCGATCTGGGACCGGACGGAGGAGACCGGGGAGGCACCATTGTCGCCACGGGAACACCGGAGGAAATTGCACAGTGCAGCAGTTCCTATACAGGACAGTTCTTGAAGAAAATGCTGAAGTAGTGTATAATAAGAATTTGAACGAATTGATTCGGCAGGAATCCTGCCGGCGGTGCAGTGACGAGAACAACCAGATAAAGGAGAAAATCCAATGATTAAGAATGAAAACCTGACCATGCTGACAGATTTTTACGAGATCACCATGGCCAACGGCTATTTTCAGTCAGGCAACGCTGAAGAGGCAATCGCATATTTCGATATGTTCTTCAGAAAAGTGCCGGACGGCGGCGGATATGCCATCATGGCGGGCGTGGAGCAGGTGGTGGAATACCTGAAGAACCTGGAATTCACGGAAGAGGATATAGAGTATCTCCGCACCAAGGAGATTTTCTGTGAGGAATTCCTGGATTATCTGAGAAATTTCAGGTTTTCCTGTGATGTATGGGCGGTTCCGGAAGGAACACCGATCTTTCCTCACGAGCCGATTCTGACGGTGAGAGGACCGGTGATACAGGCTCAGTTTGTAGAAACCATGATTCTTCTGATCATCAACCATCAGAGTCTGATAGCGACCAAGGCAAACCGCATTGTCCGTGCGGCCCAGGGAAGACCTGTCATGGAGTTCGGTACCAGGCGGGCTCACGGAACAGCGGCGGCGGTATACGGCGCCAGGGCAGCCTACATAGGCGGGTGTGCCGGTACAGCCTGTACCATTGCGGATCGGGATTACGGCATTACGGCTCTGGGTACCATGGCTCACAGCTGGGTTCAGATGTTCCCGGACGAATACCAGGCATTCAGAAAATATGCGGAGATATATCCGGACAACTGCGTGCTGCTTGTGGACACCTATAATGTACTGAAATCAGGCGTACCTAACGCGATCAGAGTCTTCAGGGAAATGAAGCCGGCGAAGATGGGCATCCGCATCGACAGCGGCGACGTGGCCTATCTGACGAAAAAGGCCAGAAAGATGCTGGACGACGCAGGTCTGGAAGAGTGCAAAATCACCGTTTCTAATTCTCTGGACGAATATATCATCAGAGACGTTATCATGGAAGGTGCGCAGATCGATTCCTTCGGTGTGGGCGAGAGACTGATAACAGCCAAATCGGAACCGGTCTTCGGAGGCGTATACAAGCTGACGGCACTGGAGCAGGACGGCGTGATCATTCCGAAGATCAAAATTTCCGAAAACGTGGAAAAAATCACCAACCCGGGCTTTAAGACCCTTTACCGCCTCTTTGACAGAGAGACCAACAAGGCCCTTGCCGATGTCATGACTGTGGACGGAGAGGAGATTCCGGAAGTGGACGGATATGAGATCTTTGATCCCAATGCGGTCTGGAAGAAGAAAAAGCTGAACAATTTCTACGCAAAGAATATCAGAGTGCAGCTCTTTGATAAGGGGCGCTGCGTATATCAGTGTCCGGATATCGACACTGTCCGCGACTACTGCAGAGAGCAGATGGACACTCTGTGGGGCGAGACGCTGCGTTTTGAGAATCCGCAGACATATTATGTGGATCTGTCTCAGAATCTGTGGGATATGAAGAATAAACTCATCGAGGAGCATACGATCCGCTGATGGGGAGGATATAACGATATAATCAGAAAAAGAGAGCAGAGAAATACCCGCTGCATGGGATTTCCCTGCTTTTTTGTGCCCTGAAAGCCTGCACAGCCAGCGAGTCTAAATCTGCAGGGCCATATTTCCGGTTCATTTCCCGAAATTTTACTTCTTTTGTTCAATTGCCCGGAAAAACATCATATCCTATAATAACCTCACGCAGCAGGGAGCAGGACAGCTGCCCGGCTGTATCAGGATTTTTCATTTTTATATTCTTGAAAAAGGAGGACTTATTATGGGTAAAAAGATCCCTATGTGGCAGTGTTTAGTGACCATTCTGTTCACTATCATCGTGCTCATGTACGTGCTGGGTATCCTCGGAATGCTTTTCGGCGATGCCTTTGCCTGCGATTACGGTGAAGTACATATCGCACTGATCGTATCCGCAATTTTTGCTTCCATTGTAGCCGTCGCCAACGGTTATAAATGGGCTTTCCTCGAAGCCGGTATCCTGGCTTCCATTAACAGATCCATGCAGGCCATGCTGATCCTGATGACTGTAGGTTCCCTCATCGGTTCCTGGGTAGCATCTGGTGTCGTACCGGCAATGATCTACTATGGACTGATGATTCTGAAACCTTCCATCTTCCTGATGGCAAGCTGTCTGCTGTGCTGTATCGTATCTCTGGCAACCGGTTCATCCTGGACCACAGCCGGAACAATCGGTATCGCACTGATCGGTGTAGGCACAGGCCTGGGTATCTCCTCAGCTATGACTGCCGGCGCAATCGTATCCGGCGCATACTTCGGAGATAAGATGTCCCCGCTGTCCGACACCACCAACCTGGCTCCTGCAATGGCAGGCGCAACTCTGTTCGACCATATCAAGCACATGCTGTGGACTGTAACACCGTCCCTGCTCATCGCCCTGGTTATCTACACCATTCTCGGTCTGAAATCATCCGGCGAAGCAGATATGGGTATCGTAGCTGACATGCAGGCTGCACTGAAGATCAACTTCGCGATCAACCCTGCAATGCTGATTCCGCCGCTCGTAGTTATCCTGATCGTAGCTCTGAAGCTGCCGGCTCTGCCGGGCCTCATGGGCGGTATCGTGTTAGGATGCATCATCGGCTCCATCTTCCAGGGAATCTC
>JBJESV010000085.1:0-7706 GCA_051882975.1 Emergencia sp.
CAAGATGATTTTTCTCAGCAGCACTGGGTCTGTGATATTTCGCTGACCTTTTCTCTTTTCCCGTTCCAGGATGTCATTGATAACGGCAGCAGAATACACACCGTCTAAAGCGGCTGTCACCCGGTCAATTTCCAAGCCCACATCTGCCAGCATGGGCATACCGCCAAATCTGGCATAGGCGTCAAAAAGTTCTTTTACATCATAAGTTTCGCCCTCTGTATCTGTGATCCGCTTTCTGACACCACCTGCAGGCGACTTCCGTTCCGTCAGGGTATAGCCGTGAAAATCCAGAAATTCCTTAAAGGATAATGGCAGTACCTTGATTTCCACATATCGTCCAGATAGGTAAGTGGAAAGCTCAGAAGAAAGCAGATAGGCATTGGAACCCGTAATATATATATCGCAGTCAAAGTCTACCCGGAAAGAGTTGACCGCATTTTCCCAACCACGCACCTTCTGCACCTCGTCAAAAAAGAGGTATGTCCGTTTATCCGGGCAAATGCGCGCTTTGACATATTCGTAAAATCCTCTTGCGTCCATATCCGGAATACTCATAGACTCAAAGTTCATTTCGATAATTTGGTCATCCGTCACTCCAGTATCCCGCAAATGCTCCGCCATCAGCTTCATCAAACTGGATTTTCCACAGCGTCGGATACCGGTCATGACCTTGATCATTTCTGTATCTTGAAATGCGATAATTCGATTCAGATAGAGGTCACGTTTTCGCAGCGTTGTTTTTTGCATAAAGAAAGCACCACCTTTCGCTTTGAATCATATCACAAACCTCTTAAAAAATCAAGTTTATAGAATTTATACTATAAACTTTTATTTTTTATAAGTTTATAACATGTTATAGGCGCTTGTCGCAGAATAATTTAGAAAAAAAAGACCTTGAAAAACGTTCTTTCTTCAAGGTCTCTTATACAGATCAGTTTGCCGCAATATACGTGCTTTTACGAAATGTGCGGCTTTTCTATTTCTCCGGCTTCATTGTCGGGAACAGGATGATATCTCTGATGCTCGGTGCATCGGTAATCAGCATGATCACTCTGTCGATGCCGATGCCCAGTCCGCCTGTCGGAGGCAGACCCACTTCCAGAGCGTTTACGAAGTCCATATCCATCGGATGTGCCTCGTCATCCTCGCCGGTATCCAGCTGTCTCTGCTGCTCGGCAAATCTCTCGTACTGGTCGATCGGGTCATTGAGCTCGGAGAACGCATTGCAGACTTCCCAGCCGTTGATGTAGCCTTCGAATCTCCTGGTGATACGCGGATCCTGCGGGTCGCGTTTTGCCAGAGGAGAGATTTCAACCGGATGTCCCACTACGAATACAGGTCCGTCCAGGAAGCCCGGAACGTCCTCACAGTAATCCTCGAACATCTCAGCGATAATCTTGCCGCGGGTCCAGCCATTGACATCTTCCGGGTCCATTCCGTACTTGATGGCAGCCGCTCTCGCTTCCTCATCGGTGTCAATCTTGTGGAAATCAACGCCTGTGATCTCCTTGACCGCATCGGTCATATCCAGTCTTCTCCAAGGCGGAGTCACGTCGAACTGCTTGCCCTGATAGGTGATGATCGGGGTTCCGTTCACTGCCATGGCTGCCTTGTAGATGACCTGTTCTGTAACATCCATGACGCTTTCCATGTTGCCGTAGGCCATGTAGCATTCCATGGAGGTGAATTCAGGGTTGTGGTTTCTGTCCATGCCTTCGTTGCGGAACATCTTGCCCATCTCATAGACTCTGTCCAGACCGCCGACGATACATCTCTTCAGGAAGAGCTCGTTGGAAATACGCAGTTTCATATCCAGATCCAGCGTATTGTGGTGCGTATTGAACGGTCTCGCATTGGCGCCGCCTGCGATGGTTGTCAGAATCGGAGTGTCGACTTCCAGGAAACCGTAATCCTCTTCCAGAACTCTCTTGATCTCGTGGATGATGGTCGATCTCTTGTAGAACATTTCTCTTACTTCCGGATTGACGATGAGATCCACATATCTCTGTCTGTATCTGATGTCCGTATCCTTCAGGCCGTGCCATTTGTTCGGCAGAACCTGCAGCGACTTGGAAAGAAGCACCAGCCTCTGCACCTGAATGGAGATCTCACCGGCCTTGGTTCTGAACACGGTACCCTCTACACCTATGATATCTCCAATATCATAGGTCTTGAACCAGTCGTACTCTTCCTTGCCGATATCGTCTCTCTTGACGACGCACTGGATTCTTCCCTGTTTATCCTGAATGTCAGCGAAGGCCATCTTGCCCATCTTTCTCATGGCCATGATTCTGCCTGCACAGGAGACCTCCTGGTCCTCCATGGCATCAAAGTTCTCCTTGATGTCCATGCTGTGTGCAGTCACGTCCCATGTTTCCTGCAGGAACGGGTTGCGTCCAGCCTCCTGAAGCTTCTTCAGCTTCTCTCTCCGGATCATTCTCTGTTCGTTCAGCTTCTCTTCCGAAAGTTCTTCCACTTCCGGATTCACATTCACATTGTTGTCTTGTGTACTCATTTCTTTACCACCTTATATTATCTGGATATTTCTTCAATTCTATAGTGCAGAGTCCCGTCGGGAACCACGATTTCCGCCACTTCACCCAGGGCTTTGCCCAGCAGGCCTTTACCCACCAGGGACTCGTTGGAAATTCTGGCAGGTACAGCGAACGGATCTGCTTCTGTGGAGCCGACGATGACGAACTGCAGCTCCTCATCGTTATCTGTATCTCTGACGGTTACGGTCAGACCAACATTGACATGATCTCCTGAAACCTCATCCTCGTTGATGATCTTTGCGTTTCTCATCATGGTTTCCAGCTTGTGGATTCTCTCCTCCAGCTCTGCCTGTTCGTTCTTCGCCGCATCGTACTCAGCGTTTTCAGAAAGGTCGCCGTAGGAAATCGCTTCCTTCAGTCTTTCGGAAACTTCCTTTCTTCTGACGGATACCAGCTCATCTCTCTCTGCTTCCAGTTTGTCATAACCCTCCTGGGTTAGAAGTATTTCTTCTGACATATCTCAATCTCCTTTCAGGTAATGCCGATTGCCGCAATATTATACTCTATATCCTTACGTTTGTCAACGGACTGCGACTCTGCAGTCTTTTACTGCTCGGCATCTTTGTTGGATTCAACGAATCTCTTGATCTTCTTTCCTGTGGTCTTGTCAAAATCCGCTTTTCTGATTCTGACATGTTTGATCTTTTTATAGTAGGGAAGTTCTTCGTTGACCTTGTCAACTTCTTCCCAGATCAGATCCCTCGCTTCCTCCTCAGTATAGTTTTC
Source organism: Emergencia sp. (assembly GCA_051882975.1). GTDB lineage: Bacteria > Bacillota > Clostridia > Peptostreptococcales > Anaerovoracaceae > Senimuribacter. Next base: position 3,282 of record JBJESV010000085.1, read on the forward strand.
TCCAAGTTTCTCTATGATATCTTCTGCGCTCACTGTAACTGTGGCGATGATTGTGGTGTCGTTGGTTCCGTCTTCTCCTTCAGCGCCCCATACCATGCTCTCCGCGATGTACGGGATAGTGCTCAGACGGTATTCCAGTTCCTCCGGAAAAACGTTCTTGCCGTTCTTTGTGATGATGACGTTCTTCTTGCGTCCTGTGATGTAGATGAAGTTCTCCTCGTCCACATAGCCCAGATCTCCGGTATGGAACCATCCGTCTCTGATGACTTCCGCTGTGGCCTCCGGGTTGTTGTAGTAGCCCAGCATCACGTTAGCGCCTCTGATGCAGATTTCACCGATGCCGTCTTCATCTCTGTCGATGATCTTCACCTCCATGCCCGGCATCACATGTCCCACGGATTCGTTGCGCATATCTTTCTGCACATCCGGGTTCAGAGCCGCCATCGGCGCGCATTCGGTCAGGCCGTATCCCTGCACTGCGATGATGCCCAGATCGTTGAAGAACTGCAGGATCTCAGGATTGATGGCTGCACCTCCGGAAATCAGCACGCGGAGTCTTCCGCCGAAAACATCCAGAATCTCCTTTGTGAAAGGCCTGCTGATATCCAGTCCGATCCTCTTTGTTCTGCGGCTGACGGCAAGAAGTCTCTTCAGTGTCGCTTCCTTGCCCTTTTCTCTCACATTTTTCCAGATCTTCTTGTAAAGGGTCTCGATCAGAACCGGCACGCCCAGAAGCATGGTCGGTCTGACTTCCTCCAGATTTTTCGTAATGTATTTCAGTCCCTGGCAGTATGCGATGGATGCGCCTTTATACAGAGGCATCAGGAACGCACAGGTGCACTCATAGGTGTGATGTACCGGCAGGACAGAGAAAAAGATGTCTGACGGTCCCACATCCATCAGGGTCGGTGCGCTCATCAGGTCAAAGGCCAGGTTGTAGTGACTCAGCATGACGCCCTTTGATACTCCGGTGGTTCCGGAGGTGTAAAGGAGTACGGCCATGGCATCGCCGTCGATCTCGGCATCCAGGAACTGACGGTCACCCTGGGCAACCTGATTCTTTCCCTCTTCGATGAGGGCCTTCCAGGAGAGCACCTCTTCCGTGTGCTCTGGTGCATCAAAGCTTATCAGCGTGCTGAGTCTGGTCTGTCCCTCCGCTCTGATTGCCTTGAACATATCCTCAAATTTCTTTCCGAATATAACGCAGGAGACCTCTGCATCAGCAATCAGCTGCTGCAGTTCTCCGGCAGAGAGTTCTTTGTCGAGTGGAACCACGATGCCGGCGCCGCCTATGACGGCCAGGTAGCTGGACTCCCACTGATAGCAGGTCTCACCGATGATACCGATGCGTTCTCCCTTCAGTCCTCTGTTGATCAGCGCGGTGCCCAGACCGTTGACATCGGCCAGAGCCTCTTTGTAGGTGATGCCGGTGTACGGCTGATCCTTGCCGAATTTCTGCATGAAGGCGATGTTGTCTCCATAGAGAGCCGCGCTGGTCTCAAACATGTTCTTGATGTCTGTGATCGGCCGGCTTTTCTTGTATCTCACATATGGATCTGTGCTTTCCTCCAGAGTTTTCACAAAGGCTGCAGCCCGTTTGACTTCCAGTTCCTTTTTCTGCTGATAGCCCATCTCCACATCGGATTCTTCCTGATTGCCTGTCGGCACGTTGCCGTACCGTTTAATCTTTCCCGTCGTCGTCTTATCGAATTCCTTTTCCCGGATATTGACTCTCTTCACCGCTTTGTAGGCCGGCATCCTGCCGTTGGCCTCATCGACGATGTCTCTGAACAGGTGGTAAATCTCACTGCTGTTGAGGTCACCCTTCTGTTCTTTCAGGAGCTGATAGTTCGGGAAGATGTCCGCAGTGACCATGACGTTGCCCACTTTGCTGTCCACGGCTCCGTAAACGACGACCTCCTGGATCAGCTCATTTTCCATGAGAACAGTCTCGACTTCCTCAGGGAAGATATTCTTTCCTCCCTTGGTGACGATGACCGTCTTTTTCCGTCCGGTCAGATAAAGGAATCCGTCCTCATCGAAGTATCCCAGATCTCCTGTATAGAGCCAGCCGTCCTTCAGCACTTCTGCGGTTGCTTCCGGATTTTCGTAGTATCCCAGCATGACGGAGTCACTCTTGCAGACGATCTCGCCTACGCCGTCCTCGTCAGGATTCATGATCTTCACCTGGGTTCCCGGCATCGGTTTTCCCACCGATGCGGCCTTGCTGTAGCGGTCCTGATTTACCGCGATGATCGGAGCGCATTCGCTCATGCCGTAGCCCTGCATCATAGGGAAGCCCATTGCTTCGAAATCCTCTATAACTTTCGGATCTGCGGCTGCTCCGCCTGCGATAAACAGACTGATATTGTTGCCGAAATTCTGATGAATCGCCTTGAAAAGCTTTTTCATCAGCTTCTGGTTGTTGTAGAGTTTCATCTTTCTGGACAGATCGATGGCGCTTCTCAGCTTTTCCGCCTCGCCTCTGCTCTCAGCCTGTTTCCACATGCCTTTGTACATCTTCTCAAATACGAGAGGGACGCCAAGCATGATGTTGGCCTTCACCTCATTCATATTCTTCATGATGTATTTAATACCTTCACAGATGGCTACCGTTCCGCCCTGATAGAACGACGTGCAGATATCACATGTGAATTCGTAGGCATGATGAATCGGCAGCACGGAAAGGACGATGGTGCCCTCCGGCACGATGACCAGTTTGGACATGCTGTAGACGTTGGACACGATGTTTCTGTGGCTCAGCATAACACCTTTGGCCATGCCTGTGGTTCCGGATGTGAACATCAGGGTGGCCAGCTCGTCAGGCTCCACGTCTGCATCCACGTAGTCTCTGATACCGTCCTTCAGCAGCTTCTCTCCTTCACTGATCAGCTTTGTAAAGGACAGAACCTCCTCTGTATGTTCTTCTGCGCCGATGGATATGAAATATTCCAGATCATATCTTTCCTCGAAAAGCGGCCGGATGCTCTTCTCGCTGCGCCTGGTGTATACCAGCGCGCTGGCGCCGGAACGTCTGATCAGATTTTTGATCTCCTCTTCCGGCAGATTCTTATCCAGAGGCACGATTACGCCCACGCCGCAGACCACTGCAAAATATGTCATGATCCACTGATAGCAGCTCTCTCCGATAACCGCGATCTTCTTTCCCTTCAGTCCCAGATCCAGAAGCCTGGTTCCCAGGGCATCCATCTCGTCTCTGAATCTTCCGTAGGTAACCGGCTGGAAGGTTCCGCCCGGTTTGTCCTTCTGGAGATATGCCGCTCTGTCTCTGAACAGTTCCCCGCTCTTGACAATCATATCTTTCATGTCGGTGATTTCTCTCACCGGATAATATACTCCATCGAATTTTTTATTGTTCATTTCTTCTTCTTCTTTCCGTATAATTTATATTATAGTTGGTCGTTAATAATATATTTTATCATTTTTTAAACTGATTATCAAGGTTTCTGTTGCCGGAAACAGGCTCCAAAGCGTGAAAAACACACAGAAAGATGGTTTTCTGCCGGACCGAAGCAGCATCATCTGTCTCCCAGAGAACCGGTTTTTTACCTACTTTATATATAGGTTTAATATTATTATTCTTCTGTTATATTATCTCTATCTCTGGAAAATGTCAACCTTTTCCGCTGTTGCTTTTTCATGACTGTGGTATATAATATATCTCATGGCGGACTCATTCATCCGCATCTTTATCGTATTTTCCATGAATATTCAGCATAGTTTTTCTGCAGATGCAGTATCTGCGCCGTCTGAGACTGCCGTCCGAGGCGGGAGAAAGGAGAGAGTATATGAATGTTTCTCAATACGAGGCTCTGATCAGAGCCCTGGAGGCAGGCACGCTGACCCAGGCCGCGGAGGAACTGGGCTATACCCAGTCCGGTCTGACCCGTGCTCTCAACGCTCTGGAGGATCAGTTTTCTCTGAAACTGCTGCGCCGGGACAGAAACGGCGTACAGCTGACAGCGGAAGGTCAGATTCTTCTCCCTCATATCCGGAAAGTCCTTTATGATCAGTATCACCTGGAGGAACTTGTCAATGAACTGAACGGTCTGAAAGCCGGCCTGATCCGCATCGGCACCTTCAACAGTGTTTCAGCCCAGTGGCTTCCCGGCATGATCAAAAAGTTCCAGGCCGAATATCCCGGAATTCGCTTCGAGCTGCTCCACGGCACCAACGCCCAGATCGAAGAGTGGATCGCCAGCGGACGTGTCGATATCGGCTTTGTCAAATATCCGACAGACCGGGAGCTGGACGCGGAATTCCTTCTCCGTGACCCCATCGTCAGTATCTTTGCTGTGGACGATCCCCATGCATGTCTGGAGAGTTTTCCGATCACCGATCTTCCAGAACTCCCCTATATCGCTCTCAACGAAGGCGTGGAAGACGAGATCACCGCTGTGCTTC
>JBJESV010000086.1:0-31232 GCA_051882975.1 Emergencia sp.
AAAAATAAAGTGCAATTTTACAATTTTTGCAAAAAGCATTGTCAGAAAGCGAGAACGCTCCGAGGCTGGGGGCTTTCAGTATTGAACAGCATCAGCGGGATATGTAATCCTCCCTGCAGAGGATCATAGGGGTCACGGTTCCCTTGTAGAACTCAAAAGGCTCGCCCACAGCCTTTGCACCGAAGGCGCTGATGATTCTGACCGTTGCATCCCGGGCTTCCACATAAAAGCAGTCCTCTCCCTGTGCAAAGAGATCATCCAGGGCATATCTGGTAAGAGCGGTGCCGATGTGTCTGCCCCGGTATGCAGGTCTTACTGCAAAACGGCCCATGTGTCTCTGCCCGTCCTCGACCCAGGAGGCCAGAATACCTGCAATAGTGTCCTCGTCGGCAGCGACCCACCACAGACATTCTTTTCCGGCAGCGAGAACGATATCCTCCGGGATATCCTGTTCTCCGGTAAAGACCTGAACCTGAAACTCCATGATTTCATTCATATCGGATTCTTCTGCTCTTCGAAGTACAATATTTTCCATGTGCAATTCACCTCCTGCATCATTTGCCAATGTATTTTTCACGTATCTCTTCGGCTGCGTTTATGATCCGGTCCCTGAGCTCACGGACAGGCATGCGAAGGGCTCCCTGACCGAATATCATCATCTGCTCGAGGCCGTCCGATGTGGCAACGGTGATACGCTGCTTTTTCACATGCTCCAGCACGTATTTTTCTATATACTGATCGGCGGTCTCTCCTTCCCTGGTGAAGACCACGGACAGATTGCCGATTTTTTCGAAAGTACCCGCATTTCCTGGTTTTTTGTATCCGTCAAAGACCAGGATCATGTTCTCTCCGGTATAACCCTGATAGTTCTGCAGCGTCTCGATCAGAAGGCTTCTGGCCGCTTCCAGATTCAGGCTGGACATCTCCTTCAGCTCTTCCCACGCGAATATGACATTGTATCCGTCGATCAGGAGTATCTGTTCCAGACGGCTGTCATTGAAGCCGCTTTTTACCTTCGGATATCTGTCAGCCGGATCGGCCGCAACCACACGGGCGCTCTTTTTAAAGCGGTTCTGATCTCGTTTGCTGATTCCGTAGGTCTGCCTGAAAACGGCCTCCAGCTCCTCATCAGAGTAATTCCTGCTTCCGGTCCGGAAGACGGCTTCTTCAGCTGCAGACTTTCCTGTCTTAAGAACGGCAGGCAGATGCATATGAGCCTCCACATCCTGCCACGGAACGGTCACAGAACCTCCGCGGTCGCAGAACACAGAGCCGCAGGGACGCTGCACATCCCTGTCAGGATCGTAACCCGCTGCCTCGATGACCTCTTTGCTGTTATGGCACGGGAAATATCCTGCATAGGTCAGCTGCAGGCTGCCGCAGCCTTTCGTATAGGACGAGACTTCTGCACCGTACCCGTTCATGGCTGCCACAGGGGCACGCCCTGTCAGAACTGCCATATCGCCGCAGGTTTCCGGCTGCCCGCAGGAACCGGTCAGATGCTGCAGATCGCTCATGGCTCTTCCGGTCAGATCAGAGGGTACCTCCAGATAATAGTCGTAGTAAGGCTCCAGCAGAATGCTCTCCGCTCTGCGCAGACCGTGGCGGACTGCCCGGTAGGTCGCCTCCCGGAAATCACCGCCTTCCGTATGCTTCACATGGGCCTTTCCTGCTGCGATGGTGATCTTCATATCCGTGATCGGAGCGCCTGTAAGCACACCCGGATGGTCTGTTTCTGCAAGATGAGTCAGAATCAGGTTCTGCCAGTTGCGGTCCAGACTGTCTTCGCTGCAGCAGGTGTCAAAGACCAGGCCGCTTCCTGACGGCAGAGGCTCCAGAATCAGGTGGACCTCCGCATAATGGCGCAGCGGCTCGAAATGACCCACGCCCTCCGCTTTGTCCCGGATCGTCTCCTTATAGCTGATAGAAGGCTGTCCGAAACCGATTTCCATGCCGAACCGTTCCTGAACAAGATGCTGCAGGATTTCCATCTGAACCTGCCCCATGAGCTGGAGCTGTATCTCTCTTGTCTGACTGTTCCAGACCACATGAAGTTCAGGAATCTCTTCTTCCAGGTGGCAGAAATCCTGGTAGACCTTCACAGGGTCCGCTCCAGAAGGGAGAAGAACCTGATAAGAAAGAATGGTGTCAAGTTCTGGTCTGCCTCCGTCGTCTTCTGCACCCAGTCCCTGCCCGCTGAAAGTGTTGTCCAGTCCGCAGACTGCGCAGATCATGCCTGCTTCCGCAGAATCGACGGATTGGAAACGGGCGCCGTTATAGATGCGGATCTGTGTGATCTTCTGATCCCCTATGGTTTCACGGACATGCAGGCTGCCGCCGGTAAGCTTCATATGAGTCAGACGGCTGCCCTGTTCATCTCTGCTGATCTTGTACACTCTGGCTCCGAAGTCTTCAGGCCAGGCCTTTTCCTTCGTATGCCGGGACAGTCCGTCGATAAGTTCCTCCACGCCTTCCATCTTCAGTGCGCTTCCGCTGAAAACAGGAAAGAGCTTTCTCTCAGCTATGAGATCTGTCAGTTTATCATCACTGACAAGGCCGCCGGAAAGGAGTTCCTCCAGAGCGGCCTCGTCGCAGAGGGCAGCCTTCTCGTAGAAGACTTCATCCTTTCTGTCAAAGAGGATCATGTGTTCGTCCAGCTTCGTGTTCAGTTCGTCCATGACGGATTCCAGAGATGTGCCCGGCTGGTCCATTTTGTTTACAAAGGTGAAAACAGGGATCCGGTAGAGCTCAAGCAGGTGCCAGAGCAGCTTCACCTGTCCGGTCACGCCGTCAGGGCCGCTGATCACCAGAATTCCGTAATCCATCACCCGCAGAGTACGCTCCATTTCCGCTGCAAAATCAGCATGACCGGGCGTGTCCAGCAGGGTGATCTGCCTGCCGGCCAGTTCAAATACCGCCTGTTTGGAGAAAATGGTGATTCCTCTCTCCTTTTCCAGATCGTAGGTATCAAGAAAAGCATCACCATGGTCAACTCTTCCGAGAGACCTGGTGATGCCGCTGAGATAAAGGACAGCTTCAGAAAGAGTTGTCTTTCCGGCGTCCACATGTGCAAGTATTCCGATTGTAAGATGCTTACTGTTCTTCATCTTCTGACTTCCTCATCACGATTCTTCTGTGTCCTCTTCTTCGTCATCTTCCTCCTGACGGATCTGAATTCTGACCTTTTCAATACGTCTTTCCTTGACGGATAAAACGGTGAACAGATATTTTTCAAATTCTATGTCTCTGTTTTCATCTCCCTCTTCAGGAATCTCACCCAGAATGTCGATGATAAAACCGCCGATTGTTTCGCTGGACTCGGATTCCAGATCCGTTCCCGCTTCCTCATTCAGGTCATCGAGGGCCACATCTCCATCTACAATATAACAATTATCGTCAATCTTTGTTATGATGTGCTCTTCTTCGTCATATTCGTCATCGATGTCGCCTACGATTTCTTCAATGATGTCCTCCATGGTGACGATGCCGCTGAATCCGCCGTACTCGTCGATGAGGATGGCTATATGCTGTTTCTCTATCTGAAGTTCAAAGAACAGAGAGTCGATATTCTTTGTTTCGGGTACAAAATACGGTTTCCGCAGAATAGAGCGGATATCCACCTTGTCAAAACCGGCCTCTCTGGCTTTGATCAGATAATCTTTGATATGGAGGATGCCGATGATGTTGTCGGTCTCATCCTCACATACAGGAATACGTGAATAGCGGAGTTCCATCAGTTCATCCAGATATTCCTCTGTCGGATCGTTGATATCGATCAGGAAAACGTCCGTTCTCGGAGTCATGATCTCGTAGGCCAGTTCGTCATCGAACTGGAAGATGCTGTTGATCATCTTCTTGCCTTCCTCCTTGATCTCCCCGCTCTGCTGACCCACTTCCAGTATGGACATGACCTGTTCTTCAGAATAGCCGCTGTACTGAATATCCGTTTTCTGGCGGAACAGCTTCAGAAAAAGATTGGCGATCAGGGTAAGCAGCACCACAAAAGGATACAGAAGGACGACCAGGAATTTCTGCATGGCTGACATGCTCAGGGCGATGGCCTCGCTGTGCTGCATGGCCAGTTTTCTGGTGAAGAATTCGCTGAAGGTTACTGTAGCGGTCACGTATACTGCAATGGAAAGAATATCCTGCTGCGGCAGATCTATGGTGAAATACAGTCCTGCTGCGATAAAGACGTAGCTGAGCAGCCGGTTTGTGAATCTGTACCGGGTAGGCTGCTCCAGCAGCTTCTGAAGCCTTGCGGCACGCTCATCTTCATCGGCCAGCTGACGTATTCTGTTTCGGCTGACGGTGTTCATGGCTGTGTTGGACAGCACGATAATACCGTTCAGCAGGATTATCACTGCGATTAAAGTATATCGTAAGGGGTCAGAAATCATCTGAAAATCACTCTCCTTTTTTCTTTCTCAGGATATAATCAGGTTTTACAGGTCTGTCCATGGGAATTCTGAGCATCTGCTGAGGATGAGGTGCGGATTCCACCTTCTCTCCGCTTTCCGCATCGTACATGCAGGAAAGGGTCTGTGTGAAGAACGGAATGTCCGGACCGAATATCTCAATCTCCTCACCGACAGACATTTTGTTCCGCTGCTCGACCAGAGCAAGGCCTGTATCCGGATCATAGTCTCTGACGATGCCGGTAAAGCTGTAGTCTCTGGTGTAGGCGCTGGTCTGATAGTTCTGATCCTTGTTGGTGGGCTGATTGAAAAAGAAACCTGTCGTAAATTCTCTGTGACTTACCTTTTTCAGTTCGGTGAGCCACCGGGGATCAAACACGTAATTCTCAGGGTCGGCAAAATATGCGTCGATGGCCTGTCTGTAGGCATGTACAATGGTAGCCACATAGAAAACGCTCTTCATCCTTCCCTCGATTTTTGCGCTCATGATGCCGCTCTGCACGATTTCAGGAATATGTTCGATCATGCACAGATCACGGGAATTGAGGATATAGGTTCCCCTGTCATCCTCCTCCACCGGATAGTACTCACCGGGTCTTTTTTCCTCCACCAGAGCATATTTCCACCTGCAGGGGTGGGCGCACATGCCTCTGTTGGCGTCTCTTTCGATCATGAAGTTGCTGAGAAGACAACGGCCGGAATAGGATATGCACATTGCACCGTGTACAAAAGCCTCCAGTTCCATGTCTTCCGGAATATTCTCTCTTATCTCCCTGATTTCTTCCAGAGTCAGCTCTCTCGCAAGAACAAGCCTCCTGACTCCCAGCCTGTGCCAGAAAGAGGCAGTTCTGTAATTGGTCATATTGGCCTGTGTGCTCAGGTGGATTTCCGCACCGGGAATGATCTCCTGAATCAGATCGATGACGCCCGGATCAGATACGATGAATGCGTCGATCCCGACTTCTCTGACCTGGTTCAGATACTCCCTGAGCGGCTGTATATCTTCGTTGTGAGCAAAGATGTTGACTGTCAGGTAACATCTCGCGCCTCTTTCATGAGCAAAGGCCACGCCTTCTCTCATTTCGTCTATTGTAAGGTTTCCGGCTCCGGCTCTCAGGGAGAACATCTCTCCGCCGAAATACACGGCATCGGCGCCGTAGATCACGGCCGCCTTCAGTTTTTCCAGATCGCCTGCCGGAGCAAGCAGTTCAAATTGTTCTCTATCCATTTTCTCCTCTGTATATGGACACTGCCAGGCCGTCTCCGACACTCATCAGTGAGGTCTGCAGTTCACGGCTGCATGTGATGCAGTCCACATATTCTCGCATTTTTCTTATGTTGGTCTTATGCCTGTTCTGGGGATCGTAGGAATCAGATACAGTCATGGCTTTCTGCAGGATGTTGTCGCTGACGATGAGCGCACCGTCGCTGCACACATCCAGGGCTGCGTCAAGAAAACGCCTGTAGTGGCTCTTGGCTGCGTCGATGAATACAAAGTCAAAGCCGCATATGCCTGAATCGGCCAGTTTCTGTGTCTGCTCCTGTCCGTCTCCCAGAAGGGAATGTATTCTTTTTTCCATACCGAATGCATCGATATTGGCTCTGGCGGCATAGACAGCAATCTCATCTTTTTCTATGGTGTATATCTCCGCATCCGGGCATTTCAGTGCAAAATACAGAGAGGAATAGCCAATGGCCGTACCTATCTCCAGAATTCTGCGTGGCTTCTTCAGGGACAGAAGCAGGTCCAGAACCATCTCCGTCTCCTTCAGGATGATGGGAACCCGATCCCGTTCACCGATCTCTCTCAGTTCTGCAAGCTCCCGGGTCAGAGGCCTGTAATATCCCTGTATATACTCTGTGACGAGATCATTGGTTATGTTCATTCTTCAGCCTCCTCCAGGGCTTTGTAGTATGCATCCTTGTCCTTCAGAAACTGATCGTAGCTTGAAGAGAAGTTCTGTGTACCGTCCAGCTTTTCGCTGACAACAAAGTACAGATAATCCGTATCTTCCGGATAAAGAGCCGCTCTGATGGATGCTGCACCCGGACATGCGATCGGTCCCGGAGGAAGTCCCTCGTTGATATAGGTATTGTACGGAGATTCGATACGTGTATCCGCATCAGTCAGACTCTCCTTCTGTTTTCCCAGGACATACTGGACTGTAGAACACATCTGCAGCGCCATTCCCTTATCCAGCCGGTTGTAGATGACGCTGGCCACCTTGGCCCGTTCATCGTCGACCTGGCATTCCCGTTCGATGATAGACGCCACAGTCAGAATATCGTTGATGGAATATCCCATCTCCTCTGCCCGGCTCTCGTATTCGTCGCTGAATACTTCGTCGAAGTGATCCAGCATGATCCTGATGATCGCTTCTTCATCTGCGCCGTACTCGATCGTGTATGTATCAGGGAAAAGATAGCCCTCCAGATGATTCTTTCCGCTCTGCGCTTTCTTCAGAAAATCATAGTCATCATCAAATTTTCCGCTGACCAGAAGATCCTCGAATACGGACCTGTCCACAAGTCCCTCATCGGAAAGTTTCTCCGCGGTCTGATAGATGGTATAGCCTTCCGGAATCGTGAAGGTCATGCTGTTGGTTTTGCCGCTGATGATGATCTCTGCGATTTCAGAAAGCTTCATGGAAGGAGCCAGTGCGTAGGTTCCTGCCTGATACCTGCTGTCATACCCTTTGAATTTTGAATAATATTTGAATTTGCCTGCATCTTCGATGATACCCGCATCCTCCAGCTGCTGTCCGATATCTTCTGTGGTGGATCCCGCTTCTATGGTTATGATCTGCGTATCTGTTCTGGAACTGTCAAAGGCTGTATCCAGGCTGTTCATGTATAGCATTCCCCCTGCAAAGAGGATCAGAATGACTGCCAGGATGATGATGAGAACCAGAATCAGTCTGTTCTCTGCAAGTTTCTTCATATTCTACCTCATTTATTCTCATATGGTCCTGATATTCGGAAAGGGACGCATATAACGCCCCTTTGTAAAATGCATGTTATTTCTGCCTGATTCAGACCGTTTATTTGGATCTGCCCATATAATCCCCGGTTCTTGTATCGATCTGGATTCTCTCGCCTTCTTCAATGAAGATAGGAACCTGGATAACCGCACCGGTTTCCACGGTAGCAGCCTTGGTAACGTTGGTTGCAGTGTTGCCTTTGACTCCGGGCTCAGTCTCTGTAACAACCAGATCGACAAAGTTCGGAGCTTCTACCAGGAACGGATTGCCCTTGTAGAATTTGATGGTTGCGTCGTCATTCTCTCTCAGGAACTTCATAGCGTCTTCGACCTGGTCCTGGCTGATAGGAATCTGATCATAGGAGTCCTTATCCATGAAATAGTACAGCTCTCCGTCATTGTACAGATACTGCATCACCTTGGTCTCGATATGAGCCTTCGGGAACTTGTCATCAGGATTGAAAGCTTCTTCTCTGGTTGCTCCGGTAAGAATGTTCTTGTATTTGGTTCTGACAAACGCAGCTCCCTTGCCCGGCTTAACGTGCTGGAAATCCAGTACTACATGCGGTTCACCGTTAATTTCAAAAGTAACACCTTTTCTAAAATCGCCTGCATAAATCATGGTTCTATTCTCACTTTCTTATTATTTCTTCGTATACTGCCGGCGGCAGCACTGCATATTCATGTTTTTATTATACCCCATATCGGTATGTGTTTCAACTGATTTATTGCATCTGCATATTCGGCAGACCCATCACTTCGCCCAGGATCTGGACTACATCGTTCATCATCAGCTGGAAACGCATCTGCGCCTGCAGATACTGAGCGGCCAGAGGATCCTTTGCAACGATCTGGTACAGTTCCTGCACCTGCTGCATCACCTCAGGTCCGACCTGCTCTCCCATCATCTGCTTTGCCTGGGCTTCGAACTGTCTGGTCTGAAAATTCTTCAGCATCTCAGAGAGTTCAGGATTCTGGTCTACCAGCTTTTTCAGCTGATCATACTGTTTGTACTCTTCCGATTCTCTTATTGCTTTTGCAAGGCCGTGGGCCTGGTCATATACATTCATCTGTCAGTACCTCCGTTATTGAATCACACATCCAGGAAAATAGGCAGGATGATCGGGTTTCTCTTGGTCTTGCGGAAGATGAATTTTCTCAGCTCTTCCCGGACCTGATTCTTGATTCCGCTCCAGTCCCGGTTTCCCGCCTCCAGACTCTTCTCCAGGGCGGCGCCTGCGATATTTCTGGCATCTTTGATCAGATCCTCGTTTTCACGGACATAGACGAAGCCGCGGGATACGATATCCGGTCCGCTGATGACCTCGCCGCTGGCCCGGTCTATGGCTGCCACCACGATGATCAGTCCTGATTCGGACAGAAGTTTTCTGTCCCGCAGCACGATGTTGCCTACATCGCCTACGCCCAGACCGTCCACCAGCACATCCTCTGCGCTGACCACATTCTTGAACATGTTTGCATTGCGTTTGTCCACCGTCAGCTGATCACCGTTTGACAGGATAAATATCCTGTCTTTCTTCATTCCTATGGATTCTGCCAGTCTGGCATGCTGCACCAGATGACGGTGCTCACCGTGAACAGGCATGAAGAACTTCGGTTTGATCAGAGTATGAATCAGTTTCAGCTCCTCCTGACAGGCGTGTCCCGATACATGAATGTCAGCGATATCATTGTAAATGACCTCGACTTCCTTCTCGTACAGTTTGTTTACCACGCTGGTGACAGTCTTCTCATTGCCCGGTACCGGTGAAGATGAGAAAATGACCATGTCTCCCTTTTTCAGCTTCACATTGCGGTGCTCGTTGTTGGCCATGCGGGTCAGAGCTGACATCGGTTCGCCCTGGCTTCCCGTAGTGATGATGACCAGCTGACTGTCAGGAATGTTCTTTGTCTTGTTCAGTTCCACATATGCCCCGGCCGGAAAATGAAGATATCCCAGCTCGGTTGCGAGGGTAACCACATTGTCCATGCTCCTGCCGGAAACTGCGACTTTTCTGTTGTACTTGACCGCCAGCTCCACAATCTTCTGGACTCTGTGGACGTTGGAAGAGAATGTGGCGATGATGATTCTTCCCTTTGCCTGGGCAAAGATGCCGTCCAGTGTCTCTCCCACTCTGCGTTCCGAAGGGGTGAAGCCCTTTCTCAGAACATTGGTGCTGTCTGCCAGCATCAGATCAACGCCTTTTCTTCCGATTTCAGCGAATTTTCCAAGGTCGATGGGTTCTCCGTCGATGGGCGTGTAGTCAATCTTGAAATCGCCTGTGTGGAACAGCGTTGCCGCCGGAGTCTGTATATACAGACAGATTGCGTCAGCAATGGAATGGGTCGTTCTGATCGCTTCCACCTTGAATTCGCCGACCTTGAACTTTTCTCCGGCTTTGATGATATGGAAATCGGCTCTCAGGCCGTGTTCCTTCAGTTTGTTTTCGATCAGTCCCAGTGTCAGCCGCGTGCCGTAGATGGGAACATTGATCTGTTTCAGCAGGTACGGGACACCTCCTATGTGGTCCTCATGACCGTGAGTGATCACCATACCGACTATCTTTGCCGCATTCTTCACCAGATAGCTGAAATCCGGAATGACAACGTCGATTCCGTACATCTCATCTTCCGGAAAAGTCATGCCGCAGTCGATGAGAAGAATCTGATCCTTATATTCGAGCACGGTCAGATTCTTACCGATTTCGTTGAGACCGCCAATCGGAATCACCTTCAGGTTTTCCGCCTTTTTCGCCTGTTTTTTCACAGGTTTTGCCGGTTTGACCGCCTTGGCAGCTTTCGCTTTTTTAGCCTGCGGTTTCACCGGTGCGGAATTCTTTGCAGCCTTTTTTGCAGGCTGCACTTCCTTAGCCTGCGGTCTCTTGACAGCCACCTTTTTCGCAGGCGGCTTCTTGCTGTTGTAATCTCTCATATTCTCCCCTTTACTTAATAACAATATTTACAAGCCTCTTAGGGACGGCAATGACTTTGACAACATTCTTACCGTCGATCAGGGCTTTAACCTTGTCACTTGAAAGAGCAGTCTTTTCCAGGTCTTCCTTTGTAAGGTCACTGGCAACATTGAGTTTTTCCTTTACTTTTCCGTTAATCTGTACAACGATTTCCACCGTATCTCTTACAAGAGCCTTTTCATCATAAGAAGGCCATGGAACCCTTGTCAGGGACTGGTCATAGCCCAGGTGCTCCCACATCTCTTCGCAGATGTGCGGCGTGAACGGTGAAAGGATCGTAACCAGTGTATCGATTGCCTTTTTCATGAAGGCCTGGTTTGCATCTTCAAGTTCTTTATATCTGTAGAGTTCGTTGACCAGTTCCATGATGGAGCTGATCGCTGTGTTGAAGCTGAATCTGCCGCCTACGTCGTCTGTAACCTTCTTGATTGTGGTGTTGAGAACATAGTTCAGCTCTTTGTCAGCTTCGGTTCTGATTTCGTATTCCTGCTGTCCGCCTGTCCATTTCTCGCTGAAATCGTAGACAAGACGGTATACACGGTTGAGGAATCTGTAGCTGCCTTCCACACCTGCATCGGACCAGTCAAGTTCCTTTTCAGGCGGCGCTGCGAACAGGATGAACAGTCGGGCAGTATCTGCGCCGTACTTTTCGATGATCTCTTCCGGGCTTACCACGTTGCCCAGAGATTTGCTCATCTTCTTTCCGTCCTTGTTCACCATGCCCTGGGTAAGCAGATTTCTGAAAGGCTCTTCATATTTTGTCAGGCCCAGATCATACAGAGCCATCTGGAAGAATCTCGCATACATCAGGTGAAGAATTGCGTGTTCCACACCGCCGATGTACTGATCCACATCCATCCAGTAGTCGGCTTTTTCCTTATTGAAAGCTTCTTCTTCGTTCTTCGGGTCGCAGTATCTCAGGAAATACCATGAGGAATCCAGGAAGGTATCCATTGTGTCCATCTCTCTCTTCGCCTTTCTGCCGCATCTTGGACAGGAGCATTCAGCAAAGGATTTCGATGTGGTCAGAGGAGACTCTCCCTTTCCGGTAAATTCAACGTCTGTTGGAAGCAGTACAGGCAGATTTTCTTCTTTTTCAGGCACCCATCCGCATTCGTCACAGTAGATCATAGGAATAGGAGTTCCCCAGTATCTCTGTCTGGAGATGAGCCAGTCACGCAGTCTGTAGTTGACAGTCTTCTTTCCGATTCCCTGCTCGTCCAGCCACTCGATCATCTCGCCGATGGCCTGTCTGTTGTTCATGCCGTCGAACTTTCCGGAGTTGATCATGGTGCCTTCTGCAGCAAAAGCTTCGGTCAGATTGTTCACATCGATGGCCGGATCTCCGGAATCAACGACCGGAATGATCTCCAGATCAAACTTCTTTGCAAAGTCGAAGTCTCTCTGGTCATGGGCCGGTACAGCCATGATGGCGCCGGTGCCGTAGCCCATGAGTACGTAGTCGGAAATGAAGATAGGTACCTTCTTGCCGTTGACCGGATTTACCGCATATCTGCCGATGAATACGCCTGTTTTCTCATTGGTGGTGGAAGTTCTCTCGATATCATTCATGTGCTGAACCTTATCCAGATATTCCAGAACAGGAGCCTCGTATTCTGTGCCTTTGACCAGTTCCATGACATATGGATGCTCAGGCGCCATAACCATGTAAGTAACGCCGAACAGAGTATCCGCACGGGTGGTGAATACTCTCATGACCTTGTCTGTCTCATCTATCTTGAAATCTATCTCGGCACCGATGGATTTGCCGATCCAGTTTCTCTGCATGGTCTTGACCTTGTCAGGCCATCCTTCCAGCTTGTCCAGATTGTCAAGAAGCCTGTCTGCGTAATCTGTGATCTTCAGATACCACTGTGACAGATTCTTTTTGCCGACCGGAGATTTGCATCTCTCACAGCATCCGTCTACGACCTGCTCGTTTGCCAGTACTGTCTGGCAGCTCGGACACCAGTTTACAGGGTTTTCCTTCTTGTATGCAAGTCCCTTGTTGTAGAACTGGATGAAGATCCACTGCATCCACTTGTAGTAGTCCGGACTGCAGGTCTGCACTTCTCTGTCCCAGTCATAGGAAAGTCCCAGCTGTTCCAGCTGCGTTTCCATCTCATGAATATTGTCCCAGGTCCATTTTCCCGGAGCGACGCCGTGTTTGATGGCGGCATTTTCCGCAGGAAGACCAAAGGAGTCGAATCCCATCGGATGGAGCACGTTGTATCCCTGCATGGCTTTGCATCTTGCCACCACATCGCCGATGGAATAGTTTCTGACATGCCCCATGTGAAGCTTTCCTGATGGATAAGGGAACATCTCAAGTACGTAATATTTTTCCCTGCTTTCGTCTTCCACAGTTTTGAAAGAGTTGTTTTCGCGCCAGTATTTCTGCCATTTGGTTTCGATCTCTTTGAAATTATACTTTTCTTTCATTTCTTGCTTACGCCTCCAAGTCTAAAAAGCTGCAGTCTCCCCACACCTTTTCGATATTATATTTTTCTCTGGTCTCCCGGGTAAAGACGTTGACGATGATATCGCCGAAATCCATCAGAACCCAGCCTGAATTCTGCTTTCCCTCAATGCTCTTTACTAAAAGTCCTTCTTTGGCGAACTGGTCTTCCACATCGTCCACCAGCGCCTGCACCTGCCGTTCGGAATTACCGGAGGCTATAACCAGGTAGTCGGCAAAAGAGGATTTCTCGCTGATGTCGATGACGACGATGTCGGCTGCCTTTTTGCTGTCCAGTGTCTTTGCGGCAAGCAATGCAAAACTTTTATTATCCATTCAAATTCTCCTTCTGTTGTATAAAATAATCTCTGGCATCCAGAGTATCCGTATCCAGATAATTTCCCTGACCTGTCACATAGTCGATAGTTCTCGTCAGAGATAAGAGACATGCCTCGTCCAGATCCCGCCATGCCGCCTCCCGCAGGGATGCGACGCCCGGATAGTTTCTTGCAGGCTCGATGGCATCTGCAATGTAGATGATTTTTTCAAGAAGGGACATGCCCGGTCTGCCTGTGGTATGATAGCTGACCGCATTGAGAATGTCCTCGTCCTCTATTCCGTAATCCCTCTTCATGATGACAGCTGCTATCTTGCCGTGAGCCAGGTTGCAGTTGTTCATATATTTCCGGTCCAGATCCAGATGCTTCACATAATAGTTGAGCGCATCCTCAGGGACTCCACGAAACATATCATGAAACAGAGCGGCGGTTTCCGCCTTCTCCACATCTGCTCCGTATTTTTCAGCCAGTTTCACAGCTGTCTGACGTACTCCTTCAGTATGGATCTTGCGCTTCTCGGAGAAGTTCTTCTCAATATAGCTTTTTATAGAGTCCGTGTTCACTGATATACCTTTCTACTTTTTCCGGAACCTTACCGGTCAGCGGCAGCCCTCTGCTGCAGAAACTGCGGATATCCGTTGAAGATACATCCGGCATTTCCATGAGCAGCTTCTCAACGCTGGTCCCGTATCGCTGACGAAAGCTTTCAATCTTTTTCTCCAGCTCAGACTCCCTGTATCCGGGTCTTGCGCTGACGAGAAAAGAAAAAGTCTCCAGCAGTTCCACTCCCTTATACCATGTATCAACTTCCAGAAATGCATCGGTTCCCATAATAAACGCGATTTCATCGTCCGGATACAGCTTCTGCAGATGCATCAGCGTATCATAGGTATAAGAGATATCTGTATTTTTCATCTCATAGTCGGAGACCTCCGCGGCAGCGATATCCTCAAACGCCAGTCTGACCATGTTCAGCCGGTGCACGTCATCGGCAGTCTCTCTGTCTCTTTTGAAAGGCTGCACTTCTGCAGGCATGATGATCAGCCTGCTCAGGTTTCCCTGCTGCAGGGCAGCTTTTCCGAGGGCCACATGGCCGTTGTGGACCGGATCAAAAGTGCCTCCGAGAACACCAATCCTTTTTTCGCAGTTCAGGCAGTGCTTAGCCATGAAAGTCTCCTTCTGTATGTTTTCTCATAAAATGAGATTCTATTTCTTTAACTGTATGCCCAGTTCCTCCAGCTGTGTATCTTCTACAACGCCTGGAGCTTCGCAGACCATGCACTGCGCATTCTGGTTTTTCGGGAAAGCCATGACCTCTCTGATACTGGATGCACCAGTCAGCAGCATGACCAGTCTGTCAAGGCCGTAAGCCAGACCGCCGTGAGGCGGAACGCCGTATTTAAAGGCCTCCAGCAGGAAGCCGAATTTCTCCTGGCATTCTTCGTCTGTCAGCTTCAGCACTCTGAACATTTTCGCCTGCAGATCGGCATCGTGGATTCTGATGCTTCCTCCGCCCAGCTCAACGCCGTTGAGAACGATGTCATAAGCATCCGCTTTTACCTTTTCCGGTTCTGTATCCAGCATCGGGATGTCCTCCGCCTTCGGATTTGTAAACGGATGATGCATGGCCTTCAGTTCGCCGGTCTCATCATCCTTCTCGAACATCGGGAAGTCGGTGACCCACAGCAGGTTGTACTGGCTGTCGTCAAGAAGTCCCAGCTGACCTGCAATATGTCTTCTCAGGAATCCCAGGCTGTCAAAGACGATTTTCGGCCTGTCAGCAGCGATCAGGATCAGATCTCCCGCCTTGGCGTCAAATACAGATGCGATTTCAGCCAGCTGTTCCTGTGTGAAGAACTTGTTGACAGAAGATTTGTATTCGCCCTCTTCCACGCGGATCCACACGATGCCTTTTGCACCGTAGTGCTTTGCCTGGTCTGTCAGCTTGTCGATATCCTTGCGGCTGAATTTCGGAGAACCTCCGTCGATGCAGATACCCCGTACATCGCCGCCGCCTGCAAGCGCATCGGCAAAGACTTTGAATTCCGTATCTTTTACAGTTTCATTAAGACTTTTCAGTTCAAAGCCGAATCTGGTATCCGGTTTGTCGCTTCCGTACCGCTCCATGGCTTCATCGTAAGTCATCCGCGGGAGCGGAGTCTGAATTTCAATTCCCATAAGTTCGCCGAAGACCCTCTTCAGGAATCCCTCCTGCATGGCAATGACGTCATCCTGATCTACAAAGGACATCTCCAGGTCGATCTGAGTGAACTCCGGCTGACGGTCTGCACGCAGGTCCTCATCACGGAAGCATTTTGCAATCTGCATATATCTGTCGCATCCGCTGACCATAAGCAGCTGCTTGAACAGCTGCGGAGACTGAGGCAGAGCATAAAAATGTCCCTGATTCACCCTGCTCGGAACCAGATAGTCTCTGGCGCCTTCCGGTGTGGACTTGATCAGGATCGGTGTCTCGATCTCAGTAAAGCCGTTTTCGTCAAAATAGTCTCTCGCCAGCTTGGTCACCTGATGGCGGAAGCGGAGATTCTGCTGCATCTTCAGCTTTCTCAGATCAAGGTATCTGTATTTCAGTCTCAGATTATCGTCGACATTGTCATCGTCTTTTACATAGATCGGCGGTGTATCGGAGTGGGAATACACGACCAGATCGGTGGCAAAAACCTCAATTTCTCCCGTCGGAAGGTTGGGATTTTTTGATGCACGTTCTTTCACGGTACCCTTTACGCCGACCACGAATTCGCTGCGCAGGGACTCTGCAAGCTTAAACACTTCCTCAGGAATAGTATCGTCAAAAGTAATCTGTACGATTCCGGTTTTATCTCTTAAATCCGCAAAAATCAGTCCGCCCAGACTTCTCTGCTTGGCGACCCAGCCGTTGAGCACGACCTCCTGACCTGCATTTTCTATGTTCAGTTCCCCGCACATGTGGGTTCTCTTAAATAATTCTGCCATTTCAAGCTCCCTTATTTCGCTAATTCTTCCAGCAGATCCTCCAGTTTGACCTGTCTCTGCTCTGATGTTGCCATTTCTTTGACGGAAACCATGCCCTCAGCAAGCTCGTTGTCGCCGATGACAACCGTGTATTTTGCTCCCAGCCTGTCAGCATACTTGAACTGGCCTTTGATATTTCTCGCCAGTGTATCCATCTCGGCCTTGACGCCTTTCTTTCTGAGATCTCTCAGAAGTTTCAGACCGAAGGTCCTGGCATCATCACCCATTACAGCGATAAAGGCCTTTACCGGTTCAGGCTGCGGAATGTCGATGCCTCTTTCCTCCATCAGCATCAGCAGTCTCTCGATACCCAGTCCAAAGCCGACACCCGGAATCGGAGGTCCGCCGATCTCCTCGATCAGATGGTCGTATCTGCCGCCTCCGCAGACGGTTCCCTGGGTTCCGTTACTGTCTGTAACAAATTCAAAAGCTGTCTTGGTATAGTAGTCCAGACCTCTGACGATTCGAGGATCCACGACATACTCTATTCCCAGCGCATCCAGATTCTTCTGGACATCCTCGAAAGCTTCCCTGCACTCATCGCAGAGGAAATCCACCATATTCGGCGCATCCTTTACGAGCTCCTGACAGATTTCGGACTTGCAGTCCAGAATACGCATCGGATTTCTTTCGTATCTGTCCTTGCAGGTGTTGCAGAGCTGGTCGTAAACCGGCTCCAGGAACTTGCGGAGTGCGTCTCTGTGTTTCTGGCGGCATTTCGGGCATCCTACGCTGTTGATGCGAAGCTGAATGTCTGTAATGCCCATCTCGTGCAGGAAGTCGTAGCCCAGGCAGATGACATCAGCATCGGCAAGCATGTTTGTCGTTCCGAAAATTTCTATGCCGAACTGGTGGAAAGCTCTCAGTCTCCCGGACTGCGGCTTCTCGTATCTGAAGCACGGCGTGATGTAGTAGTATTTGGTCGGCTGAACTTCCGCATACTGCTTGTGCTCGATGAAAGCTCTCGCAACCGGAGAGGTTCCCTCCGGCTTCAGCGTGATGCTTCTGTTGGCATAGTCGTTGAAGGTATACATCTCTTTCTGTACGATATCCGTTGTATCGCCCACACCGCGTTTGAACAGCTCTGTATGCTCGAACATCGGTGTTCTGATTTCTTTGAAGCCGTATCTGTCGCAGATTTCAGCGAACTTTTTCTCGACATAATGCCATTTGTACACCTGGGATGGTAACGCATCTTTCGTTCCTTTTGGTGCTATGATTGCCATTTCTTTACCTCCATAAAAATATTCTTTTCTTTTCTATCCAGCATTTCTTCAATACGCCTGATGTATTCCTGATAGTTGGTCACGTTGGCCACCCGCTCCAGCCGGTTCTCGGCCGGATAATACACCTTGGATATTCCCCCTGCACCGAGGGCAACGACGCTCTGATGTTCATCCATGATGCGTATGTTGTAAATGCAGTCCTTATCTTTTCTGCAGTAGCCGGTATTTTCAAATGCGCCGGCCATATGTTTCTGTCTGTACAGATAGTATGGCTGATAACCAGCCTCTGCCAGCAGGCTGCGTCCTGTCTCCAGCATGCCCTCAGCCCGGTCCGCCTGTTTGTAATGGAAATCCCTGTCGATGTCTATGAGACGGGATGCCCGTTTAACAGCCAGGCAGTGGACTGTGATGTTCTCCGGCCCCATGGCCATGACCTGACGGAGCGTATCGGCAAAATCCTGCCTGTCCTCACCCGGAAGTCCTGCAATAATATCGCAGTTGATGTTGTCGAATCCCTGCTCTCTGGCCATCTGAAAAGCCCGGCGTATATCCTCCGGCTGATGGCTTCTTCCGATAGTCTCCAGCGTCTCTGCTTTCATGGACTGAGGATTGATGCTGATGCGGTCCACGCCCCGGTGTTTCATTACGGAAAGCTTCTCTTCTGTAATGGTGTCAGGTCTTCCCGCTTCAACGGTAAATTCCCGCACTGCGGAAAAATCAAAGGATTCCAGGACGATGCCGATCAGTTCATCCAGCTGCTGCGCCGAAAGGGTCGTCGGCGTACCGCCTCCGATGTAGACAGTTTCCGGTATCAGGCCCGTTTCTTTCATACGTCTGCCTGTGTATCTGATCTCCCTGTGCAGCGCCATCAGATATTTCTCTATCTCCTCTTCCGGCACCTGGTTGGATGCAAAAGAGCAGTAGACACATCTGGTCGGACAGAAAGGGATGCCGATATATACTCCTGCTGAATTCCGAGGTGCACTGCCGGCTGTGTTCTTCTGATGAAGATACATGTCCATGATCAGACGGGCTTTTTCTTCGCTGAGATAATAATCTTCCGTCAGAATGCGCAGAACAGCTTCCGTGCTCTGCAGTTTCTCGTAAAGCTCGCCGCAGAGCTTGACCGGTCTGATTCCGGTAAGAATGCCCCAGGCAGGCCTTTTACCCGTCAGGAGAGACAGTTTATCATAAATCTGCCGGTTGATTTCGTTCCTGTCGCTGATGTTTCCGTCTCCGATGAAGATGGTGTCTTCATCATCCGGCGCATCGTCCTCTGCCATCACATATTCGTCCGGAGGCAGAAAAACCTTGATCAGTTCTTCCAGCAGATATTTCTTTTCAAAGTTTGTGATTTTTATTTTATACAAAAGGATTGTGCTCCTTTTCATATCCGATTGTCGTTTCGCTCATGTGTCCCGGAAGCACCAGTGTGCTGTCAGGAAGGACAAACAGCTTTTCTTTGATGGAACGGATGATTTCGGCAAAATCACCGCCATAGAAATCGGTTCTGCCGATAGATGCCCGGAACAGCGTATCTCCGCTGAAAACCCGACCCGGAGCCAGAATGCACATTCCGCCCCTGGTATGCCCCGGAGTGTGAATGAAGGTCAGCTCTGTCTCGCCTATGATCAGGCTCTCACCGTCTCTGACGTAGATGTCAGGTTCGACAGTCACAGGGCGGCCGCAGATCTCCACAGAGGAATTGAGCCGGCTGTCTGTCAGCATTTCCCGTTCCAGATCCAGCGCAGCGACCTTTGCATCAGGAAAATCCCGCCTGAAATCCTCCACTCCGCCGATATGGTCGCCGTGTCCATGGGTCAGGATAATATATTCAACATCGATGCCTTCTTCTCTGGCTTTTGCCGTGAGCTGGGCGCTGTAACCGCCCGGATCCACGATAAAGCCTTTTTTTGTCTCGTCAAAAGCGAGATATGTGTTGACCTGAATGGGACAGGTCAGATATCTGTATACTTGCATAATTCCTCCTTACGAACGTGCTCTGTAAACATTGGAGACACCCGGAACATTTCTCAGGGTTCTCAGCACGCGCTGCATCTGCTGCGTGCTGGAAATAGACAGGGTCAGCGTAATGTGGATCGTCTCGTCTCTGCCGCTCTTGGCATTGACTCCGGAAATGTGCACGTCCATATCTTCGCAGGCTCTGGAGATGTCCGAAAAGATGCCTTTGCGGTCGGCACTGACGATGCAGATGTCTGCCGCATAGGATTTGCCTACCTTCAGATCCTCCCACTCCACATCGATGAACCTCGCCTTTTCGGATTCCGGCAGAGATGTGATGTTGGAGCAGTCCTTTCTGTGTACGGAAATTCCTCTTCCCTTGGTGATGAAACCGATGATGTCATCGCCCGGAACAGGATTGCAGCATCTCGATACGCGGATCATCAGATTGTCCGCTCCCTTGACAATGATGCCCGGGTTCTCTCTCTGGCTGCGCTGCAGCTTTTCTTTCTTTGCTCCGTTTTCCAGAAGTTTCTGCTGCTTTTCTTCTTCCTTTTTCTGTTCGATTCTCTTGTCTTCGTTGTAGAAGCCGAAGAGAAGGTTTGCGTATTTCGAAAGAACCGTTCCGCCTTTGCTGATCTGGGTGTAGACCTCGTCCATTGTGGCAATGTTCATCTCCCGCATAGCCTTGTTCAGATAGCTGGATTTTGCCACCTGCTGCGGATCATAGTTCTTCTTGCGTATATATTTATCCAATGCGTCTTTGCCTTTGGCAACATCATCGGACTTGTTTTCTTTCTTTAGCCACTGACGGATCTTGGTCCTTGCAGTGGAGCTTTTGGCTATTTTCAGCCAGTCAACGCTCGGTCCGCTGGAATTGGAGGATGTGACGATTTCAACGATATCTCCGTTATGCAGCGTATGGTCGATAGTGACCATCTTTCCGTTGACTTTGGCACCGACACACTTGCAGCCGACAGCGGTATGGATCTTGAATGCAAAATCCAGCGGCGTCGACCCTGCAGGCAGATCGATGACTTCTCCTTTCGGTGTGAAAACGAATACCTGGCTGGAGAAAAGATCCATTTTCAGCGTCTCCATGAACTCCTTGGGATCGTTCAGTTCTTTCTGCCATTCCAGAGTCTGACGCACCCAGGCCAGTTTCATTTCCTCGTTGTTCTGTTCGCCCTTGGTATTGCCTTCCTTGTATTTCCAGTGGGCTGCAATACCGTACTCGGCGACTCTGTGCATCTCGTAGGTCCTGATCTGTATCTCGAAAGGTTCGCCGTTGTCCCCCAGAACCGTCGTGTGCAGGGACTGGTACATGTTCGGTTTCGGCATGGCGATATAGTCCTTGAAACGTCCCGGTATCGGTTTCCACATGGTATGGACCTGTCCCAGAACGGCATAACAGTCTCTGACGTTTTCCACGATAACGCGGACTGCTGTAAGATCAAAGATTTCATCCAGCTGCTTATGCTGCAGGACCATCTTTTTGTAAACGCTGTAAAGATGCTTGGACCTGCCCGAAATATCGTATTTCATGTTCATCTGGTCCAGAGCTTCTTTTATTTCGTCGATAACATGATTGATAAACTGCACCCTCTGCTCTTTTTTTTCGGCAACTTCCGTCTTGAGAGTCTCATATTCTTCGGGATGAAGATACTTCAGAGAGATATCCTCAAGCTCGAACTTGACGGTATATATGCCCAGACGGCTGGCCAGAGGCGCATAGATGTCCAGTGTCTCTCTGGATTTTTCTATTTTTTTCTCCTGCCGCATGAACTCCAGGGTGCGCATGTTGTGAAGACGGTCCGCCAGTTTAATGATCAGGACACGGATATCCTTTGACATGGCCAGAAACATTTTTCGGAGATTCTCGGCCTGTGCCTCTTCTTTTGTATCGAATTTGATCGCGCCCAGCTTGGTGACACCGTCTACCAGAAGAGCGATCTCCTCGCTGAAATCCACGACGAGCTGCTCTCTGGTATACTCTGTGTCTTCTACGACGTCATGCAAAAGCCCACCGACAATAGTCTCGTCATCCATGCCCAGATTGGCAAGGATCTTTGCTACGGCGATCGGATGAATCATATACGGCTCCCCGCTTTTCCGCAGCTGTCCGTCATGAAGCTGCCTGGCCGTATCAAAGGCTCTTCCGATCAGTTCGGTGTTGTAATTTTTATTGATGCTGGTAATCTCTTCTAAAAATTTCGCTTTTGTTTCCATGAATCGTGATGCTCCTGCTATATGCGATTATTTCTTTTTTGACTTCTGTGCAGTCAGGTACTTGGATGCTCCTTCATTCTTTGTGAACTCGTAGAACAGAGGGCTGCACAGGAAGATGGAGGAATAGGTTCCTACCAGAACACCGACCATCAGCGGAAGTACAAACTCTCTGATGGATGTGGATACCATCAGGAACAGCGGTACCATACAGATCAGTGTCGTCAGCGAAGTCATGATGGATCTGTTGAGAGTCTGGTTGATACTTCTGTCGATGACTCTCTCGCTGCTGTCTTTTCTGTACAGCTTCCTGTTTTCTCTGATTCTGTCAAAGATTACGATCGTATCGTTGATGGAATATCCGACTACGGTCAGAATACCTGCGATAAACGGATTGTTGATGGTGACATTGAAGATAGCGTAGAATGCCAGAACCATCAGCACGTCATGGAGAATGCCGGCAATGGACGCAACACCGTACTTCCAGGATCTGAACCGGAAGATGATGTAGATCAGCATGCCGATTGCGGCGATAAGCACTGACTTGACAGCGTTGGTCTTCAGTTCCTTTCCTACGGTCGGTCCGAACTCCTCAGATGCCAGAACATCTTCAGATGTGATTCCGAATTTCTGTCCCAGTGCTTCTACGATTTCTCCTCTTGCACTGTTGTCCAGGGCGTTAGTCGTCTTGATGATGATCTGTTCCTGATTATCGCCTGCATGTACGATGGATATATTCTGAAGATCAAACTCTGCCAGAGCATCTTCCACCTCTGCTGCAGCAACATTCTGTCCCATATCGATCTGTAACATGGTGCCGCCTGTAAAGTCGATGCCGTAATTGAATCCTCTTACGACAGAGAACAGCAGACCGATGATGATGACAGCTGCACTGAAACAGTAGAAAATCTTTCTGCGGCTGATAAAGCTGAATTCTTTCTTGAGGAAAGTCTTCGGTGTTCCATCTTCGTTTACGCCGAAGTATTTGTTCTTTGCAAATTTCCTGCTGTCAGACAGCAGGCCGATAAACAGCTGCGTGATGACGACAGCAGTGAAAATGCTGACGATGATACCGATCATGAGGGTCAGTGCAAAGCCCTTGACTGTGGTGGAGCCGATCTCATAGAGCACGATGGACGCGATCAGCGTGGTGATCTGTGCATCGAGCACCGTGGTGAGAGCGTGTTTGAAGCCCTGATCCACTGCCACCCGGATGGTCTTGCCGGCAGCGATTTCTTCTTTGATTCTCGCGAATATGATAACGTTGGCATCGACCGCCATACCGATAGACAGGATGATACCTGCAATTCCAGGCAGAGTGAGCACGCTGCCCATGCCTGCCATTGCCCACAGTACGATAAGTACATATAAAAGCAGTGCGATATCTGCGAAAAGTCCCAGCAGATTGTACATCAGGATCATCAGCACGAATACGAGACCCAGACCGATGGCGCCCGCAACAACACTCTTGTTGAGCGCATTTTCACCGATGGTCGCAGTCTGTACCGATGAAGTAACCTCGTGAAGTGAAATCGGAAGTGCGCCGCCGCGGATCAGTGCAGCAGTATTGGATGCCTCTTCCTTGGAATAACCGCTGCCGGAAGTGATCTCGCAGGTCGTGGATGTGATCTTCTCCTGAGCGGACGGAGCTGTTACGATCTCATCGTCAAGCATGATAACAACTGCATCAGAAGATACGCCCGCCTGAGCGAATTCGTCAGAGACGGTTACCTGTCCTGTGGATGCCTTTCCTGTGGCATCGGCGAACTTGTCCGATCCTGAAGCCTTGAATTCCAGTATAATCTTGTATCCGCCGTGCTGATCGTCAGTATCGATGGAGGCGTTCTTCACCTCGTCACCGGTCAGAACCTCTGTTCCGTCAGCCAGCAGAAAACGCAGCTTGGCTGTCTTGCCGATCTGCTCGATGGCTTCCTGTGCATCTTCCACGCCCGGCATCTCAACTCTGATACGGTCTGTTCCTTCCAGGGATACAGTCGCTTCTGAGATTCCCATGGCATTTACACGGTTATTTAAAACGGCACGGGTCTGTTCCATAACATCAGACAGTTCCTGTGCTGAAAGGCCGCTTATATCATTCTCGTCTGCCTCCAGAACGACATAGACACCGCCGTTGATGTCAAGTCCGAATTTCATTACGTCCTTGATGGAACTGATCGAACCGATTCCGAACACGGTTACATACCAGCCGAAAAGAACAGCAATGATGACTATGCCAGATAAAATTTTTCTAAGTTTTGAATTCATTTTATTCCTCTCACCTTCTATTATAGTCAAGATTTGCCCATAGTACCGGCATTTTAAATTACTCTTTATTCTACTACTTTTTCTTCTGCGGGGCAAGGCATTTTTACAACCGTCCCTTTGTATCAACAGAAAAACCCCTAATGGATAGGGGTTTTGTACTGTCAGACTCGCGTTTTATTTTTCGTCTTCAGGAATTTTCTCCTCTGTCTCCTCAGCAGGTGCCTTGTCCTTCTTCAGTCTCTTCGGCATAGCCTTCTTGGTCTCTTCCTCTTCCTTTGCTGCGGACTTGGAAACAGACTTGCTGGAATTAACGACAGAAGATACGGACCATCTCATCATTTCGAACTTGACCTTGTCTGCACCTACCTGAATCACGATGGAATCTTCCTTGGTCTTCACGATCTTGCCGCAGATTCCGCCGATTGTGATGATTTCATCTCCGACCTGCAGGCTGTTTCTCATGTCCTGAATCGTCTTTTCCTTCTTCTTCTGAGGTCTGATCAGTAAGAAATACATAGCTGCGATAAAGACAACCAAGATAATTACCTGTGCTGCTAAACTGTTCATCTCATCCTCCTAAACATATCGATAAATATTTAACTGAAATGGTGCCGGCAATGGGGGTCGAACCCATACGGTGTTGCCACCACGGGATTTTGAATCCCGCACGTCTGCCAATTCCATCATGCCGGCACAATAAAATTATTTTAGCATAGCTTTTTTGAATCGTCAATAGTTCGAGGTCAGTTTTCACATTCCCGTGCCGCCCTCCTGTATCAGGCAGTATACCCGGCCTGTCCCCTGCTGCAGAGAGATCTGCAGGCTGTGCGGAAGCTAAAGAAAATCCGTACCTGCCCTAATGGGAAAGTACGGATTCTATGGTGCGGCTGACTGGACTTGAACCAGCACGGTGTTACCCACACGGCCCTCAACCGTGCGCGTCTGCCATTCCGCCACAGCCGCATACGCTATGCTGCAGAAACCGAACCGGTATCCGCAACATTAGCTATTATACACCTTTTACTTCACAATGTAAACCCCGTTTTCAGGATTTTTTTATTTTTTCTCCGCTTCGGCATTTTCCGGCGGAGTTACCACAGTCTTCTGCCATTTGTATGTGCTGCATCCTCTGAAAATATCAAAGAATGTCGGAAGTGTTTCGGACTCGAAATGCTGCACAGTCACAAACGTATAAGTTTTATAGCAGAGACAGTAATACGGGAGATCCTCAATAAGTCTGGTCTTCAGTTTCTCGTAGATTTCTTTCTGCTTCTTTGGACCCAGACAGGTCTCCAGACTGCTGACCAGCTCCCAGGTTTCTTTATCATAATATCCCGTGCAGCTGCTCTTTCGGAAGAGTTCTTTCAGATTGTACTTCTTGTCAAATTTATATCCGCCCAGGAAAATGTCAAAATCGCCTTCTTTTATCGCTGCCCGGTATTCTGACCAGGACAGTGCTCTGACATCTGCCTTGATGCCGGTCAGTTTCAGACTCTCTGCAATGGAGTAGGCGGTATCCACTCTGCGGCTGTTGCCCCTGTTGACGAGAATGGTCAGAGAAAGGGTCTTTCCTTTCTCATTCTCCAGATATCCGTCCTCATCAGAATCCCTGTAGCCGCATTCGCTCAGAAGCCTGGAAGCGCCTTTCTGATCCAGGGGCCATGCGTCCCCCTGATTCTCTGTCCCCAGAAAACCCGGGAAATAAACAGTGTCAGAAGCCACGGCTGAGCCGCCATAGTTATCATCTATGATGGTCTGCACATCGATGGACATTGCAACTGCTCTGCGTATTCTCTCATCGGACAGGATCTTGTTGTCGAAGTTGAACGCAAGATACTCCATTTCGCTGGAAGTTATGCGTTCTGCTTTCAGATTCTTGTCTTCCGCATCCACATCCGCATCAGTACTGGTGCTGACGAATGCTGTGACCGCATCCGTGGTCATAAGTCCTGTAACCTTGCTCTTGTCCTTCACGATCTTGAATGTGACTCTGTTGGAAGGTTCTCCGCCGAAATAGTATCCGTTAGGCTTCAGTTTCAGAGCTTTCAGTGTATCAAAGCTGCTGTACCGGTACGGCCCGCTTCCGGGATTCCTGTTGCTTCCTGTCTCATAGCTGTCTGAAGAAACAATCGGAAAGATCAGATTGTCCAGAGCTGCATCTGAAGGATCCTCGAAGGTGATGACAAGACTGTATGTGCCTTTCACCTGCACTGAGGCTATCCTGGATACATATTCATAGTACGGTGAGTCTTCGCCAAGCCGCAGAATCTGATTGACTGTAAAGCGGACATCTTCTGCAGTGAGTCTGCTCCCGTCGCTGAAGCGGACATCGTCTCTGAGCTTAATCTTCACCGACCCGTTTCCTTTGCTGGTCTCGAAACTGCTGACCACATCTTTTTTCAGGCTGAGATTCTCATCCAGATCAAACAGGCTGCTGTAGATCAGCTTTGAGATATAATACACGTCGCTGTCCTGTGAAGACAGCGGGTCAAGTGTCTCTATCTCATCCATGGCGAAATATACCGTGTTCATTTCCCTGTATTCTATAACTTCTTCGTCAGAAGACTCCGGAGCGGCATCCCCCCTGATGATTAAAATCGTGGAAATGATGCCGGCCAGAACCACAACTGCAATAATGATGACCACAATATGTTCATGGGCAAAATCAAATGCGTTTCTTAATCTGTTCCCTTTACTATCTTTCAGCATACTCTTTCAATAAACCTTCTACCCTCTGGTAAAGTTCTTCCTTTCCCTTTGAATTGTCTATAACTTCATCGGCCCGGGCCTCTTTCTCCCCTGCATCCATCTGCGCACTGATACGTGCGAGAACCGACGCCTCGTCTGTTTCGTCTCTTTCCATTACGCGGCTTACTCTGACAGAAAGTTCTGCCGTGACCAGCCATACAAGATCAGTGAGACGGTCTGCACCTGTCTCAAAGAGCAGCGGTGCATCGAGAAAAACCACTTTTCTGTCTCCTGCCAGCCGGTACTGCTGCAGCCGTTCTTCGCTGATGGAGATGACCTGTTTTGTCGTGATCTCCTCCAGCTTCTCCCTGGCCCTGTCATCGCTGAACACCATAGAAGCCATCCGTTTCCGGTCCAGTGTCCCGTCAGGACAAAACATGCAGCTTCCGAAGACATCTCTGATCTGCTCCAGCACCGGACTTCCCTTTTCAGTAATCTCATGGGCTATCCGGTCCGCATCTATAACTGTATATCCTTTTTCGCGGAGATAATCGGAAACAGTTGATTTACCTGCTCCGATTCCTCCAGTAAGTCCGATTACTCTCATTGCGTCCACCTTCTATTTCAGATCATACCAGGTATCCGCCTGATTCAGATCACATTCCAGTTTCACCTTCAGCTCTGCCGCCTCCTCCATGTTCCGGACGAGAAGCTCCTTGACCGCTTCCAGTTCGCTGCGCTCTGTCCTGATGATCAGTTCGTCGTGAACCTGCAGAATCAGCCTGGAGGCAAACCCTTTTTCCTTCAGCTCCCGGTAAACCTTTATCATTGCGATTTTAATGATGTCCGCGGCAGTTCCCTGAATCGGACTGTTCATGGCCAGACGTTCTCCCAGCTGGCGGGTCATATAGCCGGATGCACTGATCTCATGGATATAGCGTCTGCGCCCCATGAGAGTCGTGGTGTATCCTGTCTCCCTGCAGGATGCAACCTGTCCGTCCATGTACGCCTTCACCGCCTGGTGCTTGTCAAAATAATCGCGGATATAGCTTTCCGCCTCTTTTCTCGTGATCTGAAGTTCTTCCGACAGTCCGAAACCGCTCATGCCGTATATGACGCCGAAATTGACGGCCTTGGCTCTGCTGCGGTCAAGAGCGGTCACCTTGTCATAATCCAGGTTGAATACCCGGGCTGCAGTATCGCGGTGAATGTCATCTCCCCGGTTAAAGGCATCTATCAGATTCTGGTCCCCTGACAGGTGCGCCAGGATCCTCAGTTCTATCTGGGAATAGTCCGCGCCCACCAGAGTACAGCTGCTGCACCCCGGGACAAAAGCCTTGCGGAGCTGTCTGCCCAGTTCCTGTCTTATCGGGATATTCTGCAGATTCGGCTCTGTGCAGCTGATTCTGCCCGTAGCTGTGACAGTCTGCTGGAAATGTGCACGAATCTTTCCGTCTTCTCCCACCAGGGGAGCCAGGCCCTCCACATAAGTGCTGTTCAGTTTTGTCAGTGTCCGGTACTGCAGAACCATGCCTACGATGGGATGTCTGTCCCGGATCTTTTCCAGCACATCGGCGCTGGTGCTGTAGCCTCGTTTGGTCTTCTTTCCCGCCGGCAGTCCCAGCTTTTCGAAGAGTATCTCTCCCAGCTGCACCGGAGAATTGATGTTGAAGGTTTCTCCCGCAGCTTCATATATTTCAGCCTCGAGGCCGCTTATCTCGTCTTTCAGCATTCTGCCGAAGTCCTCCAGGGCCTCTTTGTTCACGGAAAAGCCCTCTGTCTCCATGGAAGCGAGAACTTCGATCAGAGGCAGTTCGACCACGGAGAATACCTTCTCCAGATCCTGTTCTGCAAGCTGCTTCTTCTGAAGCTTCATGAGCCTTTTCACCGCCATACACCACTGAAATCCGAACCGTGAATAATTCTCCGCATCGGTCCCTGCAAGATTCAGCTGTCCGTGCTCCTCAAGAAATGCATCTTCGTCTTCTATCTCATAGTGAAGATTTTCAAAGACCAGATTCTTCAGGTTATAGCTGCTTCTGGTTGGATCGAGCACATACTGGGCAACAGCCGTGTCAAAGGCCGTTGCCGCTCCCTTCAGCCCCCGGGACATGAGTGCGTAATAATCTCTGATCAGATCATGCCCGGCAAATTGGATCTCAGTTTTCTGAAGAAATTCAGTAAAGGCCTCCGTCAGGGACGGATCCTTCAGATCGATGTAGAAATAATGCCCGCCGGCCAGCACTGATGCACCCCAGATCACAGGTTTTCTGATGTGGTCTCCGTTGCTGAAAACCTTCAGCACAGCTTCAGATTCTGAAGCAATACAGTCTTTCAGCCGGTCCAGCCCTTCCATGTCCTCCACGATGGTTCTGATATATTCCTGATCACCGTCATCTGGTTCCGCGGTGATATCTTTCTTCTCTTCCACATGAAGCTTTTTCAGAAAGCTGTTGAACTCCAGCTTTACGTACAGATCGATGAGCGCATCATAATCCGGCTCTTCTGCCCTGAAATCCTCCAGTCTGATATCCAGAGGCACATACCTGTTGATGGTGGCCAGGCGGCGGCTCATGGCGGCCAGCTGGGCGTTTTCCTCCACCTTGGCTCTCAGCTTCGCATTGGCGATCTGATCCGTGCTGGCCAGAAGATTGGCCACAGAGCCGAACTGGGTGAGCAGTTTGATTCCCGTCTTCTCTCCCACGCCGGGAATGCCCGGAATGTTGTCGGACTGATCTCCCATCAGACCTTTCAGATCGATGAACTGCTCCGGTGTCAGCTGATACCGCTCTATCATCTTTTCTCTGTCATAGAGATCG
This sequence comes from Emergencia sp., assembly GCA_051882975.1. Lineage (GTDB taxonomy): Bacteria > Bacillota > Clostridia > Peptostreptococcales > Anaerovoracaceae > Senimuribacter. The sequence continues at coordinate 29,365 of JBJESV010000086.1, forward strand.
AATTCAGATATGCCTTTGCGTGTGATCAGTACATGGGTAAGGTCTGTAGCCAGCTGAAGAGCATCCTTGTCTCCGGTGATGATCAGCGGCTCAAGGCCTTCCTCTTCTGCAATCCTTGCCACAGTTCCTATGATATCATCTGCCTCAAATCCGTCGATTTCCAGATTGGAGATGCGCATGGCGGTCAGGATGTCTTTCATGAGCGGGATCTCCATTGCCAGCTCCGGCGGCATCTTTTTCCGGCCTGCCTTATATTCCTTATATTCTTCGTGACGGAAAGTCGGTGATTTCCGGTCCCATGCCACTGCGATGTAATCAGGAGCGTAATCTCCCTGGATCTTTGTCAGCATATTGATAAATCCGTAGATACCCTGAGTATAGATTCCTTCTCTGGTTATCATGGGACGCTGCATGGCGTAATAGGCACGGTTGATCAGGCTGTTTCCGTCAATGATGACGATTCTTTTCCCCATTTTCTTATCCTTTTCTGTAATCTTCTGCGGCATAAGCCGCTCTCTAATAGTATAAAGCAGAATGGTTTTTTTTACAACAAAAAGAACAGGAAGCCGCCGGAACTGTGGTATGTTCCTGCGGCACCGGCTCAAAAAACAGATCTCTACGCTCGAGATCACGCTTTTCTGTATGTATAGTAATAGATTCCTCCGACCAGAAGACTTCCTCCGACCAGATTACCCAGCGTTACAGGAAGCAGATTTCCGATGAGGAATTCGCTCCATCCCAGACCGGGCTGCACACCTCCCGCAAAGATTGCCGCCGGGATAAAGTACATGTTGGCCACACTGTGCTCGTATCCGCTTGCAACGAAGAGCCAGATCGGAAAGAAAATACAGAAAATCTTTCCGACAGTGGAGTCTGCTCCGGCAGCCAGCCATACAGCCAGGCAGACCAGCATGTTGCAGAGGACAGCTCTCAGAAAAGCCTGCCCGAAGGGCAGCGCGCATTTTGCCGCCGCAATGCTTACGGTGACCGCCTTCAGCTGTCCGTCTCCAGTCTCCAGAAGACCGCTGGCCGCGACGACCCATGCCGTCAGAACCGATCCTGCCAGATTTGCAAGATAAACGATACACCAGTTTTTCAGCATCGCCCGAGCACTGATTCTGCCGTCCAGAAGCGCGGCAAGCATCAGATTGTTTCCGGTGAAAAGCTCCGCTCCGGTAAATACCACCAGAATCAGTCCTGCCGGGAAAATCAGTCCGCTGATCATGCGTCCGATCCCTGCTGTTTCCGGCTGTGCCAGAAACAGGTATCCTGCTGTATTGGCTCCTGCACCGGCCAGTGCGATGAACACACCTGCCAGTATGCCCAGAATGATCATGCGTTTTGCAGAAAGCCCGGCTTTCGCTTCTCCCGCATCTATTACTGCGTCAAGTATTTCATTTGGTTTAAGCTGTTTCAAATCCATGCTCCTTCCTATCGTATTTTTTTATTATATCATTTGGGAAGATTAAGTCAATAAAAGGACTGCAGGATGCCCGAAATATCTTCCTTCGCAGCTGTCCTGGCCGATATACATATTTTTTTATCCGTCCGGCCTGATGCGCCTGTACGAATAGGCAGATTTTTCTGACTTTAACGTGAACGGCCTTTTTCCAAAAATTTATAGTGATATTCTGTCTGAAGTGCGTTATAATAAAATAGAGCCTGGAGCTTACGTTAGGGATTCATAATTGAACCTACACTTTCGCATTGGGAATCCGGGTCCAGACGACCTATGTCATGCCTCCATAGAGTGGACGGCAGAAGCGTCGGCAGGATACCCACCTATCAGAATGATAGGGCGTCAATTATACCCCGACGGAGCATCCGGGTTATTTTTATGACCTAACCCGATTTCTGAAGGAAATCGC
>JBJESV010000087.1:0-30836 GCA_051882975.1 Emergencia sp.
ATTTCGGCTTCAGAAGGCCGGATCTTATATTTTTTTGATTTCCCCCACAGAAAAATAAAAAATCAGAAAATTATGTAATGAAATTCTCCCTCAGATAATGTATAATTAAAAAAAATCAGGCGTTTCTGCATGGCAGAACGCCCCGAAAGGAGAAAACTGCTTTACTGCCGCCGCAAGTCAATGCAGAGGAAAAAGATAATGAGTAAAAAAAATATGAAAAAGAGGCTGCTGCCTGCCGTTCTGACCGTTGCCCTTGCGTTCACATGGGCCGTGCCTGCGGACGCCTATGGGACTTCCGGAACGGGAAGAGTCGGCAAATCCTATGCCGGCGAGAGCAATGCTTCCAGTGACCAGACATACAGCAGCTTCGGGCTTGTCCTGAACTCACCGGAGCAGTTTGACAGTACAAGTGAAGAAAACCCTCTGGAAGGCTATACGATCATGCCTTTGTCAGAATTATATGTAGGAGCTGTGAACAAAAGCGACTCGTACAAGGGTTCCTTTACCGTGTACAACGATACGGATTCACTGGGATCCAGTGCTTTTAAACTGGACAATATGGACAAGGTGGGCAGTTCAACCGATTTCAGCTTTCCGTCGGATGACAAGAGTAAACGGGAGCAGACCATGAACACCTGCGGAGCGGATCTTGACGGGGATAAGAAGGATGAAATTGTGGACATCATGCTTTTCTTTGATGACAAAGATGACGCCAGCAAAGCCGAAATCATTGCCTACGACTACGATGAAAGCGGTAAAAAATACAATGCGATGGGAGGCACACTGTCCTATTCGCTGACAGACAGCAGCACGGACAAAAAGAAGTTTGTCTCTGCTATTGAAGCAGACTGCTCAAAGGGCTATACGGCCATCACATCCGGCGACTTTGACGGTGACGGAAAAGACGAAGTGGCTGCATATGTTGCCAGCGATACGGACGGTAAAGGCTCTTATGTGGTTATCCTTGACTATGAAAGCGGAACGCTGAAGGAGACCAGACGTATTTATCTCAGCGAGCTTCACAGTGATTTTGCATTCAGATACAAAGAAAGATGGTTTCCGATTGTAAATCTTGCCGCCACATCTATCTCCGGCAGCGATGATCTGGTCATCACAGCATGTCTGCCGAGAAGAAAAGATGACGACTATTACAAAAAGACGCAGAATACCGCTCTCGCCATCTACGGATATAAGAACGGCAGCTATACGAAGCGGTCTGCAGGCATAAGCATCGACGGAAGTGATTACAGAATGCGCTTTGCTTCTGCCTGTGATATGGACCTGAACGGAAACGGTGCAGACGAACTGGTCATTGCAGGATACAAGAACATCAAACTGAGCGATGACAAGGGTATCGGAAAAATCGACCAGGACAGCAACCTTGTCCAGGTCGTCGTGTGGAACGAATCATCCGGTAAATATGAAGGCGTCTGGACGGAACCGAAAAGTGTAAACGCCCTGGATATCTATACAGAAAGCGCATATATGGAACCGGCAGCACTGACGGGTGCAAAGCTTTTCCAGGAGAGTGATTCAGATCAGCTTTTCCTGGAAGGAATCATTTTCTCCTGTCAGGCCGGCAGGGATGCCTCATCAGAGAAAGAAAACTTCAAAGATGCGGTATTTACGAAAAAAAGTGAAATGGCAATGTACGAAAAGGACGACGAGGCCTTTATCAGTCTTGCGGTCAGCGGCGCCTTCTGCAAGACAGCCGTCGGACAGGAACAGATCGTGGCCATTTCCGGAGACCACAAGCGATCCGTCGGAGATACCATGGATGACATCTATTATGATTTCACATGGATCTGGGCAGAAGGAAGCAATATAAAGTCAGAAGTGACGGATAAATCATATATCGACAGCAAGAATGAGGACGGAGACGGTACCGCCCTTACCATTGCGGCCATCAACATTGACGACGATACCATGACCTATGAATATGTCGGTAAAGAATACGGCTGGAGCGCGCCTGAGGTCTATGCAGTTCTTGAGTCGCCGCCGTACTGGCAGGAACTTGAATATGCTCCTGAAATCGGCGGAGGATCTACTGAATACACCATTTCCAAGGGTACATACAGCGGCACGGAAGGAGAATGGGGCGTCGGCCTGGGCTTCCATATAGGGGTTACCACTACGCTTGGTGTAGGAATAGGAGCAACCAAGGCTGAGGTCGGAGGCTTAGTGAATGTTTCTGAAATGGCGTCGTATATCGGAAGCTATGAAGAATCAGAAAGCAGCGGCGAATCCTATTCGGTTTCCATGCCGGCAGGAGACGACTGTGTAATCGTAGTGGCTGTGCCTGTAGTCTCATACCGATACAGCGTATGGGTACCGGATCAGGTTTACACAGAGGAAATGAAGGAGCAGTACCAGGCAAACAAAGATCAGATGACTGAGGAAGAACGTTCGGAATATGACAAATATAAAGTTGGTGATACGATTCCGGGACATTTCGATGAGATGTTTGTGAATCAGCAGCTGGATCCGGCATTTTCGGCTCTGACAATGGAGGAGTATAACGAAGCCGTTGCAGAGAGCGACGATGCGAATCTGAGCAAGTTCGATGAAAAGCTTCTGTCCGGAAAAACCATGGGGGATCCCACCACCTATATTTCTGACGAGTCGGTCTTAGAAGAAAAAGAGAAAAACGGAGAGATTGAAGCCCTTCGTATTTCATCAAAACCTGTAAACATCCGCACAGGTGAAAAGATAACCACAGTATCCTTCGAGAACGAAAAGGAGTCGGGCTGGTCACACGGATTTGATATTGATCTGGATCTTGAAATCGGAGGCGTGGCCGAAGCAGCAGTGGGATTTCTGGTTAAGTCGTCGACTGAAGTGGAAATGGTATGGAATCTGGCGCTTAACGGAGGTGCTTCATGGCTTCACGGAAGCACGGAGGGTATAGAAGTCGCAGCTGAACTGTCAAGCCTTCCTGAGGGAACCAGCGCTGACTACGGATACAGCTGCCAGCTGGCGACATACAGCTGGGATAAGAGCAGCGACAGCGCAGATGACCTCTCCGGGGATGTGGATCCTGTAATCCTCACATATATCGTAAAAGATACGACGGAGGACAGTGCCCCGCCAAAGCTGCCGCAGATGATGAGAGTAGACAGCACCACGGCAAACCAGGTGGTTCTCAAATGGGAGAACAGCACCTACAGACCTGCGGACAAATATGAAATCTACGAACAGAATTCCAACGGTTCATACAGTAAAATCGGCACAGTATCGGCAGATGCCACCAGCTATGTCGTAACCGGACTTGAACCGGATACGGAGTACTATTTCTCCATGAAGAGTATTCGCGATAATCTGGAAAGCTGCAGCAGCAGATGGCTGAGAGCTGTAACTAAATCTGAACAGACGGACGCACCCGTGTTTACAACAGAGCCAGAAGACATCTGTGTTGACATAAAGAATATTCCCGATGATCTGAAGCTGAGCTGTGAAGTGAAAAAAGGCATCGATGATGCATATCTGCAGTACCAGTGGCAGGTTCTGGAAGAAAACGCAGGAACGGGTATTCCGGAATGGAAAGACATAAAAGGCGCTGATGAAAGCGAGTACATCATCCCGAAAACCAGCCTCAAGGCAGGCGAAGAAACCTGCTACAGAGTGACGGTCGACCAGATCGTAACAGGCACCGGTTCCATACAGACTGTCAATTCGGCATCTGCTGCCGTATATGCATATGAAAGCAGTACCGATGCCAGTGTGAAGAAGAGCACGAAAATGGCAGTGAATGTACTCGATGGAATCCGACTTGGTGAATCCACCCATTTCTCTGCAGGAGATAACGTAAAGCTGGAGATCAGTGTAAAGGATTCTGAAGGTAAGGACGTAGACACCGGAAAACTTTATATGGTTGTCCGCGATGAAAACGGCGGCAGTACATTTGTCCGTGAAGCCAGTGTGGAAAACGGCATCGTCACCGTAGATATTCCGCCTGAAAAGCTGAAGAAGGGATGCTATACGGCTGAAGCCTTCTATGCAGATAAAGAAAGGGGCAGCTACATTGCGTCCGCAACAAAAGCAGTCCGCATCAATGTCGGAGAACTTGAGGATACAGAAGACTACTATAAAATCACCTACAGGCTTGGCGGAGGCTGGAATGCCCACAGCAATCCGGACGCTGTTTCTCCGGACGGAGGAAACATAACCCTTGCGAAGCCGTCCAGAAAAGGTTACAGCTTTGCAGGATGGGAATATATCAACGGGGAAGGCGAGAGAACTGCCCTCGAAGGAAACATCATAAGAGCGGCAGCTCTTGAGAATGATATCACCCTTTATGCAAGCTGGAATCCTGTCACATACAATATCAGATATGTGCTCAACGGCGGAACCAACAGCAAAGACAATCCTGACACATATACCATCGAGGATTCATCCATAGCTTTCAGCGATCCGGATAGAGACGGATATATCTTTGCCGGCTGGTATACAGATAAGAATTTCAGGAACAGAATCGAAGAAACTGCAGCAGGGCAGACCGGAGATCTGACCCTCTATGCAAAGTGGACAAAAGCCGGAGCCGGTGCGGCCGGTACAGGCGGCAGCGGTGATCCGCAGGATTCGGCTGCACAGTCTGATGCCGGAAACGATGCAGGTCCGAAGACCGGTGACGAAGCGCCTCTGACCCCAATGGTCATAGTCCTGATTCTTTCTGTCATGAGTCTTGCAGCGGCATTGAAGGAAAGAAAGCGCAGCAGATAACCGGAATGCGTTTCTGACTGGACAACAATAAAGGCCGGGCGAAAGCCCGGCCTTTGCTGCTGCCTGTGAAACGTCTGTCTGCATCTACAGCACCATCTGAAAGAAGCTGATCAGCAGTTTAACGCCGTAGAAGATGATGACCAGACCGCAGACGATATTGATGATCCGCAGGATTCTGTCGGTGAATCTGGCGCTGAAGAGAGACAGCAGGGTGGAGATTCCCAGGAACCAGCTGCAGGATGCGCAGGCCACGCCCAGAATGAATTCCAGCGACTGGTCGGCGGGAAGCGTCGTGCGGAAGGCACCCAGAAGCATGGTGCCGTCGATGAGAGCCTGGGGATTGAACCAGGTCACCACGCAGGCGGTGGACACCACCTTGATCAGAGGAACGTCCACCTTGGTCGACGTATCCATCGTGTCATGGGAGCGGAGCAGCCCGATGCCGATCCAGATGACGATGAGGCTTCCTATGAGCAGCACGGCCATCTGCAGCCACTGCCATTTCTGCATCACTGCGCCGATGCCGAAGAAACAGGCGAGAGAAAGCGTCACATCGAAGAAGATGACGATCAGCGCGGTCATATAGACCCGGCTTTTTTTCTGCGTGAGCGCTGTGTTGATAACGAAGAGATTCTGCATGCCGATGGGAGCCACATAGGCCAGTCCCAGGGTCAGTCCCTGTAAAAAATACATCATGATAGTTCCTCCTGAAAATACGCAATACTATATACTACCATACGGATTACCGGTGCGTAACCATCCAAATCCGTATGATCCATACCAACCAAATTGCCCTGCAGGATTTCTGATTTGGTCGGGTCACAATCAGGGAACATGGTTGTTTTTTCGAAGAAAAACCGGTGCTATAATCTGTTCAAAATACATCGGAAATCCTGAAAATACAATGAGGAGGGTAAGTATATGAAGATTAAGCCTTTTAAACTGGAATGTTACTTTGGACTGTATGAATTTACAGCCCCTTATCTGCTGACACAGTCCGACTGTGAATCCATGACCACCGAAGAACTGCTGGCTCTGGAGCCGGGTGCAAAAGAACAGTACATGAAACAGTGGCTGGGTTATTCTGAAACCTGGGGAGATCCGGAACTGAGAGAAATCATCGCAGGACTCTACAAGGACATGAAGCCGGAAAACGTGCTGGTGTTCCACGGCGCTCAGGAAGCCATCTTCGCCTATATGAACGTCATGCTGAATCCGGGAGATCATATGATCGCCATGTTCCCCAACTATCAGTCGGCGTATGAAGTGGCAAACTCTGTAGAAGACTGTGAATTCAGCAAATGGTACGTGAAGGACGACGGAGAGAAGTGGGTTGTTGACATCGATGAACTGGAATCTCTGATCCGGCCGAACACAAAGCTGCTGACCATCAATACGCCGAACAATCCGACAGGCTATACCTTCACCAACGAGGAACTGGATAAGATCTGCCGCATCTGCGAGAAACACAATATCGCACTGTTTTCAGACGAGGTGTATAAAGGTCTGGAACTGGACGGCGAGAAGAGAGACTGGGCATGTGACCACTACGACAGATGCGTTTCCCTGGGCGTTATGTCCAAATCCTACGGCCTTGCAGGTCTGAGAGTGGGCTGGCTTGTATCCAAGGATACAGAACTGCTGAACAAAGTGGTAAAGTTCAAGCATTATCTCAGCATCTGTGATTCCGTTCCTTCAGAATTCCTGACAAAGGTTGCCCTGAAGCACAGCGACGAGCTGCAGGAGAGAAACACCAGACTCATCGCGGAGAATCAGAAACTGGCCAATGCATTTTTCGACAAATACGACTATATCTTCAGCAAGAGACCGATCACCTGCGGTCCGGTGGCTTTCCACAAGCTGCTCATCGACATGCCGGCAAAAGAATTCTGCCAGATGGCGGTGGACAAAAAAGGTGTTCTGCTGCTTCCTGCAACGATCTACGACATGGATGAACAGTATTTCCGGGTCGGATACGGAAGAAAAGGCGTGCCGGAAGCCCTTGAAAAATTTGAGGAATTCCTCATCGAGAACGGATTTACAAGATAGGAGGCGACGGATATGAACACCATGCTGCTCAGTTTAGAAGATGTGAGAAGCGCCCTGTCCATGAAAGAGGTCATCGAAGCCGTTGAAGAAGGATATCTGGCCTTTGAGCAGGGAAAAGTCCAGCAGCCGGATATCGTATCCATGGAGATGCCTGAGCACAGCGGCGAGACGGATATCAAGTCCTGCTACAACTCCATGAACAGTATCATCTCCGTCAAAGTGGCTTCTCTCTTCTCTGAAAACGGGAAGAAAAACGATCTGCCTACGATGACCGGCATGCTGCTGCTCTTTGACGGGACCACCGGAGCACCGCTGTGCGTCATGGACGGAAGTCTGATCACAGGCATCCGCACCGGTGCGGCGGGAGCAATTTCATCAAAGGTCCTGGCGCGGAAAGACGCGAAGACTGTGGCGGTTCTGGGCGGTGGAGGTCAGGCCAGAATGCAGATTTACGCTCTGAACGAAGTCATGGACATAGAGACCGTACGCGTGTTCAGCCCGGTCCCAGGGGAACTGCCGGCTTACAGAGATGATGTGGAAAGAGAGACCGGGAAGAAGGTCATCCTCTGCGAGACTGCTGCAGAGGCCATGGAGGGCGCAGACATTGCTGTGTCGACCACGCCTTCCAGAGAGTATCTTGCAGACAGCAGTCTCGTCAGACCGGGCATGCATATCGTGGCCGTAGGCGCTGATATGGAAGGCAAGAACGAATGGGATCCGGAAATCTTCAGAAATGCACGGATCGTCAACGACAGCATTGCCCAGTGCATCAGCCGGGGTGAAACCCGCAATGCGCTGGTAAAAGGTATCATCAGGGAAGAAGATATCTACGGAGAAATCGGAGAGATCCTGGCCGGAAAGAAAGCAGGCCGTCAGTCAGATGAGGAGATCACCATCTTTGATACCACAGGAATGGGTATCCAGGATAACGTGACGGCAATGCGGGTCTATGAGATCGCAAAGAAGAAGGGAATCGGCGGAACGTTCCGGTTCCTGTAAAAGAGTAAATAAAAGCAGGGGCTGTGAAGGCACCGGTCAGGCGGCAGATGGATGCTGAAGGACCGGCGCCTTCCTTTTTTGCAGCTTCTGCTTTTGATGGTTTCGCTGAAAGAGAATCTGTGATAAAATAAAAAGATAAGTAATTCTGGAAAGGAATTTTTATGGTAGAATTTGACTGGACACCTGACAAAACGGCGGATACGCCCATATACAGACAGATCGTGGAGTTCATATCCGGCAAGATTGCTGCGGGAGACTGGGTGATCGGAAGCCGTCTGCCGTCGCAGCGGGCAATGGCGGAGGCTTTCGGATGCAACCGGAGCACCGTGGTGACTGCCATGGAGGAGCTGATCTCCTACGGAATCCTGGAAAGCGACTTCGGCGGAGGAACCAGGGTTGCCAGCAACACCTGGTCTCTTCTGATGAGTCAGCCTCCTGACTGGAACAGATACATCCAGAGCGGGCCTTTCAGGGCCAATCTTTCTGCCATTCAGACCATAAACAGGCTGGAGTTCGAGCCGGGTTACGTACGCATCGGAACGGGAGAGCTTTCACCCTCCCTCTACCCTTCAGAACTTGCCGCGAAGATCCTGCGCCGGATCCCGGAAAGAATCATCAGTCTGGGCTATCTGGGGAATCTGGGACTTCCTGAACTGGGAAAAGCTCTTTCCGAGCACCTGAAGATCACCCAGGGCATCGATGCGGATCCCTCCAATATCCTGGTGACCAGCGGTTCTCTGCAGGGCCTGCAGCTGATCTCAGTATGCATGCTGAAAAGGGGCAGCCGTGTCTACACGGAAGCGCCGTCTTATCTGAAATCCCTGCAGGTTTTTCAGTCGGCAGGCATGCAGATGCAGGGCGTGCCCATGGATGAGGAAGGTATTAAATTCTGGGACATCAGGGAAGAGGATCCAGGGGCTCTTCTTTACACTATTCCGACTCATCACAACCCTACGGGGACAGTTATGAGTGAGAAACGGCGGCGGGATCTTCTGACCTTCTGCCAGAACAGGCGGCTGCCGATTCTGGAGGATGATGCCTACGGCCAGCTGTGGTTTGAGGAAAAACCGCCCCGTGCCATCAAAGCGGCCGACAGGAACGGGACCGTGATCTATATGGGAACCGTGTCCAAGACCATGGCCCCCGGCCTGCGTATCGGATGGGTCGTGGGACCGGAGGCGGTGGTCCAGCGCCTGGGCGATGTGAAGATGCAGACAGATTACGGCGCAAGCTCCATATCCCAGTGGTTCATGACAGAACTTCTGACCAGCGGAGATTTTGACCTGTATCTGCAGCAGCTGAGGAAGGAGCTGAAAGCTCGCAGAGATAACGCCCTGGCTGCCCTGGAGAAGAATTTCTCGGGGCTGGCGGAGTGGAACCGGCCTTCCGGCGGCTTTTACATCTGGCTTCGGCTGAAAAAAAAGATTCCGGGGGACAGGCTTTTTCAGGAGGCGCTGAAAGCCGGAATTCTGCTCAATCCGGGCAACGTTTACGACTACGCGGAAAATCACGCCATCAGAATCTCCTATGCATATGCGGATCCGGAGGATATGACCCGGGCTCTGGAGAAACTGGCGGCAATCATCGATAAATACTGCAGGAGGTAAGCTTTATGGCTTTCACACACTTACATGTTCATACGGAGTACAGCCTGCTGGACGGCGCCGCCCGCATTCCTCAGGTGGTGGCCCGGGCAAAAGAGCTGGGCATGGATTCCCTGGCCATCACAGACCACGGGGTCATGTTCGGGGTCATCGACTTTTACAAGGAGTGCAAAAAGCAGGGCATCAGACCGGTCATAGGCTGTGAGGTCTACACAGCGGCCCGGACTATGGACGACAAGGATCCTGAAAAGGACAAGTATCAGGGTCACCTGGTCCTGCTGGCAAAGAACAACGACGGTTACAAGAACCTGATCAAGATCGTGTCCAGGGGCTTTACCCGGGGATATTACTATAAGCCGAGAATCGACAAGGATCTGCTGCGGCAGTATTCCGGCGGTATCATCGCCCTTTCCGCCTGCCTGGCGGGCAGAGTGCAGTCGCTGCTGCTGAACCGGGATTATGAAGGCGCCCGGAAAGAAGCCATGGAACTGGATGAGATCTTCGGCCACGGAAACTTCTATCTGGAACTTCAGGATCAGGGACTGGAGGAAGAAGCCTTCATCAATCCGTCTCTGGTGAAGCTCTCGAAGGAACTGGACATTCCCCTGGCGGCGACCAATGACGTGCATTATGTGCGCCAGGAGGATGCAGAGGCCCATGATGTGCTTCTCGCTATCCAGACCGCAACCACCATCGACGATGAGAAGCGGATGCGTTTTCCAAACGATCAGTTCTACCTGAAAAGCGAAGACGAGATGCGGAAGATCTTCGCCTATGCCCCCGAGGCTATTGAAAACACCCACAAGATCGCCATGGAGTGCAATGTGGAGTTCACCTTCGGGGAGTATCACCTGCCGGAGTTCATCCCTCCGGAAGGAAAGACCAACAGGGAATATCTGCGGGAGCTGTGCCAGGAAGGACTGATGCAGCGCTATGATCAGGTCACGGAGGAACTTCAGCAGAGGCTTGACTACGAGTTTTCCGTCATCGAATCCATGGGATATGTGGAGTACTTCCTCATCGTATGGGATTTCATCAACTTTGCCCGGACAAACGGCATCATGGTGGGGCCCGGCAGGGGATCTGCGGCAGGAAGTCTGGTGGCATACTGTCTGCATATAACGGATATCGATCCGATACGGTATAATCTGATCTTCGAACGGTTCCTCAATCCGGAGCGGGTGAGCATGCCGGATATCGACATCGACTTCTGCATCGAGCGCAGAGGCGAGGTCATAGATTATGTCATAAAGAAATACGGGAAGGAAAACGTCTCTCAGATCATCACCTTCGGGACCATGAAGGCCAAGGCAGCCGTCCGGGATGTGGGACGCGCGCTGAATCTGTCCTATGCGGAAGCGGACAGAATCGCCAAAGCCATACCTTTTGATCTGAAAATGACCATAGACAAGGCACTGGAGATGAACCCGGAGCTCCGGGCCATGTATGACAGCGACGAGCGGGTGGCCAAGGTCATCGATATGTCCAGAGCCATCGAAGGCATGCCGCGCCATGCATCCACCCATGCGGCCGGCGTGGTGATCTCCAGACTTCCTCTGGACGAATATGTTCCGCTGTATATGTCGGACAAAGGGGTGGCGACCCAGTTCAACATGACCACCATCGAGGAACTTGGACTTCTGAAGATGGATTTCCTCGGTCTGCGGAACCTGACGGTGATCCGCGACGCCCTGGAGCTGATAGAAAAGGACTTCGGCGACACCATCGATTTCGCCAGGATGGGATACGACGACAGAGCCGTCTACGATATGATCGCCAGCGGCAACACGGAAGGCGTGTTCCAGCTGGAGAGCGGCGGCATGACTCAGTTCATGAAGAACCTGAAGCCCACCTGCTTCGAAGACGTTGTGGCGGGAATCTCCCTCTACCGGCCGGGCCCGATGGATTCCATCCCCAAATATATAGAGAATAAGAAAAATCCTGAAAAGATAAAATATGTAACACCTGAACTGGCGCCTATACTGGATGTGACCTACGGCTGTCTGGTCTACCAGGAGCAGGTTATGCAGATCGTCCGCGATCTGGCTGGATACAGCTTCGGCCGTTCTGACATCGTGCGACGGGCCATGAGCAAGAAGAAAAAGGACGTCATGCTTCAGGAAAAGGAGTATTTCATCCACGGCAAGACAGACGAAGCCGGCAATGTGGAAATCGAAGGCTGCGTGCGCCGGGGGATTTCAGAAGAGGCTGCAGAGGCCATCTTCGCAGATATGGAGACCTTTGCGCAGTACGCCTTCAACAAGAGCCATGCGGCGGCATATGCGGTGGTGGCCTATGAGACGGGCTATCTGAAGAAATATTATCCTGTGGAATTCATGGCGGCGCTGATGACCAGTGTCATGAACGATGCAAAAGCTATCGCCAGATACATCCGCAACTGCCGGGATATGGGCATAGAAGTGCTGCCGCCGAGCATCCACGAGAGCCAGAAGAAATTCTCCGTAGTGGACGGAAAGATACGCTTCGGCCTTCTGGCTGTGAAGAATGTGGGTGAAGGCGCCATAGACGCCATCATCAGGGCACGGCAGGAAAAGGGCATCCCTAAGGACATCTTCCAGTTCATCAGCGGCCTGGAGATCAGTGAAGTCAACAAAAAGGCCATCGAGAGTCTGATCAAGGCCGGGGCTCTGGACTGTCTCGATCCGAACCGTGCAGCCCACCTGGCTGTCTATGAAAGCCTGGTGGAGTCGGCACAGGCATCGGCAAAGAAGAACATCGCAGGGCAGATCTCCCTCTTTGCGATCAGCAGCGAGGAGATGGGAAGCGGAGACACGTCAGGCAGACTGCCTGATGTGGAGAATTTCAGCAGGGATATTCTCCTTTCCATGGAGAAAGAGATGACAGGGGTATATATCACAGGCCATCCTCTCAGCGAATATGAGGACCGGATCAGACAGATTTCCACTGTGACCAGCGAGCAGCTGGCGGCTGTATCAGAAGAGCACGGAGAAGGGGCTGCGGATCACAGCGGCACCGGAGGCAGAATCACCGACGGCATGACGGTCACCATGGCAGGCATGATCACCGGAAAGAAAAATCTGGTCACCAAAAACAGCAAAATGATGGCATTCATCGATCTGGAGGATCTGTACGGAGATGTGGAGGTCGTGGTGTTTCCAAACGTCTATGAGCGATGCGGGGGCGCCATTGCGGAAGACAAGGTAGTGGCAGTGAAAGGAAAGCTGAACTTCAAGGAGGACGAGATGCCGAAGCTGCTGGCGGATTCCGTGGTGTCCATAGATGATGTGGAGAGCCTGCTGGAGCAGGACCGCAGCGCAGGACAGGCGGGCCGGAGAGATGACCGGAAGACAGACAGAAGAGCCGGTTCCGGCAGCGGCACAGGCAGCGGAAACGGATATACAGGTCCTGAACCGGTCAAGGTACGGATCCCGGCTGATGCGGACGAGTCTGCCGTACTGGCATCGCTGCATGAGATTTTCAGAGATTTCCGCGGCAATACGCCGGTGCTGATCTATCTTCAGAACGGAAAGATCGTCAGGACCAGTGAAAGCGGCGGTGTTTATCCCGTCATAGAGTTCTTTGACACTGTGGCTGATATCGTAGGAAGACCCAACATCAAGGGCAGACCGGTCTTTCGCCGGTAGGACCTGCAGAACAGGGAAGTAAAGAAAGGGTGAGATAAAAATGAAAAGAATCGGAGTACTGACAAGCGGAGGAGATTCCCCAGGCATGAACGCGGCAATCAGATCTGTGGTCAGATGCGGCATCGAAGCCGGTATGGAAGTATACGGGATCAGCAGGGGGTATGAAGGCCTGCTGGACGGAGAAATCCGGGAGCTGGACCGGAATTCTGTGGGAGATATTCTCCATAGGGGAGGCACCATTCTGAAGACTGCCAGAAGCGAACGTTTCCGGACAGAGGAAGGACAGAACCACGCGGTGAACATGCTGGAGACCTTCGGTATTGAAGGTCTGGTCGTCATCGGCGGGGACGGCTCCCTGCGCGGAGGATGCGATCTCGCCCGCAGAGGCATCAGGGTCATGGGACTTCCGGGAACCATCGACAATGACCTGGGATATACGGATTTCACCATCGGATTCGATACGGCTGTAAGCACGGTGCTGGATGCCATATCGAAGATAAGGGACACTTCATCCTCCCACGAGAGAACCACGGTCATAGAAGTCATGGGAAGACACTGCGGTGATATAGCTCTTTATGCCGGTCTGGCCGGCGGTGCAGAGGCTGTTATGATACCCGAAATAGAAACGGATCTCAACGAGCTCTGCCGGAAGATTGTCATCGGCGCCAACCGGGGCAAACTGCACAGCATCATCATAAAAGCGGAAGGCGTGGAGATCTCTTCCCAGGAACTGACGGAAACCATTGAGTACAGAACAGGCAGAGAAACGCGGCTTGTGGTGCTGTCTTATCTGCAGAGAGGAGGCAGTCCGACTTTTCGCGACAGAATGCTTGCAAGTCTGACCGGGGCCAAGGCAGTGGAACTTCTGGCTGAAGACTCGGGCAGCAAGGCCATCGGCACCGTCAACGGCGAAATCGTGGCTTACGATCTGGAGGCTGCAGTGGGCCAGAAGAGAGAAATTGACAGAGAAATGTATGATCTGATAGGAATTCTGAGCAAATAGAGGAAAGAGGAAGAGATTATGAAGACAGCAGTAATATATGCAGGAAAATACGGAACAACAGAGCAGTACGCGAAATGGATCGCAGAAGAAACAGGGGCGGATCTGTTCCGGGAAGAAGACTGCCGCAAAAAGGACTTCAGCGGATATGACGCCATCGTATTCGGCGGCGCCGTCCATGCAGGAGGGATTCTGGGAATCAGCACCCTGAGAAAGATTTCTGACGGATACGGAGACAAGAAAATCATAGCCTTTGCGGTAGGCCTCAATGTGGCTGACGAGGAGACCCAGGCGGAGTGCAGAGAACTGAACTTTCAGAAGCAGCCGTCGTCTTTCAGGAAACTGCTTTCCGGCGGCAGAGCGGAGGCGAGAATGTCAGATCGTGAAGAGGCCTTCAGCCGTCTGCCGTGCTATTTCTTTCCGGGAGCCTATGATCCGGAAAAGGTCAGCGGCATAGACAGAAAGATGATGGGCATGGTGAAGAAAATGATCGGCAGCAAGGCTGATTCGGAGCTGACGGCGGCGGAAAAGAAACTTCTGGATGCCATCGAACACGGTGCGGATTACACGGACCGTGCGGCAGCGGCCCCTCTGATCGAAGAACTGAAGAAATAAAAACGAGCAGCTTCCTTCCAGACTGAAAGGGGGCTGCTCTTCAGTTACAGGCAGGATCTGCGAAGCTCGCCGGAATCCTCCACAGCCCGCGACCGATCAGATGCGTCTGCGGGAGAAGGAGAAGGCGGCGAGAGCCAGGCTGGCGATGCACCAGCAGACGGTTACGCAGATGACCGCTGTATAATCCGAAGGCTCGCCTGTACCCTGCAGCATGCCTGAAGCAGACATGAGTCTTACAGGGGTAAAGCTTTGCAGGGCTTTAAAAACGGAAGCGATATAACAGATTACGAAGACAGCGCCTGTCAGAAGCAGCACACCGGATCCCGATTCCATGAATCCGGAGAAGAGAAGCAGCAGGCAGCAGAGCCAGACCCCGAACAGCCACTGGCAGACTCCGGCCGCAAACCAGTGGGCTGCAAGACTGTTATCCCAGAACCATGCCGTATAGCCCCAGGTGATGAAGAAGCACAGCGAGAAAAGCAGCGTCCACATTCCCAGGACGACGGCTGCCTTGGATGCAAGAAAACCGGTGCGGGACAGCCCTTTTGCCAGCATCAGGGTCACGGTGTCTTTCTCAGTTTCCGCAGTGATAATACCGGAAAACATCAGGAGAAAGATCAGCAGCATAACCGGTGCGTTTTTATAGAACTGGGCCCAGGATGTGAGGGAGGTCACCTCCGTGCCCACATAGATCAGGCCGATTTCTGCAAAGCTGTCAGCCATGGTTTCAAAGAGCCACGGAGTGAGTCTGGCCATGGCCGGACTGGAGATTCCGAAGAGGATAAACAGCAGAAGCAGGATCCACAGCCTGCCGGATCTGTGCAGCTGGAGCATTTCTTTGCCGAGAAAAGCAGTTATCTGTCTCATTGTCCGATCACCTCCATAAAACAGTCTTCCAGGGAGCCGCCGCATCGCTTTGTCAGGTCAGAGACGGAACCCTCCACAGTGATTTTTCCATGGTGCAGGAAAGCGGCCTGATCACAGATGCGCTCCGCATCTGCAAGAATGTGCGTAGAGAATAGAACCGCGGTGGTTTCCCGAACAGATGACAGAATCTCCAGGATATCCTTCCTGCCGGAGGGATCCAGGGCAGAAGTAGGCTCGTCACAGATGAGAAGAGAAGGATTCCCCAGGAGCGCCTGCGCGATGCCCAGGCGCTGTTTCATGCCGCGGGAAAACCCGAGGATCCGTTTGTTATTCTGATTCAGTCCCACCAGCTCCAGAAGTTTTTTCGACTGCGCTCTGATTTCCGACGAGGGAAGCCCCATGATTCTGCCGCAGAGAGAAAGATACTCTGACGGGGTCATGAAATCGTAAAAGGCGGGTACATCGGGCAGGTAGCCGATGGTGCCTGCTCCGGGCGATCTGCCGTAGACCACCGGCTTTCCGCAGACAGAGACCGAGCCGCTGTCAGCCGCCAGCAGGCCCATGATGATTTTCATGGTGGTGGTCTTGCCTGCACCGTTTTCTCCGGCAAAGGCGAAGACTGTACGAGGCGGAACTGTCAGGGTCAGCCCGTCGAGAACCTGACTGGATCCGAAGGCCTTTGACACATTCCTGAGCTGCAGGACATCCATCACGCATCCTCCTTTCCCAGAAGGAAGTAGAGAACCGGCCCGATGAATTCCATGCCGATGACGGCAACGGCCAGCCAGAGCCCGCGGCTGCCCCTCTTATAGGTGCTGTGGGTGAGAATGTGGTGCAGGGTATAGCCGAGGAGGGCAAATTCCGCGATGATCAGCGGAATGAGAAAAGGAAGCATTTCTTTCACATTTTCCATTGTTTATTCTCCTTTCATTTTCAGTTTAAATGCGGCGGATACAGCCTGAAAATCCGGGTCATCCTGCAGCCCTTCGAAAGCAGGGTTCTGCAGGGAGGAAAGGACAGATTCCGGAATGAACCGGACATCCCGCGGAGCCAGGGTGTCTATATCCGCTTCTTCAAAATACGATTCTATGGCATCGAAAAAACTGTCCCCGTGGAGCCGGGCATGGTCTTCATCCATGAGCCAGAGGGCGCAGTCCATGTATCGCCGGAGCCTTTCCAGAGCCCGATCCTTCTCGCCATGGACGGCGAAGACATATGCCGCCTGATATTCCAGCTGTGCAAGAAGATTGGTATGGAGGCTGAACAGATCAAATGCCTGGCATATGCAGTCTGTACGCCGGATGATTTCTTCGCACAGGGGCAGATCCGATGACTCCAGCGAAAGCATCTGCACCGCATCGCTGAGAAGGGCCAGCAGATGGGTGTACATGGAGATCTGGGCATAATTCTGTGCTTTCTGCAGCTGCCCGGTCATCTGATAAGCCGAGAGAAGGATTCCATTGTTCTGACCGGCAAGGCGGAAAGGATCCAGGACTTCCTCCAGCGGACCGATCACCTGATCAGCTCTGCCCAGGCCCAGGCAGGCGACACTTTTGATCATCAGCGCATCTCCTGCAAGGGCGGTGTCGCCGCAGTTTTCCATAATGTGATCTGACAGAGCGGAGATATCCTCCAGGATCTCCTGCTGCTGAGGCGGCTCTGCCAGCATGTAGTGATTCAGCCAGAGACAGGCGATGCGGGAGAGGAAGGGGAAGCAGGCATAGTACTGCTTTACAAGAGCCCGTGAGCGGGCCAGCACTTCCGCAAAAGGCTTTTCAGCGAAATCTGCAGCAAGCTCATGGTAGAGCCTGTCGGTCTGTTCGCGGCTCAGCCTGGGATCGTAGCCCAGAAGCTCGTCTATGGTGACATCAAAGTATGCAGCCAGCTGAGGCAGAATCAGCACGTCGGGCAGGCTCTGTCCTGTCTCCCATTTGGACACGGACGCCTTGGTGACGCCGATAAAATCGGCCAGCTGACTCTGAGTGATGCGCTTTTCACGGCGCAGCCGGACCAGGTTGCCGGAGAAGTTGAGTATATCCATGTTTTTGCTCCTTTCGTCTTCTGATAGGCTTATTATACATGGCCGGACTGCCTGCCGCAATGGAACGGCAGGATATAAAGAGAGAAAAAATCAACCGCCAGGAAACTTGTCGGAAAATTTGAAAATATGAATTTTCTTCTTGCAATATTAGGTGAAATGTGCTTTAATATGGTAAAGAGGTCTTACCACCTGAACTAAAGTAGTAGGAGGTATTTCGAAATGAAACATAAATTTATCGCCAAGAGATACTGGAAGGATCAGGCCACGGCAATGGGTAAATCCGATGAAATGGCAAAGAGTTTTGACGATTGCATCAACCTCAGCCTGGGTGATCCCGATCTGATCACAGACAGACTGATCATCGATAAATCTTATGAGGATGCCAGAGCTGGTCATACCAAATATACGGATTTTCGCGGTGATCCTGAACTGAGAGAAGAGATCTGCAGATACTATAAAGAAGAATACGATATGGATGTGAAGGACGAAGAGGTCTTTGTCTGCGCATCTGCCTGCCTGGGCATGTATCTGGCTCTGGAAGCCATTCTGGATGACGGCGACGAAGTCATTCTGCAGGCGCCGTACTTCACGCCTTATCCGCAGCAGGTGGAACTGGCGCGGGGAATTCCTGTGGAGCTTCCGACCTATGAGGAAGAGGATTTTCAGATCAGTACCGACAGACTGGAGAGTCTGATCACGGAGCGGACCAAGGCGCTGGTCATCAACTCTCCGAGCAATCCTACCGGCAACTGCCTGACCGTGGAGACCATGGAGAAGATTGCAGACATTGCGGAAAAGCATGATCTCATTGTGATTTCTGACGATATATATACGGCTTTCAGCTATCAGAATCCCTTTGTTCCTTTCGGCTCTCTCCCGGGCATGCGGGAGCGGACGATCATTCTGAACTCCTTCTCAAAGAACTTCACTATGACAGGCTGGAGAGTAGGCAATATCATTGCACCGGACTATATCATCAGAGTCATTCAGCAGATCAACGAGAATGTGGTCTTCACAGCTCCGTCGATCTCACAGAGAGCGGCGATTCATGCACTCCGCCACCGGAACGAGGTGCAGCCGCCTATGGTAGAAGAATACAGAAAGAGAATGTTTTACGCTGCAGAGAGAATCAACGGGATTCCGAAGCTTTCTGTCATTTACCCGCCAAAGGGGAGCTTCTATCTGTTCATGAACATAAAGGAGACAGGGCTTTCCTGTGAGGAGGTCACAGAGAAAATTCTGGAAGAGGCCCACGTGCTGATGCTGCCGGGCAGCGCATTCGGCAAATGCGGCGAAGGTTATGTCCGCATCGCCTGCACAGTCGGCACAGATACTCTGAAAGAAGCTTTTGACCGGATCGCAGCAATGCCGCTGTTCCGATAAAACTGTTATGAAAGGAGTAAAAACATGACTGAGAACAAGAATCTGAGTGCAGCCGCGTGTGATGAGGAAGTCACCGCAGTAGAGCTCAAACCTGTTGAAAACAAGAACATCGTCAAGTTCATCGTCGCATCTGTTGTGGGTGCATTCCTGTTCCTGGTGCCGATTCCAAGCGGAACCACATTTACCATTCCTATCGGAATCGTGATCAACTGGGTCGCAGACCTGCTGGCGCTGGAGACGGTGGATCTGGCCAGCCTGGCCGTTCTGGTATTTATCACTGTTTCATGTATCATCACAGTTTTCAACATGATTTTCAAACCGGAATTTATCCGGAAGAATGAGGCTCTGGACAAGCTGTTCACGCCGGCGCCTCTGTATCTGGTGAGCCGTCTTATAGGTCTGGTCTTCGTATACATGGTATACTTCGGCATCGGACCTGAGATGGTGACCTCCGGAGCGACAGGCGGCTCCATGCTGGGCGTTGCCGCAACGCTGATTTCCGTTATCCTGTGCATCGCCTTCCTGATGCCGCTTCTGACAGACTTCGGCATCATGGAATTCGTCGGCGTCCTGCTGAGAAAAGTGGTCCGCCCGCTGTTCACCGTGCCTGGAAGATCGGCCATCGACCTGATGACCTCCTGGCTGGGAACCTCCAATGCGGCTGCAATCCTGACCACCCGTCAGTACGAGACAGGATTCTACAGCGCCAGAGAGGCAGCAACCATTTCCATGAACTTCTCCTTCGTCTCCATTCCGTTCTGCTTCGTCATTGCCAAGCTGATCGGTGTGGATGAAAAGTTCACCATCTTCTATCTGATCAACCTGCTGTGCGGTATCGTCCTGGCCATGATCATTCCGAGAATCCCGCCTCTGCGGATGGTTCCGGACACTTATGATGAAATCGCAGGAAAGCGCATCAACGAGGAAGTTCCTACAGGCGTCTCCAAGATGAAATGGGCGCTGAACCTGGCAGGCCACAGAGCTGAGAGCGCTGATGTGAAAAGCGTATGCAAATCAGGGCTCCATGTCTATGCCACCATGTTCCTGGATCTGATCCCGGTGGTCATGTCCTGGGGCACCATCGTGCTGATCCTGGTGGAATACACACCGATCTTCGATATCATCTCCATACCGTTCGGATGGTACATGGATCTGTGCGGAATTGAAGGGGCAAAGGAGGTTGCAGCCACTGCAATCGTAGGATTTACAGATATGTATATCCCGCCTCTGATGCTTGCCGATTTCGCCATCGAAAGAACCAGATTCATCATGGGTGCAGTATCTCTGCTGCAGATCATCTATATGACAGAAGTCGGACTCATTATTCTGAAGTCCAGAGTCCCTGTCAATATCGGACATCTCTTCGCAGTATTCATCGAGAGAACCATCATCGCAATCCCTCTGGTAACACTGCTGACAAACCTGCTTGTGACATTCTGACCGTAAGCAGGTCTGAAGAACAGAAATACAAAAACCCCGGTGCCATTGATATGTACCGGGGTTTTGCAGTATCTCAGCTCTGGTATGTACGGGCCTGTCAGGTGCTACAGTTCGGAAACTCTGATTGCATCCAGATGTGCCTCCATGGCAGCTGCGGCTCCGTCGGGATCGTGTTTCTCGATGCAGCTGATGATCTGCCCGTGTTCTCTGTAGATGTTTTCTATAGAATCGCCTTCGAAATAGGAGAGACGCACGCTTTTCTCTATAAAGCTGTCCATCAGATAGGAGATGTTCTCCATGGTGTTGTACAGAAGAGTGTTGTTGGAGATCCTTGCAAATTCCAGATGCATGGCTCTGTCGAAAGCGGCCTTCTCCGACGGAGTCTCTGCAGCCGTCATCTGCTTCAGGTTGTTGCGGAGAGCCAGGATGTCTGTCGGTGTCGCGGTCTCGGCAGCCTTGCGGACCGCAAAGGTCTCCAGACAGTAGCGCATTTCTATGATTTCTTTCGGTGTGCCGTGATTCAGCATGAAGGAGAGAGACAGGGGCTCGAAATAGCTGGAATGGACATTGTTGACGATGAAGTTGCCAAGTCCGTGGCGCCGCTCGATGAGTCCCAGCATCTCCAGTGATTTCAGCGCCTCCCGCAGCGCAGGGCGGCCGATGGAAAAACGCTCTGTCATCTCCCTTTCCGGCGGCAGTTTGTCGCCTTCTGAAAGTTCTCCATCCAGGATCATTTTCTGGATCTGCCTGATGACGATATCCGACGTTTTCTGTTCCTGTTTTTCAGTCATGATTTCCTCCAGATGAATAGTAAACTTTATCCTTATATTTTAATTTAAATTTTAAGAAAAATCAATTAAATCCAGAAAAAGTCTTGCAGAAACATGGATATTGTAGTACAATGCAAGTGGTAAGACCACTTGGAAAAGTGCGGAAGAATTAAGCAGTATGAAGGGTGTATAACGGAGGTTTACATGAAAATACTTGTGTTGATAAAAGAAGTGCCTGACATGGAGAAGGTCAGGTTTGACAGCAGCCGGGGCGTGGTGGACCGATCTTCTGCGCCGGCAGAGATCAATCCTTTTGATGAGAGTGCTCTGCAGGCTGCCCTGGATATAAAGAGAAAATACGGAGCTCATGTCACTGCCATGACTATGGGGCCTCCCCGTGCGGAGAAGACTCTGCAGGACGCATACGCAAGAGGTGCGGACGATGCCGTTCTGCTGACAGACCGGGCCTTCGGAGGATCTGACACCATAGCCACGTCCCGGACCCTGGCAGCGGCCATTGCGGAAGGCGACTATGACCTGATTCTGTGCGGAGAAAAATCTGTCGACGGAGATACCGCCCAGGTGGGTGCGGAAACGGCAGCCCTGCTGGGAATCCCGCATGCATACTATGCCGACTTCATAGAACCTGCAGGAGAAGGAGAAGTCAGAGTATCCATAGAGAATCTCTGCGGAAACAGGCAGATCCGCAGGATGACGCTTCCTGCTCTGGTGGGCGTGACAAAGAATATCGGAAAGCTGGAGCTCCCTACCGTAGACCGGAAGCTGGAGTCTCTGGAAAAGTCCTTCCGCAAGGCCGGACTGGCAGATCTTGATTCCCTGTCAAAGGAGGACACGGGCTTTGCCGGCTCTCCTACCAAGGTTGCGGGCATCGAGGTGCCGGAGGCGGTGAAGAGAGAAAGCAGGGTCTTCCGGGACGATCCGGATGATTTCATCAGAATCCTCAGGGAGGAATTTGCAGAAAGGGGTGTCAGAGTATGAATGAAAAGGACTGCAGCGGCGTACTGGTTATCGCCGAAATGGAAGGCCTGCAGATCCACAGAGTGGCATATGAACTGCTGTACAAGGGACGGCAGATTGCAGATGCATGCGGAGAAAAGCTCTGCTGCCTGCTTCTGACAGGGGTCAGCTGTGATGCCGGAGAACTGTGCCGCAGAGGAGCGGACAAGGTATATCTGATGCAGGCGGACTGCTTCAGAGAGCCGGAGGAAAGCCTCTTTGCCGACAACATCACAGCATTTATCAGAGAATACAGACCGTCTTCCGTCCTGATTGGAGCGACCCATCTGGGCCGTTCTCTGGCACCGAGAATCGCGGCACAGCTGGGTACTGGACTCACTGCCGACTGTACAGAACTGAAAGTGGCTGAGGACGGATCGCTGGAGCAGATTCGTCCTGCCTTCAGCGATAATATCCTGGCTCACATCAGAACGGTGAAACGCCCGCAGATGGCTACAGTGCGGTATAAGGAATTCCGCGAGGCTGACCTGAATGAAGAAGCCGTCATTTCCATCGAGGCGATGAGTCCTTATGTGGAGCAGAAGAAGGGCGTTGTCATCGAGGAAACAGCAGCGATCGGCGAGGCGGACATCACAGATGCGGAGATTATCGTTGCCGGCGGCAGAGGAATCCGCAAAGAGGAAGATCTTCAGCTCCTGCAGGAGCTTGCGGATGTTCTGGGCGGACAGGTGGGTGTATCCCGCGCTCTGGTTGATGCAGGCATGGCGCCGGGAAGCATCCAGGTGGGCTACAGCGGAAACCGTGTGAAGCCGAAAATCTACATCGCCTGCGGCATTTCAGGGGCGCCGCAGCATCTGGCCGGAATGAAGGAATCCGACCTGATCGTTGCCGTCAACAGCGACCCGTCTGCACCGATCTTCCAGATCTGCGACTACGGGTTCGTGGGAGATCTCTATGAAATCGTGCCGAAGCTGACGGAAGTCTTCAGAAAGGGGTGTGAGAGATGACTGCAGAAAAGTACGGAAAGATAACGCCGGAGATACTGGAAAAACTCAGAGATGCTCTTGGGGAGGATTTCGTCATAACAGGAAAGGAGAGGACAGAATCCTATCTTTACGATGAGGTGGAGATCACTTACCGGCCGCCGGCAGCATCCGGATGCGCCGTGGTGAAACCGGCTGACACGAGGCAGGTTTCTGAAATCATGAAGATCGCAAGCGAGGCATGTGTTCCGGTCGTCGTCCGCGGCGGTGCCACAGGTCTGGCCGGAGGATGCACACCGGTGGTGGACAGCATCATCATCTCGACGGAGAGGATGAATCATATCCTGGAGATCGATGAAGAAAACATGGTGGCGGTCCTGGAGGCCGGCGTCACCCTGATGGATCTGCTGGAGGAGCTGGAACTTCACGAAGGGCTCAGTTTCCCTGTTCATCCCGGCGATGAGGGCGCCCAGATGGGCGGAATGGCCGTGACCAATGCGGGAGGAGCCCGGGCTGTGAGACATGGCGTCATGAGAAAGCATATCCTGGGCGTGGAAGCAGTGCTGCCTGACGGCGAGATTCTGGAACTGGGCGGCAAGCTTGTCAAGAACAATGCGGGATACAATCTGACACAGCTGCTGCTTGGAAGCGAGGGAACCCTGGCCATCGTGACAAAGGTGATTCTGAAGATCTTCCCGAAAGACAAGGCGTCCGCCACCATCGTGGCGCCTTTTGAGAAAATCGGAGACGCCTGTCACGCTGTGACCGATATACTGAAAAGCGGATACACACCGCTGGCGGTGGAATATATGGATAAGCGACTCTTCGTGGACACTGCGCAGATGCTGGGACTGACCTGGCAGGCCAGAGAGGGCAATGCGGATCTGCTGATCATTCTTTCCGAGAGAACAGAGACCCAGCTCTTTGACGCGGTCAGGGCTGTCAACGAAATCTGCCGGCAGAACCATGCCCTTCCGTGCCTGTATGCCGGGAAGGAAAAGGAGCAGGAGGAACTGCTGCTGATACGCAGCCAGCATTACGAACTGATCAAAGATGAGATCTGTGACTCCTTCGACATGGCGGTTCCGGTGTCCTGTGTGTCGGATTTCATTCTCAGTCTGAAGGAACTGGTGAAGGAATATCACACGGGAACCAATATTATCGCCCATATCGCCGACGGCAATGTGCACAACGATATCCTGTATCTTCCGGACGGAAGCATTCCGGATTATGCGGAGGAGCTGAAGCACAGGATGTATGAGCTCTGCTACAGCTGCGGCGGCACGGTGACAGGTGAGCACGGCATCGGAAAGATCCGCGTGGAGGAACTGGCTGACCGGAAATCCGATGCGGAGCTGGCGCTGATGAAGGGAATCAAGCATGTCTTCGATCCGAAAGGCATCATGAATCCGGGAGCGCTGTTTGCAATAGAATAGAATAAGTAAAATAAGATATGTACAGCTCTGAACCGGAAATGCTGAAAACCGGGCGGAGCTGTATATTTCTTTTCTGCCGGTCCGGCATTTCCTGCCCGCGCTGCCGACGGCGATTGAATTCCGGGCGGTTTTGTGCTATTCTTTTTCTATGGACAGAGTGATTTTACATTGTGACATGAATAATTTCTACGCATCCGTGGAGCTTCTGGAACGTCCGGATCTGAAGGATGTGCCGGTTGCGGTCTGCGGAGATCCGGAAGGCAGGCACGGTATCATCCTGGCAAAAAACCAGCTGGCGAAGGATGCAGGGGTCGTCACGGCGGAGACCGTATGGCAGGCAAAAAAGAAATGCCCGGGCCTTCAGTTTGTGCGGCCTCATCATGAGAAATACAGGGATTTCAGTCAGAAGATCAACAGGATCTATCAGGAATATACGGATATGGTGGAACCCTTCAGCATCGACGAATCCTGGCTGGATGTGACGGCCAGCCAGAGGCTTTTCGGAAGCGGGCGGGAAATCGGAGACACGATCCGCTGCAGGATACGGGAGGAACTGGGGCTGACTCTTTCCGTAGGCGTATCCTATAACAAGATCTTTGCCAAGATGGGCAGCGAATACAGAAAACCGGATGCCACCACGGAGATAACCAGAGAAAACTACAGACAGCTGCTGTGGAGCAAACCTGTGGGCGAGATGTTCTTTGTGGGATGGGCCACAGCAGAGAAGCTGTCCGGCATCGGCATCAGAACTATCGGCGACCTGGCCCGTGCCAATCCGGCGTCGCTGCAGAAGCTTCTTGGCAAACAGGGGCCTGTGCTCTGCGACTATGCCAACGGACGGGACGACAGTCCGGTGGCCCTTTACAACCAGAGGGAGAAGATCAAATCAGTAGGCAACGGAATCACTTTCCGCAGGAATCTGCAGGGAGAGGAGGATATCCTGACGGCGGTCACAAGTCTCTCTGATACGGTGGCCGGGCGTCTGCGCAAATATCAGATGAAAGCATACGGAGTCAAGGTGGATATCAAGGATCCGGGATTCCGGACCATATCCCGGCAGAAACAGCTGGAGAGACCGACCCATCTTGCTGCGGAAATCAGAACCGCAGCCATGGATATCATCACAGGCTCCTGGAGAATCACGGATCCCATCAGGCTCCTGACGATTACCGCCATCAACCTGACCGATGAAACTGCAGACGAGCAGCTCTCCCTGTTTGATACAGGCGCAGAGGAACGCGAAAAGGGCGAATCCATCGAGCGGGCCATGGATGATATCCGCCGCAGGTTCGGAGACAGCGCGGTGACTTTCGGCAGTGTCCTTGACAACGATCTGGGGATCGATCTGTAAGGAAATCTGCCCCGGGGAATATGCTGCAGCCGCGCAGAAATCAGCAAACATTCACAATTCACGGCCTTTTTTATGGTATACTGATACGGTAATCAATCAAAAGGGGTGTGAGAGATGAATCGTATAATGGTATGTGTAACAGGACAGAAGACCTGTCAGAGACTCATAGATTACGGAAAACAGCTGCAGGAGTCCCCGCAGGATCCGCTCTATGTCATCCACGTGGCCGGAGAGAGCTACCATTTTCTGGGCCGCAAAGAAGAGGGCGAAGCGCTGGAATTTCTCTTTCAGAAGGCCAGAGAGGCCGGCGCCGAGCTTACGGTGACCAGAAGCAGCAACGTGATGGAGACGCTCCTGGAGCTGGTGGAGAAACACCGGATCACCAGCGTGGTTGCAGGCCAGTCCCGTGAAGAGGACGGGGGCTTTCTGGACCAGTTCGCAAAAGCGCTGCCGGAAGGAACCGGACTGTGGGTTGTACCGGCGGTTTCTTGACTTTTGCTGCGCTGCCAAGTATAATGGAAAACAGATTATACGATAATATGCGTAATTATTTTTACCGATTCAGTTTAACAAGGAGGTAAAACAGGTGAGAATATTAACTGTGATTGCGGGCATACTGCTTACCATACTGGGTATTTTCTCAGTGGCAAATGCCGGACTATCATTCCTTTCACTTGCCTTTCCTATAGGTGTCGTGCTCATCATTGTCGGAATTGTAGAGTGTTTTGCCTACAGAAGGACGGTTGCTGAGGACGAGGAAAACAGACACTGGGTTCTGATCGAGGGTCTGACGACCTTTATGCTGGGAGTCGTTGTTCTGGCCGGACAGCTGGCAGCGGACATCGCCATACCGGTGGTGTTTGGACTGTGGAGCATGATTTCGGGAATCAGAGGATTTGTCATCGTTACCCAGGTTGAGATGAAACAGGAGAAAGATATCGATTTTTACTGGACGACCTGCGTCAGCGGCCTGAATCTGATTGCAGGCATCTATACGTTCTTCAATTCCAGACTGCTTAACCTGTCGGTTCTGATGATTCTGGGCATCATCTTCGTGATACAGGGTGCCAATGTCATCAAGATCGGAACGGATATTCCTTACAGCAAGCCTGACCTGATCAAGACCAAAGATGAGAAGATCGCCGATGCGGAAGCGGCTGCCCAGGAGGCCCGCAAGGAAATGAAGAAGGCCATCAAAAAGGCCCGCAATGCCCGCAGTGCGGTGAAGGCCGCGGAGGAATCTCTGGAATTTCACGAGATAATCGCACAGCCTATCGGAGAAGAATCCGAAAACAGCGGAAAGAAGCAGGAAGAAGCGTAGACAGTAAGAAAAATTTAAAACGGGATTTCTCCGAGGGGAAATCCTGATTTTTTTGAAAGGAAACTTTTTATATATGCTGGATATTTGTATCATCGGCGGCGGAGCAAGCGGTATGTGTGCAGCCGTCTGCGCAAAGGAAGCAGATCCTTCGCTGAACATACTGATTCTCGAAAAGAAGAATCAGCTGGGGAAAAAACTTCTTGCCACGGGAAACGGAAGATGCAATCTGTCCAATACCAGCTGCCCCGGATGCGGAGAGACGCTGAAGTTTTTCGGGGATCTGGGAATCCTGACCAGAACAGACAGCGAAGGCAGGGTCTATCCGTATACAGAAGAGGCCCGGTCGGTTCACGGCGCTCTCACTTTACGGCTGCAGCAGCTGGGCGTTCAGGTTCAGACGCTGGCGGAGGTTGTGTCCATAGAGAAAAAAGACGTCTTTGAGATCAGCCTGAAAAAAGGAACTCTCCGTGCCCGGAAAGTCCTCATCGCCTGCGGCGGAAAAGCCGGATCAGCTTTCGGAACCACAGGCGACGGCTTCCGTTTTGCCAGACAGCTGGGACACAGAGTGGAAAAACCGGTGCCTGTGCTGACCGCAGTGGACGTTAGAGAAAATGTGGAGAAGCTTTCCGGGATCCGTGTAAAGGCGGCTGTGATGCTGATCTTCAGAGGGAAGGAGATTTTCCGGGAGTCAGGCGAGGTGCAGTTCACCAGGACCGGCATTTCCGGTATCTGCGTTTTTAACCTGTCCCGGTATCTGCTGATTCCCAATGGCGCGGATTTGGAACATGGCTTTGACGACTATCAGATACAGATCGATTTCTTCCCGGATCGGGAGGATCTGCAGGAGCTGCTTGCAGAGCGGGCAGGAAACGGCTTTGAAGGAGAGGATATGCTGCGGTTTCTGGTAAGGAAACCGCTGGCTGACATGATATATGCATCGTCAAAGGGCGATGTCGCTGAAACGGCAAGACTTCTGAAGGCTTTCCCTCTGTCGCCGCGAGGTGTGAAGGGATGGGATTTCGCCCAGGTGACAAAGGGCGGTGTCAGTCTGGAGGAAGTGGATATGGCAGCGCAGCAGTCCAGACTGGTAGACGGCCTTTACTTTGCCGGAGAGGTGCTGGATTATGACGGACCATGCGGCGGCTATAATCTGCAGTTCGCATGGGAAAGCGGAATGCGTGCCGGAAAGGAGATGGCGAGATGAACAACAGATACAGAATGCATCAGGTCCGCCTGCGTGCAGGAGAGTCCAAAGCGGATCTGCCGAAGAAAATACTGAAGAAGCTGGGAAACCGGGATTTTATCCTGACCGACATGGAAATCGTGAAGGAATCCATAGATGCCCGGGACAAGAACGATATCCGGCTGGTCTACACCGTGGATTTCAGCCTGGTGAGAAGACAGCGGCCAAAGGATCAGGTCCGCATCCCGGCAGACAGAAGGATCGGTCTGGAGGAGGCGCCTGACATGGAATATGCGGAGGCTCCGGCGGGCAGCGAACCTGCGGCACACAGACCGGTCATCGTAGGCTTCGGCCCCTGCGGCATGTTCTGCGCACTGATGCTTGCAAAAAGAGGATACAGGCCTCTGGTCATCGAGAGAGGCAGCTGCATAGAAAAAAGAGTGGAGGATGTTCAGCGTTTCTGGGAGAAAGGAATCCTCGATCCGGAGTCAAACGTCCAGTTTGGTGAAGGTGGTGCGGGTGCTTTTTCTGACGGCAAGCTGACCACCGGTATCCGGGATCCCCGCATCCGCAGAGTTCTGGAGGAATTTGTCCGCGCAGGGGCAGATGAGGATATCCTGTACAGGCAGAAACCTCATATCGGCACAGATGTGCTGCGGGATGTGGTAAAAAATATCAGAGAGGAGATCATCCGCTGCGGCGGAGAGATCCGTTTCGATACCCGCTTTACAGAACTGAAGACGAAAAACAGAAACATGAAGTCTGTCATCGTGGAATATACAGGAGAGGACGGAGAGACAGTGCAGGAGGTAATCCCGGCGACGGATGTGGTCCTTGCCGTGGGACACAGTGCAAGGGACACTTTCCGCTATCTGTGCGGCAGAGGAATCAAGATGCAGCAGAAGCCGTTTTCCATCGGCGTGCGCATCGAACACCCTCAGGCCATGATCGATCGGGCCCAGTACGGCAGTACGAAAGGTCTGCCGCCGGCAGATTACAAACTGTCCTATCACTGCGAAAACGGACGGGGTGTGTATACCTTCTGCATGTGTCCGGGGGGAGAAGTCATCGTGGCGTCTTCCCAGGAAGGCGGCGTTGTCACCAACGGCATGAGCTGCCGTGCCAGAAACAGCGGCACGGCAAACAGCGGTCTGCTAGTGGATGTGCGCTGCGAGGACTTCGGGTCGCCTCATCCTCTGGCCGGCGTGGAGTTTCAGGAGAAGTATGAGCGCCTGGCCTTTGAAAACGGCGGGGGTACATACAAGGCTCCGAAGACCACATGGGGAGAGTTCCGGGACGGAAAAGAGAGTGCAGCGCCTGTTTTGAATTCTCTTCCGGATTTTGCAGTGGACTCTATCCGGGAGGCCATGCCTATGCTGGGAAGAAAACTGCAGGGCTTCGATGACGACAGCGCTGTCATGACGGCAGTGGAGACCAGAAGCTCGTCCCCGGTCCGCTTCGCCCGCAACGAGAAGATGGAAGGCACCTTCGGCGGCTTCTATCCGGCAGGGGAAGGCACCGGCTATGCCGGCGGCATCATGAGCGCGGCCTGCGACGGCATCAGGGTGGCAGAGAAGATCATCGGAAAATATGCTCCTTTTGAGGAGTGATAAAACAGAAAAAATTACAGAAACCGGAGTTTTTTGCTCCGGTTTGTTCTTTTTTGCGGATTTCCTGCATATATTATTATGTAATGGGGACATGCTAATTTAAAACGGGA
This sequence comes from Emergencia sp., assembly GCA_051882975.1. Classification (GTDB taxonomy): domain Bacteria; phylum Bacillota; class Clostridia; order Peptostreptococcales; family Anaerovoracaceae; genus Senimuribacter. The sequence continues at coordinate 30,086 of JBJESV010000087.1, forward strand.
AAACAGGTAAACTCTGTCGGGGAAGGAAGCTGCGGGAATGTCATCCCGGCTGTTTTTCCGGGTATGTCTGATGCTCTTCACAGGCGGCAAAGCGACAGGACAGGAAGGGGATTGAGAACAGAGAAAGGAGGGATCTTGCCAAATCCGGCGAAAGCCGGTGATGGAAAACTAAAGGGCCTTACCACGCCCCGTGGTTGGCAGCCAGTTATCCGGGTACGGACGCATACCCGGAATATCGGAGAAATCCGAGGGATGGGATTATATGAGAAAACTGAATAAGAAAATGGAAACAGACGTGCTGGAAAGCCCGTACCTTTTCTTTCAGGTATTCCGGATATGCAGGATACTATGAGAGAAAAGGAGGGAGTCCTGCTGCAGCAGACGGAAGTCTGCTGTACGGGATAGAGAGTAATGAAGAATCTGAAAAAAGCAGCGGCGCTGGTTCTGGCACTGAGTCTGGTGCTGATGAGCGGTATGACTGCCTATGCGGATACAGGTGATCCGGATAATCCTGCAGAGGAAAGTCCGGCTGCAAGAATCGGCGACACTGAATACGCAACTCTGGATGAGGCTGTGGCAGCCGCAGAGGATGGCGCAGTAGTAGAGCTGTTGAGAGACTGCATAACGGAAGGGATGAATCTGTCAAAGAATCTGACGGTTCAGGCTGCCGAAGAGGTCAGGGATAAGGCTCCTGTCGTTAAATTTACGAAGTACGGCATCGCACTCTGGGGAAAGAGCCTGACCTTTAAGG
>JBJESV010000088.1:0-30301 GCA_051882975.1 Emergencia sp.
ACACTGCTTGTATCGTGTCAAGTGCTCTATTTTTTTACCGCAGTTATTCTATCACTATCCTGCAGAAAAAGTCAAGGAAAAAAACCTTTAGCCTTCCACCAGCTCCAGCCTGAATACGTTGATCACGTCCACATCGGGGCAGCAGAAGAGAATCTCTCCATCCTCATTAGCGGGCAGTGTGCCGCCGTATCGTAAAATATCGATGTACGGGAAGGCCACATGCATGGCCATGGGACAGATGCTGCCCCGGTCTGTATCGTAATCAAAGGTATCGCCGGCCTTGTGACCCCGGTGACAGCCGTGAGGACCCAGATGCTCCTTCACGGTGATTCTTATCTTCGGTCTCTTCATGGGAAATGCTCCTTTATCTTTGGTGTAGAATGATTATATCATAAAAACAGTTGGAAACCCTTGACTGGCGGGAAATATTTTATTATTTTTAATATAAACACAGCGAGACGTGAAGAAAGGAGTCATCGTGAAACCGGAGACCAGACTGAGGAACATGACAGCCGTTTACATCAGCAGGGGAGAAGAGATGCTGATGCTTTACCGCATCGGCTCCCGGGTGGTGGAACCCTCCTGGTGCGGCATCGGCGGCCATTTTGAAGAATCGGAATTAAACGATCCATGCGCCTGCATGCTGCGGGAGCTGGAGGAAGAGATCGGTCTGACCGCAGAAGCTCTGCAGAACCTTCAGCTGCGGTATGTGACGCTGCGTCTGAAAAAAGGCGAGATCCGGCAGAACTACTACTATTTTGCGGAACTGAAGCCGGGCACAGAAGTGAGCCTGGAATCGGATGAGGGCAGGGTCCGCTGGGTGCCTTTTGAGGGCCTGCTGGAAAGAGACATGCCTCTGACAGCAAAGCAGATGCTGACTCATTACATGGAAGAGGGCCGCTTTACAGACCGGCTTTACAGCGGAACCACCCAGGAGGATCACATGGTCTTCGCCGAGCTGAAAGAATTCTGAAACTGTCCCGAAACTGAGCTGAAACTGTTCTGATTCCGCTGTTTTCCACATATCCTGTAGACAGCAGAGAAATGGAGGGACGGCAGATGAGAGAAATCATAGTCAGCGGGTATGCGTACCCGTCCATACAGCAGTGGGTGCTGGAGGAATGGATGAAGGATCTGACCTTTCTGTGCAATTTCAGCTACGGAATCACAGCAGAGGGAGGAATCATAGATCTGGAGGATCAGAGACTGACCGAGACGGCGAACAGAAGCGGGGTGCGGCCCCTGATGGTGCTGACGCCTCTGGACGAATCGGGGATGTTCAATGATGTGACGGCATCGAAGCTTCTGGAGGATCCTCAGGCCCGGGAGACCCTGGCGCAGAATGTTCTGGAGACGGTCAGAACAAAGGGGCTCTCCGGCGTGGACTTTGACTTCGAGTACATTCCGGGCGCCAACAGGGAGCAGTATGCGCAGCTGATCGCCAGGACCCGGGAACTGCTGGCACCGGAAGGATATTTTGTCACGGCGGCAGTGGCGCCGAAGACATCCGCAGAGCAGGCGGGGACACTTTACGAAGGACACGACTATCAGCTCATCGGTCAGGCGGCGGATTACGTGCTGGTCATGACGTACGAGTGGGGGTATACCTATGGGCCGCCTATGGCGGTGTCGCCCATCAACCAGGTCCGCAGAGTGCTGGACTATGCGGTGACAGCGATCCCCAGAGAAAAGCTCCTCATGGGCATGCCCAATTACGGCTACGACTGGACCCTGCCTTTCGTTCAGGGGCAGTCCCGGGCGGAGAAGCTGTCCAGCGAGGCGGCCTACTGGCGGGCCAACTATTACGGCGCCGATGTGGTCTATGACCAGCTTTCTCAGGCTCCCTACTACACATACTACGATCCTCAGGGACGGGGACATGTGGTCTGGTTCGAAGACGCCCGCAGCATCCGGGCGAAGCTGGCTCTGGTGGATGAATACGGCCTGGCCGGCGTGGGATACTGGAACATCATGGACTATCTGCCGGTCAATTCCCAGATACTCAACGAGATGTATACGGTGACGAAACTGTAATAAGAAAGGAAGATTCACATGCGTATTGCGCAGCTGCAGACAAAAGTATATGAAGACAAGACAAAAAATCTGGATAATCTGGAAGCCCGGCTGGATGAGCTGAAGGGGAAAGGTATAGACCTGGTGACCCTGGGGGAGATGTTCACCTGCCCTTATGAGACGTCCAGATTTCCTGTCTATGGAGAACCGGAAGGAGGCGAAACATGGAAACGGCTCAGCAGCCTGGCCAGAGAAAACAGGATCTGGCTGTCCGCCGGTTCTGTGCCGGAGACGGATGACCAGGGAAAGGTCTATAACACGGCCTATGTCTTCGACCGGGAAGGGAGACAGGCGGCAAAGCACCGGAAGGTCCATCTCTTTGATATCAGCGTGGAAGGCGGTCAGTGCTTCCGGGAATCCGATACGCTGACTGCCGGGGATCACTATACAGTCTTCGATACGGAATTCGGAAGAGCAGGACTGTGCATCTGCTTTGATTTCCGCTTTCCGGAGCTTGCCCGCCTGATGGTCCAGGACGGCGCAGATCTGATCCTGGTTCCGGCAGCCTTCAATATGACTACCGGACCTGCCCACTGGGAAGTCATGTTCCGAAGCCGTGCGCTGGACAACCAGTGCTTTGTCATCGGAACCTCTCCGGCCAGAGACATGGATGCGGAGTACCACGCCTGGGGACACAGCCTGCTGGTTTCTCCGTGGGGCGACATCATCGATGAAATGGATGAAAAAGAAGGCGTGATCATCAGCGATATCGATCTGAGCTATGTGGAAAAGATCAGGACCCAGCTGCCTCTGCTCAGCGCAAGGCGAACGGACCTGTATCAGCTGAAACGGACAGAATAGGAAACCCCCTGCGGATATTCACTGCAGGGGGTAAATTTCTGTCCGGGTTCAGATGGTGACCGCCGGGGCTTATTTGCTCTCAGCGTCACAGTATGCGCATCTGTAGACCTTCTTCTGTCTGTCCACCAGCTTGAAGGTATGTACGATCTCCTGCTCCACAGAAGTGATGCATCTCGGATTCTTGCACTTGATGACACCGGTCAGGGTTTCCGGCAGCTCCAGGTGCTTCTTCTCAGCCAGCTTGCCGTCCTTGACGATGTTGACGGTGATGTTGCTGTCCACATAGCCCAGCACGTCGAAGTCCAGGTCGATCATCTGGTCGATCTTGATGATGTCCTTCTTGCCGTATTTGGAGCTGTCCGCGTTCTGAATGATCGCAACGCAGTTGTCGATCTTGTCCAGCCTCAGCAGCTCATAGATTCTCATGCTTCTGCCGGCCTTGATGTGGTCTAAAACGATTCCAGTGCTAACGCCATCTATATTCATAAGTTTACCTCCTTGAGTTCTTCGGTTGTCTCATTTACATGCCCGGGATATCCAGTCTCCGGGGTCTTTTCTTTTAACAAAGGGTTTCTGTCCGGCTCTGCCTGCGGGGGCAGACTTTCCGGCGTGGTGAGGGTCTACGCCTCTCTCTTGATTCCCAGCAGGTACAGGATCAGGGCCATTCTGATGTGCTTGCCGCACAGCGCCTGGAAGAAGTAGCATGCTCTCGGGTCATCGTCCACTTCCACGGAGATCTCGTTGACTCTAGGCAGCGGATGCATGATGGTCAGATCCTCCTTTGCGGATTTCAGCTTCTCCAGGTCCAGGATGTAGCTGTCCTTCAGTCTTACGTAGTCTTCTTCGTTGAAGAATCTCTCTCTCTGAACACGGGTCATGTACAGGATGTCCAGCTCTTCCATGGCATCTTCCAGTCTCTCGACCTCTTTCCACTCTGCGCCGGCCTTGTCCATCTTTTCCTTTACGTAATCAGGGACCTGCAGCTCCTGCGGTGAGATCAGCACGAAACGGATGCCTTCGTATCTGAGCATTGCTTCGATGAGGGAGTGTACGGTTCTGCCGAACTTCAGGTCTCCGCAGAGGCCGATGGTCATGTGATCCAGTCTGCCTTTCTTTCTTTTGATGGTCAGAAGGTCTGTAAGGGTCTGGGTCGGATGGAAATGGCCGCCGTCTCCGCCGTTGATGATAGGAACGGTGGTTCTCTGTGAAGCGACGATAGGAGCACCTTCCTTAGGATGTCTCATGGCGATGATATCAGCATAGCATCCCACGGTTCTGATGGTGTCGCTGACGCTTTCACCCTTTGCAGCAGAGCTGGAGCTTGCTTCGGAGAAGCCCAGTACGCTTCCGCCCAGTTCCAGCATGGCAGCCTCGAAGCTGAGTCTGGTTCTGGTGCTCGGCTCAAAGAACAGGGTGGCCAGCTTCTTATGTCTGCAGATATCTTCATATGCGGCATGGTTTTCAACGATATCGTCTGCAACACGAATCAGTTCGTCAATTTCCTCTACAGTCAGATCTGTGATGTTGATTAAATTTTTGATCTCGCTCATTTACTTGTCTCCCTTCATCCAACCCTCATCAGAAGGATTGTCTCTAAACTTTAAGATTCTTTCTTTATCTTCAGCCCTGATATAGCCGGTTTCGGCCGCAGCTTCCACCAGGGCGTCAAGGTCGCTCAGACTTACATTTTTCACATTGTGCTCGGCGAAGCGGTCCAGTCCTTTCTGCATTCCGTAGGTGAAGATGCTGGCGATGCCCAGAACTTCAGCGCCTGCGGCGCGGAGCACTTCAACGGTGTCCACTGCAGATCCGCCTGTGGAGATGAGATCCTCCACCACGACCACCTTCTGTCCCGGGATCAGCTTTCCCTCGATCTGGTTGGTTCTGCCGTGATCCTTTGCGGAGCCTCTCACATAGCCCATAGGGATATTCATCAGATGGCCCACGATGGCCGCATGGGCGATTCCCGCGGTGCTGGTGCCCATGACCACTTCGCACTCGGGATAGTTCTCGCGGATGATCTGCACCAGGCCTTCCTCCACCTTTGTGCGGACTTCCGGCGCAGTCAGGGTCAGCCTGTTGTCACAGTAGATCGGGCTCTTGATTCCGCTGGCCCATGTAAAAGGTTCTTCCGGTCTCAGGAAGACTGCCTCGATGGACAGGAGACCTTTTGCAATTTCTTTCTTCATGATTGGGGTTCCTCCTACCTTGTATGTTTAACCTATAAATTCTCTGCAGCATCTTTCGTATGCGGCCACCGGGTCTTCCGCCTTTGTGATCGGACGGCCCACCACGATGTAGTCGCTTCCCAGATTTTTTGCACCTTCCGGTGTGGTGACGCGGACCTGGTCATCCTTTGCGGCATCTGCAAAGCGGACGCCCGGCGTCACGGTCAGAAAACTGCCGGAACATGCCTGATGGATCTTGCCGGCCTCCAGCGGAGAGCAGACCACGCCGTCCAGACCTGCCTCCATGGCATTCTGTGCGTACCGGATGACGACCTTGTCCAGATCCTCGTTTATGAGGAGCTCCTGCTGCATCCTCTCCTGACTTGTGGAGGTCAGCTGGGTTACGGCGATGAGAAGAGGACGGGTGCCGTCTTCTCTGGTCAGGCCGCGCAGTGCGGCTTCCATCATGTCCTTTGTACCTGCGGCATGGAGATTGCACATATCCACATCCAGCTTTGACAGCGCTGCCATGGCCTTTTCCACGGTGTTGGGGATATCGTGCAGCTTCAGATCCAGGAAGATCTGATGGCCTCTCTCTTTGATCTCTCTGACGATGGACGGTCCTTCACTGTAGAAAAGCTCCATGCCGATCTTGACATACGGCTTCTTTCCGGTGAATCTGTCCAGAAATGCCAGCGTAGCTTCCTTCGACGGAAAATCGCAGGCGATGATGACGTCTTTGCCCATTGTTTTGTACCTCCTGTATGATTTTTATTCCACGATTCCGATGATATCGGAAAGTCTTTCGATGCCCAGTTCTTCGCAGACGGCCGGCAGCTCCTCGATGATTTCCTTACATGCGTACGGGTTGACAAGATTGGCTGCGCCCACCTGCACGGCAGTGGCGCCGGCCATCATCATCTCGATGACGTCTCTTGCCGAGCTTACGCCGCCCATGCCGATGACCGGAATATCCACAGCCTTTGCCACCTGATAGACCATCCGCACAGCCACCGGGAAGATAGCCGGGCCGGAAAAGCCTCCCATCTTGTTGGCGATGACCGGTTTTCTGCGGGCGATATCGATGCGCATGCCCAGCAGGGTGTTGATCAGGCTGATACCGTCGGCGCCTGCATCCTCGCAGGCTTTTGCGATGGATACGATATCGGTCACATTGGGGCTCAGCTTGATGTAGACTGGTTTGGCTGTGACCGCCTTCACTGCCCGGGTGACTTCGGCTGCGCTCTCCGGAAGAACTCCGTAGGCCATGCCGCCGTTATGCACATTGGGACAGCTGACGTTGACTTCTATGATTCCAACCTGAGGCTGCTTATCCATCGCAGCAGCACAGGCTGTGTATTCTTCTATGGAAAAACCGCTGATATTGGCGATGACCGGTTTGCTGTAGATCTTCGCCATGTCGGCCAGCTCTTTTTCGCAGACCGCTTCCAGCCCCGGATTCTGCAGGCCTACGGAGTTGATCAGGCCGTCAGTGCATTCTGCGATCCTCGGAAGAGGATTGCCCAGTCTCGGCTCCAGCGTCGTCCCTTTGAAAGAGATGGAGCCCAGAATGTTGATATCGTAGATTTCAGCGAACTCTTTACCGTAGCCGAAGGTGCCGCTGGCCGGAATGACCGGGTTGTCCAGGGTAATGCCGCTGAGAGTGACTTTCAGGTCTACCATTTGATCTCCTCCTTATATAAAACAGGTCCGTCTTTGCAGATCCGCTTGTATCCGTATTTTGTCTCGCAGGTGCAGCCCATGCATGCACCGAAGCCGCAGGCCATTCTGGCCTCAAAGCTGAACTGTCCGTCCGGCGCGGCATCATAGACCGCTTTCAGCATCGGTTCCGGACCGCAGGTGTATACATAATCGTAATCCAGATCTTTCATGGCGTCGGTGACGAAACCGCGGACGCCCAGGGAACCGTCTGCGGTGGCGATGACCGGTTCCAGACCCAGAGAGCGGAACTCCCCGGCCAGAATCACATCGCTGCTGCTGTTGAATCCCATGACCACCTGGGGGCGGATGCCTGCTGTGACCATGGCTTCTGCCAGACCGTAAAGGGGAGGCACGCCGATGCCGCCGCCGGCAAGAAGAGGCTTCTGCCCGCCTTTTGTCAGATCGAAGCCGTTGCCCAGAGGCATGAGCACGTCGAAGGTGTCGCCGGCCTTCGCCTGAGACAGCGCTTTTGTGCCCTGGCCCACCACCTTGAAGATGATGGTGATGAAACCGGTGTCATAGCTGTAGATGGAAATCGGTCTTCTCAGATAGAATCCGTCCAGCTGAATGTTGACGAACTGGCCTGGCGCGCTGACTTCGCTGCAGTCGCCGGTCAGGGTCATGGCATAGATGCCTTCCTGTATCTTCTTTATATTATCTGTTCTCAGTATCTGTCGTTTCATATACAATCTCTCCGTTTACAACTGTCATGATAACTTTTCCTGTCAGCTCACGGCCGGCAAAAGGAGTTGCCCGTCCTTTGCTCAGGAACTTCTCCGGATCCACGGTCCACACCGCGTCCAGATCCAGCACCGTCAGATCCGCCGGCTGTCCGTCCTCTATGGATCCGCCCTCGAAGCCGAATCGTCTGCGCGGGTTCACACTCATGATCTGAATAAGCTTCTCAAAGGTGATAACGCCTTTGAGGACCAGTTCTGTGTACAGGACAGAAAAAGCGGTTTCCAGGCCCACGATGCCGAAGGCGCTCTTTTCGAGGCCCCGTGATTTTTCCTCGGCGCTGTGAGGGGCGTGGTCTGTGGCAATCATGTCAATGGTGCCGTCCTTGATCCCCTCGATCAGGGCATCTCTGTCGGCCCTGCTTCTGAGAGGCGGGTTCATCTTGAAGCGGCCGTCCTCCTGCAGATCCTCGTCACAGAGAACCAGATAGTGGGGACCTGTCTCGCAGGTCACATCGACGCCTCTGGCTTTGGCCTTTCTGATGATATCTACAGTCTCTTTTGTGGAGATGTGACATACGTGATAGGATGCGCCGGTCTTCTCAGCCAGCTCCACATCCCTTGCAACCTGGACCCATTCGCTTTCGGAGCAGATCCCTCTGTGGCCGTGCTCTCTGGCATAGACACCGTCGTGAATGTAACCGCTGTAGAGGAGACTTTCGTCTTCGCAGTGGGCCACAATCAGTCTGTTCAGTGATTTGGCCTTGAGCATGGCCTCCTCCATGAGGTCGCCGGTCTGCACGCCCTTGCCGTCATCGGAGAAGGCGCATACAAAAGGCGCCATATCCTCCATGTCAGACAGGCTGCTTCTGCCGTCGCCTCTGGATGTGATGGTGCCGTAAGGGATGGTTTTCACCTTGGCGTCCCTGCTGATGATGTCCAGCTGGACCTGCAGAGCCTCCAGAGTGGAGGGAGCAGGATTCAGGTTGGGCATAGGGCAGATGCAGGTGTATCCGCCGGCCGCAGCGGCAGTCGTGCCCGTGGCGATGGTTTCTTTATAAAAAAAACCAGGTTCGCGCAAATGTACATGAACATCTGTGAAACCCGGTACGATCACCTTGTCTGTGCAGTCAATAACTCTGTCTGCAGCAGCTGTATCTGAAGAGCTGATGGAATTAACAAAAACTTTGCCGCTGGAAACAAAAACGTCCTGCCGCACGAGTCCCGTCGGCGTGTAAACAGTGGCATTTCTGAATAAAGTTGTCATGTGTTCCGGCTCCTTTCTTACCCATATAAAATTATTTTTGCTCAAATCTTCAATATATTAGCATACAAACAGAAAGCTGTCAATACATTTCGGAAAATTTGCCGGGCAGATCTCAGAAGGCAGGTATCTGCTTCAGTGCTCCCATGTATTTCAGAAGGAACAGATGCAGATACTTCTTTATGTATCTTCCCGTCTGCTGCCCAGCTTTCTCCACAGAGTTGTTTTACTGATTCCCAGAAAATCGCAGACTTTTTCACGGTCCTGGTTAAAATAATCCAGAATCTGGCGGATATATTCGGCTTCAAGATCTTTCAGACTGCTGCTGACAGGCAGCGAGACGGAGGCAGGACCGGACTTTTTTTCTGACTTGAACGGACCGCTTTCTGAAAGCTGAGAAACCATCTTTTTAAGGTATTCTTCTGTAAGGCGGTAGCTGTCTGCGAGAAGAACCACTCTTTCTGCAAAGTTGCGGAGTTCACGGACGTTTCCGGGCCAGCCGTAAGACAGCAGTGGGCTGAAAACAGAATCATCCTTCCAGTAGATCGCGTTGTCTTCCTGACGGGCAAACTCGTACAGGAAGGATTTGAAAAGGGGAATGATATCCCCGGGACGTTCTTTCAGAGGAGGAATGATCAGTTCCAGAACATTGAGCCTGTAATAGAGATCCTCACGGAACTCTCCCATTTCGACCTGCCTGCATAGAGATTTGTTGGAAGCCGCCAGAATACGGACATCCACAGGAATATTTGTTTCGCCTCCGATTCGGCGTATCTCCCTCTCCTCGAGGGCTCTCAGCAGTTTAGACTGCACGCTGAGAGGAAGTTCAGCTATTTCATCGAGAAAAAGGGTTCCTTTGTGAGCCAGTTCAAAAAGTCCTTTTTTTCCAGTGGTCAGAGCGCCCGTGAATGTGCCTTTCTCATATCCGAAGAGTTCGCTTTCCATGAGGGATTCAGCAAAAGTTGCGCAGTTGATTGCAACGAAAGGTCCGCCGGCACGCATGCTGGCATTATGTATGCTGGAAGCGAATGCCTCTTTCCCGCTTCCGGTCTCGCCGCAGATCATGATGGTGGCATTGGATTTGGCATATTTTTTTGCCCGGGTGACAAGGTCAGAGGTTTTCTGGTCGATGCAGATCATGTCCTCAAACTTTGTCTTCGCGACCAGTCCGTTCTTCTTGCTGTTCATACGGATGGACATCTCTATATCTTCGATTCTGTTTGTATTGTTGATAATCAGTGCAAACAGCTCGCTGTCTTCACTGATCAGGGGGATCAGATTGGCAACCGATTTCTTGTCCTGAATATCAAAAACGCTGTTGGCAGGCATCTGCAGGATCTCTTCCACTTCCAGATCGAGCAGATCAGAGATATTATTCCACTTCTTCTGTACAAAAAAGTTCTTTTCTGCAGCCTGATTGTACCTTTCTATGGTGCCGTCTTTATGAAAAAGAATAACAGCTTCACCCACCAGACTTGTGATATCTTCGATAAAAGAGTTTTTACTCTGTTCGATGAGAGTCAGATTTGTGGACAGAATGGCTTTTGTGATAGTATTCTTATAGCAGACGCGGTCGATAGGAACGATCATGTTAGGAATCCCTTTTTCTTCAGCTATGATTCGAGGCTCCACATCACCGATGATACAATCCGTTCCTTCCTCCTTCAGTTCGTTGATGGTGCCCTCCAGAGTGGAAGTATCACTGATTTTTCTGTAATCAAAAAACATATCGCCGAAATCGATTCTTGCGCGATCTGAAGAAAAGGTGCCGCCCGGTTCGTTGGCGATCTCGACCATGGCAACTTTGTGATAGCCCAGGTCCTGACAGAGATTCAGCTGATCGATAATATTGGTCAGATTGTTTTCGAGCTGATAGATCGGCGTTCCGATTTCCTGTTCAAAGAGAAATCTTGCCAGGCTGCCTCTGGTGATGATACCGAAAACTGTTCGCGAGGAAAGAATATCATGAATCTCTTTTATCAGTTCCGCACATGGCTTTGAAACGATGAATCTGTAGATATATCTGGAGATATCCGGCTCATCTCGTATGATGCAGTCCTCCTCCGGAACTACGACGATAAAGCCCTTTTCGAATGTATTTCTGTCCATGTGCGGTATCCTCCTGCTTATATCTTAAAAATGATTTCAAATATGAAATGAATTTTCAAAAATGAAACTGATTGTGATTTAAATATAACGGAATCCGATGAAAAAATCAAGATTTATCAGGGATTTGATTTCAAAAAACAGATGGCACACTTCTTGCTCTATATGTAAGTGCACAAAGAAATGAGGAGCTGATGAAATGTATCACTATGTGCTATTTAAACTGGCGCCGGATTTTTCGACAGAAGCCATGGAAGAACTGTTCGAAACGATTTATGCCAGGCTGCCTGCAGCGGTATCAGAAATTGATACTGTTTCGTTTATAAAAAGCTGCAGCTTCTTACACAGGGATAGTGATATGGATGTCGCGATTGAAGTCAAATTAAATGACTGGAAGGGCCTGAAAAAATATCTCGATCATCCGATTCACAAATCCTTTATTGAAAAGACCTGTGATCACGTGGTCGAAAGAGTTACTTTTGACTGCGAAGAGAACAGAGTGTAAAATGAAATTATTATTACAGGAGGGTTATCATGCAAAACGGTAAAACAAAAAAAGCTCTTATACCTGTCTGGATCGGAGTAGGCTGTGTATGGTTCGGCACGCATTGCGGACCGGGTGCAGCGTCCGGAAATCAGACTGTACAGTATTTCGTAAACTATGGTCTGTGGTCACTGTTTCTTCCACTTGTCGCTATGGCAATTCTGGGTATTGCACTGTATTATGCGATGGAGTTTTCCAGAAGAACCAATGCAACAGATTTCAAGGATTTTGCAAACAAGCTGTTTGATCCTTACCATAAGATTTTCGCCAACCTGTTCGAGTTTTCTTTTATAGGAACAGTAGGACTTTCTGGAGGATCCTGTGTTGCAACAGCATCTACTATTTTCCATGACTACTTCGGAGCGCCTGTCTGGGTCGGTGTAGTCGCAATTGTGGCAGTTACGATCATCTTCTCCCTCTATGGTGAAAGTCTGGTTCGTATGGCATCTACCTGGATGTCCCTGATTATCTTTATCTGCATCTTTGCAGTCGTGATCGCAGGAGTATCCCACAACTCCGGAATCGAGGCCACTTTCACAGGACGCAGTCTTTCCGATGCAAATGGTGCAGAGGCAGTATGGAGAAGTGTGCTTTATGCCGCATTCCAGTCCACTGGCGTGTTCGGTGCATGTATTGCTGTTGTGCATGGTCTGAAAAGCCGCACTGAAGTTAAAAAATCAGTTGTTTTCGGTATCATCATCAATGCGGTATTCCTCATTGCAGCAGCTGTAATGCTTCTGGGATATCCGGAAGCCATCGCAGATACGCTGCCGAATTTCTGGGTAATTTCACGTGTCGGTGCACCGATCCTGGTTGCAGCTTATGTGGCTATTGTATTCCTTGCATGCTCAACAAATACGATTTCTTTCTCTAACGCACTTTCAGGACGCTACGGAAAGTTTCTCAAGATCAAAAATCCGAAACTGAACAAGCTGGTCATCGCTGTAATAATGCTGATCTATGTAAGCGCATTCTCCGCGTTCGGACTCAGTGCACTCGTTGGGACAGGGTTCAAGTATCTCGGATACTTCTGTATCGTCACACTGCTGATACCTACTATCTTCGTCGGAAGGAAGAAACTGAAGAGGATGGATCAGGAAGAAGCGATTACAGAAAAGGATGCGTAAATCTGCAGAAGAGGTGAAAAATTTGAAAGACAATAACTATGAATTCGTGGGATGCTTCAACGATATCGGCCTGATATCGAATAAAACCTGCTATAAGGGTACGGGTCTGACTGATGACGATCTGGCACGGCCGATTATCGGAATCGCATGTTCCTATAACGATTCTGTACCGGGACATACGAACCTGCGGGAGCTGGCTGAACAGGTAAAATTCGGCATCTACCGGGCCGGCGGAACACCGGTTGAATTCGGCGTCATTGCCTGCTGTGACGGTGTTTCTGACAACCACTACGGTTCTCATTACTGTCTGCCTTCCCGCGACAATATTGCCGATGCCATTGAAATTCAGTGCAGAGCACACCATTTTGACGGGCTGGTTATGCTGGGAAGCTGCGACAAGATTGTGCCCGGCATGCTGATGGCAGCGGCAAGACTGGATATTCCGTCCATCCTGGTTCCGGGCGGTGCAATGCTGTCTTCGCCGCCGTTCAGAGACAAAGCGAAAAGCAATACAACGACTATTTCTGAAGCATACGGATTATATACACAGGATAAGATTACGGAGCAGGAACTTCAGATGCTGACAACGACCTGTTCTCTTACATGCGGATCCTGTCAGTTTATGGGTACAGCCAATACCATGTGCAGTTTTTCCGAAGCAATCGGAATGACACTATCCGGCGGCGGCCTGATTCCGGCAGTTTATCTGGAGCGTAAGCGCAGCGCATTTCACAGCGGGGAACAGGTTGTCGAACTTGTCAGGAAGGGAATTACCTCCAGACAGATCATGACATGGGATTCTATTGAAAATGCCATCATGGTTCTTATGGCATCAGGCGGGTCGACCAACGCTGTCATTCACTGCTGTGCTATAGCCCATGAGCTGGGAATTGATGCTGACAGAGTGATGGAGGCTTTTGACAGATACAGTGAGCTTATTCCTCATATTGCCAAGGTATCTCCGGCTTCCAGCACTGCGGACTGTGAAGACCTTTACAAGGCAGGAGGCATTCCGGCTGTCATGAAGTCCATACGCAGGCATCTGCATACGGATGTACTGACCGTAGATGCCAGAACCCTGGGAGAAAATCTGGATGCCTTTGTGCCTATGTTCCCGGAAAATCCGGACCTGATCCGTACATTGGAGAATCCGTTCAGCACCCTGGGCGGACTGGCGATCATGCGGGGAAATCTGGCACCGGGGACAGGTGTAGCTAAACCGGCGGCTATCGCAGAGGAAGTGAGACAGTTTACCGGTACTGCAATCTGTTTCGATGGGGAGCATGACTGCCTGGAGGCAATCAGACAGCAGAAGATCAGACCTGGTCATGTTGTCGTCGTGAGATATGAAGGCCCGAAAGGCGGACCGGGAATGAGAGAAATGTATCTCACCCTGAAGATGCTCAACGGACAGGGACTGGCGAAAAGCACTGCATTGATTACAGACGGACGCTTTTCCGGAACGAATAACGGATGCTTTGTCGGGCATATTTCACCTGAGGCGGCAGAAGGAGGTCCTATCGCGCTGGTACGGGATGGCGACCAGATCACAATCGATGTGATCAATAAAAAACTGGAGCTGCATGTTTCTGATGAGGAACTGGCGCAGAGAAAGAAGGAATGGAGATACACACCTCCGGAAGGTGTCACAGGTTATCTGGCAAGATATGCGAAACTGGTAAGCTCCGCCAACAAAGGTGCAGTTCTTGAATAAAATTGAAAGGAGAATAAGACTATGGATATGAAAAAAGTTGAAGAAACAAAGAGAATTGTGACAGAATTCTATCATGCCTACGGGATTGAAAAGGATGCGGAGAAATGCCGTCAGTTCTTTGGGGATAAATATATCCAGCATAATCCGCATGTACAGGACGGTGTGGATCACTTCCTGCGCTTCGTGAAGTTCAGAAAAGAACATTATCCAGAAGGAAGAAACAATGTCATGATGGCAATTGCCGATGAGGACAAGGTTATGCTTCATGTGCATTCCGTACTGACACCGGGAGAACCGGGCAGAAATCTGGTGGATACATTCCGCGTTGAAGACGGAAAAATCGTGGAACACTGGGATGTAATCCAGGATATCGAAGTACTGAAGTTCCCGCCTCTTACCGACAACGGCATGTTCAATACCATCGGTGACGGAATTCTCACAGATCTGGACAAGACAGAAGAAAACAAGAGAATTGCAACAGAATTCTATGAGGCCTACGGACTGGAGAAGGACGCGGATAAATGCGCAAAGTTCTTCGGCGATAAATATATCCAGCACAACCCGCATGTACAGGACGGGGTAGAACACTTCCTCAGATTTGTACGCTTCAGAAAGAAGAATTTCCCTGAAGGCAAGAATATGATCAAACTGACCGTTGCTCAGGGCAATCTGGTGGGATTCCATGTACACTCTGTGCTGACACCGGGAGAGCCTGGCAGAAACCTGGTGGATATTTTCCGCCTCGAGAACGGCAAAATCGTGGAGCACTGGGATACCATCCAGGATATCGAAGTCCTGAAATTCCCTCCGATCAACGACAACGGATTATATTAAAAAACTGAATGCCTCCAAAAGAATGAATAAATGAATATGGATTAAACCTGCTGCTCTGCAGCACAAAAAAACCGGCCTCTGAAAAGGCCGGCTTTTTGCTTCAATTTAATATCAGAGCTGCATCAGGGCCGCCCTTACGAAAACAGATCACGCAGGAGTATCAGCAGCACGTTGTCATCGTAGATCAGGCCCGCCACATAGGACTTGTCCATAGCTTCCACCACCGTTTCCGAAAAGGACGGCCATACGGTTCCCAGAACCGGAACCAGGAAGGCAAAGAACAGGAGCACCAGCAGCACGCCTCTGACCAGTCCAAGGGCAAAACCGAGGAGTCCGTCGAAAAAACCGGTGACGCCTTCGTTGTATCTGCGTGAAAAGAGATGAACGATCAGAAAAGCGATCACCTTGAGGGCAAAGATGATGACCAGAAAACTGACCACCGTCATGATGACGCCGGTGATGG
The DNA here is from genome assembly GCA_051882975.1 of Emergencia sp. GTDB lineage: Bacteria > Bacillota > Clostridia > Peptostreptococcales > Anaerovoracaceae > Senimuribacter. Next base: position 15,494 of record JBJESV010000088.1, read on the forward strand.
ATGCTGCTGTTCCATAGGCAAAATCATGCCCCTCTTCGTTGACCCACGTGCTGAACAGGGCAGGAACCGCCTGATAAGGGCTGCTTTCCTCGATGGTTGTCTCTATATGCTGCAGAACTGCACTATGAATCATGTCGTCCAGCATGGTATTGTCCATGAGAAAGACCTTGACCTCGTCGGCAAAGATAAAACCTGTAATGATGCATACGAACCACTGCATGAAGCTGGCAATGGTCAGCGCACACCCCTTGCGGGCGCCGAGAATCGCCGAAAGCAGCAGGATCAGTATTACGATGATGTCCATATAATCCCCCGAATATCTTGAATAGGCTGAGAATTTTCTCATATATTATATTACTAAATCCAGCTGTAAAAAGCAAGTTAGAGGAGAGACGGATATGGGCAGTGATTACAGGAAATATAATGTAGAAATGCGGTGGCAGTGCCAGGATTTCCGGATGTGGAAAAGGGGGATAGACAGAGCGGTCTGCGTGCTGGAGACTTACAGAGACAAGCGCTCTGTCTACTTTGCGGCCAGCAACCTGCTTCCTTCGGAAAATCTGGCCGAGGAGAGAAAAGAGTACCACTTTGTGATGATGGGAGCAGAAGATGGCGGGCTGCTCCACCGGGATTTCGGAGTCTTTTCTGTCAATCAGAGCGGCGAAGGGAGCCTGTGGCAGAAATTTGACGGTCCGTCCCTTTCCTGTTACACCCACTGCCTGCTTCTTGCCCTGAACCAGGAGACTGGAAAAACCGTGTGCATACTGTCCGGTCAGACACCCTTTTTCCAGGAGAAAACCGCATCCCGGAAAGGTGGAGAGCCAGGCGGCAGATTCGAACAGATCTGGGGAAAGGATTTCCGGAAATGGAATCCGGCAGATCAGATCGCACCTTTTACGCCGGAGAAAGACGAGACGGGCGCCATATGGCTTCGACGGGAATGGAGGGGACAGGTGCCTGATCCTCTGAAGCTGTGCTGTGTACAGATCGAAAAATACGGACATTATATCATAGGAAGGAAAGAACAGAGGAGGTTTGCCGGCGTCCCGGGGAGATTTCTGATGGCGGAAATGCCCGGCGGGAAAAAAGGCGGTTTTTCCCTCTGGCAGCCCATTCGCGGCGGCGAGACATTCTTTGATGATCTGGGTGAGCTGAAGGGCTCCCTTCAGGAAGAACTGTACGGATACTGGATCGGAGAAATCGATGAAGAAACGGGAGAAATCCGCCCTCTGTGAAGTCGGCAGGCAGGGCCGGCGAAAAAGAAAATGCACAGGAATAAATACAAAAAACGGTTGAATACTGTATGGAATTGTGGTAACATAGAACAGTATATGAACAGTTTGATGAAAGAAGCCCTGGCCGAAGCCGAGAAAGCTTTCCGGATGGGCGAGGTTCCCGTTGGAGCCGTAATAGAAAAAGATGGACAGATTATCGCCAGAGGACATAATCTCACGGAGACACTGAAGGATCCCACCGCCCATGCGGAGATGATCGCCCTCAGAGAGGCTGCCCGTGTTCTGGGAGGGTGGAGACTTCCCGGATGCAGTCTTTACGTGACGGTGGAGCCCTGCTGCATGTGTGCCGGAGCCATGATCTGGGCCAGAATCGATCATCTTTACATCGGAGCCATGGACCCCAAAGCGGGTGCCTGCGGTTCGGTCTTCGATATAACGGGAAGTGACAGGCTGAATCACAGAATTGCCGTAGAAACAGGGATTATGGAGGAGGAATGCCGCCAGCTGATGCGGGAATTCTTCGTCCGGCTTAGAAATAGAAAGAAAAACAACAAATCGGAGGAATCACACAAATGAAAAGATTAGGCGCAGTATTATGCCTTGCAGCACTTATCGTAACAATGACAGCTTCTGTCTGCTTCGGTGCCCAGTCTCTGAAGATCACAGACTCCTATCCGGAGGACGGGCAGAAGAGCACCAGCATCGAGAACATGGGTGTCAAACTGACTTTCAGCAGCGAGATGGGAGACAAGGCATCTGTCAAGGCCAATGCGGACTGCTTCTCCATTACCGATGACAAGGGCAACCAGATCCCGATCAGAGTCTTCTATGACCCTGACGACAGCCGTAAGGTCATGGTACTGGCTGATGCGGTGGAAATCGCCAACAACGACAAACTGAAGATCAAAGACAACACGACTTACACACTGCATATTTCCGGAGATCTGACAGACAACGCCGGAAACACACTGGCGGGCGATCAGGATATCTCCTTTACAACGCTGAACCAGTCCCAGAACACCAAGGTCTACATGATCATGATGTTCATCATGTTCGGCGGCATGTTCTTCTTCTCTTCACAGCAGATGAAGAAACAGCAGGCTAAACAGAACGAGGGCAAGGAAAAGGAAGAGCCTTTCAACCCTTACAAAGAAGCTAAGAAAACCGGAAAATCCGTAGAAGAGGTCATCGCGGCCCATGAGAAGGAAATGGAGAAAAAGGCGGCCAAGGAAGCAAGGAAGGCTGCACGCCGCAGAGACGACGATGATGACGATTATTACGATGATGACGAAGACAACGGAAACTACAAGGTGAAGGGGCCGAGACCGATCTCCGCTGCAGGAAGCAGCTACATCACCGGACGCAAAGCTCTTGCAGAGGCAAGAATTGCAGAGGAAGAGAGACTGGCAAAGAGAAGAGCCGCTAACGCCAAAAAGAAAAAGAAAAAATAGGCATCTGGCCGCACCGGCAGATGCTGCCGGTGGCACAGTAGTCAACTAACAATCAGAATGAGCGGCAGCACCGCTCATTTTGTGTATCGGTGAATGCAATGAAAGAAATCAGGATACAGTCCTTTGCCAAGATCAATCTGTCCATCGATGTTACAGGAGTGACGGAGAACGGAATGCATCTGGTGGATATGGTAATGCACCAGCTTTCCTTCCACGATGATGTCGCGGTCCGGTATATCCCGGAGAAAGGCAGAAAGCCGGGAGACTTCGAGATTGCAGTACAGACCAACCGCTACTATCTGCCTGTTGATGAGAGAAATCTGGCATGGAAGGCGGCAGCGCTGATGGCACAGCGCTTCGGCGCCGGACTTGCAGGAGGCAGGATAGAAACAGATATCTTCAAACGGATACCCGTGGCGGCTGGACTTGCAGGAGGCAGCAGCAATGGAGCGGCCGTTCTGCACGGTCTCAATCTGCTCTGGAATCTGCGGCTGGATCTGCAGCAGCTCTGCAGTCTGGGGGCAGAACTGGGATCTGATGTGCCCTTCTGTGTCATGGGACAGGCAGGATACAATTTCGACTTTCCGAGAAAGCTGAGAAAAGATCCCCTTGCATCAGCCTGTGCGCGGGCTTTGGGGACCGGGACGGAGCTGGAGCCTTTATGTGCAGTCAGGAAACCTGTGGTCATCGCCAAGCCTCCTGTGGGAGTCTCCACCAGAGAGGTGTACGCAGGAATCGACCGCTGCAGCATAAAGCAGCGTCCGGACAACGATCTTCTGAGCAGAGGATTATCGGAAAAGAAAAACGATCTGATTTACAGTAACTGCATCAATGTGCTCGAGAATTATACACTGCAGGCCTACCCGCAGGTGGCGGAGCTGAAGGAGCAGTTTGCACAGTGCAGTAACCCGGAAAAAGTGCTGATGAGTGGCAGCGGCCCGACGGTCTTTGCGATTTACAGGAGCATTTCTGATGCGAAAGCCGCCTGTGCAGTTCTTCGTCAGAAGGGCTATGAGGCATACTGGACCAAGACCACAAAATAATATTAGGAGAAATAAAGATGTTAAATTTTGATTTACAGAACCACAGACCTCTCAGGGAGATTGTCTATGAACAGCTGAAGCTGCAGATCCTCACAGGCAGAATCACGCCTGGAACCAGGATGATGGAAGTGGAACTGGCTGACGAAATGGGCGTCAGCAGAACACCGGTCAGAGAAGCCATCCGTAAACTGGAGAAGGAAGGACTGGTTACCATAGAACCGAGAAGAGGTGCCTACGCATCGGATATCTCTGTGAAAGACATGGTCGACACTCTGGAGGTCAGAGAAGACCTGGAAGGTCTGGCAGCTTATCTTGCCGCCTCCAGAATGACAGAGGATCAGATCGAGGAACTGGTGACCATCACAGACGGATACAGCGAAGCCATCCGCAACAGCGATACGGAGAAGATCATCAGCTACGACGAGCAGTTCCACAAGTACATCGTTGCCTGCAGCGGCAACAAGACGCTCATTCAGCTCAGCGAGACCGTTCAGGAGCTGGCGCTGAGATTCCGCTATCTGTATTACGATGATTTTTCAAGATACGAGAACATGCCTGTGGAGCACAGACAGATCATCGAGGCCATCAAGGGCGGAGACGCCGATGCGGCCAGAGCCACAGCCGACAACCACGTCAAGAAGCTGAAGGAGTTCGTCATCAGAGAAGGAGACGAGGTCTTCTGCCGTCAGTAGTCAGCAGGACACGGATGGAGCACAACTACATAGAATTCAAAAGACAGCATCTGAAAGTCCCGGATAGATGGAACAGATGCTGTCTTTTTGTTTAGTCTTTTTTAATTTTTCCGGACAGAAGCAATGCACAGAGTGCAAAGAGGAAATTACAGTCCTTTCACCTCTTCCACCAGCAGGCGTGTGGATCTGCGGATAAAGTCCTCGAACACCGGAAGTCCGGCTCCCACAGATGCGAAACAGGCGATGAAGGGCTGGTCTGCAAAGACGATGCCTACGTCGTGGGTTTTGTCATCCTCTTCACCTGTCTTGTGAGCGATGGGAAAGTCCATGGGCAGATGACCGCCCATCTTGTGATTGATCTGCTGCTGAAGCAGGATGTTTTCCAGCCACTGGCTGGATTCACTGTCCACCAGGGTCCGGTTGTACATCTTTTCCAGCAGATCGCCGATTTCTCTCGGCACGAAATAGTTCTGCACGCCGCGGCTTTCCATCTCCTCGTCCCAGTATTCCCGGTTGAACTGGGTTCCGGTCAGGCCCAGCTCCAGAAAAGCTTCCCTGACCTTCGGGATGGTGTAATGACGCAGGAGGGCATTGGTGGCGGTGGTGTCGCTGATGACGATCATCCACTTGCTCAGGGTCTCCACATCCAGGGTCACGTCTCCCGGCATGTGCTGGACCACGCCGCAGCCCGGACGTTTCTGATCATCTGTGATGGTAACCTTTTCATCAAAGCCGGCCTCGCCTCTGGAGCGGAGCAGAAGGATCGCCGCCATCAGAGGCAGCTTGACGATGCTGGCAGGAAGGAAAGCCTCGTTTTCGTTATAGCCTGCCGTCTCGCCGGTGACCAGGTTCTTGTAGTAAAATCCCACCTGACCGTCCATGGACTTCAGCTCCTCCAGAATCCTCTTCTTTACAGGTGACAGATTATCATTCATTTTCTTTTCCTCCTCTGCGCAGAATGGATCCGGCTCTGGCGCCGGTGTGTCTGCCGCTGAAGGCGGTGAGAACGCCGTTTACATAGACTCTTTCGATGCCTTTGCATGGCTGTTTCGGATTTTTGTAGGTCGGTGTGTCCTCGATCTCGTCAAAGTCGAAGAGAACCAGATCTGCATACATGCCTTCTCTGATCAGTCCCCGGTCTTCAAGACCCAGCCTGCCTGCCGGAAGTCCCGTCATCTTGAAGACGGCAGTCTCCAGAGGGAACAGCTTCCTCTCCCGGCAGTATTTCGCGATGACCCGCGGGAAGGTTCCGTACCAGCGGGGATGTGGCTGACCCGGATAGTCCAGGGAAGCCGCGTTTCCGTCAGAACCGATCATGACATAAGGCTGCTGCATGATATATTCGATATCATCCTCGCACATACCGAAATTGACCTCGTTGACCCGTCCTCTTTCCTCCAGAATCAGGTCAAAGCAGGCCTCGGCAGGATCCACGCCCCGGAGCTGAGCGATCTCCTCTATGCTCTTTCCCACATAGCAGCTGTTCTCTTCGCTTTCCACATAGGAGACGAAAATATCACCCCAGCGGCCTGTATGGCTGGCGTTGACCTCCTCCCGCAGCCGGGCCCTGGTCTGAGGATCCTTCAGGCGGGCGAAGAGTGTCTCCATGCCTCCCTCAAAGGACCAGTTAGGCAGATTGCTGTCCAGAGTGGTGGAAGAGGCGCTGTACGGATACTGATCGGCTTTGACATCGATTCCCTGGCGCCTTGCCTGATCGATGAGCGCGATGGTGGTTCTGCAGTGAACGTGCCATCCGGTTTTGCGGATGACTTTGTGATGGGCGATCTGCAGAGGCGCGCCGGAACGTCTGGCGATCTCCAGCGCCTCCTGTACGGCTTCCACCACACCGTCGCCTTCGTTTCTCATATGGGTTTCGTAGTAGGCGCCGAAGGGAACCAGCTCCTCGCAGAGAGCAGCAAGTTCATCAGTGTCCGCATAGCATCCCGGCGGATAGATGAGTCCGGAGGACATGCAGAAGGCGCCGTCCTCCAGAGCCTGACGAAGGTATGCGCCCATTTCAGACATTTCCTCATCGGTGGCTTTCCGGGCGTCGAAGCCCATGGCAGCCAGGCGTATGGTGCCGTGGCCTACGGCTGTTCCGAAATTGACGCTGACCTTTTTCTCCTCCAGCATGTCCAGATATTCTCCGACGGTTTCCCAGGTATAGTCCAGATCTCCCACATAATCCTTCAGCTGCTTTTTCCTCTCGGGATCCCGGCTGACCGGTGCCACGGACAGCCCGCAGTTTCCGCCGATTTCTGTGGTGATGCCCTGAAGGATACGGCTTTCCGCCAGAGGATCAGAAGGCAGGCTGGTATCGCTGTGGGAATGGATGTCTATGAAGCCGGGAGCGAGATAATGATCGTGGCCATCCACGATTTCGGCAGCAGAAACGGTCCCGTCTTCGGGCAGTGTTCCGACAAAGGAGATGCGGCCGTCTCTGACCGCCACGGAAGCCCGGAACCAGGGTGCAGAAGTTCCGTCGATGACTCGGACGTTTTTTATGATTAAATCGTACAATGGGGGTCCCTCCCTTTCTGTGTATTTACTCTAAAGGTTTCTGCTCACATAAATATGCAAAAAGAGTGCCACAGAGAAAGAGAAAAGAAACGGCAGATTTCAGCGGATTCCCGGTTGAGGCTGCAGAGGGAAACCGGATGAAACAGGGTTAAATCAGTCTGAACGGTTTGGAGAGGGAGAGATGCCCCCGCAGCCGCATTTTTTCTTTCAACCTTTCCGATTTTATGGTAAGATATAGAGTACGGGATTTTAACCTGAATCATACAGACGAAGGGAGTTGAGAAGAGCATGATTCAATTAGATCAGATCAAGACAGATCTGCCTGAAGCGAAGGCAAAACTCAAAGAGGTAGGTGAGTCCCTTTGACCTGGCTGGTCTGAAGGGAAAATTAGAAGAACTCACAAAAGAGACAGAAAGACCGGACTTCTGGGATGATCCGGAAGCGGCACAGAATTTACTGAAGAAAAAGAAGAGCCTGGAGACCAGAGTGGAGCGTTACGACCGCCTGGAGAAAGGGCTTGAGGACATCGGCGAGCTCATCGAACTGGCGGAGGAGATGGAAGACGAAGAAGAAGCAGATTCCATCGTCGAGACCTTCGGCCGGCTGACAGAGGATCTGGAGCAGCTGAAACTGGATACACTCCTGGACGGCAAATATGACCACAACAACGCCATCATTTCCGTTCACGCGGGAACCGGCGGCGTGGATGCCATGGACTGGGCCCAGATGCTCTACCGGATGTACACGAGATGGGCCGAAAAGAAAGGCTACAGGGTGACCCTGGTGGATATGCAGGATGACACCGAGGCCGGCATCAAGAGCGCCACCATGATCATAGAAGGCGAGAACGCCTACGGCTATCTGAAAAACGAGAAGGGCGTCCACCGTCTGGTACGCATCTCACCGTTCAATTCTGCCGGCAAGCGTCAGACCTCTTTTGCGGCGCTGGAAGTCATGCCTGAAATCGAAGACGACATGACCGTGGAAATCGATCCGGAAGATCTGCGCATCGACACCTACAGAAGCAGCGGCGCAGGCGGACAGCATGTCAACAAGACCGATTCGGCCATCCGCATCACCCATCTGCCGACCCACATCGTGGTCACATGCCAGAACGAGCGGAGCCAGCACCAGAACAAGGAGATGGCCATGAAGATTCTGGCCTCCCGCCTGATGGAGCTGAAGGAGCAGGAACACAAGGAGAACCTGAAGGAACTGAAGGGAGACTTCTCCCTGATCACCTGGGGATCCCAGATCCGTTCCTATGTATTCCAGCCCTACACCATGGTCAAGGACCACCGTACCGGCGCAGAGATGGGCAATGTCAATGCAGTCATGGACGGAGACATCGATTATTTCATCAATGAGAAACTGAAACAGAAGGATTAATATACATGAACATCATAGAGAAACTTGCAGGCGAATTCAGAATAAAGACCTCCCAGGTGGAGAACACGGTGAACCTCATCGACGAGGGAAACACCATTCCGTTCATCGCCCGTTACAGAAAAGAAGTGACCGGCGGGCTCACAGACGTGGTGCTCCGCGATATGGAGGAACGTCTCCAGTACCTGAGAAATCTGGAAACCAGAAAAGAAGAAGTCATCCGCCTCATCGACGAGCAGGGAAAACTGACGGAGGAACTGAAGGCAGAAATCGAAAAGGCCGAAGTGCTTCAGCGTGTGGAAGACCTTTACAAGCCGTATAAGCAGAAAAAGGCCACTCGCGCGTCCAAGGCGAAGGAAAAGGGTCTGGAGCCTCTGGCCATGATCCTCTACGCACAGCAGCAGAAGGACGGCACCCCGGAAGAGGCCGCCGCACCTTTTGTCGATCCGGAAAAAGGCGTTGAGACAGCAGAAGAGGCCCTGCAGGGAGCCATGGACATCATCGCCGAGATGATCGCAGACGATGCGGATCTGACCAAGGCCATCAGAGAGAAGACCTTTGCAAAGGGACAGATCGCCACAGAGGCGACAGATCCGGAGGAGAAGACCGTCTATGACATGTACTACGGCAGCAGCGAGGCAATCAGCAAGATGCCGAACCACAGAGTGCTTGCCGTCAACCGGGGCGAGAAAGAAAAGAAACTGAAAGTCAAGGTTGCCATAGACAGCGAAGAAATCACCAGGCTCATCGAGAAACAGGTCATCCGCGGCGACTCCATTTTCAGAGAAATGCTGCAGGATACCGTTGCCGATGCCTACAAGCGCCTCATCGCCCCGTCCATCGAGCGGGAGATGAGAAACCAGCTGACCGAGCGGGCCGAAACCGATGCGGTAAAGGTTTTTGCAAAGAACACGGAGAAGCTGCTCATGGTTCCGCCGGTAAAGGGAAAGAAGGTCATCGCCATAGACCCGGGCTACCGGACAGGCTGCAAGGTGGCGGCTCTGGACGAAACCGGAAAACTGCGGGCCTATGCCACCGTCTATCCTACTGAGCCGAAAAATGACATCGCCGGCACAGAGCGTATCCTGACAAAGATCATCGAGAAGCAGGGCTGCGACGTCATCGTCATCGGAAACGGAACCGCTTCCAGGGAGACAGAGGAAGTCATCGCCGCTTTCCTGAAGAAACACGACTGGGACATCCAGTACACCATCGTCAACGAGGCAGGGGCATCCGTCTACTCCGCTTCCAAACTGGCAACAGAGGAATATCCTGATCTGGATGTGACCACCCGAGGCGCCATGTCCCTGGGCCGCAGACTGCAGGATCCCCTGGCCGAGCTGGTCAAGATCGATCCCAAGCATATCGGCGTGGGGCAGTACCAGCACGACATCAACCAGAAACAGCTGGACAGCGCTCTGACCGCGGTGGTGGAAGACTGCGTCAACCGAGTCGGCGTGGACCTGAACACCGCGTCCCCGTCCCTCCTTTCCTATATTGCCGGCGTCAACATGGGCATTGCGAAGAACATCGTGGCCTACAGAGAAGAGCACGGCAGATTCCAGAGCAGAAAGGAACTGATGAAGGTCTCCAAGCTGGGAGAGAAGGCCTTTAAGCAGTGCGCCGGATTCATGCGCATCTCAGACGGCGTCGAGCCGCTGGACAGCACTTCGGTGCATCCTGAGTCCTATAAGGCGGCCGAAGAGATGATGGAGAAGATCGGCATCACAAAAGAAGATATCACAAAGGGCGGTGCCCGGGACATCGACGAGAAGATCTGGCAGGCCTATCCTGCAAAGAAGCTCTCTGAAAGCATAAAGAAGATGGCGGAGGATCTGGATATCGGCGAAATGACCCTGAGCGATATCGTTTCCGAGATGAAAAAACCGGCCAGAGATCCGAGAGAGGATGCGCCGCCGGTCATCTTCCGCAACGACGTGAAGAGTTTCGACGACCTGAAAGTGGACATGGAGCTGACCGGAACCGTCCGCAACGTGGTGGACTTCGGCGCCTTTGTGGACATCGGCGTCAAGCAGGACGGACTGGTTCACGTGTCCCAGCTTTCCAATAAATTTGTAAAACATCCCATGGATGTGGTTTCCGTGGGAGATACGGTCAAGGTGAAGATCATCAGCATCGACAGAGACAAGCAGAAGATCGGCCTGACCATGAAACTGTAGAAGCAGAAACTTAGACAGAGAGGGAGAACACCCATGGCAATCAATACGATACTATTCGATTTTGACGGAACCCTGGCCAACACCAACGGTCTGATCATCGAGTCCTGGCAGTATGTCTACAGGACCCTGCTGGGCAGAGAGGCCGCCGAAAGCGATATCAAGGCCACCTTCGGCGAGCCGCTGGCGGTCAGCATGGAAAAGGCCTTTCCGGGCACTCCCGTGGACGAGGCCATCGATATCTACAGAGGCCATCAGAAGGATATCTATGAGGAGATGATCGAGGCGTTCCCGGGTATGACAGAGCTGGTGAAGGGGCTGAAGGAGAAAGGGTTCAAGGTGGCTGTGACCACTTCCAGACTGCGCAGCAGCACCATGATCGGTCTGCGCAAGTTCGGTCTGGACGGGATCATGGATGCCGTCGTGACCTGCGAAGATACAGACAGACACAAGCCGGATCCGGCGCCGGCGCTGATCACCCTGGAGAAACTGGATGCAAAGCCGGAGGAATCCCTGATGATCGGCGACAGCATGTTCGATATAAAGTGCGCCCATAATGCCGGCATGAAAGCCGTTCTGGTGGGCTGGGCGGAAGCCGTTACAGAAGAGGATCTCAACGGTCCGGACGCTCCGGAATACTTTATCCGGACTGCAGAGGAGCTTTTTGACCTGCTGCCGGATCAGGTGTGACAGGGTCAGCCTGACGGAGACGTGCAGGCTGCAGAAGAGGTACGACAATGCTGAATATCTATTACGGAAGAGAAAGCATCGACAAAGAAAAATTCATATATGAGCAGATTGCCGGAAAGCCGGGGAAAACGCTGGTCATGGTACCGGATCAGTATACCCTGGAGGCGGAGAAGCAGGCTTTCCGGCTTCTTCATACCCGCACACTGATGGACGTGGAGATCACCACCATGTCCCGTCTGGGCAGCCGCCTCATCGAGAAAGAGGGAGGCGGAAGGAGAACCTTTATCGACAAGTACGGCAGACAGGTCCTTCTGGCGCAGATTCTCCGGGACAAAGGGGATCAGCTGCAGGTCTTCGGGGGAAGCCTGCACAAAAGCTCCTTTATCGGCATGACCACGGATTTCATCGCGGAAATCAAACAGTACAACATCGGGCCGGAGGAGCTGCTGGAACTGGCGGAAGGCCGTGAGGACAGCCTGCTTTACCGCAAGCTTTCCGATCTTCAGCTGATCTACGCCGAGTACGAGGAGAGGATAGCCGGCAGATACACCGATGCGGAGGACCTGATCGACCTTTATGCGGAAAAGATTCCGGAATCCTCGCTGATCCGGGGCGCCTCCGTATGGGTCTACGGCTTCGACAGCTTCACGCCGAAGATGCTGACGGTGCTGGGAAGACTGATGACTGCGGCGGAGGACGTCAATGTGTTCCTGACCGGCGGCAGAAACTGCAGAGACGAGGAACTGTTCCAGCTGACGGAGATCGTCATGTCCACCCTGGAAAGACAGGCGGAGCTGTCCGGCACCGGGCACAGAAGGCAGGAAGTTACGGAGGGGTACAGAGCCCGGAAAAACAGTCCGGCGCTGGAGACCCTGGAGCAGGAGCTTTACGCTGTAGGGCGGAGAACGTCAGCTGACAGCAGAGGCATCGCCATATGTCAGGCGGCCAACATGTACAGCGAGGCTGAATCTGCGGCGGCCTTTATCCTGCATCTGCTGCGGGACTGCGGCATGCGCTGCAGGGATATCATGGTCATCTGCAACGACCAGCAGGTTCGAGGCTCCATCATCAGCAGAGTCTTCGGCGAATACGGCATCACCCTTTTCGACGACAAGAAGAGAAGCCTGATGAACTCCCCTGTGGCCATATTTACCGTGGCGCTGCTGGAGATCGTCAGCGGCGGATACCGGACCCGGGATGTGTTCAAGGCACTGAAGACCGGATTTTCTCCGCTGTCAGACGATGAGATAGAAACACTGGAGAACTACGCAATCAAGTACAGGATTAAGGGATCCATGTGGAAGCGGCCTTTTGTCAGAGGTCAGATGGAATACGGTGAGGAAGGCGTGGAGGAAATCGAGGGCCTGCGCCGGCGCACCATGGGACTTCTGGAGAAATTCGAGGAACTTTACCGGTCCTGCGGTACAGTGGGTGAATTCATCACCAGATATTACGATTTTCTCATGGATGAGGCCCGTCTGGGAGATGAGATCACAGAACTGATGAAGGTGCAGGAGGCGCAGGGGCTCCTGGATCTTGCAGAGGAGACGGCGCAGGTCTGGGGCCGCATGGTGGGGCTCTTTGACCAGATGGCGGAGCTGATGGGCGAAGAAGTTTTTGACGGAAAGGAATTCGCTGAACTCTTTGCGGCAGGACTGTCTCAGATCGAGATCGGCGTTCTTCCGCCGACATCAGACGATATCCTCATGGGAACCATGCAGCGTACCAGAAGCGGCAGCGTCAGAGCAGTCATCGTTCTGGGCGCCAACGAAGGGATTCTTCCTGCAGCGCCTTCCGATGAAGGGCTGTTCTCTGTGGAGGAACTGGAATCCCTGGCCTCCGAGGGAACGGAGATCTGCAAGGTGGAGCGCATCAGGAGCATGGAAGAGAAGATGGCCGTCTACCGGAATCTTTCCAAACCGTCAGACTGCCTGTGGATCGGATTTTCCGCCAGCGATGAGGAGGGCAGAGAATGCAGGCCGTCGGAGATCGTCGACACGATCCTGCGGATTTTCCCGCAGCTGAGGATAGAAAAAGATGTGGAGAACTGCGGGGATATGGAAGGCCTGGTAGGCGGACGCATCAACACACTGCGCCATCTGACAAAGGCACTTCAGGAGGCCCGAAGAGGCGAGCGCATCGACAGCCGGTGGAAGGCGGTCATCGACTGGTACAGAGAAAACGATCCGGATGCACTGGATCAGGTGGCCGAGGGCCTTGCCTTCACCAATGAACAGAAGGATCTTCCGCCGGAACTGGCAGAGCTTCTCTACAGACGGGAAGGCGCAAGGGATCTGATACTAAGCCCTTCCAGACTGGAACGGTTCTCCAGGTGTCCTTTTTCCCACTTTATCACCTACGGACTTCGGCCGGAGGAACGGCGTATCTTTGAGGCCTCTTCCAGAGAGATAGGAGACATCTATCACAAGTGTCTCATGGAGGTTTCCAGAAAGCTGGATGCCGAGGATGCATGGGATACGGTGACCGAGGAGCAGTGCAGGGCCTATGTGTCGGAGATTGCCCGGCAGGAGGCATCTGTCTACCGGGAAGGCGTTTTCCACTTCGGCAACGAGGAGCGCTACAAGGTCAGCCGCATAGAGGATACCTGCTTCCACGTATGCTGGGCTCTCATCGGTCAGGTCCGGGCGGGGAAGGTCAGAGAAAGCCGCTACGAGGAACGTTTCGGCAGATACGGCCGGATACCGGCCGTCGAAGTGGAAACCGGAAGCGGAAAGGTCTATATAGAGGGTATCATCGACCGTCTGGATATCCTGGAGGATGACCGGGTCAAGATCGTGGACTACAAGACGGGAAAAGAAAATTTCAATATCGGGGAAGCAAGGGGTGGATATCGTCTCCAACTTATGTTATACTTAAAGGCGGCGCAGGAAGATCAGCGCAGACCTGCCGGTGTTTTCTACTTCAATATCAGAGAACCCCAGGTTGATCTGACCGGCACCGAACCGGAAAAAATTTCTGAAAAAATTTCAAAAGAAATGAAGAAATCTTTCCGATTAAATGGTATAATGGTTGATGATGACGATGTCATCCAGTCCATCGCCGGTGACTTTTCCGGCATATCGGATATCGTCCCTCTTCGCAGCGGCAAAGAGGGAGTCAAGGGCACATCTGACGGTTTCCTGCTCAGCGATGAGGAATTCGATGCTCTTCAGGCGGATGTGGACCGGCAGATCCGCAGACTCTGCAGTCAGCTTGCAGAGGGGCGCATCGCTATCCATCCGAAGAAGACCGACAGACAGTCGCCGTGCACCTACTGCCAGTACAAGGGAATCTGCAGATTCGATACTGCTTTCCCGGGGTGCGGTTACGAGATTATCAGATAGGACTGCGACAGAAATTGAGAATACACCGCGGACGGGAGCTTCGGCCCGCCGTCCGCAGAATATGCTTCCGTGGCTCAGTTGGCAGAGCAGCGCATTCGTAACGCGCAGGTCGCCGGTTCGATCCCGGCCGGGAGCTCCACAGCAAAACCGCCGTCAGACGTTGGAATTCCAATGCCGGACGGCGGTTTTAGATTTATCTTGTGAGTTCTCCTCTCAGATTCTCTTCCATTTTTTCTTTGATCTCGTCTCTGGAAAGACCCAGGCTGAAC
>JBJESV010000089.1:0-7406 GCA_051882975.1 Emergencia sp.
GGGTGTTGTGCAGGACATCGGTTTCAGCGACTTTTTCAGTATCATGCACTACGGCTATGAATCCATCAGTACTGCCGATCTGACCAACGGATACACCGTTGCAGATGTCGTCGGCGGTGGCGGTTTTGACGGAATGCTGTGGACGGTATCCATCGTGCTGTGCTCCATGTCTTTTGCAGGCGTTCTGGAAGCTACAGGCATGCTGGGTCAGCTGGTGGAAGTGATTCTGAAGGTGGCAAAGACCAACGGACTGCTGATCATGACGACCATTCTCACCTGCATTTTCATCAACCTGCTCTGTGCAGACCAGTATCTGGCGATCATTCTGCCGGGAAGAATGTACAAGCAGGCTTTTGAAGACAGAAGGCTGAAAAACAAGAATCTGTCCAGATGTCTGGAGGATTCGGCCACACTGACATCGCCGCTGATTCCGTGGAATGTATGCGGAGCGACCATGACCGGTTTCCTGGGTGTCCCTACCATCCAGTATGCGCCTTATGCATTCCTCAACTATATCTGCCCTGTGGTCTCTATCATTTACGGCTTTACAGGATTCACCATCGAAAAGATGACTGATGAGGAGTACGAAAAGATGATGGAACAGAGAAAGGCGGAGGAAGAGGCGACGGCGAGAGAACTGGAGGCATGATCCTGGCAGCGCAGATCAGCTGAAACTGCACAGAAAACTCTGGCCGCACTGACCGGGGCCGCACATATGAAACCTTTTTAAAAATTGAGAAAACGGAAATCCGAGGCTGCTTCAGACGGGTAACTCCCTTCTGGAGCGGCCTTTTCCGTTTCTGCAGTGCGCTGTGTGCAAAATCCCCTTGAAAAACACTGCTGTCCGGCGTAAGATAGAATCATGGACAAGAACAGAACATTACAGAGTACCGCGGCAGTCTGCCTTCTGGCGATGATCTGCTGCTTTCTGTGGGGAAGCGCCTTTCCCTGCATCAAAATCGGATATAAGCTGTTTCACATCGGTTCGGCCGATGCCGCGTCGCAGATCCTCTTTGCCGGTGTGAGATTCACCCTGGCAGGGATTCTGGTGGTGGCAGGCTGCAGCATTTCTCAGCGCCGGCTCCTGAAACCTGCAAAGAGCTCCTGGGGCATGGTGGTCGTCATTGCCCTGTTTCAGACTGTGCTGCAGTACGTCTTCTTCTACGTGGGACTGGCTCATACAACAGGGGTCAAAGGTTCCATCATGGAAGGCACCCATGTGTTCCTGGCAATCCTCTTTGCCAGCCTGCTGTTCCATCAGGAAAAACTGACTCTGGTCAAAGGAATCGGCTGCATCGTGGGATTTTCCGGCGTGGTTCTGGTCAATCTGACGGGATCGGGACTGGCGGGAGGCATCAGCCTCAACGGGGAAGGGTTCCTTCTCATCGCCTGCGCGTCCTACGCCATGTCTTCTGTGCTGATCAAAGTGTTTTCAGCCCGGGAAAATCCGGTGACCATCAGCGGATGGCAGTTCATACTGGGCGGCCTTTCCATGACCGTCATCGGTGCTGCCGCAGGGGGAAGACTGGAACTGACCGGTGCAGCGGGAATCGTTCTGATGCTGTATATGGCCCTGATCTCTGCAGTGGCATACTCTCTGTGGGGACTGCTTCTGAAGTACAATCCGGTTTCCAGAATCAGTGTCTTCGGCTTCATGACGCCTGTCTTCGGCGTCATCCTTTCCGCTGTCTTTCTCGGTGAAGCAGCATCCATGCCGGTGCTGCAGACTCTCGCTGCGCTTGCACTGGTAAGCGGCGGGATATATATCGTCAACAGGCAGGAGGAATGAAGAGACAGAACAGAATAAGCCCGTTGCAACATACAGGCGCAGGTCCAGGCTGCGCCTTCTTCTTTTTTGCTTTTTCCCGCATAGAGTATATCAGTATGAGAAAAAGGGGAAATTATATGGATGCGAAAGAACTGATTGCATATATAAGCAGTGCGCCGAAGAAGACGCCGGTGCGGGTTTTTCTGCGTCAGACGGCTGGAAGCAGGCCGCTGCGTTTTCCGGGATGCCAGGTTTTCGGCGCCGGGGACCGAATCATCTTCGGCGACTGGAACGACATCGCCCCCGTCCTGCAGGGTGCGCAGAAAGCCGGGATCGTGGATGAGGCCGTAGTGGAGCACAGCTGCAGAAACAGCGCCGTTCCGCTTCTGGATGTGAAAGATCTGCAGGCGCGCATCGAGCCCGGCGCAGTTATAAGGGAGCAGGTGGAAATCGGAAGTCATGCGGTTATCATGATGGGGGCAATTCTGAACATCGGAGCAAAAGTGGGGCCGGAGACCATGATCGATATGGGGGCGGTCCTGGGAGGAAGAGCCCAGGTCGGCGCACGCTGCCATGTGGGAGCAGGTGCGGTGCTGGCAGGCGTCATTGAGCCGCCCGGCGCAAGACCTGTTGTCGTGGAGGACGATGTCTGCATCGGTGCCAATGCAGTTCTCCTGGAAGGCATCCATGTGGGAAAAGGTGCAGTCATCGCAGCGGGATCGGTAGTCACGGAAGATGTGCCGGCAGGCTGTGTCGCGGCCGGGCTGCCGGCCCGTGTGGTAAAAGAGAAAGATCAGGGGACGGTCTCCAAAACGGATATCATTGAAGCTCTCCGGAAGCTGTAGCCTCTCGGAGAAAAAGGATGCATCGTATACAGAATATTTTTAAAAAGATTGGATAATGTATTGCATTTTAAACTGCCCGCGGTATAATAGAAGTAACGCATTGTTAGAAAATTAACACAATTAGGAAAGGAAAGTTAACATGGATTTTTACAAAGAGTATAAAGAAAAACTCCGCACACCAGAGGAAGCGGTCAAGGTTGTAAAAGACGGTGACTGGGTTGACTACAGTCAGACCTGTTCTTTCCCGGAGGCTCTGGACAGAGCTCTTGCCGGAAGAGTAGGCGAGCTGAAGGACGTTAAAGTCAGAAACGCCATCAGCCTGAAGGCTCCGGCCGTAGTAGAGATGGACCCGAACCAGGAGTCCTTTACATATAACCTGTGGCATACTTCCGGACTGGACCGTAAATATACTGACCAGGGAAGAGCTTTCTACAATCCGATGCTGTTCAGACACTGCGGCAGATACTATACCAAAGGCTTTGCGCCGGTAGACGTAGCTATGATCACTGTAACTCCGATGGACGAGTACGGCAACTTCAACTACGGTCTGACCAACTGCTGCCTGCAGGAAATGCTGGATGTAGCCAAGACTGTTATTCTGGAAGTCAATCCGAACATGCCGAAGATCTACGGCAAGCAGACTGACCATATCCATATTTCCGACGTAGACTATATCGTCGAATCCGACTGCCCGATTGCTACAACACCGGTAGGCAAGGCTTCACCGATCGACGAGAAGATCGCAGAGTTCATCTTCCCTTATCTGGAAGACGGAACCACACTGCAGCTGGGTATCGGCGGTATGCCTGACTGTCTGGGCATGCTGATTGCAGAATCCGATCTGAAGGATCTGGGCATGCATACAGAACTGATGTCCAATGGATATCTGAAGCTGTATCAGTCCGGCAAGATCACCGACAGAAAGAAGAACATTGACAGAGGCAAGGGAATCTTCTCCATCTGTAACGGTTCTCAGGAACTGTATGATTTCCTCAACGAGAACCAGATGATCTTATCCGCACCGATGGCCTATGTAAACGATCCTGCTACCCTGAGACAGCACGAGAAATTCGTATCCATCAACAGCTGTATCGCTATGGACCTTTACGGACAGGTCTGCTCCGAGACAGCAGGAACCCGTCACATCAGCGGAACCGGCGGACAGCTGGACTTCGTTACAGGCGGACTGGAGTGCCCTGGAGGAAAGGCATTCCTGGCATTCCCTTCAAGCCGCAAGGACAAGGAAGGCAACCTGCACTCCAACATCATCGCCAAGTTCACTCAGGGCGATGTGATCACTACACCGAGAACGCAGGCGCCTTACATGGTAACTGAATACGGCGTAGCTGTTCTGCCTGGCAAACCGACATGGCAGAGAGCAGAGGCGATCATCAACATTGCACATCCGGACTTCCGTGATGACCTGATCAAGGCAGCAGAGGAACAGAGAATCTGGAGAAAGAGCAACAAGAGATAATCAAGTCTTTTCATTTCAAAAGCCCGCATCCGTGGATAATCCGCTGATGCGGGTTTTTCTTTACGCCGCAGCCCTTTTCTACTGAGTCTGCGCCCATCTGGTCACCAGAACCTTGATGATGCCGGCGGCAGGGACAGCAAGGATCATCCAGAGGACGCCGCCCAGGGAGCCGGCTATGGTGACGGCCGCCAGTATGAAGAATGGATGAAGACCGGTAGAACGACCGATAATACGGGGATAGATAAAGTTGCATTCGATCTGCTGGATGGCGAAGAGTGACAGCGCGGCCAGCACCGCCCTGGTCATACTTCCTCCGGAAAGAGCCGATAAGGCGGCGGGAATGATGCCGATGACGGGTCCGAAATAGGGAATCACATTGGTGATGCCTGCAAAACAGCCGATCAGCACGGCATATTCCACTCCGATAATGGAAAGGGCCAGGGAAGAGAGAAAGGCGACGACGACGGAATCCACGAATACACCCCGCAGGAAGGATGCGATGACCTGGCTGATCTCAAAGCAGATCTCCCGGACGATCCCGTGAGTCTTCTGGCTGAGAAGAAGATGCAGGGCTTTGCTGCCGAGCTGCAGAAAGAAGGCTTTGTCGCAGAGCAGATAGATGCCGGCGACCATGCCCACCAGAAAGCGGAGAAGACCGTTTCCGAGACTCTGAATCAGTTTTCCAAGATCAGGACCTTTCGCCGGAAAAGCGAAGAGCTGGGAGAGAACATCCTCGTACTGATAATAATATGCTTTCAGAGTTGCCGCAGCTTCCTGCAGTGAGCCTGAGGAAAGCTTTCCGGCGATGATATCGGCGAAGCCGCAGAGAATGAAAATGCAGGCTGCAATAACAGAAACATAGGCAGTGAGAACCGCGGCCAGCCTTCTTCCGGAAAACTTCGCGGCAAGCCAGTCCACGTACGGATCGAGGACGACGGCGATTGCCAGTCCTATGAGCAGCGGGACCAGGGAGTGCCTGAGCAGATACAGAAGAAACAGGAAAAAAATCAGGATAAGTATTTTTAACATAGTTGCCATAACCTCCTGAAAATAGTATGATAATAACGGAAAAAAATATTGAGGAAATCAGGACTTTTATTATGAAAAAATGTGAACTGCTGGTTCCTGCAGGCGGACAGGAGCAGCTCATTGCAGCTGTAGAAAACGGTGCGGATGCCGTCTATCTGGGCGGCAAAGGCTTCAATGCCCGCATCAATGCAGGAAACTTTGCCGATGAAGAGATGAAAAGCGCCATCGCCTTCTGCCACAGGCGGGGCGTCAGAGTATATGTGACCATGAACACGCTGATCAGGAATGAGGAGATGCAGCAGGCTCTGGACTATGCGGCTTTTCTCTATGAAGCCGGTGCAGATGCGCTGATCATTCAGGATCTGGGGCTGGGCATGCTTCTGCGGGAGCAGCTGCCGGACTTTGAACTGCATCTGTCCACCCAGGGATCGGTCTACGATCTGCGAGGCACTGAAGCGGCCTTTCGGATGGGATACAGCCGGGTCGTCCTTGCGCGGGAACTTTCCTTTGATGAAATCAGGGCCGTCTGCAGCGGTACGGAAGCGGAGATAGAGGTCTTCGTTCACGGGGCTATGTGCATCTGCTGTTCCGGACAGTGCCAGATGAGTCGCTACATGGGAGGGAGAAGCGGAAACCGGGGACAGTGCGCCCAGCCGTGCAGGCTGCCCTACAGGACGCTGGATGCGGACGGCAGGCTTCTCAGGACCTGCGCACATCCGCTGAGTCCGAAGGATCTGTGTCTCATCGATCACATCGGCGAGCTTGCTGAGGCAGGCGTGGCTTCCCTGAAGATAGAAGGAAGGATGAAATCAGCAGAGTATGTCGCAGTGGTCACATCCATCTACAGAAAGTATCTGGATCTGTATTACAGCAGAGGCCGCTACACGGTGGATCCTCAGGACAGAGAGGCGCTGGAACAGATCTTCAACCGGGGCGGATTCACAGAAGGCTACTTTGACGGCGACCCGGGCATGGAGCTGATGGCAGGGGATATTCCCAAGCACAGAGGCATTGAAATCGGCAAGGTGATCCGAAGGGTTCCGGGCGGGCAGCTGATAGATGTCAAACTGTATCACGAATTGTCCATAGGCGATGGAGTTGAAATTCACGGAGAGAATGTCACGGGCAATGTGGTCACCTACTGCAGGGAGCTGAAAAACGGGCTGACCCGTATCGGCGATATCAGAGGAAGTGTTTCCCGCGGCGACCGTCTGTTCCGTCTCACCTCAAAGGAACAGCTGGCGGCGGCAAGGCTTTCCTTTACCGGAAAGACCTTTGAAACGGGTAAGTATATCCGCAAGACGCCGCTCGATGCCGCCTTCTCCTGCAGCCGGGACGGATATCTGAAGCTGGAGCTTTCCAGCCCGCTTCTCCGGGAGCCGGTGAGTATAGTGGAAGGCCCTTTTTCGCTGGAAGAAGGGACGACAGAGTTTTCCAGGGTGGAGAAGGCACTGCGCAAAACAGGAAACACACCTTTTGCCGTAGAGAAGATCAGATGCGGGGATGATCAGGGCAGGATTCTGCCTGTATCGCTGATTAACGATATACGCAGGAAGGCTCTCCATGCGCTGGAAGAGAAACTGGATGAAGGACGGGAGCCTGTCTCACTGTCGGCATATACCGTAACAGAAAAACCGGCGGAGGGAATGCTGGAATTCTGTTTTTACAGCTGGGAGGATTTTGCATCCTTTGAGATGCCCCGGGAGCTGGCGGAACTGGACGTCTCCAGGGCGGCCCTGATTCCGCTGACAGATTTTGAAGAGAACTTCGGACAGATCGCGCCGGAACGGATGGTCATTCCGTATATCACAAGCGTTTCGAGAGGCCGTGAGGACAGATACATCGAGGAGCACTTTGAATCCATCGTTTCCCATGTAAAGGAAAGAGGCGTATATGTGGGAAATCTGGGATGGATCGGCCCGCTGCGCTCGGCCGGCGTTCCGGTGTACGGCGACTTCGGACTGAATATATGCAATTCCTTTGCGGGCAGCGCGTGCCAGTCCTTAGGCGTGCGGCATTATGTGAGGAGTCTGGAAACCGAGGACGGAGGCTGCGGAGCATACCCTCTGATGATCTCCCGTCATGTTCCGGAAGGGGCCTGGCTGATAGATAGAAAAAAAGAAAAATTCAGTCTTTTCAGGCATAAATATTCTGATCAGATTCTTCTGCTTCCGGCCTCGGAGAAGATTGACGCAGGAGCCGTTCTCAGACGGCTTTCAGAGCAGGGCGGAATTGTCAGAATATATCTGAAATAAGCGGACTTGCGCGATTTTTAACGTGCCTGAAT
>JBJESV010000090.1:0-7273 GCA_051882975.1 Emergencia sp.
CCCGAAAGCCTTGCTACTGCTGGCCTTATCGCCCGAAACCCTTGCAATTCGCAGTGGGTTTCAGCCGAATCATAGATTCGGGAAACCCTTGCGGCTGGCCTACCGCAGTGTTTCCGGCGCTATCACTTGGAACCACTGGGTTAGGGACAAGCAAAAAGCTCCGGCCATTTCTAGCCAGAGCCATACCTGCACGTTCGGGCTGCTTGCCGCTCTGATTTCGCTCCGCTCATCAGTCGCGGGCATCCCTAGCGAAAATGCCACCGGCGGTGCTGAAGCACCGGGTGGCATGTTTTGGTGGAGATGGCGAGAGTCGAACTCGCGTCCGAAAGCATTTCCACAGGAACTTCTCCGAGCGCATCTGCTGTATTAAGGTTCGCCCCGCTGATCGCCCGGCAGCAGGCTGCCCGCGGTGCTATCCCGTTGTTCCCTTACGATACCGGGAGCTCTCGCAAGGTTTTCCTGTATGGTCGATGCCAGGTTTCCGGCCTACAGGTAAACCGGAGCTGACACGCGTGCTGCGAAATTAAGCAGCTAATGCGAAATTGTTATTCTTTTTAGCGTTTATATTTAAACGGCCACTTTTAACGTAGACTTGGCGACTACGGCTCGCTTATCCTGCTTCTACACCCCCGTCGAAACCTTTACACCCCCATGGAATGTCCGGAATCTGCCGGTGCGGCAGAAGCCCTGCGGATTCCGCTGCGAAGCAGAAATCCTCTATATCAATATCATATTCATTTTTTGATTTTTGTCAACCTTCTCTGTGCAAAAAACCGCACGATGCCAGAAACTGGCGGTTCCGCCCTATGCCGGCCCTCTGTGCCGCCGGCTACCAGCGCTGCTTCATGGCCTGATCCATCTTCCGGGCGGCATCTCTCTTTGCCATATCGTCTCGTTTGTCATAGTTCTTTTTGCCTCGTGCCACAGCGATTTCTATCTTGGCCCGGCCGTCTTCGTTGATGTACATCTGAAGCGGAACCAGGGTCATGCCCTTCATTGTCGTATAGCCGATCAGCTTGCGGATCTCCTGCTTATGTAAGAGGAGCTTGCGCGGACGCAGGGGATCCACATTGAACCTGTTTCCCTGCTCGTAGGGACTGATGTTCATGCCGTAGATCCACATTTCGCCTTTTTCGATCTTTGCGTAGCTTTCCTTGATGCTGACCTTGCCTCCGCGCACGGATTTGATCTCCGTGCCGGTCAGGACAATGCCGGCCTCGTATACTTCCTCTATAAAATAATCATGGCGGGCCTTCTTGTTGCTGGCCACCATCTTTTTTTCTCTTTTTGCCATTTCCTCACCTTATATATTATGTTTTACCGTCTACCAGCTGCAGATCACCTTGCCCAGGATGCGGTCTTCTGCCACCAGACCCACTGCCTCGCTCCGGCTGTCCGTGCTGGCCGCCCGGTTGTCACCCAGGACAAAGACGCAGTCCCCGGGAACCACCACTTCGTCCATGTCTCCGCTGGAGCCTTCTGAGAACACATACTCCTCCTCCAGCGGCCGGTTGTTGACATAGACCGTTCCTCCGGAAATCATGATCCGGTCACCCTCCAGGGCGATGACCCGTTTCATCATCCTGAGATCCTCTCCTGTAACCGTATAAACCTGATTATCGAAGAGAACCACATCTCCCCGTTTTATTTCAAATCTTTCATTTCCGCTGCACTGCACCAGCACATGGTCTCCCTGTGCAAGGCCTGGCAGCATGCTGTTATCCGTTACCTGCGTAATCTGAAAGAATACCGCCAGGACGATGCCGGCGCTTATCCCCAGCATCCCTGCCAGCAGGAACGCGATGCACTTTTTCATTGGCCGCAATCTCCCGGTTTTCCGATTCTGTCAAACGGATAAACCCGGAAAAACGCTTCTCCTACGATGTCGTCTTCGTCAACAAAGCCCACAGACAGATCTCTGCTGTCCGTGCTGTGCAGCCGGTTGTCGCCCAGACAGAAATAGCAGCCTTCGGGCACCTTTACCGGATACACCGTTCCGTCAGTGACGCCGTCCATCAGATACTTCTCCTCCAGAGCCTCTCCGTTTATGTAGACCTTGCCGCCTGCTACCTCCACGGTCTCGCCGGGCAGTCCGATGACCCTTTTGATCAGACGCTTGTCTTCCCCGTTTTCATCCTTCAGATGGGACTCAAATATGATGACATCGCCTCGCTGCGGCTGTCGTCCGGACTTGTAGGCCTGCCTGTTCACCAGCAGATAATCGCCGTGACTGAAGCAGGGTTCCATGGAAATGCCGAACACGGAAGTCGGAACGACGAACTGGATCACGATGAAGGCCACAGCCACCGCTGAAAGAATCGCTTTCAGCCACTCCTTTGCATTTTCTCCCATATCTTTCCCCCTCTTCTCCTTCAATGCGATGAAGGCAGATTATTCCGTATCAAAAGGATTATGAATCAAGCCTATCTTATCAAACGGATAGAGCCGCAGAACCACTTTTCCCAGAATCTGGTCTCTGCTGACGCAGCCCACGGAAGGGTCCCGGCTGTCTATGCTGACCGTCCGGTTGTCTCCCATGCAGAAATAGCTGTCTTCTCCGATGACAAGATTGCTGATATCTCCGCTGGTTCCGGCCTCCGGATCTTTCAGATACGGCTCATCCAGCTCTTTGCCGTCTATGTAAACCTTGCCGTCAGCGATGTCGATGGTCTCGCCGGGCAGACCGATGATTCTCTTGATCAGCATCTTTTCCTCTCCGTTCTCCTGGACCAGGGAGGAGTGGACCACCACCACATCGCCTCGCTGCGGCTCTCCGAACAGTTTGTACGATTGTCTGCTGACGAAGAGATAGTCGTTCTCATAAAAGTTCGGCTCCATGGAGCTCTGCTTTACCAGCGTCGGCTTGATGAAAAAAATCACGAGCAGAGCGATGAGCACTGCAAGAGCGATATCTTTAATCCATTCCTTCATTTCCTTTTCCCCCTATTCATCATGCTCAAAAATTTGGTTTTTTATTCTCTCAAAGTTTTCCGGAAGTCCGGCCGTGATAACCAGCCCGTCCAGATAGGACAGCGGGCCCTCATCCACTTCAAAGCACAGCCTGTACGCGTGAAGCAGCTGGGCGTTCAGTCCGAACTGCCTTCTCACCTTGTCGTTGACCTGCGGCTTTCCGTATTTGGTGTCTCCGATGACCGGATACCCTGCATCGGCCAGATGAGCCCTGATCTGATGGGTCCGTCCGGTGACCAGTTCCACTTCGGTCAGAGTGTATCCTCCGGCGCTTGCGACCGGTCTTGCGATAGTCTCCATTTCCCTGCCCTGCGAACCTGCCGGAAGAACAGTGACTCTGTTGGAATCGCTGTCCTTGACCATGCTGCCGCAGAGGTGAAGTTCCTCCTTCATGCTGCCGGAGACGATGGTCAGATAGTATTTGCTGATTTTATTTTTTTCCCGGATCAGCCGGTTCAGTTCCTGAAGGGCCGCTGCGGTCTTTCCGAAAAGGACCAGGCCTGTGGTATTGCGGTCCAGCCGATTGACCGGCGCCGGCGCAAAGGTCATCTCCAGCCTCGGGCTGTAATCCCCCTTCTCGATGAGATAGTCCGTCACCTGGTTGGCCAGATGATGCTTCTTCTCCGTGCTGTCTCCATGGGTCAGCAGGCCAGAGGGTTTCTCCACGGCGAGAATGTTCTCATCCTCATAGGCGACCCGGAACTGTCTGCGTGCAGTCCGCGCTCTCTCGCTTCTGCGGAAGCGGGCCACGTCCTCCTCTTTCATGTAAAGGGATATGACATCGCCCAGCTGAAGCATGGTGTCTTCTTTCGCGCGCTTTCCGTTAACCTTGACATCCTTGCGGATAGCCTTGTAGATATAGCTCAGAGGCGCGTTCTCCAGATATTTCCTGAGGAACTTGTCCAGCCGCTGATTCTGTTCATTTTTCCCGATTTCTACACTAATCATAACCTTTATTATACATCATTGCCGTCAGCAAATCAAAATGTATTTGTCCTTTCTCAAAAAGTATGTTAAATTATATGTAGAGACGACTGAGAGGGGGTAGATTATGAAGGGCCTGAAAGACTTTTTATACGATAAAAATGACATTCTCATCGCGCTGGCCATTCTCATCGTGGCAGCGCTTCTGATCATATGGCGCATGGACGTCATCATGGATTATCCGCATACACTGGCCGAGGAGACCGGCACGGTGGACACCACAGAGGATTCTGCGGCAGGCGAACAGTCCGATACTGCCGGAGGAGAAGAAGACAGCGGCAGCGCCTCGGACGACGGCAGCAGTGAAACAACACTCTGGTCAAACGGTGTTCTGTCCAGAGATGTCACGGTCACCATCCAGTCCGGTTCGCTGACTTCAGCGGTCCAGTGTCTGATCGATGCGGAACTGTTCGATTCCTACGACCAGTTCCTGCAGATCTGTCAGGCAGCCGGATACGATCCGGACGATATCAAGGCCACGACGTTCACTTTCGACGCGGGGATGACCCAGACAGACATCGCCAGGATCGTTACGAACTGAATCAGAAATTAAAGAATCATTTTTTCATCAGCCCGGCTATCTTTGCAAGCCGGGCTTTCTGCTGCGGATTCATCATCGGCATCAGGCTCTCCACCAGCTCCAGCTGTTTTTCGTACGGAATGCTGGAGGCATTGAGCTTATCCTGCAGTTTCCGTATCTCGGCAAGCAGTTCTCCGTCGCTTTTCTTTTCATAGCTTTTCGCTTTTTCCACTGCCGTTTTTCTATCTGCTTCGATTCCGAGCTGCGATGCCAGCTCCATGATGGTTTTTTCATCCAGATCCATTGTGATCACCCCTTTCCTTTTATACTATATGCACAGCTTTGAAGGTTTTTTCATACTATGTGTATAGAAATATGGAGGTGACATATGGTTAATAATCCGATTCCGATCATACTGGTTCTGCTTCTGGTCCGCAGCCACAATTCCTTCCGGCTGCCGCCGCCGGGCAGTCTGGAACTGGAAGCCTTTCTGGATCAGGCAAGAACCTGCCTCAATGCAATAGACAAAATCAGCACCCTCACCGGTTCTGCCGGAGGCTCCGGAAGCGGCTCCGGCGGCGGTTCTCCGGCCCTTCCGGACATGAAAAAAATGATGGAAATCGTTGAAAAATTACCTCTTTAGTGTATAATAGATGTGTATGCATTAATACAAGGAGGTAAGATATGGCTTTAGTTACAACAAAAGAAATGTTTGCAAAAGCGATCAACAGCGATTATGCCATCGGCGCTTTTAATGTAAACAACATGGAGATTATCCAGGGTATCGTTGAGGCCGCTCAGATAGAACAAGCTCCTCTGATTCTCCAGGTATCCGCAGGCGCGAGAAAATATGCGAAGCCTGCCTATCTGATCAAATTGGTGGAAGCTGCAATCGAAGACACCGGAGTTGATGTTGCGCTTCATCTGGATCACGGTGAAGATTTTGACATCTGCAAAAAATGCGTTGATGACGGTTTCACCTCTGTCATGATCGACGGATCCAAGCATCCTTTTGAGGAGAACATCGCTCTGACAAAGCAGGTGGTTGAGTATGCCCATGCCCACGGCGTCGTCGTTGAGGCCGAACTGGGCAAACTGGCCGGCGTGGAGGACAACATCAAAGTGGACGCACGCTCCGCGACCTTTACAGATCCTGACGAAGCCGCTGAATTCGTAGAGAGGACCGGTGTGGATTCCCTGGCCATCGCCATCGGAACCAGCCACGGCGCCTACAAGTTCAAAGGTGAACCTTACTTAGATTTCGAAAGACTGAAGAAGATCCACTCCCTGATTCCGGATACGCCGCTGGTACTCCACGGTGCATCCTCTGTTCTGAAAGAGTTCGTGGACAGATGCAATCAGTACGGCGGCGAGATCCCGGGAGCGCAGGGTGTTCCTGAGGATATGATCCACGAGGCTGTCAAGCACGGTATCTGCAAGGTCAATGTGGACACAGATCTGCGTCTTGCCATGACTGCAGAGATCAGAAGAGTTCTGGTGGAAAATCCGGGTGAATTTGATCCGCGCAAATACCTGGGACCGGGCAGAGATGCCATCACCAGAATGGTGCAGCACAAGATCAGAGATATGCTCAACGCATCAGGAAGAAAATAAGGATCTGCATGCGCATACAGAATCTATAAGACGAAAAAAGCTGTTGTTCCGGCAGGCTTCCTGTCAGAACAGCAGCTTTTGTTTTCCTATGCTATTTTTCCTTCTCATCCCGGACGATGCAGACTGCCTCCACCCTGCTCTTGACGCCCAGCTTGCGGAAAAGATTGTAGATATGCGCTTTTACCGTGCTCTCGGAAATGAACAGCGCCTCTGCGATCTGGGTGTTGGTCTTTCCGTCGTACACTTCTTTCAGGATTTCCACCTCTCGTTTGGTCAGATCGTATTTCTTTCTGACCATATCCAGCGCTTCATCCAGGTTGATCTGTGCCGGCGCCTCGCCAAGATAGGATTCGGCGAAATCCCGCCTGTACAGGAGAATACAGTTTGCCGCATTGATGACCAGCCAGTAGAAAATAGTCAGATCCATGATGTTATCACTGGTTCCTCCCAGTATGCCAGACTCGCTGCTGAAATAGGAGATGTAGTTCACCGCCATGAACACCGTGATCACGCCTTTATAGATCAGCAGACCCGCAGGCTCGCCGCTGCGTCTGCCTCGGGTGATGTTATGTATGCCGCCCCCTATCAGCAGAAGCATCAGAGGCAGGTCGATAACCAGCCGCAGCCATTTGATATCGACGAAGAAGATCACGGAAACAAGCCAGATGACCAGATAGAAAATCACATATTTCTTTCCTATCCTGAAAGCCCGGCTCTCACTTTCTTCCGGTCCCTGAAAATTGTCCTGCACCTTCAGCCACATCAGTACCAGAAAGGCGATCAGACAGTCACCGAAGCTTATGAGAAGATTGGTCTGCGAAAGATCTATGATCGTATCACTGATGATATTATCGCTGTAGTAAATCAGAAAGTCGTAGACATTCATGACCAGCAGCATGGCGATAAACGGCTTCATGATGCTGAAGTTTCTCGCTTTATCTCCTTTGCCTGCCAGCCACTGAATGGTCAGCGCCGTCACGCCGATCAGTATGGTGAAAATATAGCAGAACACAATAATATGTTTCATTATAAAGCGTCCTTTCGAATTTAGAGTTTTATTCTAATATTTTACTACGAAAACGCCGAAATTACAATCAAAAGGCCAGGCATTTTTCGCCCGGCCCTTTGACTTTTATTTTACTCAATATATTAAGGAGAACTTTAATTAAGCTTCGAGCGCCTTTA
>JBJESV010000091.1:0-7178 GCA_051882975.1 Emergencia sp.
AGTATACCATCTGCTCTGCTTTTTCGCAAGCCGGGAAAAAAGATTCGGTTCATAACCGGGCCGGAATGTGGTATACTGTCTATATTATTACATGATAAGGAGCAATTGATTTCATGAAATTCGCAGTTTTAGACGGATATTCCATCAATCCCGGAGATCTGTCCTGGAAACCCCTGGAGGATCTCTGCACTTTTCAAAGCTTTCCGCGGACAGAAGACGCGGATATCATCAGGAACATACAGGGCTGCGACGGCTTTTTTGTCAGCAAATGCCCCATCACCAGACAGGTCATGGAGAGCAGCCCCAAGCTGAAATTTATCGGTGTGACCGCCACAGGCTATGACAATGTGGACATCAGCTCCGCACAGGAACTGGGTATCGCCGTGTGCCATGTCCCCGCCTATTCCACGGAAGCTGTGGCCCAGCACACCTTCGCCCTGATTCTGGAACTGACCAATCTGGCCGGCAGCTACAACGCATCTGTTCAGCAGGGAAGATGGTATGAAAGCAGAGATTTCACTTTCATAGAAGGCGCTCTGACCCTCCTGGACGGAAAAACCCTGGGCATCATCGGATACGGCAATATCGGAAAGCGAGTCGCCAGAATCGGCGAAGCCTTCGGTATGAAGATCAACATATACAGCAGAGACAGAGAAGCTGCACAGCAGTCTGATTTTGTCACCCTCCACTGCCCGCTGACAGAGGAGAACAGAGGCTTTGTCAATGCTGATTTTATCGCAGGCATGAAACCGGGTGCGGTGCTGATCAATACGGCAAGAGGCGGTCTGGTCAACGAGGAGGATCTGGCTGCCGCTCTCAGAAGCGGACGCCTTTCTGCCGCCGCTCTGGATGTGCTCTGCTGCGAGCCGCCCCGGTTTCCCCATCCTCTCATCGGTCTTCCCAACTGCATCCTGACGCCTCACAACGCATGGATGCCGAAGGAGACCCGTCAGAAGGTCATCGATACCTGCGCAGCCAATCTGAAAAGCTGGATGGAAGGCGGAACTCTGAACAGGATCGTGTAAGCCGCCGCACGCAAAATCACAATATAAGCATCATAAAAGGGACTGTCTCGGCAGTCCCTTCTTTACTGTTAAATTATGAAAATATCATCGTGCGCTGAAGATCATATCTCTGCTGATTTCATCCAGCGCATATGCACCGCACATGGCCATGGTGTCGGCCAGTTCTCCGCTGATCTTCCCGATCAGCTCCCTGACACCGTCCGCGCCGTTTCTGTAGACTGCGCTGACAAAAGGTCTCGCCATGAGAACCGCATCTGCCCCCAGGGCCAGGGCCTTGAAGACATCTGCCCCGTCGCGGATTCCTCCGTCCACCAGGATTTTCATGGAGCCGTCAACCGCATCTGCGATATCGGCCAGCACCTCCGCAGTCGCCGGGCACTGATCCAGCACTCTTCCTCCATGATTGGAAACGACGATGGCCGCTGCTCCGGCTTCTTTCGCTTTCAGGGCAGCCTTCGGCGTCATGATTCCCTTTACGATAAAAGGCACCCCGGCTTCTGTGATGATTTCCCGCAGTTCCTCCACGGATTTACTCCCTGCAGGAGGCTGGAAGTTCTTCAGGAAAGGAAGTCCTGCCGCATCGATATCCATAGCCGCGGCAAAAGCTCCGGATTCCCTGACGATCTTCATCTTTTCCGCAACCATTTCCCGGTTCCACGGCTTGACCGTCGGAACACCGCATCCGCCAGCTGCGCTTATGGCGATTCCCGCCGAACGCATGACTTCAGGATCCATGCCGTCTCCGGTAAATGCCGCTATACCGCCGTCCCTGCATGCCGGAACCAGAATGTTGTTATACGCAAGATCATCATACCTGTCTCCGTAATGCATATTGACAGCGCCAACAGGACCGGCAAAGAGCGGCGCAGCAAAAGTCTTCCCGAAAAGTTCCAGGCGGATATCCACATCCCGCTTCTCCGTCAGTGTATCCATGTTGATGCGTATTTCTTTCCATTTGTCATAGTTTCTGATTGCCGTGTCACCGATGCCCTTGGCCCCCGGACCCGGAATCATGTTTCCGCAGGCCCGTCCGTTGCATACGGGGCACATTCTGCAGCCGCCTTCCATATATTTCACCTTCCTTATTTGATTATGCTTTCCTTATCTATATCAGAAGAAAAGCCACATAGCATCCGATCATTCCCGCAGAGCAGACCGCCTGAGATGTCTTTGACCTCATTTTCAGCATGAACCAGAACAGTGCTGTGGCCACACCGCCGAAGAACATCAGATTGACGATCTGCGCATCAGGCGATGCATAGACGCCGCTTCCCATGGAAAGCAGGTCCGCAACACACAGTATGATGAAGTTGAACAGATTGCTTCCGATGATGTTGCCTACGGCGATGTTGTAGTTCTTCATCTTAAAGAGAGTGATCGTGGAGGTCACTTCCGGCAGAGATGTTGCAACGCCCAGGAACAGCGCCCCCGCAAATCCCTGTCCGATATTCAGCCGTACAGAAATCTCATCCGTCAGATATGTCACCAGAACACTGAACACTATGATACCAAGCCCGGTCAGGATGAACCGGAAGATGATCTGTCTGACAGTGAGGCTGGTTGAAGAACTGGCATGATAGTCCAGTGCAGCCTCATCGGACTCCACATCATTGGCTACAGCCAGATATTTTGCCCCCAGGGCGTAGACTGCAGCGATAAGTACGGAAGTTATGCTCAGATTCAGGATCCTCAGATCCAGAATTTCCATGAAATTCAGAGCGATAAATACATAAATCAGCACGACAAAGAAGGATACATTCCGGTAGCTGGTCGATATCCGGCCCTTCGAGAATCCCCTGAACCAGAACAGAATTGCAAGGGAAAGCGCTGCCAGATTGAACAGGTCGCTCCCCAGGATGTTTCCCATGCAAAGACCCGGACGGTCAAGAAGCATGGTTGCCGAGATGCTCGTGAACAGCTCCGGAAGCGATGTTACAGCTGAAAGCATGATTCCTCCCAGGAAAGCTCCTGAAATCCTGGTGTTTTTATCGAGCAGATCGATATAGTTGGACGCCTTGATTGATAAAAAAACTACGATTGCGGCGGTTAATAAATATTCCAGATAAATCAATGATGTTACGCTCCTTAGATATACTAATGGATTTGCCGCGATCCTGACGGATAACAGCAAATCCTGCAATATAAATTTAACACAGATACCCGACATTGTCAATGAGCCTGTACGGTTATCCAGCCGCCCATGCCGTCTTTTTCCATGATTTCTTCAAAGTTACTTCTTCCAAAGCGGTATTTTTTTTGTTATACTGAAAACTATGGTCCGAAAGGATATATTATTCGAAAAAAATATAAGCAGAACAGGAGGAATACATGCTCACAGTTTTCCTGAAAGTCGTATCCATTTTCTGCATGGTTGCAGTTGGATTTGCAGCAAATAAAAAAGGCGTCCTTCCCATGGACTCCAACAGATATCTGGTGGATCTTCTTCTGAAAATCACCAGTCCGTGCCTGATCATCAGTTCCATGTCATCTCAGACACTGACAGCCCGCACTGTCAGACAGGCTGTGGAGATCATGGCAGGGTCGGTAATATTCTTTATCGCCGCGTCCATCATCGCTTTTGTGATCGTAAAGGCGATGAGATACAGACCGGCAGAGGATCAGGGTGTCCTCATGGTCATCATCACGGCGGTCAATTCCGGATTCATGGGATTTCCCGTCACCAAGGCCATCTTCGGCGACCAGTATTTCTTCCTCATGGTCATACAGAACGTGGTCCTCAACTTCTACCTGTATTTCCTTGCCGTCATACAGATGAACTACGGTCAGGGCAGGTCCGGCAGCCTTCGGGATGTCATCCGTCCTCTGCTGAACAACTGCACCTACGCCCTGCTTATAGGGCTGGTCATTCTCATCACCAGATGGCAGATGCCGGAGCTGGTCTATGACTTCTTTGACACCATAGCAGGCGCTACGATTCCAGTCTCCATGATCGTCGTCGGTATCCAGCTGGCAGAGAGCGACCTGAAAAAGATGCTGAAGAACGGGAAGCTGATCTTCGCATCCCTGTGCAATGTCATCCTCATTCCGGTGCTGACTTTCCTGGCAGTCAACTGGCTTCCGCTGACACCGGAAAGCAAGCTGATCCTTGTCTTTGCCGCATCCTTCCCGTGTGCCGTAGTCACCGTTGCGGTTTCTTCAAAGGAGGGGCGCAACAGCGGTCTCATGGCAGAAGGCGTAGCCATGACCACCCTTTTCTCCCTTGCGACCCTGCCCGTTGCAGCCATCGCTCTGATGCAGCTGTACTGCTGACCGGACCCGCTCCCTTCTCAGTTGAAGGTGAGCCGGGATCCCGGCAGTTTTAACGCCCGTGCCTTCAGGATCTCCGGCAGGGAGGCCTTAAAGATCAGAGAGATGTTTTCGATGGTCTCCTTCCTGCTTCCTGCTTTTCCCCCTGAAAACCAGTTGATGATCATCCCGGCTACAGCTTCTGTGTAAAAGTCGCACAGCATGCTTTCGAATTCCTCATCCACTCTCAGCCCCAGGCTGTCCTCCACATCCTTCACCAGATCGTAGCATACCTGGTGAAAATCCAGATAAAGGAAACGTTTCATTCCCTCACGTCCGATGGAGTCGTAGGCGCAGTTGAGAATATGCTGGTTCTCCTCCACATAGCCTATGGTGAAATCCATGGCCTCCTCAAAATCCTTCATCAGATCAAATCCGGCCACCACTTTGATAGCCTCTTCTTCCAGCATCCACTGCAGCAGCGCATAGATATCCGAAAAATGATAGTAGAATGTCTTTCTGTTTACACCGCAGTCTGCGATGATCTCACTGACCGTTATCTTGGAAAAGGGTTTCTTCTCCATCAGTTTCTTCAGCGATGCGGCCATCATTTTCTTCGTATTCAGTGTGGTTACCTCGTGTTTCATTCTGCTCGTCTCCTTTTACTCGTATCCTTTTCTGATTTCAGTATACACTTGTCCGTCAAATTCATCAACGGTTTAAAATTCCCATTTACCCGTCAATATACCCACATCTGTCCTAAAAAGCAACATTTTATTCATCATGTCCGTTTTTTCCGCACCTGTCACCTACTATAATAGTCACAGACTTTCAAAAGGAGGGAAAAAATTGAGAACATTTTATACCCATGTGGTACGCCATCGGAAACTGATTCTGTGTTTCTTTTTCTGTCTGGCCGCAGTCTGCGCACTGCTGCAGAATCTGATCTCCGTCAATTACGATATGAATGACTATCTCCCGAAAGACAGCCATTCCACAGTATCTCTGAACGTGATGGAGCAGGAGTTCACAGACGGTATCCCCGGTGCAAGAGTCATGATAAAGGATGTGACCATACCTCAGGCCCTGGACTACAAAGAAAAACTGGAAGCCGTAGACGGTGTCACAGATGTGAAGTGGCTGGACGACATCGTGGATGTCAGAGTTCCCCTGGGCACCTGCGATGCATCCGTTACAGACGACTACTATAAAGACGACACCGCCATATTCACGGTCACGATAGATGAGGAGAAACGGATGGAAGCCGTCTCCGCGATCCGGCACCTGACCGATGACCGCAACTATATGAGCGGCAATACCGTCACCACCGTTTATGCGACAGAACGGACTGTCAGCGAGATTGCGCGGATCGCATTTATCGCTGTCATCTTCGTTTTTTTTGTACTGCTTCTGACCACACGTTCCTGGCTGGACCCGGTCATTCTGCTGACAGGTCTGGGCGTGGCCATCGTGATCAATGCAGGCTCCAACCTGATCTTCGGCGAAATCTCCTTTGTAACCAATGCCGCGGGAAACATCCTGCAGCTTGCTGTATCGCTGGACTATTCCGTTTTCCTGCTCCATCGGTTTGAGGAGTGCCGCGAAGCAGAAAATGATCCTGAGAAGGCCATGATCGATGCGCTGTGCAAGTCCACATCGTCCATCCTTTCCAGCGGACTTACCACCGTAATCGGATTTCTGGCGCTGACGCTCATGCGGTTCCGGATCGGTCCGGATATGGGTCTTGCCCTGGCAAAAGGTATAGCCATCAGTCTTCTGACTGTATTCCTGTTTATGCCTGCTCTGATGCTGGTCACATTCCGGTTCTGCGACAGATTCAGGCATAAAGCCCTGCTTCCGGATTTCCGCGGTTTCGGACGCTTTGTGCGGAAGGTCACTCTGCCGCTCTGTCTTGTGCTGGCCGTCACCGTGGTCCCTGCCTACCTGGCATCTACATCCAACAGCTATTTCTACGGCTCCTCTCACATCTTTGCCGAGGGCACCCTTTTAGGCGGCGATATCGAAGCGATAGAAGACGTCTACGGCCAGAAGGACACCTATGTGCTGATGGTGCCGAAAGAAACACTGTCTCAGGAGAAGGCGCTGTCTGAAGAACTGAATCAGATTCCGGAAATAGACAGCATCATCTCTTATGTGGACACCGTCGGTGCAGAGATTCCGTCAGAATACCTCAACGATGATATTCTCTCCCAGCTGAGAAGCGAAAACTATGACCGGCTCGTGCTCACCGTCAGCGCGGACTACGAGGGAGAGCACACATTCCGGCTCATCGAAGAGATTCATGATGTCGCGCAGAAATATTACCCTGACAGCTATTATCTCGCAGGGGAAGGTGTCAGCACCTACGATCTGATGAAAACCGTAACCAGCGATATGACGCGTGTCAACCTGGTGGCCATCGCTGCAGTCCTGCTCGTCCTCATTGTGACGATGCGTTCTCTGCTGCTTCCGGTGATTCTGGTTCTGTCCATCGAATCGGCCATCTGGATCAATCTGTCCTTCCCGTATCTGCTCGATGCACCCGTATTCTATATCGCCTACCTGATCATCAGTTCCATCCAGCTGGGAGCTACCGTGGACTATGCTATACTGATGACCAGCCGGTATAAGGAAAACCGGGAGATTTCAGATAGAAACACTGCCCTGATCGAAACGGTACGGACCGTCACGGTTCCAATCCTCACCTCCGGCAGCGTGCTGACTGTCGTCGGATTCCTGCTCGGGTACATCTCCACACATCAGCTGCTGGCGCAGCTTGGAATCTTTGTGGGACGCGGCGCGCTCTGCTCGCTGTTCGTCGTCCTTCTGGTACTGCCCGGCCTGCTGTATCTTTTCGACAGGTTCATAATCAGAGACAGGAATCGTGTTAAAGGGAGCAATCAAAAG
>JBJESV010000092.1:0-7093 GCA_051882975.1 Emergencia sp.
TGATCCTCAGGATTCTTCTGATTTCCTTGGGCACCACGACTCTGCCCAGGTCATCGATTCGTCTTACGATTCCGGTTGCTTTCATGTAGATAACTCTCCTTTAATATTATTCTGTAACAGTAGTTTTTACCTGGAGGTGAAAAATATACCGCGTATTTCCGAAAAGATGGAGCAGCGAAGAATGTGAAAAAATGATGAAAACGGTTGGAAAAAAAAGCTGATTGTGATATAATACCTTGATTAAATCACAAGAAAGCCTTGAAGAGAGGCGGTATATTTGTACGGAGGAGAGAATATGCTTTTTAAGGAGATCACAATTTTAAATAAAGATTTTGAAATTGAAAAGGATATGTATGTGGGTGTCTCAGGGAATACCGTCACGTATATCGGAAAGGAAAGACCGGATGAGGACTTCGGAGAGGAGTATGACGGAAAGAACCGTCTGCTGATGCCGGGCTTTTATAATGCCCATGCTCACTCGCCGATGGCGCTCATGCGCGGTTATGGAGAGAATCTGGTGCTTCAGGACTGGCTGAATACCCGGATTTTCCCTTTTGAGGACAGATTAAACAGCAATGCGGTTTACTGGGGAACCATGCTCTGTATGGCTGAATCCATTCGGTTCGGCATTGTATCATCTTCGGATATGTACTATTTTCTGCCGGATATGGTTCAGGCGGTTACAGACAGCGGCGCGAAGGCCAATATCTCCAGAGCAGTGGCAAACCCTATGGGAACGCCTTTCAGCCAGCTTGCTTCTGTACAGGAGGCACGTGATTCCGTGCGCCTTTTCAACGGGGCAGCTGATGGCCGGATCATCATAGATACCAGCGTGCATGCCGAATACACGACCAACGAGGAAACCGTCCGCGGTCTGGCAGAACTGGCAAAGGAGACGGAAACCATCATGCACGTGCATGTATCCGAAACCAGACTTGAGCACGAGGAGTGCAAAGAACGCCACGGCGGACTGACGCCTGTGCAGTATTTCGACAGATGCGGCCTCTTTGACGGTCCTGCTCTGGCTGCTCACTGCGTATGGTGCGAGGATGAAGATCTGGAAATACTCAAAGAGAGAGATGTCACCGTCGCATCCAATCCGCTCAGCAATCTGAAGCTTGCAAGCGGAATCTGCCCGTCTGCAAAGATGATGAAAAAGGGAATCCGTGTCGCCATAGGAACTGACAGCGTCTCCAGCAACAACAGTCTGAACTTCCTGGAAGAGATCAAAGCTTTTGCGACGATCGCCAAGGTGAAAGAGATGGATCCGACTGTAATCACGCCGAAAGAGGCTCTGCAGGCTGCAACAAGAAACGGCGCCCTTGCACAGGGAAGAAAAGACTGCGGCATACTGGCTGAAGGGTGCAGGGCGGATCTGATTGCGCTCAGAACCGATGTTCCGAACATGCATCCGGTGCACAGCCTGATAAACAACGTGGTGTATGCGGCATCCGGCAGCGACATCGCACTGACGATGGTCGATGGTAAAGTTCTTTTCAGAGACGGTGAGTATACCACCATAGATATTGAGAAAACTATATTTGAAGCTGAAGCAGCAACAGCGGATATTCTGAAACAACTGTAACAAACATAGAAAGAGAATGGGATTATGGCTGAAAAAGGAAACAAATTTATCAAGGGCGCCGCTATACTGGGTATCGCCGGCGTCGTTATAAAGCTTCTGGGAGCGGTGTTCCGCATCCCCCTGACAAACTGGATCGGTGATGACGGCATG
Source organism: Emergencia sp. (assembly GCA_051882975.1). Lineage (GTDB taxonomy): Bacteria > Bacillota > Clostridia > Peptostreptococcales > Anaerovoracaceae > Senimuribacter. The sequence continues at coordinate 1,736 of JBJESV010000092.1, forward strand.
TCATATTACGGCTTTGCCTACTCGATTTACGGAGCGCTTCTGGTGCTCTCCACGGCAGGCATTCCGGTGGCGATCTCCAGAATGGTATCAGAAAGGATAGCAGTAGGTGAGTACCGGAACGCGCATAAGGTGTTCAAGACCGCAGCGGCTCTGCTCTTTTTTATCGGTATGCTTTCCTTCGCGGTATGCTATTTCGGAGGAGAATTCATAACGGCGAAACTGGGAAATCCGGATGCGGCTCTGGCAGTCAAGGCAATTTCTCCGGCACTGCTGTTCGTACCGCTCTTTTCTGCCTTCCGCGGATACTTCCAGGGCCGGCAGAACATGAATCCGACGGCGATTTCAGAAATCACAGAACAGCTGGTGCGCGTCATCGTCGGCCTTTTTCTGGCTTACAGGCTTCTTGATACAGGCCTCAAAGAAGCAGCTGCCGGCGCATCCTTCGGTGCATCTGCAGGTTCCATCGCTGGACTGGGCATCATCGTGGTGATCTATCTGCTGAACCGGAAGACGATCCATCGGAAAATCGATCTGAACAGCAGGGATGTGGAAGAAACCGCCGTGATTCTGCGCAAGATCATCGCTATTTCTGTTCCGATTATCATCGGCAGCGAGATCATGCCGATCATGACCCTTCTGGATACAGGCATCATCATGACCAGACTGCAGGCCACAGGATGGAGCTATGAAGAGGCAAAAAGTCTGTACGGCCTTCTCAGCGGATTCTGCAATTCTCTGATCGCTTTTCCGCAGGTGTTCACCCAGGCGGTTGCGGTAAGTCTTGTTCCTGCCATTGCGGCAGCTTTTAAAGTCAGGGATCAGAAAGGAGTGCAGGATAATATCCGTCTCGGCTACAGGGTAACCATGATCATGGCATTTCCATGTGCTTTCGGGATATTCTCCCTTGCGGAGCCGATTCTGCTGATGCTTTATCCCGCACAGAAGGCAAGCGCCATAGCAGCTGTGCCGACACTGATGATCATGGCGATCAGCGTCATTTTCCTCGCCATCACCCAGACTTCGGTAGGTGTGCTGCAGTCTATCGGCAGGCAGACACTTCCTGTCATTCATCTGGCAATCGGCTGTGTCGGCAAGGTCATCCTCACCTATGTGCTGGTGGGAGTTCACGATGTCAACATAAAAGGTGCGGCCATCGGAACCATGTTCGCCTATGTGGTGGCGCTGATCCTGAACAATATTTCGGTGAAACGCTATACAGGAACAAAGATCGACTATAATATGACCTATCTGCGTCCGTGTGCGGCTGCTGCTCTGATGGGTGTGTGCGCCTATGCAGCTCAGAAGCTGCTGATGATGCTGCTGAAACACAACAGCATCGCAACGCTTCTTGCAATCATGGTCGGAGTAGTGGTCTATGTGATTCTGATCTTTGCCCTGAAAGCAATCACGCTGGATGAAGTGGAGACCATACCTGGCGGAACGAAACTGGTGAAAATTATTAGAAAGTTTGTGAGATCATAATGAAAAAAGAGTATGAAGAATTGTATTTGGCAAAAGATAATGCAGGGGATGCTTTGCTTCGGCTGATGGAGATTGTAAAGATCCTGAGGGCGGAATGCCCGTGGGACAGGGTGCAGACTCACGAGACTCTGACGAAATGTATGATAGAAGAGGCCTATGAAGCGGTAGATGCCATTAAAGAAAACGATACCGCCAATCTGCGTGAAGAACTGGGAGATGTTCTTCTGCAGGTGGTGTTCCACAGCAATCTTTCGGAAAATGAAGGCACTTTTGATATTACAGATGTAATAAATGAAGAATGCGATAAAATGCTTCGCAGGCATCCTCATATTTTTTCCGGAGAAAAGGCAAAAACTATTGACAAAGCCCTTGAAAAATGGGAGAATATGAAGAGCGAGGAGCATGGGGATCTTAGCTGTACGGATCAGCTCAGGAAAGTGCCGAAATCTTTACCTGCACTGATTCGAAGCGCAAAGGTCCAGAGCAGGGCTGCCCGGACAGGCTTTGACTGGCATGATGCCGGCGGCGCCTTTGACAAAATCTCAGAAGAGTTTCAGGAACTGCAGGAAGCCTGCCGGCAGGCAGATGCTGCAGCGATTTCTGAGGAGTTCGGGGATCTGCTGTTTTCGATGGTTAATGTTTCTCGTTTTTTGGACATTGACCCGGAAGAATCGCTGAACAGTTCTACAGAAAAATTCATCAGACGATTTGACTTCATGGAAAGTACCGCCGCTGCCAGAGGACTGGACTTCGAGTCACTGACTCTCGAAGATATGGACAGGCTGTGGGCGGAGGCAAAGGGCAAATAAGCTGAAGGCTTATGTATATGATTTAAGGAGGATTTATAATGAATAAGGCTGAATTAGTTGCTGCAGTAGCAGAAAAAACCAACTTTACTAAGAAGGATGCAGAAGTTGCTATCAATGCATTTCTGGCAAGTGTAGAAGATGCACTGGTTAAGGGTGAGAAGGTACAGCTGATCGGATTCGGTACTTTTGAAACAAGAGAAAGAAAAGCAAGACAGGGAAGAAATCCTAGAAAACCTGAAGAAGTAATCGAGATTGCTGCTTCCAAGGCTCCTGTTTTCAAGGCAGGCAAGGCTCTGAAAGACGCAGTTAACAAATAAAAGTCTTTACGAGGACAACCCGTGTTGTCCTCTTTTTCTTTAGGGGATGCAGGAGGTGTTTATGCGTATCGACAAATTTCTGAAGAATTCCCGCCTCATCAAGAGACGTACTGTGGCCAAGGATGCCTGCGATCAGGAGAGAGTCCAGATCAACGGAAAGACAGCCAAGGCTGGTTCAGAAGTCAAAGTGGGCGACGAGATCCACATCGAGTTCGGAAACAGTTCCATTACAGCGAAGGTAATGAAGCTGACCGAGTCATGCCGCAAAGAGGATGCGGCTGATATGTATCAGATTATAGAGGAATGAAAAAAGGGCATGTCTTGGCCGGTTGGCTGAGATGCCCTTTTCCGTTGGCGTATGCATGATCGGAAAGGCTTTCGGATCAGAGTATATTGGCCCAGGTGACAGCTTCATTTTCATGGAGAAATCTCAGCTGTTCCTGAAGGGAGAGCAGTTCTCCGCTGCTGTTGGAAAGATCTTCAGCCTTGATGTACATCAGCGTTCTGGCAAAGGTTTCATCGGCCTGGTTGATGGAATCGGTATCCAGAAACAGCAGCGCACGGCTTCGGTATTCATGCCATTTATCGTACTGCTTTCCAAAGGAATCGAAGGCTTCATCCCATTTTTCGTCCTCGATTGCAGTCATGACATCCTTTTCGCATACGGCGCTGATACCCAGAAGGGCATCCTGGGAATGCTGATGGAAAAAACACCAGACGCCGATAGAAAGCGAAAGAGAAAGAATAGAAACAATAAGGGAACGCATTCACTTTACCTCCTTTGCGTATTTCTGATTTTTCGGAGGAACGGGATAGGCATGAAACTGATGCTGTCCGTCATAGAAAGCGATGAAAACATTGCTGAGGTCGTCCAGCCCTCTTGAACCCAGCATCTGCATCAGGGTCTCCCGGGTGATATTGGCCTTTTTCAGATTTTCCTCGTAAAGTGTCCCGTCGCTGACCAGCAGCAGAGGAAGTCTCTCGTGATCATCAGTGGTGATGATAGAGAGCTGACCGTTGGATTCCATGACGGCATATTCCACATCAGAGAGAGAAGGACAGTCGCCCAGGCGCAGCTGCTCAAACAGATCGTTGACACTGATGCGCAGTCTGCGCATTTCTTTCACATTTATCTTGCCCTTATCGATGATGACGCTCGGTCTGCCGCTTACGAAGTTCTTGAAATGCTCATTTCTGATGGAAATGTACGAGATGAGCACCTGAAGGAACATCAGAGTCAGGATGGCGACAGCGCCGTTTATCAGAGAGGATGCAGGGTCATCGATGGGAATGGAAGCCAGCTCAGCAATCATAAAAAGAACCACCATCTGAAAGGTGGACATCTTTGAAAGTTCGGATTTTCCCATGATCCGCAGGGAGAAAAGCACGACCATATACAGTATGAAAGTCCGGATACATATAATTATCAAAACACACCTCCGTAATTTTTTTCTTACCGGTATTGTGCACCGCAGGCGGCTTTGATATACTATAATTTATTCGAAAGAGGTCACGTATATATGGAAAAAAACAGAAACGAAATTTTCAGATTCAGATCCCTGTACTTTTTTACATTTGCCGCTCTGGGTGTATTGAATCCCCTCATCGGACAGTATCTGAGCTCCATCGGCTTTTCGGGGACACAGATCGGAACAATAACCTCCGTCGGAACAGCGGTGGGAATCTTTGCATCCACGTTCTGGGGAGACAGATACTCCAACAGCCGGGACGGGCGCAAAGTTGTACTGCTCCTGTGCATAGCGGCGGCTGTCATGGCAGTGATTAATTCCTTCATTACAATTTTTGCAGTTTTCGTCATAACCTACGGAGTCATGTATTTTTTTCAGGGACCGGTCAACGGACTGTCTGATGCCATGGTACTGGAGAGAAACCAGGAGGACTTTGCGTCGATACGCCTCTGCGGTGCTGTGGGATATTCGCTTTCCGTCTTTGGAGGAAGCAAAATCGGTGCATATCTGGGACTTGAAACAATCTTCTATATCTATGCAGCCGCTTTTCTGACCGGAGGAATGATCGTCATGAGTCTCCGGACATCCGGAAAGACGGGTGCGGAGGCGGCGCAGAAGAAAGAAGATCCGGTAGAAAAAGTGAGCTTCAGAGAACTACTGACCGACAGAAAAGCCATACAGCTTATCGTATGCGGGATCTTTGTCATGGGAAGCAATCTGGCGAACAATACATATTTCAGTTTCCTGTTCTGTGACGGAGGAGGCACTGTGGCCGGTGTAGGAACCGCATTCCTTCTGATGGTCGGCAGTGAAGCGCCTTTTATGGCGCTGGCACCATGGCTTTCGAGAAAATTCAGTCAGGAGAAGGTCATCGTGGCTGCGATGGCGCTGTCAGCTGTACGTTTTGGATGGTACGCAACCGGTCCGTCCTGGCAGCTGCTGATAGCGACATTTTTTCTGCAGGGAATCGTAAACGGAATTCTGCTTGTGGAATACGTAAAGTACATCTCCAGGGTTGTCAATCCGAGACTGATCGGAATCGCGGTGTCCGCCTACTATGCTGTCAGCTCCAACGTCGGAACCATTCTGTGCAGCTTTTTCGGCGGTGTAGCCATGGACTATCTGGGCAGTGTAGGCGTCTACGGACTGTTCAGCGCGCTGAATACTGCAGGAGTGGTGCTGTACCTGATCTTCGGACTGCATAAAAAGAATCAGGCATGACGGGTCCTGCAAAAAGGTACTTGACAAAGGAGGAGAAGGATGGTAATATGAATAAGCTGT
>JBJESV010000093.1:0-28123 GCA_051882975.1 Emergencia sp.
AGGAAGCCGGAATCAGAGATAAGGTAAAGACTATGGTCGGCGGCGCTCCTGTAACAAACCGCTGGGCTGAGAAGATCGGCGCAGATGCTTACTGCGAAGACGCTTCTGATACAGTTAACTTCATCATGAACTGGATCGAACAGTTATAATATCTTTCGGAGGTAATATAAGTAATGGGTAAATTCACACATGAAACAGACATTACGGGTTACAACATTCTGTCAAATGAAGACCTGGATGCACTTCATGAAGCCACCCTGCAGCTGCTGGAAGACTACGGTCTGCAGATGCACGGCAAGGAAGCCCTCGACATTTTAGCCGGAGCCGGATGTGAAGTGGATTATGAAATCGACAGAGTTAAGTTCCCTCGTAACCTGGTAAACGACGCAATAGAAAAATGCCCGCCTGAATTCACACTCTGCGGCAGAGATCCTAAGAACGACACCGTAGTAGGCGGCAAGAAAGTGGCATACAAGAACTTCGGTACCGGCGTATTCATCTTCGACCCTTATACCGGAGAACTGAGAGAATCCACCAAGGAAGACCTGGGAAATGTTGCAAGATTTATCGATGCAATTCCTGAAATCGATGTATTCTCCATCGCGGTTACTGCCGGTGATGTAAACCAGAAGGTAAGATCCCTGCACGAGGCCGAAGTCGTATTCAACAACCTGACCAAGAACTTTGCACACGACCTGGAAGGCGTCAAGAATACACAGAGATTCATCGATATGGCTGCCATCATCCAGGGAGGATATGACAAGCTGAGAGAAAGACCTATCGTTGCAATGGGCGCATGCCCGAACTCTCCGCTGGAGATCAACGAGAACGAGACCAGCATCATCATCCTGTCCGCAAGACACGGACTCCCTATCGACATTCTGTCCATGGGACTCTGCGGAGCAACAACTCCTGCTACCATCGCGGGAACTCTGGTATGCACCAATGCTGAAATCCTTGGAGGAATCGTTCTGGCACAGATCGTAAATCCGGGGAACCCGATTCTGTACGGATCTTCAACAACCATCATGGATATGAAGACTGCGCAGTCCCCTGTAGGAGCTCCTGAGCATGCAATGTGCTCTGCTGCAGTAGGTCAGCTGGGACATTACTACGGAATTCCTACCAATGTAGGCGGCACGTAGGCAGACAGCAAATGTTTCGACGTACAGTTAGGACATGAGAAGACCATGACTAACATGCTGCCTGCTCTGACAGGAAGCAATGTCATCTACGGTATGGGTATGATGGAAATGGGTATGACAATGAGCTATGAGCAGCTGCTCGCTGATGCGGAAATCGTGAGGATGACGAGGAGAATTCTTCAGGGTATCCCTGTCAACGAAGACACAATTGCTCTGGATGTAATTAAGGCAGTAGGACCTGCCAACAATTACCTGGCACAGAAGCATACCAGAAAATACATGAGACAGGAACTGTCCACAACCCAGTTCATCGATCGTACACAGAGAGAAACCTGGGAAAAGAAGGGCGCAATGACAATGACAGAGGCTACAAGAGCTAAAGCCATTGACATCTTAGAGAATTACGAAGTAACTCCGCTGCCTGACGACGTCAAGAAGAGGATTCATGACATCGTTGTGGAAGGCGAAGAAGAAGCAGAAGAATTAGCTAAGTTCGAAGCCAAGAAAAACAACTAATCGATTATACTTCAAATTAAAATACTGAAAGGATGACAGATATGAGCGATCAGAAAAAATTCTTCACTCGTATGGGCGACGGTTCACCGGTCTATATGACTGAAGAAGAGATCAGAGCTGACATCAAGGCTGGTATCGATGATGCGGTTCTGAGAGGAAAAATCGATCCGCTGTCAGAGGAAGATGCAGAGAAAATCTACCAGATCGTCACTATGCCGGGCAACATTGTCGGTGTAGAGCCTGGTATGGAAATCGTAACTTCCAACGACTCCGGTTCTGACAAAATCAGCACGAAGTGCGGTGTATCCACTTCCAGAGACACCAACGCACTGATTCACGAAAGAGTTCTGGGCGCTGATTCCGTGGATATCGGATACAGTGACTACAACTATAAGACTGTAAAGGGCGTAGCAAAGAGAGAAGCAACCGTTCTGAAGCAGGCTCTGACTAAGAACACCATGCCTCTGTTCTACGGTGCGATGCCTAACCTGGGCTTCTATACCAAGCCGGACGGCCCTGTAGACAACTGGGCAGTACTGCTCCCTGAAGGAAAGATCAAAGAAGCCATGGCTGCACAGGAAGAAGCAGTTGAACACGCAGTAAGAGATATCGTTTACGTTGCAGAGCAGATGAACGATGTAGGCGCTGACGGATTCATGCTGGATACTTCCGGAGCTGCCGGAGACGCCGACCTTCTGGTATCCCTGAAGGCCTGCGAGATCATCAGAGAGAAATTCCCTGATATGCCGGTTGAAATCGGTATGGCCGGCGAGTTCGTGCTGGGAATGCACGGCAAACTGAAATACAACGGAACCAGACTTGCAGGATTATATCCGCACAAGCAGGTAAAGGTTGTTGAAGAGGCCGGTGCAAGCATCTTCGGTGCAGTTGTCAACACCAACTGCAACAAGTCTTTCCCTTGGAACATCGCAAGAGTGTGCACATTCATCAGAGCGTGCACAGACGTGGCAAACATTCCTGTACATGCAAATGCAGGTATGGGCGTATGCGGTATCCCTATGGTTGAGAATCTTCCTTCCGATGTCGTATCCAGGGCTGACAAGTGCCTGATCGAAATCGGCAAGGTTGACGGATTGTAGATAGGCGTAGGCGACCCGCTTGGTGCTGAAGCTACACACGCTCTCGCTGCAGGAATGGGCGGCGTTCGCACTGCCGGAGATCTGGTAATGAGAATGCAGCTTACCAAGAAGATGAAAATCAACGAGGCCAAGGCATATGTAGCAGAGAAGCTTGGAGTATCAGTGGCAGAATTATGTGATGTCGTTACCATGAACGACAAGAGAGAAGAACTGGGACTGGGACTGGCTCACGTGGAACCGTGCGCTGAGGCCAACGCAGGTATGGAAGCCAAGTTCAGAATCCAGGAAGTTCTCGGCGTCAAGATCAACTCCGTTGAGAGATTCAAGGAAAGAGCAGGTCTGAAATAACAGAAGGGCGTTCATGTGAACCGGCAGGCAAGGAGTCGGCCGGCGGATGAAAAACCAGTCTGTTACAAAGAACTGAAAACTGTAAAAACAATCATGTAGAATAGGTTTGCAAGGAGTAAATCTATTCTACATTTAAAATGTAAAATTTACAGAATATTTGGAAAAAAGTATGCCGGTACATAGACGGCAGATATTCAGCACAGCAGAAATCATACTGGATCTAAAGAAATCTTTTCTGAAAAAAATAAATAGCCAACACTGAATTCTTGTGATAATATATTCATATTGGATGAGTTCTATTACACGTTAATTGCAGTGAAGGAGGCACGAATTTGGATAAGCAGGAATTATTCAGAAAAGCGAAAGAAGCCATTGTCGATGCTGATGAGGCAAAAGCTCTGAGTCTGATTGACGAGGCAAAAGAGGAGGATATGGATCTCCTTGACCTTCTGCTGTCCGGATTTGGCGCCGGAAACGATGAAATCGGAGAAAGGTTCGACAAGGGAATTCTTTCTCTGCCTGAGCTGATTTATGCGGCTGAGGTAATGAAAAGCGTTACGAATACCATATTGGGACTGATGAATGAGGCGGGCAGACAGCAGCCGGCGCCGCAGAAGAAGGGTACGATTCTTCTGGCGACGGTGGCCGGGGATGTCCATGATATCGGCAAAGGTATCGTTGCATCCACCCTCAGAGCGGCTGGATTTGAAGTCATCGATCTGGGATGTGAAGTCCCTGTCGAGGTCATTCTGGAGGAGGCAAAGAAGCACAATGCCGATATCATCGGAACCAGTGCGCTTCTGACATCCACCCTTACGGAGCAGAAGAAGCTGGAGAAGCTTCTTACTGACACCGGTGAGAAGGGGAGTTTCATTACTATGGTAGGAGGTGCACCTTGTACACCGAGGTGGGCCAGAAAAATCGGCGCAGGCGGCTACAGTGAAGATGCCATCGAGGCAGTGAGAGTGGCTCTGGAGCTGATGGAAGAAAAAAACAAACAGAAGCAAGAAGACTAGATTATTATTTTAATTGATGGAGGATATAACAATGGGTAAAGAACTTATTTTCCAGACTTTAAGACATGAACAGACCAATGAGATTCCATGGGTGCCTTTTGCAGGCGTACATGTAGGAAAACTGAAAGGCTATACAGCTGAGCAGGTTCTCAGAGATGAGGACAAGCTGGTTGAATGTCTGATCGAAGCGCATAAATTATATATTCCTGACGGACTTCCTGTTATCTTCGACCTGCAGGTTGAAGCAGAAATCCTGGGATGCGATCTGATGTGGGCAGAGAACAATCCGCCTTCAGTAAAGAGCCATCCTCTGGCAGGAGAGAAGACCATCCCTTGCAACTGCAAGATTCCTACAGAAGAATCCGGCAGACTGCCTATGATCCTCTCCGCAATGAGAAGAGTTAAAGCAGCAATCGGTGAAGACACTGCACTGTACGGACTGATCTGCGGACCGTTCACACTGGCTTCCCACCTGAGAGGAACCGATATCTTCATGGACATGGTTTCTGATCCGAACTACGTTAAGGAACTGGTGGGCTACTGCTCACAGGTTGCAGTCGCTATGGCAAAGATGTATCTGGATGCAGGCATGGACGTCATCGCAGTTGTTGACCCTCTGGTTTCCCAGGTATCACCTAAGCATATCGAAAAGATGCTCTCCGACGGTTTCAAGGCTGTATTTGACTATGTAAGATCCAGAGACGCATTCTCCTGCTTCTTCGTCTGCGGCAATGCCACCAAGCAGATCGAAGTAATGTGCAAGATGGGACCGGACGGCGTATCCGTTGACGAAAACGTCAACCTGCCGGCTGCCAAGGAAATCACCGACAAGTACAACGTAACCATCGGAGGAAACATTCCTCTTACAACAACTATGCTTCACGGCAACCAGGAAGACAACATGAAGGGTGTTATCGACCTGATCGACTCCCTGGATCATCACAACCTGATCGTAAGCCCTGGCTGCGACATGCCGTACGATACTCCGATCGAGAACACCATCGCATGCGCACAGGCTGTCAAGAACCCAGACAGCACCAGAGAGCTGATCAAGAACTACGAGACAGTCATCGACGATTCCAACATCGAGATTCCTGACTACAAGAACATGGATAAAGTTCTCATCGAACTCTTCCTGCTTGACCCTGAACAGTGTGCAGCCTGCACCTATATGCTGGCTTCCGTAGAAGACAACTGGGACGATCTGAAGGATATGGCAGAATACAGAGTATACAAGTACTTCATCAAGGACGATATCGCAAGAACCAGAAAGATGGGAATTGCAAACCTGCCTACCATGTGCATCGACGGCGAGCAGAAGTACATCTCCATCATTCCTTCAAAGGATGAACTGATCGAAGCAGTAAAAGAAGCAAAAGCAAAGAAATAAGACTAATAATGAATTGAAAAGGTAAGGTGGCAGGCCTCAGGCTTGCCACCTTCTTTCACGAAACCACCGGAGAAGATTCGGAAAAAACAGTCAGGAGAGGATTACTATGATAAACGAAAAGATATGCATTGATGAAAGTGCGGCATATCCGCTCGCGGAGAAAAGGTTCATTAAAACCTGCGGTTTCGATCTTGAGACAGAGAAGCACCAGCGCATGATGAAAATGGGAGAAAAGGTCAGAGAAGACGGACTGGACGGAATCAGAATCAGAGCGCTTCTCTCCTTCTATGGACCGGAATATTTCAGCAGGGGAACGATCCGCATCGGCGATACTGAGATCTCGTGCAACTATTTCGAGCAGATTCCCCAGGATGCCGTTGCAGGCATATATTTCTACATGCTGACAGCCGGGGAATGCTACTTTTCCAGCGAAGAGAATATCATGGACTTTCTGTATGCGGATATCTGGGGGACAAATTATGTGGACGCCGGAATTCAGGTGCTGACCGAGGAGTACATAAGAAAGGATATGGACCGGAGATTTGATGGACGTCCGGCATATCTTTCGGAGGAATTCGGACCGGGTTATTTCGGCATGCCGGTCATAGAGACAAAGAAATTCTTTTCCATTCTGGATGGAAATCAGATAGATGTGAAAGTCAAGGAGAGCGGGCTGATGATTCCGCAGAAGACGTGCGCCGGGCTGTATCTGGTGTATAACAGACCGGATCTGAAAGCTGAACCGGAGTGTACAAAATGCTATGGAAATGCACAGGGCTGCAGTTTTTGTGCAGTAAAAGCAAGAAGAGATGAGGTGAAAGAATGAAGATAACATTTCTGCCACAGAACATAACATGTGAAGCGGCGCCGGGAGATACGATCCTGCAGGCTGCAGTAAAGGCAGGTGTAAATATAGATGGAAACTGCGCAGGCATGGGTACCTGCGGCAAGTGCAGAGTCAGGATTGTGGAAGGCGATCTGACTCAGATCAATGATCATCACCACAAATTGACAGAGAACGAGATAGAAGCCGGGTACAGGCTTGCATGCTGTCATCAGGTGTCAGAGGGTATGGTCATCGAGATGCCGGAGTCAGAGACAACCGCATCGCGAAAGAAGAAGCTGATCAGTCTGCCGGAGACTTTTCAGGCAGGTCCTGCGGTGGAAAAGGTCTGCCTGCAGGTGAGCCGTGCGTCCCTTGCTGATCAGAGCAGCGATGAAGAGCGGATTCTGAAAGATTTCGGATGGGAGGGAGCAGCGTTTTCCTACGCTGCGCTGAAAAAGCTCCCTGAGGTTCTGGCCGATGAAAACGAAATCATCACTCTCGCCCACAGGGAAGGATATATCATCGATGTGGAGAGGGGAGACACCACAGACAGGAATTACGGAATTGCCGTGGATATCGGAACGACCACCGCTGTGGTCATGGCCTGGAATCTGAACGACGCGGAGATGCTGGGCATTTCTGCCGTGACAAATCCGCAGGGCGCTTACGGGGCAGATGTCATCTCCCGTATAACCTTTGCGAGAGAAGCTGACGGGAACCTGGACATCCTGCACAAAGCCATCATCGACTGCATCAACAGAGCTGTTGACGGATTTGCAGAGGAAGGGCTTGTGACGATCCAGAATATCTATCAGTTTGCTGTGGTGGGGAATACCACCATGAGCCACATTTTCCTGAACATCGATCCGTCTCAGCTGGCAGTCTCTCCGTTCTCTCCTGTCTTCACGAGAGGAGCTTTCACCGACGCGAAAACCCTGGGACTGAAAGCCTTTGATGATGCCCGGGTCTATATGGCTTCCAACATTGCAGGCCATGTGGGATCAGATATCACCGCAGGCGTTATCACAACGGATCTGATGAAACGGGATAAAGGCCATCTGTTTATCGATATCGGGACCAACGGCGAAATCGTCCTGACCGGAAACGGCAGAGCTGTAGCCTGTTCCACAGCAGCAGGACCTGCCTTTGAGGGAAGCTCCATCCGCCAGGGCATGCGTGCAGCGCGCGGCGCCATAGAGCGGGTGGACATTACCGAGGAAGGCGTGGATATCGGCGTGATCGGCGATACAGAACCTGTCGGCATCTGCGGTTCGGGCATTATAGATGCTGTAGGGGAACTGATCCGTACAGGCATCGTGGATACCATGGGAAAACTTCTTTCCAGAGAGAAGCTGGAAAAGAAAGGACTCAGTGGAAATATTTTGAAACATATCAGAGAGAACGGCAAAGCCAATGATTTTGTGTTATACTTTAGTCCGGACGGAAAAAATGATGTGCTGATCACACAGAAGGATGTGCGGGAAGTACAGCTGGCAAAGGCTGCGATTTCCGCAGGGATCACCATCATGATGAAAGAAATCGGAATCACAGATGATACTCTGGAAAGAATCAGTATTGCCGGTGCTTTCGGCAACTACATCCGCACGGAAAGCGCCATCAGCATCGGTCTGCTGCCGCGGATTCCGCAGGAGAAGATCTGTTCGCTGGGAAATTCCGCAGGTATCGGAGCATCTATGATTCTGCTTTCAGAGAAATGCAGAGAAGAATCCGAGCAGACCGCGAAGGAGATAGAACATATCGAGCTGGCTGCGAGAGCTGATTTCCAGGATCAGTATATGATGGCCATGATGTTCGGATGATATAAGAAAACGGAGGAGATGCAAATGTTGGATTTTGACAGAAGAGATTACAGTGAGGAAGAACTTGTCAGACTTCTGAAGAGTGAGGATCCGGATGAGATTCAGGCGCTGTTTGCAGCGGCCAGAAAGACGCGGCAGCAGGTGCAGGGAGACAGGATCTTTGCCTATGGATTTGTGTATTTTACGACATACTGCAGAAACAACTGCAATTTCTGCTATTACAGAAAATCCAACCACATCGAGAGATACCGCAAAGGAATGGCTGAGGTTCTGGAAACATCCCGTGCGCTGATCGAGTCAGGAGTCAACCTCATAGACCTGACCATGGGAGAGGATCCTCAGTACCACGCGGAGCAGTTCGAGTCCGTGTGCAGCATCATCAGAACGATCAAAGAAGAATATGACACTCCGGTGATGATTTCGCCGGGAGTGGTAAGCCGGGATGTCATCGACAGATTCGCTGATGCGGGGGCAGACTTCTATGCCCTCTATCAGGAGACTCACAACCGGGAACTCTTTGAGAAACTGCGTGTGGGTCAGGATTATGACGAGCGGATGAATGCCAAGCTGTATGCGAAGGAAAAAGGCATGTACATCGAGGAAGGACTTCTGGCGGGAGTCGGTGAAAGTGAAGAGGATATCGCCCGTTCACTGAAGATCATGGGTGAAATCGGGGCGCGCCAGGTGAGAGTCATGAGCTTTATCCCGCAGCCGGGCAGCCCTATGGAAGACTGCAGCACGCCGGACAGGATGAAAGAGCTGAAAATCATCGCGCTGATGAGGCTGCTCTATCCGAAGGCGCTGATACCGGCTTCACTGGACGTGGACGGAATCAGTGGTCTTGAGGACAGAATCAATGCGGGAGCCAATCTGATCACATCCATCATTCCGCCGAGATCCGGCTTCATGGGCGTTGCGCACAATACCATGGATGTGGACGAAGGCGGCCGGACGGTGGAGGAGGCCGCATCGATTCTGAAAAACATGGGGCTTCGCATCGCGGACAGAGAGGAATACAAGACTTTTCTGAAGGAAGAATAGAGGCGGTGAGACTATGAAAATTGCAATCATCGGCGGGAAACTTCAGGGGACGGAAGCCGCTGCCCTGGCCGCCGCTGCAGGTTTTGAGAGCATTCTGATAGACATAGATCCGCAGGTTCCGGCAGCAGAGCTGGCTGACAGGTTTGTCTGCGGCGATCTTGTAAAAGAGGACAGCCATGTGATTGCCGCCCTCAGAGAGGCGGATATGGTTCTGCCCGCCAATGAGAACGATCAGGTTCTTGCCGCTGCAGAATCCATCTGCCGCAGGGAAGGCCTGCCTTTTGCCTTTGACTCCGCTGCATATGCAGTTACCAGATCAAAGTCGGCTTCAGACAGGCTGATGCATGAAAACGGAATTCCGGCTCCGCGTTACTATCCGGAAGGAAAGGCGCCCTACGTGATCAAACCCTCTGAGGCCAGCGGTTCTGCGGGAGTACGCGTTGCACAGAGCGCAGATGAAGTGGAGGCATTTCTGGCCGGCTGTGAAAACCCGGCGGACTGGGTGGTGCAGGAATACCTTACAGGACCTTCCTATTCTATTGAAGTCATCGGGGTTCCGGGAAACTACAGGACTTATACCATCACTCAGATACATATGGATGACGTCTATGACTGCTGCTGCGTGACAGCACCCTGCCTCAGGGATACTCCTGAAGAAAGGCGCTTTGCGGAAATCGCGTGCCGTCTGGCAGAACTGGTGCAGCTCCACGGCATCATGGATGTGGAGGTCATCGATGACGGTGAAGATCTGAAGGTTCTGGAAATTGACGCCCGTCTGCCGAGCCAGACACCGCTGGCGGTGCTGAAATCTTCGGGTATGAACTTCCTCAGCGAACTGGCGGATATCGTGACGGCAGGAGAGTTTCTCCATCCTCAGACAGATCAGGGGCTCTTTGCATCCTACGAGCATTACCGCAGGGAGAGCGGAGTGATCCTGCAGGAAGGCGAGCACATGATGACAGGAGGCGGTCATCTTCATATAAAGGAAAATTTCTGCGCAAGCCAGTGGGCGCTCACCGATTACCAGGAGGGGAGAGATTCCTTCTGCGGTATCTTCATCTGCTGGGATGAGGATCAGGAGGCACTGGCTGCAAGAAGAAGACGAATTCCTGCAGACCTAAAATTGTTACCATAAAACAGAAAAATATTATGATATTGTGAATATTGGATGTGGTACAATATTTCCGTAAGAAGATGTTTGCAGGGAGTTGATGAGATGGAAAAGTTCACAGTCACACAGTCAGAGAGAATTACAGAGCTGAACGGCGGAGATGATCTTCTGCAGCTTGAGTTCGATACCAGAGAGGAGCGGGACCAGAAGTTCCGGACTCTGGAGAAACAGCTGGTGAAAGACAGCCGCAGCCGGATCAGGGAGCTCCTTGAGGAAAAACATATGACAGCCAGTGTATGTGTCGGCAGAACGCTGGAACAGTGGCTCATGGGCGAAGGATACACCAAGGTTTCAACTCCGACCATCATAACTAAGGATATGCTGGCAAAGATGACCATAGATGAGTTTCATCATCTTTCAGAGCAGGTGTTCTGGCTGGACAAGAAGCGCTGTCTCAGACCTATGCTGGCTCCGAATCTGTATGTGGTGATGAGGGAACTTCACCGGATCACCAGCGAACCGGTAAAGATCTTTGAGATCGGTTCCTGCTTCCGGAAGGAGTCCCAGGGCGCGCAGCACATGAACGAGTTCACCATGCTCAACTGCGTGGAACTGGCGGCTGTGGAAGACGGCAGCCAGGTGGAAGAGCTGAAAAGACTTGCCCGCAGTGCCATGGAGGCGCTGGGAGTGCCGGAAGAGGAATACGAGCTGGTGGTGGAGGAATCCACCGTATACGGCAGCACTGTCGATATCGAGATCAACGGTATGGAAGTGGCATCAGGCTCATACGGACCTCATTTTCTGGATGCCCAGTGGGGCGTTTTCGATACCTGGGTCGGTATAGGATTCGGTATTGAGCGTCTGACGATGGCTCTGGCAAAGAGCAAGACCATCAAGAGATTCGGCAGGAGCATCACTTTTATCGACGGGCAGCCGCTGAACGTATAACAGGCCGGAGGTGTCATCATGACCAGACTGAAAACAGAATGGATCACATACATGCTGGACGGGATGGAAAGCTACAACCGCCAGCTGGCCGCAAAGACCGGATTTGATCTCGCAGGGCTGATGGCAGATACTTTTCAGATGAGCATCGCTCAGGTGGAAGAAGTCAGAGCCGCGGCGCGGATTGCAGTGATTCCTGTCACCCAGGGAGAAGGCATTATCGGCTGCTTCAGCGAATCAGTGGCGGCTATCGTCCGGTCCATGGGATTTCGTGCTGATGTTATGAAGCATACAGATGTGGACGGCATCTATGACGCCGCGCGCAGGGGATATGATATTCTTTTCATGGCGGATGACATACGTTATATGGCTCTGAACATCAGGACCGGAAAAGTATCCGACAACAACTATGCCACTGCACTGGGATTCATACAGGCCCTTCGTCTGATGATGAAAAAGAACGGAAAGGACATAGGCAGGGAGAAAATCCTGCAGATCGGTTACGGAACCGTAGGAAAGGAAGCAGCTGCAATTCTGGAAAACCACAGTGTGGATTTTGATCTTTACGACAAGGATCAGCAGGTTCTTTCAGGCACTGCGCATAAAAAGCTGCAGAATAAAGACGAAATTAAGAATTATTCATATATATTGGATTTTACAAATGAAGGCAGCTGGCTTGCCGGCTGCGATCTTGCCGGAGACATTCTCTATGCCAGCCCGGGTGTTCCATATTCCATGGACGCGGAGGCTGCGGAACGCTTTGAGGACAGAGCTGTTCACGACAATCTGGAGATAGGCACAGCGGTGATGCTGGGTCAGTGTCTGGCGGGATAGACGACGCGGGGTGCGGATCGTATGGATCACATAGACTCTAAATCTATGCAGCCGGGTGAGACTCCCGGGCACCTCGCCATTATTTTTGAAAGGAGAAACCATGATTCAGATCGTACTTCTCAGCGGATTTCTGGGCGCAGGTAAAACAACCCTGATGCAGCGCCTGCTGGACACATATAAAGACAGAAAAATCGGTGTGATCATCAACGAATTCGGAGAGATCAACATCGATGCGAAGCTGGTCAGCAGGGACGGCATAGACATAGCGGAGCTGTCCAACGGTTCCATCTTCTGTGCCTGTATCAAGGACAAGTTCGTTGACGGCCTGATCGCCATGTCGAAGACTGATATCGAATTCCTGTTCATAGAGGCATCCGGTCTTGCGGATCCATCCAATATGGGGGATATCGTTGCGGGAATCCGGAAGGATACCGATGATAATCTGATCATCAAAGGCTCCATCTGTGTGGCAGACGGAGTCAGCTTCCTGGAGCTCGTCGATATGCTGCCGGCGCTGAGCCGTCAGGTGAAGCATGCCAATGCGGTCATCGTCAACAAGATGGATCTTATCGACGAGGATACTTTCAGAGAAATCACAGAAAAGGTGGGAGAAATCAATCCTGCCGTAAAGATATATGCGGCGACTCACTGCGATGTGGATATCGCACAGATCGTTGACAACTTTTCCCCTGTGCTTGCAGGCAGTGAGGAAACGACTAACACTTATGAGAGCCGGCCTTTCACAGCTATCGTCAAGGCGGATGTTCCTGTAGAGAGAGAAAAGCTGGAGGAGTTTATACGGGAAATCTCACCAGACAGCTACCGGATCAAGGGCTTTGTCAATACAGATGAGGGAACCGTTGAAGTGAGCGGAGTTGTCAACAATCTCATCATTACACCGTGGCATCAGGAGGAGAAGACAGAACTGGTCGTCATATCTTCTGTAGGCATCAGAATGCTGAGCCTGATCACAGAGGTTTCCGGCAGAGTCATGGGAGGAAGGTTCTATATCTGATGGGTGACAGTAAAAAAAGATATTACAGAAAAAATGTGGAACTGTTTGTTCTGCTGGACAAGATGAAGCTGTGGCCCGCCCGCAGCGGTCTGCTTCACGGCATCAAAAACATCGAACTGCAGGGAAAATATGCCGTCATAACGACCCATTGCGGGAAGACCATGAGGATCTATAATTCCAGGAACTCCAGGGCAGCAAGATGGCTCAGAAACAAATGGGCGGTCAAGCCGTGCAGGGAATGCAGAGTGCCCGAATGGAAACTGGAAAAGTATTCAAAAACATTTTTTGATTCCCACTATGGAAGTGATCTGGTGCACAGATAAGCTGCAGAAGATCACGAGCAGAAAAGAATGGAGAGAAACCATGTACATTGAAATGGACTGCCCGTGTCAGGGCAAAAACCTGGATAAGCTGCTTCAGCCTCTGATTCTTTGCATCCTTGCAAAGGGAGGAGATATGCACGGCTTTGCCATTCTGAAGGAGATAGGGAAAATTCCCCGCTTCGAAAACAAAGTTCCCGATGCAACAGGGGTCTACAGGTATCTGAAAAAGATGGAAAGCTCGGGGCTTCTAACTTCCAGATGGGATCTGGACGAGAACGACGATGCAGGGAAACCGAAGAGAATCTTCTCCATCACAGAACGGGGAAGAAGCTGTCTGGCCAACTGGTCTCAGGCTCTCTCGGATTATGAACAGTATATTCACAGCCTGGTGGCCATGATCGATGAAACGATATGACTTCCGGTGTCATGGAAACGGGTGCGCTTCGTATCCGTTTTTTGGCATTTTCAAAGCTGAATCAAAGGAGGAATGATACTTTGGCTTACATAGCACTTTACTGGGGAGTCATGCTGATCGGATATTTTTTCGGAAGCAGACTGCGGAAATACAGGGAAAAGATGGGATTTATCAGTACCGTCATGCTTTTCTGCATCTCCCTGCTTGTATTTCTCATGGGGATCAAGATGGGGACCAATGAGGAGGTCATAAGGAATCTGGGAAGTATAGGAATAGAAGCGCTGATTATTACCGTCATGCTTATGGCCGGAGCCGTGGCCGCCGTCACCATCACCCGGAAGCTGCTGGGGATCGATAAAGAAGGGCGGCTGATGCGGAATCTGGATGATGACGGAAACGGGGCGCCGGCTGAGAACCTTGCGGAGCAGAAAGAAAGCAGGTGTGAAGCGGAGGACCGTGACGAAAGCGAGAAGAATCATGATTCCAGTCTGATGACCTGGCTCATCATCATCTTTGTTGCTGCCGGGCTGCTGACAGGATATTTCCTTGTCAGGGAAAGAATCACCGATCCGGATGCCTTTGACAGCATAACCGGGCTTCTCATGAATATAGGGCTCTGCCTGCTGCTGCATGTCATTGGAATAGATATGGGACTTTCCGGAACTGTGGTGAAACATCTGAAATCCATCGGTTTCAGGGTGGCTGCATTTCCTGTCGCAGTGCTTCTTGGCACAGCGGCTGTCGGTGTGGTGATAGGACTGATTTTCCCTGACCTGTCTGTGAGAGAGGCACTGGCTGTCAGCTTCGGTTTCGGGTGGTACACCTTCGCTCCTGTGTCCATCACCAATGCGGGTCATGTGATTGCAGGGGCCATCTCTTTCATGCACAACGTGTTCCGGGAACTTTCCGGCATCGTGCTGATTCCGATCCTGGCAAAAAGGATTGGTTTTATCGAAGTGACGTCACTGACTGGAGTGGCAGGTATGGACATCTGCCTTCCTATCGTGGAACGGGCGTGCAGACAGGATATCATCGTGTACTCCTTCACCATCGGTATGGTCGAGAGCTTCATGGTGCCGCTTCTGGTGCCCCTGGTTCTGGGCGTGTAGCTTACTGCCCGCAGACGGGCACATTTATCATAGACTAAGAGAAAGGATATTATCTGACCAATGAAGAAATTTACAGGAAGCAGTGAGTATGTCGCATCTAAAGAGCTGATGAACGCAGTCAATGTTGCCATCGCTCTGGAAAAACCCCTTCTGATCAAAGGAGAACCCGGAACAGGGAAGACCATGCTGGCGCAGGCCATAGCAGATGCTCTGTCCATGAAACTGATCATCTGGGGAATCAAGTCGACTACCAAGGCGCAGGAGGGACTTTACGTTTACGATACGGTGCAGCGGCTCTATGACAGCCAGTTCGGCGAAGGGGATGTGGCCGATATCGGAAGATATATCAGACTGGGAAAGCTGGGGGAGGCCTTTACCTCCGAGGAACAGGTGGTGCTTCTCATCGATGAGATCGACAAGGCAGACCTGGAATTTCCAAATGATCTGCTGTGGGAGCTGGACAAGATGGAATTCTACATCAATGAGACGAAAGAAACGGTGCGTACGAAACACCGTCCCATCGTGATCATCACGTCCAATGCGGAAAAGGAACTGCCGGACGCATTTCTCCGCCGGTGCATCTTCCATTATATAGACTTTCCTGACAAAGAGAAGATGGAGGAAATCATCCGCGTCCACTTCCCGGATATTGAAAAGAAACTGGTCTATGCGGCCATGCAGGCATTTTACGACATCCGCTCCATGCGCCAGATTCAGAAGAAACCGAGCACCTCGGAGCTGCTGGACTGGATCCAGGCTCTGAGCATTTCCGGAACAGATATCTCGGAAATCACAGAGCACATCCCGTACATCGGCGTGCTTCTGAAAAAGAATCAGGATATCGATACCGTAAAGGAACACAGACATGTTTATTGACTTTTTCTACCTGCTGCGTGCAAAAGGTCTTTCGGTGTCCATGGACGAATGGCTCTGCCTCATAGAAGCTCTGAACAAGGGTCTGGCCTGCAATTCTCTGCTGGAGTTCTATTATCTCTGCCGCAATGTTCTGATCAAAACGGAGGCGGATTACGATCGCTTCGATATGGTATTTGCAGAGTATTTTCAGGGGGTCGAATCCGTGGAGGAACTGCCTCAGGAACTGCTGGACTGGCTCAGCACGGATGAGCTGGAGCGGGATCTGGCGGACATGCCGGCCTGGGCGAAGGAACACGATCTGAACGAGCTGATGGAGATGTTCAGAGAGCGTCTGGCCGAGCAGAAGGAGAAGCATGACGGGGGAAACTACTGGATAGGAACGGGAGGGACCTCTCCCATGGGTCATGGCGGGTATAACCCTGCGGGAATTCGCGTCGGAGGCCACAGCCGCCACAGGTCGGCGGTAAAGGTGGCAGGAGAGCGGAATTTTCGCGATTTCCGCCAGGACACAGCCCTTGACAGCAGGCAGTTTCAGATGGCATTCAGGAAACTGCGCCAGTTCTCCACCAGGGTGGACAGCGAAAAGACGGAGCTGGACATCGACGGAACAATCGATGCGACCTGCAGCAATGGGGGAATGCTGACTCTGGTCTATGACAAGCCGAGGAAGAACACGGTAAAGGTCCTGCTGCTCATCGACTCCGACGGGTCTATGGCCCCTTACAGCAGGCTGGTAAACCAGCTGTTCGGCGCGGTACATCAGTCCACCCACCTGAAGGATCTGAAAACCTTCTATTTCCATAACTGCATTTACGACCAGCTGTTTACAACGCCGGCATGCCGGAGAGGCGAATGGGTGGACACGGAATGGGTATTCGGCAACCTGGACAGCGATTACAAAGTCATCTTTGTAGGAGATGCCGCCATGTCGCCCTATGAGCTTATGGCTGTCGGAGGCAATCAGGACTGGTATGCCTACAATGAAGAGCCGGGCATCGTCTGGCTGCAGAAATTCAGCAGCCGGTACAAGAAATGCATCTGGCTGAACCCGATCAGAGAGGACCGGTGGGAATGGACCTACGGCTCCCGGACCATTCAGGCTGTGAAGAAGGTCTTCCCCATGTTCGAACTGACCCTGGACGGACTGGATAAAGGAATACAGAGACTGCTCGTCCGGTAAAGGACGATGCGGTTCCGACAGAAAACACAGAGAAGTATCGCTAAATCGATACTTCTTTTTACGTGTCAGAAAAGCCGCATCCATGGCGGATGCGGCTTGCTCCTGCTGTCTGTCTGTATATCCGGTCAGCTGAAATAACGAAAAACGCCTCTGACCTTGCCCAGGATCCTGACATCCTGAACGATGATCGGGCTCATGGTGTCATTCTCCGGCTGAAGTCTGATGTGGCCGGCCTCTTTGTAAAAGGTCTTGACTGTGGCTTCGCTTTCGAAGCCGTCTATCATGGCAACGACGATCTCCCCGTTGCGGGCGGTATTCTGTTCTTCCACCAGAATAAGATCTCCGTCCATGATACCCACATTGATCATGCTTTCGCCGCGGACACGGAGCATAAAGCTGTTCCTTCCGGCATATCTGGCAGGAACCGGCAGAGTATCCTCGATGTTCTGTTCGGCCAGAATCGGTGTACCGGCCGCAACACGTCCCACAACAGGAATATCCACAACATCCTCCCGCGGAGAAACCTCGGACTCGGTCTGTGAAACCGGCTGCGGCATCTCTGCATCTGTGTCAACAAGCATCAGAGCACGGGGTTTGGACGGATCCTTGCGAAGATAACCCTGTTCCACCAGGCTGGCAATGTCTTTATGCGCTGTAGAAGTGGACTTGATACCGATAGCCGTACAGATTTCTCTCACTGTAGGGGGATATCCCTTGGTTCTGACCTCGTTTCTCATGAACTCTAATATTCTGCGCTCTCTGTCTTTCAAACTGTCCATAGTGCCTCCTGCTCTGCTGCGACGATAATCAATACTTTTCTAAAGTATATCATGAAAAGAACAAAAAGTAAACATCTGTTCCTTTTTATTTTCGGTACGGGTCACATGTTTTTTCTTTCTGTCCCTGCCCGGAATTCCCTGGGAGTCATTCCGCGGCTTTCCCTGAAGACCTTAGAGAAGTAGCCGGAGGATGAAAATCCGGTGCTGAGAGCGATTTCGGTCACGGACATGGAGGTGGTCGCCAGCAGCTCCTCCGCACGGGCAAGGCGGATATTTCTGAGATAAGTGCTGAATGCTGTGCCTGTTTCCTGTCGGAAAAGGGTGGAAAGATATGTCGGATTGACATGGATCATATCAGCAGCGCTCTTCAATGTGATGTTTTCGCCGCAGTGGGCATTCAGGTAGAGCATGAGCTCTCTGATTATGAGGGACGAACCGCTGTAGCTTTTCCGGGCAGCAGACTGTGCAAGGCCGGTAATCAGAGTGCGTCCTGTCTGTATCATTTCTTTCAGTGTCTGAGCTTCGTTGATTTTTTCCAGAGCATACAGGTTCTCATAATCCCTCTGCCACTCGTCGTTCTGCTTCAGGAGCTGGGTGAGGAATGCGATGAGGCGGAGCTTTGTGATGGACAGATTTCCTCCCTCAAAGACCATGATATCTTCCATGTACTTGGAAAACTGCCTGCTGCATCCGTCTTCATCTCCCGCCTTTATCAGTTCGATAAGCTGATTTTCCGATTCGTGGGGATATTCCACGGTGAGCTGTTCCTTTTTCAGTCGGATCAGCTGGCTGCTGATGTCGGTCTGTTCCAGCGTGCGCTGGTAGCGTACATCATCGGATGAGAATATCTCCAGGGAGGATGTGATGACGTCCTGAAAAAGGGTGGAAAGATAGGCGATCTCCCTTGGAGTGTACAGGCGCATGTCTCGCAGAAGGGACATAAGGCAGGTATAGTCCAGAAGCTCTGCCGGAGTCTTTTTGAAAAAGGCGCCGATCATCTTATCCATATCATTGCCCATGGCGATGGGTCCCGCCATGAGAAAGCCGCAGGATCTCCCGCCGGCGACGATGGCATAACAGAGATGGATCAGACCTGCCTCGCACATGAAGATATACGGATCCGGAAGGGAAAGAGAGGTCTTCATTGCGGCCAGCAGACTGCGGGTGCATGGCGCCCCTTCCTTGCCGAATTCCAGGTTTGCATTGCACAGTCTTCTGTCCGGAAGGGTCGACCACTGAAATTTCCCGCTCCTGGTGAAATATGAAACGGGGATGTCTGTGATACGGGAGAAGGCGGTGAGAGAGCCTTCGAGGCGGGTCGTCTTCCCATCGAGTTTTATGTCGCTGAAAGTAAGGTAATGATATAAATGATCCATGTCTCTTATCCTGAAAAAATTATAATAAAATAGTAAATATTTCATATTTTTGCATAAAGTTTTTATATTATTTTAAGATATTGGATATGAAAAGTCAATATTCCTTTGAACTTTACCGGAAGAAAATGATAGGAACCGGAAGGCCTGAGTGTTATCATTATGGCATCGCAGGAAAGTAAAGGAGGAGCAATATGAATTCGATTGAGAGAGTAACGATGGCGCTTCAGCATCAGGAACCGGACCGTGTGCCGGTATATCCGCTGATAAACAGTATGTCAAGAACCTATCTGGGAATCAGTTATGCCGAATGGACAAAGGATCCGCACAAATGTGCGCAGGCGATTATCAAAGCGACGGAGGCCTGTGATGTGGACGTCATCTGCACCCTGGTGGACCTGTCGGTGGAAGCGGCAGACTGGGGCATGGAGATGAGATACCCAGATGACAAAGCGGCCAGCCCGGCTTCAGAAGCTTTTATAAAAAGTCCGGATGAATACGACAAAATCGGCGTGATCGATCCGTACAGCGGAGAGAGAATGTCAAAATACATTCAGATGACAAAGGAGCTGGTGGATGCGAAGGGATCTGAAAAGCCTGTAGTGGCTTTCGTGTTCGGCCCCCTGGGAATCCTCAGCATGCTGCGCAGTCTGCAGGGAATGCTCATGGATACGTTTTCCGCAAAGGAAAAGATGCATCAGGCTCTGGAAAACATCACACAGACACTGATGAAATTCGTGGATGCGCTGATTGATACAGGCTGCCACGGAATCATGTTCGATACATTATACGCTTCTAAAACGATCATGCGGGCGAAAATGTGGTGCGAACTGGAGGGGCCTTATATTAAAAGACTGGCCGACCATGTCCATGAGAGAGGCTGCATGGTGATGATTCATAACTGCGGTGAAGGAACTTATTTCAAAGAGCAGATTGAGTACCTAAAACCGGAAGCGATTTCCACTTTATATGTTCCGGCCGACTGTGAGACCATGGAGGAGATGAAGGAAAAGTACGGGGATCAGACGACGATCATAGGCATGATCAATCCTGGAGATCTGATGAGTTTCACCCCGGATCAGGTACGGGCGGAATGCCGCAGGGAGATAGACGCCCTTGCTGCCGGAGGAGGCTTTATTCTGGCCACAGGCTGTGAATATCCGGCAAATCTGGATGACGAATATGCGAAGATCATCGTGGAAGAGGCAAAGACCTACGGCAGATATGACAGAAAATAAAAGATAGGGATAAAACAGGAAGGAGCTGCAGCACTGGCAGAAAACAATCGTCAGGGCGGCGCTCCTTCTTCGTTTGCATCCTGCAGGCGTGTATGTATAAAGTATTCTTATAAAATTGTCAAAAAATTGTGTATTTCTCTTGTTAAAAAATTGACGGCTAACCTTTTTTGACGTATAATTAAGACTATCTACGAAATCTGGAGAGTTGCATAATATGACTAAATATTGGTTAAAAATCACAATTATACTCTATATCTTGTGGCTGATCCTGTCAGGAATCTTCGAACCGAAGTTCCTGATCATCGGCCTTGTATCATCAGGAATCATCGCCAGACTGTGTCTGTCTTCCATGTGGGTGGAAGACGAAAAGGGCGAAAAGCGTTTCGGCATACTCGACATCAGTCTGTGGAAGTTCGCCAGATACTGTCTGTGGCTGTTTGTGGAGATCGTCAAGGCAAGTCTCGATGTGGCAAAGCTGGTCGTGCAGCCGAAGATGAAGATCGATCCTCAGGTCATAGAATTCGACTGCTGGTTCGATAATCCCATCGGAGCAACGATTCTGGTCAATTCCATCATACTGACACCGGGAACGGTGACCCTGGACGTCATCGATGAGCGACATTTCATCGTTCATGCCCTGACCTACGATGCGGCAAAGGGTCTTCTGGAGGGAAATATGCAGAGGCACATTGCGGCACTGTTTGAGGAGACGCCCTGAGGAAGGGCCGTGAAGCCGGCCAGGCCGGCCGGATGCGGCGGAGTCGCTTCCGTACAGATGTTATATAACTGATTTATATTGAATTAAAGGTATTATATTTATGGAAATTTTATTCAAAGTCTTATTGTTTCTGATGGTGCTTGTCATCGGCCTGATGCTGATCCGGGTCTTCATCGGTCCGTCTGTCTATGACCGGCTGAACGGAATCTTCGTCATCGGTATCGATGTCATCGTGGTTATTCTGCTGGTGGGTTTCATCGACGGCAGGATTGACATGTATGTGGATATTGCCATATCCTATGGTATCCTGGGTTTTCTGAGCACCGTCATCATTGCGAAATTCCTCGTCGGCAGGATCGGTGGAAAGGAGGAGGAAGAATGATCATCAGAAGTATCATTTCCGCAGTCTTTCTCATCGTCGGTTTTCTGCTGATGTTTGTATCAGCAGTCGGCGTGATCCGTCTGCCCGATTTCTTTTCCCGGCTCCATTCATCGAGTATCGGTGAGACACTGGGAATCGTTCTTGCAGGGATCGGCATGATCATCTATCTGGGAGTCTGCCAGATTTCCCTGAAGATCCTGCTGATCATCGGAGCGCTGTTTCTGGTGAACCCGGTGGGAACCCATCTGATCGGAAAAGCCGCCATCAGGGCGGGAAAAAAGCCATGGAAGGAGGAAAATCATGCAGATATTAATGATTGAGGCAGTACTGCTTCTGTTTCTTATAGCCATAACCATCTTTATCATCATGGACAAGGATCTGCTGTCTGCAGCGGTCGTGTACTGTGCATTCAGTTTCTGCACCATGCTTCTGTACATCATAATGGGAGCGCCTGACGTAGCCTTTACAGAGGCCGTTATCGGCGTGATATCCACTACGTATTTCGTCGTCGCCATCAAGACGACAGACAGGTGGTGCAGATAATGAAAAAAGATTTTGCAAAAGCAGCAGGCATCGTTCTGCTGATATGTATCGTGTTTATTTCCTGGGGCATCATCGATCTGCTTCCGGTTATCGGAGATCCTGATTCGCCGCCTAATACCCACGTTTCCACGACTTATATCGAAGAGGGACCGGAGAACACCAACTCTCCGAACCTGGTCACAGGAGTGCTTGCCGACTACAGAGGTTTTGACACCCTTCTGGAGACAACGGTCATGTTTCTGGCCGGGCTTGCCGTTGCAATGATTCTGTCCAACAGAATGAGAAAAGACTGGGATCCGTCTATTTTCGGGAATATCAGAACCTTCGGCGGTCCTGATGTGAAAGTCGTCATCCCGGTGGTCGTGCCGGCCGTTCTGATCTATGCTGTCTACGTTCTGTTTCACGGCGAGGTCAGCCTCGGAGGGGGATTCCAGGCGGGTGCCCTTATCGCTATGGCCTACATTCTCTATGCAATGATTGCAGGCATCAGGATTACAAGCATCAGGGTCACACAGTATTTTGCCGTATGCACAGCGGCTGCGGGTGTGTTCATCTATGCGCTGACCGGCATACTGCCGATGCTCTGCGGCGGAAAATACCTGGAATACAGCAGGCTGCCGTTCCCGGTTCACGAGACGGCGGAACTTCATTCCATCGGGATTCTGCTGATCGAGATCGGTGTGACCATCTGTGTTGCAGCGACCATCATAACCATTCTGGAAGCACTGTTAGAAAGGAAAAGTCTATATGAGCGAGATTAACGCTTTCCTTGCGGAGCGGGGCATATATATGCTGACCATCATCCTGTTTTTCCTGGGAATGTTCGGCATGGCCTCCTGCGGCAACTATATGAAAAAGCTGATCTGCATGAATATCATGCAGGTGGCGGTCATCTTTTTCTTCCTCTGCCTGGGGCAGAAAAACGGAGGTACCATTCCGGTAACTCTGGAAGGACTCTTTCATGCGGGCGACTACATC
This sequence comes from Emergencia sp., assembly GCA_051882975.1. Lineage (GTDB taxonomy): Bacteria > Bacillota > Clostridia > Peptostreptococcales > Anaerovoracaceae > Senimuribacter. The sequence goes on from JBJESV010000093.1 coordinate 23,022, forward strand.
AATCCGCTGCCGCATGCGCTGATGCTGACCGCTATTGTCGTCAGTCTGGGTACCACCGGAGTGGGTCTTGCCCTGCTGATGCGGATCAAGGAAAAATACAACTCTCTTGAAGAAGAGGATATCATCAAGGCAGAAAAGGAGAACGAATCATGTTAGACAATCTTCCCGTACTGGTGGTGCTGTGTCCGCTGCTGGGTGCGCTGTTCTGCCCTCTGGTCTCCTGGTTTGACAAAAAAGCAGGCAGATGGACTGTGACACTTTTTGCCGGAGCATCTCTGGTTCTGTCCGTCATACAGCTTTACAGAATAACAACAGAAGGCGAGATTCATTACTGGTTCGGAGGCTGGCAGCCTCCTCTGGGCATAGAGTTTTCGCTGGACTCCCTCAACGGTGTCATTCTGGTGCTGATCAGCTTTATGGGCTTTCTCAGCACGCTGTACAGCATGCCTTTCCAGGAGAATATACGCGGCTTTAAAAGCGCCGGATATTATACCGTCCTGTCTCTCCTGATCACAGGGCTTCTGGGTATGACCTCCACAGGAGATGTGTTCAATCTGTACGTGTTCCTGGAGATTACCTCTCTTTCGGGATACACCCTCATCGCCATGGGCGGGGACAAAGGAGTCCTTTCGGCATTCCGTTATCTGCTCATCGGCACCATCGGCGCATCTTTCTATCTGCTGGGAATCGCATTTCTCTACGGTGAAACCGGAACCCTGAACATGTATGACATGTCGGGACTGGTGGGCCCTGTGCTCAGTTCCGGAACCACCATGGTCGCCATGGTGTTCTTTGTGCTGGGCTTCGGCATCAAGATGGCTCTGTTTCCTCTTCACGGGTGGCAGCCTGCAGCCTATTCGGAGGCACATCCGGGCGCAGCGCCTATGATCGCGGGCGTCATGGGAAAGGTTCCGGCCTATGCCATGCTCCGGTTCTTCTATTTTGTATTTAATGCCAACAGCGAGACCGTTTCCGGATTTCTGGTCATCGTTGGTATCATGGCATCCATGGGAATGATCTACGGTTCCATGAAGGCCATCCAGCAGAAGGATCTGCGGAGAATGCTGGCATACTCCAGTATCGCACAGATCGGCTATGTCGGTATCGGTATCGCCATAGGAAATCTTTACGGACTTCTCGGAGCCGTTCTGCATATCATCAATCACTCTTTCATGAAGAGCGGTCTGTTCTTCTGTATCGGAGGGATCCGGTATAAGTACGGAGTCACTTCCCTGAACAGGATAGGACAGATTTACAGAAAGATGCCGAAAACTGCTGTGGTCATCGTCGTTTCGGCCCTGTCCATGGTGGGCATACCGCCGACGGCAGGCTTTTTCAGCAAATGGTATCTGGCTCTGGGTGCAGCCCAGGCAGGCAGTTATATCTATGTGGCCGTGCTGGTTGTCAGCAGTCTGCTCAACGCAGTGTATTTCTTCAGTCTGCTGGAGCATATTTTCATGGACGAAGATCCGCAGACAGAACTGCAGCATCCTGAAAAGACCCGTGAACTTCCGTTTACCATGATGCTTCCGATCATCCTCTGCGGCATCGGAATCATCGTTCTGGGCGTCTGCAACACATGGTTTGTCGATCTGCTGACTACAACGATAATGGGGGTGGCGTAAATGACAGAACTGATTCTTTCCCTCAGACCGGTACTGGCGATATGCATTTCCATGATTGCGGCCGGTATCATTTTAGTGACCGGCGAGCGGGTCAGCGCCAACGTGCGTGAATCCATCACCATAGGTGCTTCCGTGCTGAAGGCAGTCTGTGTGTTCTCCATGATTCCGGCGGTACTGACAGGGAATACATTTGATATCACTTTATTTGAAATCGCAGATGGAGTGGGACTCTCTTTCAGAGCTGACAGTCTGGGCATGATCTTTGCCTGTGTGGCCAGCGCTCTGTGGATCGTCACATCCTTCTATTCCATAGGCTATATGCGGGGGCATGGCGAAAAAAACCAGACCGGCTACTTTGCAGCCTTTGCAATGTGCCTGTCGGGGGCCATCGGCATCTGCTTTGCAGCCAATCTGCTGACCTTCTTCATCTTTTATGAGATCCTGACCGTTGCCACCTATCCTCTGGTGGTCCATTACAGAGATGAGAAAGGAAAGAAGGCGGGACGCAAATATCTGCTGTACACCCTGGCCAGCGGGCAGATATTCTTTGCGGGGATCGTATTCGTTTATGTGAACTGCGGGACGCTGGACTTCAAAGCCGGCGGCTTTATTACAGGAATGTCCGGCGGCACGGCTGCACTGGCGTTCTTCCTGCTGATTCTGGGAGGAGCGGTCAAGGCCGGAGTTATGCCGCTGCACAGCTGGCTGCCGGCTGCAATGGTTGCGCCGACGCCGGTCAGCGCTCTGCTGCATGCTGTGGCCGTAGTTAAAGCAGGAGCCTTCTGTGTGATCAGGATCGTGTGCTATACCTTCGGTCCGGAACTGTGCAGAGACTGCGGGGCCGCGGATGTTCTGGCGTGGGTGGCAGTTGCAACCATACTGCTCTCATCGCTGATCGCCATTCAGAAGGACAATCTGAAAGCGAGACTGGCCTTTTCAACGGTGGGACAGCTTTCCTACATTGTTCTCGGCGTATGCATCCTGACACCGGACAGCGTTGCCGGAGCCGCATACCATATTGTGGCTCACGCCTTTATGAAAATCACCCTGTTCATGTGCGCAGGAGCCATATTTGTGACGACACACAAGTCAGAAATCAGTCAGATGCGGGGTATAGGCCGCCGCATGCCGCTGACCATGACTGCCTTTACAATCGCATCACTGGGAATTGCCGGCCTCCCGTTCATGGTGGGGTTTGTGAGCAAGCTGAGCATCATTCAGGGTGCGGCACAGGCCGGTCAGCCCCTCTTTATCGCAACGCTGATCGCCAGTGCACTGCTGTCGCTGACTTATCTGATTCCGGTCTGCTACATCGCCTTCACAGGGCGGGATGTGAATCCGGACTTTGCCGGTTATGACGGCAGAAGCCTGAGCGGAGAGGCTTCCAGACCGATGCTGATACCTCTGCTGATCACCGCGGTGCTCAGTATTGCGCTGGGTGTTTTCCCTGATCTGGGAGCACACCTGCAGACCTTTGCACAGCAGGCGGCTGCAGCGATTTTTGAAGGAGGCCTGTTATGATAGTTTTTTTTGAATACATTGCAGTGGGCATGGGCGGAAGCCTGATTCTGATTTTCCTTGCAAAGATCGTCATGGGTGAGATCCTGCAGCGGAAAAACAATTATTACGATGATGAATACGACTGGGGAGGTGAAGACAATGCATAACCTCCATCCGGGTCTGATACTGATTGCGGCAGGACTGATCATGCTGCTGCTGCCGAACCGGAAACTGCGCGGCTGGGCGGGCCTTGCAGGCGCTGCCTTTGCGCTGTTTGCCATGGTGAACCTGCAGAAAGATGCAGGGCTGATCTGGCAGTTCACTCCGTCCATATCTTTTGAGCTGCTTGCTGTGGACAGGCTTTCATGGTTTTTCGGTCTGATCTTCTGCGTCATTGCTGTTATCGCAGGAATCTATTCACTGAACACAGGAGAAAAAGGAGAAAAGTGCGCATCTCTGGTCTATGCAGGAAGCAGCCTCTGTGTTGTTTTTGCAGGAGACTGGATATCCCTGATCTGTTTCTGGGAACTGATGGCAGTTTCATCCTGGTACCTGGTATGGGCAGGCGGCACCCATAAAGCAAAGAGGGCTTCCTACCGGTATCTGGTGATGCACTTTTTCGGCGGCAACATGCTTCTTGCAGGCGTTGTGGCTCTCTGTACCAGCGGTATCACGGAGGTGGGACTGCTGACCGGACAGGGCAGTGCCGCATGGTGGCTGATTCTGATCGGAGTGTCAGTCAATGGTGCTGTTCCGCCGCTGCATACCTGGGTGGCGGATGCTTATCCTGAGAGCACGCCTTCCGGCACAGTCTATATGGGTTCCTATACGACCAAAGTGGCGATCTATGCTCTGATCAGAATGTTCGCCGGCACGCAGGAACTTGTCTGGGTCGGAGCAGTTATGGCAGTTTTTGCAGCCTGTATGGCGCTGCTGGAAAACGATCTGCGCAGACTCTTATCATATCACATTGTCAGCCAGCTGGGCATGATGGTCGCAGCACTGGGAACCGGTCTTCCGGCCGGTATCGACGGTGCGGCTATACATGCAGCTTATAATATACTGTATAAAGGGGTGCTGCTCATGGGAGCAGGCGCCATCATCACCGCCACAGGACGGCGAAAGATTACGGAGCTGGGCGGTCTGTACAAAAAGATGCCTCTGACAGCTGTGTGCTTTTTCATAGCATCCCTGTCCATTGCAGGTGTGCCGTTCCTGAGCGGATTCGCCAGCAAAGCGCTGATCATGGAATCTCTGCATGATTATCTGATTCCGTACTGGCTCGTCATGCTGGCCGGTGTCGGAACCTGGCTTTCGATTACGCTGAAGATCAATTACTTTGTATTTATTAAAGAACCGGAAGAGGATTTCGCCTGCGGGAAAGTGCCCGCTTCCATGCAGACTGCTATGGTCATCGGTGCAGTGCTGTGCATTGTCACGGGTGTGATTCCGAAGGTCTTCTATGCCATGCTTCCTAATGCCACCATGGCTCATCCGTTTGTGCTTCACCACATTCTGGAGTATCTCGGACTGTTTGTCGGCGCAACGGTGCCGTTTGCGATGCTGCTCGAAAGGATGGCTCCTCATGATCTGCAGACGCTGGACTTCGACTGGTTCTACCGCAGGCCTCTTCCTAAGCTGCTGATGATGCTTTCTCAGCTGGTATACCGCATTTTTGCCAGATTTGAGAAAACCTATGAAAGCTTCACGGCACTCTGTGCACATTTTGCGAAGCATCCTGCGAGCATGTTCAGCAGAATCCATGAGATGGCAGAGACACCGGACGAAGAGAAGGACGATGTGCTGTTCGAAGGGGAAATGCCGGTCGGCGCATTTATGCAGACCTTTATCGCATTCTGTGTCATTGCATTTCTGATCGTTCTGGTGATGGAATGATGATCACAGATTCTAATCCGGAGAAATCAATATGATAAAAAACAGGAGAACTGACGGAAAGGTCGGGTTCTCCTGTTTTTG
>JBJESV010000094.1:0-74291 GCA_051882975.1 Emergencia sp.
AAGAAGATGTGATGATTCCCCTCTGATTTGTGGTATACTGTCATTATAACAAATAATATGGAGGATGTCATGGACAAATCATCAAGAGAATACGAAGTCTGTCTCTGTTATCACACCACACGCGGTGAAGTCGAGGATATCATCAGGGAGACCGGTGTCGACAACCTGAAGGACCTCTGTGCTGCGGCCGGGATCGGTAACAAATGCGGCGGCTGCCGGGAGGATCTGCAGATGATCCTGGACGAGGTGCTGGCAGAACAGAACTGACGACAAAAAAAGTGCGAACTGGACTTCGCACTTTTTTTATTTCCCGGGCAAAGGGTGTCTGCCCCGCTGTTTCTGCTGTACCGTACTCTGCGGCGTATTCAGATGCTGCTCTGCTGCCCGCAGGTGTAAGGTGCCAGTTCCAGACGGATGAAATATCCCTGGTCGTGACTGCAGACCGGGCAGATCGGCGGTGCGCCGGTCCCTTCGTGAATATGTCCGCAGTTCAGGCACATCCATCTGCACTGCACATCGCTGACAAAGAGCTTCCCCTGCTCCATGAGATCTGCGAGACGGCCGAAACGGTCGCCGTGGGTTTTTTCGATTTCCGCGATCATGCTGAAGGAATTTGCCGCAGCCGGAAAACCTTCCTCCATGGCTTTTGCGCCAAAAGCTCTGTAGACATCGTCGTGTTCCTCGTACTCGTTATGCTGTGCACTGCGCAGAAGCTGAACTATGGAATCCGTGATATCCACCGGATATCCTCCATCAATCAGGACGTTCTCTCCTGCCAGCTCCTTCAGGTGATTATAGAAAATCTCCCCGTGCTCCTTCTCCTGATCCGCTGTGAAAGTGAACACGGCCTCGATGACGTGCAGGCCTGCTTTTTTTGCCTGAGAAGCTGCAAATGTATAGCGGTTTCTCGCCTGGCTCTCTCCCGCAAAGGCGCGCATCAGATTCTGTTTCGTCTCACTCATGCTGAAACTTATCGACATGTTTTCCCTCCTGTATGTGTATTTTCTATATAGGAGATAGTATTCTCAATCGGAGCGCCGCTATTCTGTTTTTTCTGTTTTTAGAATCTCAGTGACAGACAGGAGAGACCTCCATCGATTTTTCTGTATTCAGAGGTATCCACGGTCAGAGTCTTATATCCCAGATCCTGTACCGCCTTCAGTACTGCCGGATATCCTTCCGGTACGATGACTGTGCCGTTTACCCAGATGCAGTTGGCTGCATAGGCTTCTTCTTCCGGAATGACAACCTTGTTGTATTTGGCGAAGTCTTCCTTTTCAATGAATTCTCCGCTCACCAGCATATTGTTGTCCTCCAGATAGTTGACGCCTGTCTTCAGATGGAGCACCTTCTCCAGCTTGACTTCGCTGCAGGTCAGATCGTATTTCGCAAGAATCTCTGTCAGCTGACGGATGCCTTCCTCATTGGTTCTGGCAGAACGTCCTACGTAAAAGTGATCTCCCACCATCATGACATCGCCGCCGTCAAGAGTTCCCGGATCTTTGATATGCTCGATTTTATCTTCAGGGAAGAATTTCCTGACAGCGCTCAGGATCTCGTCCTTTTCGCCGTTTCTGGATGCGGCACCCGGGTTGGTGATGATGGCGCATTTTCTCGTGATAAGCGCAGGATCCTCTACAAAACAGGAGTCCGGATATCTTTCATCGGCTTCCAGAACAGTGACATCCACATCACACTGCTTCAGAGCTTCGATATATGCATCGTGCTGTTTCAGAGCAAGCTCATAATCAGGGATGCCCGGATAGTCTCCTCCGGAGATGCCGTCCTTGATTGCACTGCATGGTCTTCTTACAATTACATGGTTGAACTTTTTCATCTCATTCAGTCTCCCTTCATTTTCTATTCTATATGACAAGCCTCAGCTCATCTCTTTTCGCATTTCATATTATATATAATATATTTTATTTTTTCAATAGAGAAATCACAAAAAATACAAAATTTCCGCCTGGCACGGCGGAAATTTTATATTGACATATGGCAGAGCGCTGACTATACGCCCGTCATGAAAGATCTGGCTCTGGTCACATCAAAAGGGGTCCTGCCTGTATAGGAAACCGTATAATCGTCCAGCAGCTCTGCACCCGGATACCAGGATGCGCTTCGGGCAAGCTGGTGAGTTTTGAACTGGATGGTCAGATTATAGGAATCCTCCAGCGGTCTGACGCTGTGGCGCTGCTGCAGCGCTTCTGATACCTTCTCTTCGATCATTTCAACGGCATCCTGCGGATGCATGTTCCAGGTTGCATTTCCGATACCCTTTTTCACCGGTGCCGCAGTCAGCCCCGGATAGGTGCGTCGGGCCTCTTCGCAGACGGCCTCGTCTCCGGATAAAAACAGGGACGGCACTCCCATCTCGTCTGCCAGAATCGCGTTCAGTGTAAACTCGGAAGCCAGCTCTCCGTTCAGTTTCACCCATTGGAACAGAGGCGCCTCGATGGTGTGATTCAGCGGAGATCCGCTGCTCAGCGCGCCTGCGTGATATCCGATATAGAGGATACCGTCAAAGGACTCGTCCAGCCCTCCCAGCATGTTGTATGGAGAAGACATCCATCCTCTGATCAGCTCGGTCCCTCTCGGCAGAAGATTGTGATCGATGTTCCGTGCATCCTCGTGTCCGTCTTTTACGACTGCCCTGTAACCGGCCGCCTGCACGGCGCGGCAGGCCGCAGCTGTTTCCAGCGTCATCTGCCTGCAGGCCTCTTCGTAGCCTTTACCTCCTGTCACAGTCTCATCCCAGGCAGTGACACCGCAGCAGCCTTCTATATCTGCACTGATAAATATTTTCTTCAATTTTATCACCTCTCAGTCTGTTACAGATAATATAGAATGCAAAACTGATGCCAGAACCTGAGCCTGTTAATTTCAACTCTTTCCGGTGCCGAAAAAACGTTTTATCCAGATGAATCTCATTTCAACTCGTTCTTCTTTCTACTCATTTTCCGTCGAGAGCAAGCAGCGCCGCACCGATGGATCCGCAGAGCTGAGCCTCTTCAGGTACATGGACCGGTGTGCCCAGCCTGTTCTGCAGTTCTCTGACGACGCCCCGGTTCTGTGCGACCCCGCCGGTCATGATATAGGCCGGTTCGCCGCCCAGCCTTTTCACAAGAGCAGCGGTTTTGCCCGCAACGGCACAGTTCAGGCCGTGGATGATATCTGCAGGTGCGGTGTTTTCCGCCACCAGAGAGACGACCTCCGACTCGGCGAACACCGTGCACATGCTGGAAATTTTCACATCATTCTCCCACTGCAGCCCCAGCTCGCTCATCTCATCCAGACTGAGCTCCAGGGTCTTGGCCATCATATCGAGAAAACGCCCTGTGCCGGCTGCGCATTTGTCATTCATTACAAAGTTCACCACATTTCCCTTCTCATCGATGCGGATGACCTTGGAATCCTGTCCGCCGATATCGATCACCGTGCGTGCCTGCGGATAGAGAAAGTGTGCGCCTTTCCCATGGCAGGTGATCTCCGTGGCTGAAGCATCGGAGAGTCCGACGGTTTCCCGTCCGTATCCGGTGGTTACGATGGCATCCAGGTCCTCCCTCTCCAGCCCGGCTGCTTCAAGGGCCGCGGCCAGAGCTTTTTCTGCACCGGATGCCGCCCCGGCGCCTGTGGGGAGAATGGCAAAGCCTGCAATACGCCTGCTGCAGTCCAGTATCACAGCATCCGTGCTGGCCGAACCGCTGTCGATTCCCGCCACATATCTCAGGCTGTTCCGATTCTCTATACTGACTTTACCCACTCCTAAAGTCTCGGCAAAGGCGTCCAGCCGGGTATGAAGCTGTCCGCTGGACTGGGGCGTGCAGTCTGTTTCGATTTTCAAGATGGTATCCTCCTTTTTTCCTCTCAGGTGACGGTACCGGAAACTGTAGTAGTCACAGAACTTCACCGTATGGCAGATCGTTCCCGCTGCAGCATCGTCTTTTTCTTCTGCGTCAAACTGCATCCGCATGCAGCTTCTCTGCTGATTCATCAGCGCCGACGCGTAGGCTGCATCCGACCATCTGTCCGGCGACGCCGGCAGCGTACGTCTGCCGGTGCAGGTGTCATCCTGCACTGGAAGCGGCATCCGCTCCCGGATCATCTCCAGCAGCAAAGCGCCTCCGTGGGCGCCGGTCAGGCGGACGTGAGGGCCTTTCAGTCTCTGGCTTTCCGCCTCCAGAACTCCTTTTCTCCATGCACGCAGCGCCTCTTCAGGATCAAAGGCCTGGTGCGTCAGTTCCGAGAAGGCTGCCTGCAGCCTGCGCAGCTCTCTTTCCAGCAGAGCGATGGAAGAGGAATCATTTTTGTGCGGCAGAGAAAGGAGAAACAGAAAGTCCATATCCCCCTGCTCCTCCAGCACATCGTAGATACGCCGGCAGACATCACAGCAGTCCACCAGAAGCAGCCGGCGGATGCCCTTTCCCAGAACCTCTTCGATCACGGCTTTCCCGTATCCGCAGAGATTGGGATGGGTACAGCTTTCCGCACACGAAAAATCCGCGGGAGCCGGGTCAAGGCGGCCGACCGGAAGGCCGAATCCTGCAGCTGTTTCCAGAGGTGTATATTTGCAGACATAGTATATCGTATTATCCATTTCGTTTCTCCAGCATTTCTATAAAGGCGTTCAGACGCGTTGCTGTCTGTCCGTCTGAGGCATTGCGGCGGTCGCACCCGTCGCCGTTGAGAATCAGTGTGGGGAATCCGGCGGTGTCCAGTTCCCGTTTGAACACGGCGGAAAGCCCCATGGTCTGTTTGCAGCCCCAGTGACAGAAGCAGACCACTCCGTCAACCTGCAGCATGCGGGCTGCCTCCACCGCAGCATCCACTCTCTGCCTGCCGCCGTTCCACTGGCTGTATACCAGTCTTCGCGCCATGCTTTCATAAGGCTGCTCCGGGTCCATATCCACCAGGCCCTCCAGATTGATATCACAGGCGACGATCTGACACCGGTCATTGAAATTGAAAAGCTGCCGTACCGGTTCCGGCCAGTTGGGGATGGTGTGGAGCCACAGAAGTCTGATTCCATGGGCGGCAGGCGCTGCTTTCAGATCCTTCAGCAGCATGTCCGCATAGCGGTATGCCTCCTCCGTGCCCAGTCCGTTGTGGCACAGATAGATTTCGTTCAGTTCCGACGCCACATCTGTCGCCAGCGTGTGGCTGCGTTTTTCTGTCCGGCATTCTTTCAGCAGACCGATGGTTTTCCGGGACCGTTCCACCGATGCCCTCAACCTGTCTTCATCCAGCTGCTTTCCTGTATGCTTCTCCAGAAATCCTTTCATATTCCTCAGCTGATCCGCAACAAATCTGATACTTTCCTCGCTCTGTTCTGACGGCACGTCCACATAGTACTGTGGAATCCCGTAATGTTCTGCAAGTTCCCGGAAGGTCAGGTTGTTGGCATCGCATGCCAGCGACGTGTTCACGATGAGCTTCGGTGAAGGCAGAACGCCGGAATAGGCGCTTCCCAGCAGCACTTTATGATAGGAGCAGTAGGTCTCTGCGATTCCCTCGGCCTCCGCCGTTTCGGCAAATACCTGCTCTGCATAGGTCCCATTGATAAAACAGGAATACAGTTCTGCGCACATGGGAATGACAGACATGGCCTCCAGCATCTCGCAGGGCATGAACACGCTGACCAGAGCGGCCTGCTCCGGCTTCGAAAGCATCCTGACCACGGTCCGGTTCATGTACTGTGCCGAAAACTGTCTGCTCGGAGGCAGTTTCCTGTCGGGAGCCACACGGAGGCCCAGCCCGTAAGCCCGGTAGCCTGCCAGCAGCAGTTCCCTGCTCAGCCGCGGATGCACGGGTGTGATTCTGTTGATATATTTTCCAAAGCTTTCGATCAGATCAGCCATAGGGTAATACGCTCCTTTATCCTCATCTCTTCATCTTCTGTCCATTGTATCGGTTATGGCTGTTTTTGTCAACGGACTGAATCCGGCAGGGCAGACAGAGCAGATCACTGCTGTGATAATGCTCGTATGGAAAGTTTCTTACGCTCATGATAATAGCCTCACTTTTGTACTTAGAAAAAAACTTTTTGAAGATAGGAATTTACGCCGCATTTTAACTCTTACAAAACGAATAGGGGTAATGTAGGGGTAGTTTTAGGGGTAATTTCTGCGCGTAACCCCGCTTTTCTGCGCGTAATATTCACTATTGGGAAAAACTGTAAAAATAAGATTTAAAAAACAATAAAAAGAATCGTTGAAATTCCAGCATTTTCAACGATTCTCTATGGAGGCGACACCCAGATTTGAACTGGGGAATAAAGGTTTTGCAGACCTCTGCCTTACCACTTGGCTATGTCGCCATATGACGGGATGCTGTGCAGCATCCCTTTTGAATTGGCTAGGGTAGCAGGATTCGAACCTGCGCATGACGGAATCAGAATCCGTTGCCTTACCGCTTGGCGATACCCCAACGATATGGGGTGGGTAGTGGGATTCGAACCCACGTATACAGGAGCCACAACCCTGGGTCTTAACCACTTGACGATACCCACCATGTTTATATTATTCTCATTTCGGCTAAAATGATGCAATCCGCTGTCATCTCCGATGCTCAGCATTTGCAATAAGTATTTTAGCACATTTTCCTGTATTATGCAATGCAGGATTTAAAAAAATTGGCGACCTGGAACGGGCTCGAACCGTCGACCTCCAGCGTGACAGGCTGGCATTCTAACCAACTGAACTACCAGGCCGCATTAAGCTCGTAAATGGTCACTGCTAAGAAGTTGGTGGGCGTTATAGGGCTCGAACCTATGACCCTCTGCTTGTAAGGCAGATGCTCTCCCAGCTGAGCTAAACGCCCATAAAAAATGGTAGCGGCGAGTGGAGTCGAACCACCGACCTTCCGGGTATGAACCGGACGCTCTAGCCAACTAAGCTACACCGCCACGCGATTTGCCTGATTGTTTCAAATCACTGCAAGAAATATATTACCAAATTGTCCTTTCATTGTCAACAACTTTTTATGATTTCATCAATTTTTTTTGAAGGCATTTTCCGGACATTTCTCCGCAGATCAGCGTACGCACCGGCGTTTTCGCTGTCTGCCTGACTATTCTAACCGATAGCTCTCTCTCCGTCAAGTACTTTGTTTCGTACATGCAGGCCTTCCGGCTGATTCAGAGCCTCACCGGAACAGAACTGTCGATCTGCAGCGTGTCTTCTGTGACGAGACAGTCGCAGGCCAGAACTGTCACACCTGCCCTTTGTGCCTGACGCAGCGCATCTCCGAAGGCTCTGTGGGTCCTGTCATTGGGCTCAAAATGCCGGATGCCCTTCATCTGTATCACAAAGAGAACGTATCCACGGAAGCCTTCTTCCGAAGCCTTTATCAGTTCCTGGACATGCTTTACGCCCCGCTCCGTCGGTGCATCGGGAAACCGTGCGACGCCATCTTCTTCCAGGGTCACTCCTTTGACTTCCAGCCAGCCTTCCTGTCCGGCTTTGTCCCTGATGTAAAAGTCGAAACGGGAATTGCCGTATGTCTTCTCCCGCCGCACTTCCTCCAGTATGCCCATTCCGGGAAGCTGCAGCGTGCCTGATGTCAGCGCCTCCTCACAGACTTTGTTCGGCGCCTGGGAATCCAGATTCACCATGATATCCCCTTTTTTCACTCCAATCAGAGAATACCTCAGCTTCCGGCTTCCCATCCGGTCGGCAAAATCCTCCAGGTATACCTCCGCACCGGGGATCAGAAGTTCCCTGCACCGGCCCGTATTCTTCACATGGGCCCGGGTCTTCTGTCCTCCCGTCTCCACTTCGGCGATAAAGCGGTTGGGCCGCGCTATAAATGTTCCTTCACAGATATTTTCGTATTTCATGGATTGTATTTTAGCAGATTTTCCAGTATAATGGAAGGGTCAATTTTACCGGCGCTGCCGGAGCAGAGGGGGAGTTTTTTATGAGAGCACCTGATCCCGTTGCATTTACTTTATTCGGATTAGATATAAGGTGGTACGGGCTTCTGATCGGACTCGGGTTCGTACTCGCAATCATATTATGTTATGTCAGAGCGCCGAAGCACGGCATCCAGAGCGAGCACATTCTGGATTTTGCCATCTTCCTGATTCCCGCATCCATCATCGGCGCCCGCGCCTACTACGTTATCTTCAGCTGGGATAACTATGCGGGAGATATCGCCAAGATCCTCAACATCAGAGGCGGCGGTCTTGCCATACACGGAGGCATCATTGCAGGCCTCATCGTAGGGCTGCTGGTCTGCAGACACTACAGGATCCGCTTCCTTGAACTGGCGGATCTGGTCTTTCCGGCTGTTGCCCTGGCTCAGTCCATCGGCAGGTGGGGAAACTTTTTCAATTCGGAGGCCCACGGCGGACCCACGGATCTTCCATGGGCGATCTATGTGGACGGACAGTACGTTCATCCCACATTTCTCTATGAGTCCCTGTGGTGCCTGGCCCTGTTCATCTTTCTCATCTGGCTGGACCGGCGCAGATCCTTCACGGGGCAGATCGCACTGCTTTACGGCATGCTCTATTCCCTGGAAAGAGGTTTTGTCGAACAGCTCCGGACAGACAGCCTCATGATCGGACCGTTTAAACAGGCGCAGGTACTCAGCCTGTGCGTTTTCCTGCTGTGTCTTGCAGCATATATTTATCTTATGAAAAAAGAAAAGAGGAGTCAGAAAATATGAAATTAGGTATTGTCGGCCTGCCGAACGTAGGCAAGAGCACATTATTCAATGCGATTACCAAAGCCGGTGCAGAGGCGGCCAACTATCCGTTCTGCACCATCGAGCCCAATGTGGGAGTCGTGACTGTTCCCGATGAGCGTATCCGCAGGCTTCACGAGATATACAATTCCAGAAAGACCATTTACACCACCATCGAATTCTGCGATATCGCAGGTCTGGTAAAAGGCGCCTCCAAAGGCGAAGGTCTGGGAAACAAGTTCCTCGGCCATATTCGCGAAGTCGCCGCCATCGTTCATGTGGTCAGATGCTTTGAAAACGACAACATCGTCCATGTAGACGGCAAGATCGACCCGCTCTCCGATATCGAGACCATCAACACAGAACTGATTCTGTCCGATATGGAAGTGCTGGAGCGCCGTATAGCAAAAACAGCAAAGAACCTCAAAGGAGACAAATCTCTGCAGAAAGAGCTGGATATCCTGAACAGAGTCAGCGACTTCCTTTCTGAAGGAAAATCCGCCAGAGCCATGGATCTGGATGAGGAGGAGGCCGCTTTTGTAAGCAGTCTGGATCTTCTGTCCTACAAGCCGATCATCTATGTTGCCAATGTTTCTGAAGACGATGCCGCCGACGGTGCAGACAACGAATACGTAAAGGCCGTGCGTCAGTTCGCAGCCACAGAAGACGCGGAAGTCGTCGTGATCTGCGCTGAGATCGAACAGGAGATCAGCGAACTGGAGGACGATGAAAAGGCCATGTTCCTGGAAGAACTGGGAATCAGCGAATCCGGCCTGGACAAGCTGATCAGGGCTTCCTATCACCTGCTGAATCTGATTTCCTTCCTGACTGCCGGAGAAGACGAATGCCGTGCCTGGACCATTCGCAGAGGGACAAAGGCGCCGCAGGCGGCAGGCAAGATCCATACGGATTTCGAGAGAGGCTTTATCCGCGCGGAAACCATCGCCTATGACAGGTTTATCGAGTGCGGAGGCAGCATGAGCGCTGCCAAGGAAAAAGGCCTGCTGCGTTCCGAAGGCAAAGATTACGTGGTTCAGGACGGAGATATCATCACGTTCCTGTTCAACGTGTAAACATCCGGGGCTTGCAAATCTGAAAATTTGTATTACAATATATAATATAAATATTTTACTGCAGATAAAAAAGGAGGCAGACCTATGGATAAGATCGTAAAATTTTTAGAAGACGCAAAACCTTGTTTCGTTGCAACCGTAGACGGAGACCAGCCATGTGTACGTCCGCAGGGTTTCTCTATGGTATATGACGGCAAGCTTTGCTTCTGCACAGCTGACGAGAAGGCAACTTCCAGAGAGCTGAAGAAGAACCCGAAGGTTGAAATCGCAGCCGTTAACGCAGGCAAGTTCATCCGTATCCGCGGCAAAGCCGTATTCCTGGATGAAAGCGCAGCAAAGCACGCGCTGGAGATGAGACCTCAGCTGGAAAAGATGATCCATCCGGGAAAATTCGAGATTTTTGCTGTAACAGACGGAACAGCTGTCATTGCTGATCTGGCAAGCGGCGAATCAGAAAAAATCGAATTCTAAATACGAAGACACATTGTATCAGATGACAAAACCCCTGCAGCATATTCTGCAGGGGCTTCTCTTACTTTACAGGTTTTCTGAACTTCTCAGGACCGCCGTTTATTTTCCGGTCAGCTTTCCGTTGGCTTTCGCCTGGAATTTTTCGTTCCTGATGATGAAGCGCTCGTGGGTTCCTTCTCCGATCAGGCCGGCCTCATCGTAGGCCGCCACTTTGAAGACGAGCCTGCGTCCGTCAGCTTCTGTAAGCTCACTCTCGCAGCGTACAGTCATACCCAGAGGCGTTGCCGCCACATGGGACACATCCAGCTTTGTCCCTACCGTGCCTTCCCCTTCTTCCAGATGTTCAGCCACGCTTCTCCATGCGGTCTCTTCCATCAGCGCGATCATGGCCGGTGTTGCGAACACATCCAGCGTACCGCTTCCCATTGTCTTCGCACTGTTGGCTTCCGATACTCTGACTTCCTGATTTCCCCTGATTCCGGCTTCTAACATATATGTATACCTCCGTTTCTCATGTGTTATATTCTGAGTATAACCCAGGAAAGCTTTTAATTCAAGACCCATTCCGCTCCGATGACCCCATGACGGACTGCTGCGTCACGGTTTTTGAAGCCGCCGCTGCAAACATATAAAAAAATATTGCTTTTTTGTCAAAAAAACTCTATTATATGGTTATTACACCATTGAGGAGGAACAGACAATGAAAAAATTTTTATCTGAGTTCAGGGAATTTATCGCCCGCGGCGACGTCATGAGTATGGCCATAGGTATCATCATAGGCGGCGCATTCACCGCCATCGTCAACTCCCTTGTCGGAGACATCATCACCCCGATCCTGGGTATTATAATCGGAGGTCTGGATTTTACAGGAATCGCAGTCACCGTCGGCGGCTCCAGCATCATGATCGGCAATTTCATTCAGGCCGTGATCGTGTTCCTGCTGACCGCGCTGGTCATCTTTTCCATAATGAAGGTCTTCAACAGCTTCCAGAGAAAGAAGGAAGAGGAGCCTGAGCCTGAACCGGAACCTGAAATTCCTGACGATATCGCCCTTCTGACAGAGATCAGAGACCTGCTGAAAGCAGAAAAATAGAAAATCACAGAGATGGCATATATTTCTACAGAGTCCTTCTTGCGAAGCGGTTCTTTTTGCGATATAATGTCTATCTGTCATAACGAATCAAATTTCAGGAGGCATCACATATATGGATTTTTTTAAGAAAAACGGCAGAGGACTTCTGCTCTGCCTTGTCATCGCTGTTCCGTCCTGGTTTCTGGGAAAGGCCTTCCCGATCATAGGCGGAGCTGTCATCGCGATTCTTGCCGGCATGGTCGTCACCCTGTTCTTTAAGGACAAGACCGGATACGAAGCCGGCATCAAGTTCACATCAAAGAAGATTCTGCAGTGGGCGGTTATCCTGCTGGGCTTCGGTCTGAATCTGAACGTCATACTGGAGACAGGCAGACAGTCGCTGCCTATCATAGTGTGCACCATTTCCACATCTCTGATCATAGCATTTATTCTGCACAAGGCGATGAAGATTCCAGCAAACATCTCCACTCTGGTAGGTGTCGGCTCCTCTATCTGCGGAGGTTCTGCCATTGCCGCCACAGCGCCGGTCATCGATGCGGATGACGAAGAGGTGGCTCAGGCTATCTCTATCATCTTTTTCTTCAATGTGCTGGCCGCTATCGTGTTTCCTGCCTTCGGCAGCGCTATCGGCTTTGATACCACATCAGGAGACGCTTTCGGAATATTTGCAGGCACGGCAGTCAACGACACCTCTTCCGTAACAGCATGCGCATCCACCTGGGACAGCATGTGGAATCTGGGCAGCGCTACTCTGGACAAGGCCGTCACGGTCAAGCTGACCAGAACACTGGCCATCATTCCGATTACGCTGGTTCTGGCTTTCTGGCGCACCCGCAGACAGAACAGCGGTGAGGGGAAAAAGGTCAGCATGAAGTCCATATTCCCTTTCTTCATTCTGTACTTTATCGCGGCATCCATCATCACCACCGTGGCTGTTTCCATGGGAGTATCCGCTGAAGTGTTCGCTCCGATCAAAGAGCTTTCCAAGTTCTTCATCGTCCTGGCCATGGCTGCCATCGGGCTCAATACCGACATCGTCAAACTGATCAGAACAGGCGGCAAGCCGCTGATCATGGGTTTCTGCTGCTGGGCGGGCATTACCGGCGTCAGCCTGCTGCTCCAGCATATACAGGGGCTCTGGTAAAAGCGCCCCGCCTTCATACAGATTTAAAAAGCTGTGCTTTCCTGCAGTGTCATACAGACCGCAGGGGCACAGCTTTTTTCTTCTTGTCACAGTTCTCTAAGAAACTCGGCAAACAGGTCCAGCCCTTCCCTGAGAGTTTTAGAGTCGTAGGCGTATCCGATGCGGACAGCGCCTTCCATCTCAAAGCATTCTCCCGGCGTGAACAGTACGCCTTTCTCTCTGAGCAGTTTCACGCACAGCTCATGAGACGGCATGTCGCTGTCGTAATACACCAGCGCTGTGGTGCCCGCAGCCGGACGGAGATATCTCACCTCCGGCGTCTCCTGCACCCACTGGTCCAGAATCGCCCGGTTCCTGTTCAGTATCTCCCTGTTTCTGGCAAAGATCGCTTCTTTATTGGCCAGTGCCAGGGAAGCCAGCTTGTCATCGATGACGCCGCAGCTTATGGTGTCGTAGTCTCTCCTCTCTTTGCACAGGTGCAGCACCTCCGGCGCTTTTGTGGCGATCCATCCCATACGCAGACCGGCCAGAGAAAAGACCTTTGACATGCTTCCGACAGAAATCCCCTTGTCGTAAAGATCCACCACGGAGTGCATGTAGCTGCCGTCTTCAGAAATTCCCCTGTACACCTCATCGCAGAGGACATAGGCGTCCACGCTCTCTGCGATCCCGATGATTTCCTTCATCACATCGGTTCCGATCCAGGATCCGGTAGGATTGTTGGGATTGTTGACAGTAATCATCTTTGTATTTTCATCCACCAGACTCTTCAGGACCTCCAGATTCGGCAGATAGTCATCCTCCAGTCTCAGCTGCAGGATCCTCACATCTGCACCGATGGACTCCGGAATGGAATAATGCTGCTGATAGGTCGGCATGACAGATACCATGTTGTCTTCCGGTCCGATCAGCGTGGTGATGACCTGATTATTGGCTCCGATGGCGCCGTGTGTCGGAATGATCTGATCCGGCTCCAGATCTTCATAGAGGCCGGCAACGCCCTGCAGAAACTCCGGTGATCCGAAGATATGGCTGTAGGACAGGCGGGTGTCGGCAAGTCCCGCCAGATACTCCGCAGGATCCTTCCCGCACAGAGTCAGCAGTTCTCCCGCAGTCAGTGAATCGATGCAGGTCTCCGCAAGATTGTAGACCGCGTCGTTTTCGTATTCGTTCATCCACCGTTCCACTTTAAATGTTCTGATCTTCATGTTTTTTCTCCTTGTTCATCTGCTGTGCCTGTATTTTGTGTTACCTACAGTATAACAGGTGAAGGCTCTGAAGTCTCTTTTTATTTGCCCGTTCTGCAGAAAAAATTTTCTGATTTTTATTTTAGTTATTGACATATGTTCGAAACGGCGTTACACTATTACTGACATATGTTAATAATAGTCATTGAGGAGGAGGACACCATGGCAAGACCGAGAAAGCAGAGAATCGTCAGCTCCATTCCGGGCAGCGAAGGTTTCGTTCCGCTGGGCTGTATCCGCAGCCAGTGCGGTCAGGTCATCATGACTGTAGATGAATACGAGACACTCCGTCTCATCGACTATACGGGGCTGACACAGGAGGAATGCGCAGCAAAGATGCAGGTTTCCCGGCCCACAGTCACCGGAATCTATGAATCGGCAAGATTCAAGATTGCCGACGCACTGGTCAATGAGAAGCTGCTTCTTATCGAAGGCGGCGATTACGACTTTTATCACGAAAATATCAGAACAGCGAAAATCGAGGAGGATCACAGCATGAAAATTGCAGTTACTTACGAGAACGGCCAGATCTATCAGCACTTCGGCCATTGTGAAAATTTTAAAATCTATGATCTGGAAGACGGAAAGATCGTGTCTTCCCGCGTTGAGAATGCGGCAGGCAGCGGTCACGGCGCCCTGGCAGGTTTCCTGAAAAACCTGGGTGTCGATGTGCTCATCTGCGGCGGAATCGGCGGAGGCGCCCAGACGGCGCTGGCAGAAGCCGGAATCCGTCTCTACGGCGGCGTATCCGGAGATGCCGATGCGGCAGCAGAGGCGCTGGCAGAAGGCACCCTGCAGTATAACGCCAATGTACAGTGCACCAGCCACGGACACGGCGCAGGCCATTCCTGCGGCAGCGGCCACGGACACGGCGGCTCCTGCGGCAGCGGCGGATGCCATAAATAACAGTCTGTACCCAGCAGGGGCGCTGTGCTGACGAAAATCGTCAGTACAGCGCCCCTCTTTCATCTGATATCTCCTTTCCGGCCTCTGGGCACGCTATGAGACGAAGCGCTTTTCTTCCTCTGCGATCAGGATCTGATCTTTTTCCCGGTCATAATAATACACGCTGTCAGAAAGCACCTCCTGCTCATCCACCACTTCCCTGTTTGCAGTCCGGACCGTGTTTTTCAGAGCACCGATATCATGGTCCTCTGCAGGCAGAATGAAGACCTCATGGATAGAAGAAGGAAGAATGTACAGATCATCTTTCACCTCAGCGGCAATCCTGTGAAGGACGCCGCTGTAAAGCATTGCTGCGGCGCCCAGGGTATGAAGCCGGTTGCTCAGAGAAATCATCACGCCGCATGCGGCATCAACTGCAGCAGGCAGCATTTTCGGCGTGTTCTCCACAGCAATTCTGAACAGTTCCTCTTCGGACAGCTTCAGTTCAGCTGCCAGTTCATCGGTGATGATCGCGGACTGCATGCCGCCCCGGGGATCCGCAGTCATGAGACGGTAGATCAGAGTCATATCCAGGAAGGGCCGGCTGGGCACCTGTGACCTGAGCTGACAGTTGCGCTCCGTGCTGATCAGACAGAAGATCACCTTTGACTCGGGATTCTCCAGATCCTTCAGCGGATTATACCCGTCCAGCTGATCCATACATTCGGTGAAGACCTTTCCTGCCTCCATCAGAACCTGGTGCATGTCTCCCAGCTGAGTATAACGCACATACAGTTCCTGCAGGTACAGTGTCGGTACTGCACCGCTTTTGTCTGGTGAAATCAGATGCATTCCTTCCTGAAAGCCGTTGACTTTAGGAATCTGCGTGATCATGATCTCCCAGTCTCTGTACTTCTCCGGCAGACAGTTCAAAAACTCCTTCTTTACTGTTTCTTTGAATTCCTCATAGGATTTAATCTTCTCTTTCATTTTTCATTTCCTTTCCGGCCGCGCCGCGAATGGCGCGGTCTGTCTAAATAAAAAGACTGCTTCCGTATTTCTGTGGAAACAGTCTCTGCTCTTTCGTATGCAGCTGTAAATTCTGATGCCTCTTATCTGTAGTCGCTGATGCTGCCGTAGAAGAAGGATTTTTCATCTATGGCGCGCATGGTCGCCAGAATTCCGTCCAGATGATCGTATTCGTGCTGGATCAGTTCAGACAGATCTCCCGTCAGATGCATAGTCTGACGGTGCCAGTCGGAATCCAGATACTCAACGGTGCACTCCCTGTAACGCTGTACACGCACCAGAAGTCCCGGGAAAGACATGCAGTCGTCCATGACCGTCATTTTCTCCTCACCTGGAAAATGCAGCACCGGATTGATCAATACGGTCGGACTGTCCGTATACATATACAGCAGCCTCTTCTGCACACCGATCTGCGGCGCAGCGATAGCCCGTCCTGCACCGTGGACTCTCCTGTACTCCATCAGCGTATCGTGAAGATCGCAGACCACCTTTTCGATCTCTCCGATGTTCTCTTTTCTGTATTCCGTGCAGACCACGTACAGTCTCGGATCTCCCAGCTGTATAATATCCCTGATCATTGTGCTCACCTCGCTTTATACACATTTTACCATATGCTCCGCACGATTTCAACGGTCATGTCTTTAATACGGTACATGCTCATATCGGGAAAGGACTTTCAGCTTTCCCCGCTGCAGAGTCACGGTGACCGCCGGCCTGCCTTCGTTTTCTCCCTCAAAGGTTATCTCCATCCGGGTCTCTTCGGCATTCCCCTTCTCAGGCAGATTCAGTCGCAGGATCTCCTCCGATTTTTCTCTGGCCCGTTCCCTGTCAAAGCGAAGCAGGCCGTCCCCGTACAGACTTTCATCGAAACAGATGCCGGCAGTGGCAGCGGCCTCATCAGCTGCGTTTTTCAGTTCTGCTTTCTCCCGCAGCAGACTGTTTATCTGAAACTGCCAGCTCATGATGTTCAGCATCAGAAGTACAGCTCCCGCCGTGATGATAAAGTTTTTCATACTTACCTTCCTATATATTCACTGGTAGTGAACCGGTGAATCGTATAGCTGAACTGATTTTCTGATTCGTCTATATTCCAGAACTGCGGCATGGTGATGATATCCCGCACGGGCACCTCCACCCGGTACTCCACCAGCTGTCCGCGCCGCACAGCCGCCTGATCTCCCTGAATCCTGATATCAGAAGAGGTACATTTCAGGATGCCCGCCAGTTCTTCCTGAAGATGCGTCCGGTTGGTCTGTGAGACGCAGCCTTCCTGTTTGACAATCTCCCGAAAATTGTTCACAGCCTGATCCACCGCAGTGATCCGGTTGTGCAGGATCTGATTCTGCGTAAACTGCAGGACGAAAACCAGCAGGATCATGATGCAGGCCATGCTGGTGATCAGATTCTTCATCTTCCTTCCTCCTGATACATCTCTATGGTCTTTTCAAACCACTGTCCCCCTGCGCTTTTCAGACTGTCCTCATCTCCTGCGATCATGCCGAAGATGAGACAGGCGAGTATGACAGTTCCCATTATAATGACGATTTCCTTCATCGCTTCACTCTCCTATTTCCAGAGAATCTATGCTCTCTATCCCCTGTTCCACCAGTTTCTGTGCCGCCCCCTGCAGGGAGGTGTCGCTGTCGCCCAGCACCATGGTGTTGACAATCACCACGCCCAGCAGGATGGTTCCGATGATGATGATCAGATTTTTCATTTTTCTCCTCCAATTCTCCTCAGAATACCTGTCCCAGCATCTGAAGTGTGTCCATGAAAACAACTACAACGGTAAAATTCAGCAGGATCGCGAAGATCGTCGCTGCCGCGGCCATTGTGGTGACCAGGCTCCGCCGTTCCGCACGCTGCATCCCCTTTGTCATCCTCTCAGAGGCGAAAGTCTCCTCAAATGCGTCCATATGGCCGATCAGTTCTGCAGGATTCACCTGGTCGATTCTGGAAAGGACAAAGGAGAAGTGCCTGGCCGCCTTGACCGGGATTCTCTGATAGAGAATGTCAAAGGATTCCCGTCCCCGCCCGCTTCTCCATGCGGACAGAATATCCGCATAGACCGTCTGCAGCGGCCGGCTGCATTCCATCAGCTGCTCAAGCATAAAGTCGCAGGACATGGGCTGGTTTCTGTGAACGATAGCCAGATTTTTCAGCACGATGCAGCTGTTGAAGATCTCCCTCTCCAGCCGGTCTGTCTGCAGCCTGTTCCACAGTGTACCCATCCGCATATTTCCCTGCTTTTTCAGTTCCGGCGCCAGTTTCCTGCTGTATCCTGACAGTCTCCTGATCTTAAATAAAGCAGTAGTTCGGATCAGCATCCGTCTCACCTCCTTCCGTTTTTCTTCAATTCAGCCTCCTATATATCCATCTTTTCTCTTGAAAAGAACACGTTGATCAGGATGCCGGCGCCATAGAGCATCACTATGATCAGAAACCACTTCAGTCCCAGCGGTGTACCCAGCTGATATCTGATGAACTTCCCCGGTGTAAAGCCGAAGTACCTGCATGCGCCTGCCGCAGAGAGGAAGAAAGTGACTGGAGCCAGATATTTCAGCATAAGCCGGGCTTCGTTGTTCTCTCTCTTTCCGTGTTCAACCACCTGTCTGCTCTTTGCAATGCATGCCTGCAGATCCTCCAGAGCCGTATCCACCCTGACGCCATACATGTATGAAAAGAAGATGTTCGACGCGAGAACACTGCCCCAGGTCGTATCGATGGAAAACCGGAACACAGACAGAAGATCCTCCACTTCCTCTCTGGTTACAGCGGTATGAAACCCTTTGGCAAGGTTCAGAAGCAGTCTTCTGCCGCCAGGCGCATCTTCAATGGTCGCCGCGGTCACTTCGATGGCCTCCTTCATATTGCATCCGTAGATCTTATAGTTGTTGAGAATTTCCTGCACCAGGATGTCTCCTTCCCTTGACCTCTCCACGCGCCTGTTATACAGCCGGGCATTGAGGATGCAGTAGGGCATCGCAGCCGCAAAGATCCCGCAGGGCATCGCCATGGATGACGCCCCTGCAAGAGAGAGGATACCTGCTGCCCCGCAGCCGCATACCATGCTGAACACGAGAAAATGGCCGGGAGAAGCGAAGAGACTCTGCGCCTCTGCGCCTTCCACGAGCAGCTGTATGTGCCGCTCTGCCGGACTCTGTCTTTTCAGCCGGCGGTCATCTGTCAGGCGAGACAGGTTCCGGTGCACTGCAAAACGGCTGCGCACGCTTATCGCCAGATATTCCATCAGAGGCCAGACAGCCAGCGCCACACCTGCAAAGTACAGGATATACAGAAGTTTTATCACATTCATCTGCATCCCTCCCTGTAGTATGCCGGAAAGACGACCTGATCGCCCTCCATCGGATCTGCCTCAGACAGTTCTGACAGCAGTTCCGTCATCGCACAGATTTTCTCTCTTTCCTGGGGATATTTGGTCAGCTTGCTCTTTCCTCCCTCCCTGTTCCACAGCCACTTTCCCCGCTGAAAATCATAGCTGCAGACACGTCTTGCCGCAACCTGATCCTTTTCCGCATCATAGGAGTATTCTATGATGCCTCTCATGATCTTCCTGCTTTTATCTCCGGGAAACTGGCTCAGTTCAATGACATAGTCGAAATTCTTGTAGACCTGTGCGATCAGCTCCCTGATATCTCCTCCGTAGACCTCCCGGATCCTGGCGGCCATCTTGTACGGCACATTGATGCCGTCGTGATCGTGGATCGTGGCCTTGCTTCTGGCTGTGCCTGTGGATGTGATCTCCAGCGCCAGATGAAAAGCTGCAGCATCCCGCATCTCTTCCAGCAGAATATAGTCATTGTCGCCGCGCAGCAGAGATTTGGTGATGGAGTCCAGTTTCTCTCCGTCGGCAATCAGCTGCATGACAGGCGCATCCGGCATGATCCGGTGCCAGGGGGTTTCCGGGTCTGTCGCAACAGCCACCCCTTCAAGAGAAGGATCCTCATACCTCTGCCATACCTGCAGAAAGGTGGTCTTGCCCGAACGCACCTGCCCGGTAAACAGCACATTGAATCCGATTCCGATCATCTGGAGAAACAGCGGGATCGCCTGGAAGGGGATCGTTCCCTTTTCGGCCAGATTCTCAAAGGTCAGATCCTGCAGTACATACTTTCTGAAAACCATGACATCCTGTCCCTCTTTCGTCCTGTCGCCGGAATAGATGGTGATCCGTATGCCGTTATGCAGGTAGACCTCGTGGAATCCGTATTCCAGCCGTTCATAAGGTGTCGCCAGAAGCAGCGTCCGCTTCAGCTGCTGCCTTCGCCGGGCGCTGATACGCTGCGGCTGAAGGCAGGCTTTGCCGTCGATAAGACAGTACAGCCTGTCTCCGATGAGCTTGGCCGAAGAAGAATTTCTGTATTTCTCGTCCATGTCGTAGGCCCATGGAGCCAGTCCAGCCAGCCCGTAGAGTTCGGCAAATACCCCTTCGTACAGGCTGGGATACCAGTCCGGAAACCAGCTGTCGGACAGCTTTTTGTCCCGGAGAATCTCTTTAATCTTCTCTTTATAAAAAGAAGTCTCCGCCTCTGCACCCATGATTGCCAGCTTTTCCTTTTCCAGCTTCCGGTTTTTGGCCGCATCATCTGTTTCGTTCCACTCCTTGTCGAACTCCGTCTCCACAATACGGCACACCTGAAAAAAGCGCTCAAGGTCGTCCGGCCGTCTGTCGTTTTCAGTCTGCAGCACGCGGCTCATGTATTCTTCCAGACAGAATTCTTTTTCAGTTTCCATAAGCTTCCTCTCTTTTCTTCCTTTTCACCAGGCTCGAAACAGTCCGTGATCCTGTCCACGGCCTTTCCAAAGCGCCGGAAACGACGCAGCGTTTTCCCCTCCAGTTCCGCCTGCCATCCGTATTCGATATACGGCACGGTAAAAGCCTCCTCCTGCCCGCAGAGCTGCAGGATATCATGCTTCAGAAGCAGAGAAGGATCTCTGATATATTTGTTGATGATCAGCTTTCCTTCTATGCCGAGGGGCTCCGTGATGTTCTTTCTGAGCAGTTCCAGTCTGCGGATCGATTTGGACTGCTGCGTGGTCACAAAGAACCGGTGCTCTGACGTGTTCAGGCCCGAAATCATCAGCCCCAGATTGGCATCATCTCCACCGTCCAGAATCACATAGTCAAACTGTTCCTCCACGGCGGACAGCATGACCTCATATGTGTTTTCCGGGAAATATTTCGCCGTCAGGGGGTTTCTTACTCCCGGCAGCACATAGATCCCCCGGACTTCCTCAACCGACTGCTGGATATCCTCATAGGTGACTCTGCCGCTGATGATGCCGGCTTTCAGGTCATCGATGGAATGTCTCTGCCCGATTCCCGAAAACTCCTCTCCGTATTTGCCGCTGCCCATGATCAGCAGCACTCTCTTCTTTCTCTCCTGAAGGCTCTCTGCCACAGACCTGGCCAGCATGGTGGTTCCGGCCTGACTGTCACCTCCGAAAAAACCGAGTATCCTTTTCATATTCCCTCCTTCAGTTATAGATTATTACCATCTTTTCTCCCTGTCCGCCCAGTTCGGAGAGCCGCTCCGCCTGACGGTCATTCACCACGACCTCCAGCGATTTTTCCTCCCGGCTCACATAAGATACAAAAGCAGAGGTCACGAAACTTCCTCCGCAGAAAAAGTATGCCCGGTCCCCTCTTGCGAGACTGGAGGGCAGAACCGCCAGCCATTCAGACGGTACGGAGAGTATGTACTTCCCCTGCTGCGCATTGGCGCCAAGGCCTTCTTCCCGGAAATATTCCCCGAAGAGAGGAACATTTCTGTGTATAAAAAAAGCTGCCTCACGGCCGATGACAAGTTCTCTGTCTCCTGCCCGCATGCAGTCTTCCTCTGTTACATCCATATTCCTCACCGCAACCATCTCTCCGGTTATGACGGTTCCTTTTTCCACATTGCAGGTCAGCACCAGCACCTCCTCATAGAGGAAGCGGTTCTTTCCCCATTTTTCCCAGGTTACCAGGGCGGCAATGCTGACTGCTATGAGCAGCACGCCTATCACTCTCTTGCCCCGTTCCAATTTCTCACTCCTTTCTATGCATGTCCCAATAGCCGTGTCTGTCATCGATGATGATCTGCCGGATGCAGCTGCAGTGCTTTCCGTCGATGACAGCAGAAAATATAAAGGTGAGCCGCACAGGCCCGTCCGCACCCCACCTTCCGATCATGGTGCCGTCAAACAGACTGCCCGCATACTGTCCTGCCGCTGCCCGCAGCGTCGTTCCATAGGGTTCGCCTTCTATCCTCACACTGACGGAGGCCGGCAGCTGCTCCCCCTGACATGCTGCTTCCAGAACAAAACGTTCTCCTGACCAGAAGCAGTCCTCACTGCGAAGCAGATCCGTCCTTCCTCTGTCACGGCACCACCGGTTGAATGCGATCCTGTTCTTCTCCCAGTCTGCTGTATGCTTCACGGCTGCAGCAATGGCAGGCTCAGTCTTTTCAGACTCTCCGCTCTCCGCAGGACGCTCCGGAGGCACCGTATCCGGCGACTGCAGATCTCTCACTCTGATGGTCAGCGTGAACCATATGGTCCTGTAATAATATCGGGCAAATCCCGCCGCGACTTTACCCGCGCTTGTCTTCCAGCGGTAAGTCAGATAGCCTTTCACCTGATAGTCTCCCGGCGAATCAAACTGCAGCACCGCCCGGCTGCTTTCATACTCTTTTCCTTCTGCCGTAATGAGATAGCGGTAAACTCCCTCATAGGTGTAGAGCGCATACCGGTTATGCTCCTTTGCATATCCGGTAAAATCTCCCGGATTTCCGGTGTTTTTCAGTGTGACCGCAGCAGTATCGCCTGTATTGATCAGATAGTCTGACGCAGTCATGGTTCCTGTGCATTTAAGATCCGCTGTGGATCCGGGAATCAGAGCCAGGCCTTCTCCCAGAGTTCCTGACAGGATATATCCTGCACAGGCAGTGCCTGTAACAAGGACAAAAGCTGCTGCCGGCAGAAGAAGAAACAGACAGTTCTTTCTTTTTTTCCTCATAATCCTCCTTTCACATATAGTGCAAAACGCCCGTAAAGGGCGTCTTGTACAACTCCGGAAAACGGAAAAGAGACCGCATTGCGATCTCTTTACATTTACTTCCATTTTCACCTGGTATCATAATACCACATTATCGATTCCCCTTCAAGTCCCTTTTTTAAATCATTTTCAGATTTTTGGCCACTGTGTAGAGAAATCTCTGTTTCCAGTATTTCCAGAGTTTGTTGGGGTAGGCCCTGCCGGATGTACGCAGTATCAGATTGCTCAGAATAAAGGACCTGTATTCCTCCGGTACGGCCGAAAGGGCCGACCTTATAGCCGAGATCCGCATATTCAGCACAGCCATTTCTGCCATGCGGGCATCTGCCGAATATCTCCCCGCCGGACCGTCTGTACTGTCTCTGACGACGGAGCTGCCGCAAGGCTGTACCTCCTCCTGCTGAAGCTGCTCGAGTCTTGCCTCCATCCTGTTCAGATCCCGGACTGCCCAGATGCTCTGATAATACACTGTGTCCGGCAGGAGGTACTCTCTCAGCAGAGTCTGCTGCCATTCCCGTCCCATATATTACTTCCTTTCCGAAACCTCAATTATTTTTTACCATAGTTTACAGAAATTGTCAATATATTTTCCGGTATTATTCATTCGAAGCCGTTTCTATCTGTTTCTCGCTGTCCTCGCTTTCTGTGGAAGACAGGCACACCCCTGCAATAGTCAGGGCTACACCCACCACGGTATACCATCCGAAAGGATCACCTGCAAAAACGCATCCGGATATAACGCCTACTGCTGTTACCGAGTTGCTCACGATATTGGTTCCGATCGCTGTCGGCAGTTTTCCCAGAACAAAGTTGAAAATCAGGTAACATACACAGGAACAGCAGATTCCCAGGAAAAGAACGCCTGCCAGCAGTTTCCCGTCTCTGAAGCATTGCACATAACAGCTGAATCCGTTTCCCATGGCAAGGCTGATACAGTTGAAAAAGATGCTTCCCATGACGGAGATGCAGAAGGTGATCTCCACCGCATCAAACTGCTCTGCCGCCCTTGCGCTGGAATAGGTATACAGCGCACCCGTCAGAACCGCTCCCAGAAGAAACAGATATCCGAGACCCTTTCCACCCAGGGAAAACTCAGGCGAAAAAGCGACGCAGATCACCACCCCTGCAAAGGCCATGATGATTGCGGCAATGGTCCGCGGGCTGCTTTTTTTGTGGAGAAAAAGGATTCCGATGAGAAGAACCAGCAGCGGAATCGTCGCAATAAAGATTGAAGATTCCGAAGTCGTCGTCAGCTTGACTCCCAGAGTCTCCAGCAGCGCGTAGATGCAGGGCTGCAGGATTCCCACAAGCAGAACCAGTTTTATGTCTTTGCCTCTGAACTGCACCCGGATTACGCGCAGTGCGGCCAGAATGATAAACAGCAGAGCCGATACCGTCCACCGCATAGCCAGAAGCTCCATAACGCTCAGTTTTTTCAGCGTGACGCTGGTACCCAGGTAGGACAGCCCCCAGCAAAGCGCACACAAAGGCACCAGCATATAGATAAACCATTTCTGATCAGTCAGTTTTTTTCCGTTCATTTGTTTTTTTCAGCCTCCAGGATCCTGATAGTGTCACCGAAAATGCCGTAAGCGGTCTGTTCGATTCCCGGCGCGTGTTCGATGACCGACAGTCTTCCCATCAGATCCGTCGTGACAGAGACCACAGAGGTGGTACTGTCAATGGAAGCCAGCATGTCGCCCTTCTCCACCTCCACAGGCTTTACGGAAGCTTCCACACTTCCGTCTTCCTTCAGGCTGCCTCTGCACAGCAGCTTGATGACCTTTCCTCTCTCCGCAGCGCTGCGGATGTCATCCGCCGTGATGTTTTCTATACCGGTCCGATCCACCATGTCCGGTGTCAGATGGGCATGCATCAGCACATTGAGCAGGGCTGTGACCTTTGCCGCCGCATCATAGCCCTCTATATCCATAGCTGCATCTTCTTCGATAAATCCCAGCTTTCTGCCGGAAGCTATGATATCATCATATTCTCTTCCTGCAGCCAGTTCCTCCAGAATATAATTGGTGGTACTGTTGAGAATGCCGGAGATTTCTGTAATCCGGCAGAACTTCAGCGTGTGCTCTGTCAGATTGAAAACCGGCGTTCCGTCCATGACAGTGGTCTCATAAAAGAACAGACATCCCTGTTTCCGTGCAGTTTCAGAAAGCTCGTCAAAGGCCCAGGCGATGGGTCCTTTATTGGCTGTAATCACATGCCTGCCCCTGGCAAAAGCCGCCCTGATATGATCGATGGCAGGCTGTCCGGTGGCGATATTCAGCGGTGTCAGCTCGCAGAGAACGTCGAATTCCCCTTTCTCTATAACCTGAAACCCGTCCATATTGCACAGACCCGGCGTATTCTCTGCAAAATGCCCCAGATGCTCTGCATCAGAGCAGGCTTTCAGCAGGTCGATGCCTTCCGGATCCACTATGGTTCCCTTTGACCGGGTCACAATGGCGGTGACGCGCACCCCGCGTCCGTAGGTTTCTCTGATTTCCGGCAGTTTTTCTGTCAGCATCTGTGCAAAGGCACGGCCGGCATTGCCGAATCCCAGCAGTGCAAGTCTCAAATCCTCCATGATCAGTATCCTCCAAATCCGTCATCTTCGTGGAGCAGCGCATGAATACGCTGATTCAGCATATCGAGGGCCACAACGTTGAAGCCGCCCTCCGGAACGATGATATCCGCATTTTTCTTGCTCGGTTCCACGAACTGCTCGTGCATCAGCTTGACCGTCGTCAGATACTGTGTCACCACAGACTCCAGGGTTCTGCCCCGTTCCTGCACGTCCCGCAGAATACGGCGGATGATCCGCACATCCGCGTCCGTATCCACGAACACCTTGATGTCGAACAGATCCAGCAGTTCTTTATTCTCAAAGATCAGGATGCCTTCCACAACGATGACCTTGGCAGGACGCACGGTTACCGTCTCCTCCACCCTGTTGTGTATGGTAAAGTCATATACGGGACGCTGAATACTCTTCCACTTTTTCAGCTGACGGATATGATCGATCATCAGATCCGTGTCAAATGCGTCGGGATGATCGTAATTGAGGCCGCATCGCTCCTCATAGGTCATCTCGTCATGGGCCTTGTAATAGAAATCGTGGCTCAGTATGGTGATCTCGTCATTGAACTGTTTCTTGATATTTGTTATCATGGTACTCTTGCCTGAGCCGGTACCGCCTGCTATTCCGATTACGATTACGTTCTTCATCTCACTGTATTACTCCATATTCCGGTCTTCTTCCGTAACTGCGGATCCGAGAACCAGCGTCGCCTTTGCCAGTTCCTGAACGATATTGTTTATGCTGACCAGCTTTTCTTCAGAGATGTTGTTCCCCATGGCCAGATCTGTATTGTACAGAATGCTCTCGATATCGCGGTGGATGTCGGAAATTCTGCGGCGCACCTCCTGGATCTCCTCGTCCCTGACGCCTTCTGCTTCTGCCTCTTCGTAGTTGAGCAGAGCTGCAGTTTCCATATCCAGCTCGTATTCTGAATTGCCCAGGATCACAACCGGCTCGTAGCCCAGCTTGTCGTGGATCAGTTTTCCGAAGTCCTTCTTGGAATCTTCTTCTCCGTGAACCAGGAATACCTGTTTCGGCTTCTGTCTGAATCCCGCCAGCCATGCAAAGAGGCCGTTCTGATCAGCATGTCCGGAAAAGCCTTCCAGGTTGTATATCTCGGCATTGACGTGGACTTCCTCTCCGAAGAGGGTCACATCCTTTGCGCCTTCCACCAGGAGTTTACCCAGGGTTCCTTCTGCCTGATATCCGACAAAGATCACACTGGATTTCGGATCCCACAGGTTGTGCTTCAGATGATGGCGTATTCTTCCCGCTTCACACATGCCGCTGGCCGAAATGATGACCTTCGGACTGCGGTCCATGTTCAGTGCCTGGGATTCGGCTGTAGTTCTTGTGAACTTCAGATTTTTGAAATCCAGCGGGTTGTCGCCGCGGAGTATATAGTCCCTGGTCTCATCGTCAAAGACCTGCGCGTTTTTCCTGAACACTTCTGTGGCGGTGGTTGCCATCGGGCTGTCCACATATACCATCAGCTTGTCCAGTTCTTCCTTGTATTCGCTGTGTTCTTCATAGAACTTGTTGAATTCGAAAATCAGCTCCTGTGTTCTTCCGACCGCAAAGGAAGGAATGACTACGGTCCCGCCTCTTCTTGCGGTTTTCAGCACGATGTCCAGCAGCTGCCTGATACTGGTGGAGTTCTCCGGATGATTTCTGTTTCCGTAAGTGGTCTCCATGATAACATAGTCCGCCTTTTTGATGATGGTCGGGTCCCGCAGAATCGGACGGTTCATCATGCCCAGATCTCCCGAAAAGACGATTTTGGACTCCTTGTCCCCTTCTCTGACCCACAGCTCTGTAATCGCCGATCCAAGGATATGTCCCGCATCATTGAACACGATCTTCATGTCCTCGTTGATCTGGATCTGCTGGTCGTAAAGGATAGGCTCCACATACTTCAGTGTCTCCACAGCATCCTTATATGTATAGAGAGGTTCTACCGGCGGTTTTCCGGCGCGCTCGGCCTTGCGGCTCTTCCATTCAGCATCCTTCTCATGGATGAATCCGCTGTCTTTCAGCATGACATCCAGGAGATCCGCCGTGGCATCGGTGCAGTAGATCTTTCCCGTGAAGCCCCTCTTCACAAGAAGAGGAAGCCTGCCGCAGTGATCTATATGCGCATGGCTCAGAATCACACATTCCACCTCGGAAGGCTCAAACGGAAACGGCTCATAGTTAAGCGCATCCTGTGCCTTCCCCCCCTGGAACTGTCCGCAGTCCAGCAATACCTTGTGGTTCTCTGTCATCAGAAGATGGCAGGATCCGGTTACGCCTGAAGACGCACCGCAAAATTTAATCTTCATATTCCCTCCACTGTTAAATTTTCATACTCCAAAGATCTGCTTCTCCTGTGGATACCACCGTTGCTCCGGCATCCAGAGCCGCACGGACTTCGTCCATGGTCTCAACGATACCGCCTGCTATGATCGGCATATCCACCTTTTCCGAAAACTCCCTGATCTTCTTGGTGATGATACCAGGCATGATCTCGATGATGTCCGGTTTGGAAATCTTGATTGATTCTACAGACGTTCCCACAGAATGGGAATCCACCATGAAGAACCGCTGCACCGTGATCAGGTCGAATTCCTTGGCGGCTCTGACAATGTTGGTGCGGGTTGTCAGAACGCCGTCCACGCCCTGTTTGGCCAGA
The DNA here is from genome assembly GCA_051882975.1 of Emergencia sp. GTDB lineage: Bacteria > Bacillota > Clostridia > Peptostreptococcales > Anaerovoracaceae > Senimuribacter. Next base: position 27,937 of record JBJESV010000094.1, read on the forward strand.
AATTCCAGGCCGGCGCGGTCTTTGCCGATGCCCTCTGCAAAATCGACATGAATAAAGGCCTTCTTTCCGGCACTGTGTATTTCCTTGACACACTGATTCACCGTCATGATGCTGGAATGAAGCAGAAACACCATATCCACATCTGACCGCAGCGCCGTACTGAAGTCCTTTTCCGTTCTGATTGCAGCAGCAATCGGTTTTTTCATGAAATCTACAACCATATTTTCTCTCCTCTTCTCTCACATGGGGTATATTCATATATTATTATAATACTTTCAAGGCCTGTTTACAATAAAATACGCTGAGATTTGTGAAAGTTCACTTGTCTCAGCGTGCTCTTCTCTATTGGTTTTCATCTTCTCCGTGGAAGTCCGATCCCTTTGTGATGTGCAGATGATATCTGGCTGCAAGGTTCACCAGCTTCATCGCCGCCTCCTCGTCAGCAGACGGATGATAGCACTCCAGCCCCTTCAGCCCCTGTTTCTTCAGACTGCGCACAAGCCTGTCAAGGGAGTTCCAGAATTCATCGCTTCCCGGCGTGCCCAGCTTTCTGATCTTCATAGGATGAGCCAGCACCGCGATACCGCCCGCGCCTTTTATCAGGTCCATGGCAGAGACAGTATCGATCTTATCCTTCTTCACAGTGTCCAGCACCTCCCAGAGATCCGGTATCTCATAACCTCTGCGCTTCAGTGCCCGCGCGAAATCAGGCTTGCCGATATAGGTCTGGTTCGGCCGCTTGGCCATCTCCTCCCAGGTCAGTTCGTAACCCAGACTGTTGAGATGATCCAGCAGCTTTTCGTTGCGGAGGCGACGGTCTTCTCTGATCTTCACCAGAGCTTCTGTCAGCTCCGGGTTTTCCGTATCGATGTGATATCCCAGCATATGCAGTTCAATCTCTTTTTCCTCGAAAGAATACACCGTTGAAAGCTCGATGCCGGGAACGACCTGTATCTTCAGCGCTTCACCCGCAATGACCGCTTCACTTACACCTTCGACACCGTCATGATCTGTCAGGGCGATGATATCGTATTCCTGCTCGTGGTACATGCGCACCAGATCCGTCGGTTTCATGGTGCCGTCAGAATACCAGGAATGAATGTGATAGTCCACTTTATAGTCCATAATTACCTCCGTAGAGCAGACCTGCCGCAACCTCGGCGGCAGCCGGTTCGCCTTTCAGGACCCTGATCAGGCTGAGGGCGAATTCCATGGCCGTTCCCGGTCCCTTGGATGTGATCACATTGCCCGATATGACCACATTTCCCTCTCCGTGCTCTGCGCCTGCCAGCTCGTCTTCCATACCGGTGTATATGGTGGCCTGATGTCCTTTCAGAATTCCCGCTCTCGCAAGCACCATCGGTGCGGCGCAGATGGCGGCAACAGGTCTGCCGCTTCTGTAGAAGTCTGTAAGTTCCTCATTCAGTTCACGGTGATTGCACAGATTGACCGTTCCCGGCATCCCTCCCGGCAGAACCAGCATGGCGGCTTTCGCATAATCTCCCTGATGGAACAGAATGTCCGCCTCTACTCCCACACCGTGGGCGCCGTATACCATGCGCTCCTCCATGATGGAAACGGTCTTTACCTGGATATCCGCTCTTCTCAGCAGATCCACAGCGGTCAGCGCTTCAATCTCCTCAAAGCCGGTGGCCAGAAAAACATATACCATTTTCGTTCTCCCCCTTGTCTTGAATTCAGTTTAAAATATCATCAGTAGAAAATCCTGTTCGGTCTGGTCAGATGATAGTTGATGTAGCAAACGATTCCCAGAAGCGCCGCTCCCAGAATCGATGCGAAGATCACATACGTTTTAAAGAAAGGATCCCCCAGCAGGATCACCAGCGTGCTGTCCTCAGCCAGCGGCATGCCGATCAGCGTATCGTAGAGCCACCTCCTGTAGGAACCGGTGCACCAGCATACGGCGTGAATGACCAGAAGTGCCGCCGCAATGCCCATACCGGTATAACTCCGCTTTCGCAGCGCATCCCGGAAACCGTTCCTGTGCAGATAGATGTAGATGGCCAGCGTGATGATCAGGCACAGAAATCCTGCAGCCAGTTCAATATTAAGGACGCTTTTTATCTTTCCCATAACCTGCTGCTCATCTTCTTCGAAGACAGGATCCCGGTAATTTCCGTTCTTTTCGTACACCTGGAAAGGCTCGCTGCTGAAAGAGGACCAGTAGGATGCAATCTCTCCTGCAGTTTCGCTGCCTGTGATATTGTACGGTACTTCTCCGATGACCTGGCTGTCATTGAAATGGAAAGTATAGGTTGCTGACACCCTTAATACTAAATTGGACGATAATATGGAAATCATCAGCGGCAGAGTCACCGCCAGCACGATGGAACAAAAATAATTAAACTTATGCATAGTTACACTCCTACTCCACATTGAATAAAGGGGATAGGCGGGTCTCCCTGCCTATCCCTGTCTTATGCAGCTATGTAACGGATGTTACTTTATGATTTCACATACTGCATCAGGTCCGCAGCCTGCTGCATTTCCTTCGTCAGTGTCCAGATGCACTTCTCTTTCGTGCTTTGCACCTGCTCTGACAAGTACGTTCTCAAATACCAGGCCTCTTTCACCGCCGATTCTGATGCTGACCCAGTCTCCATCCTTCACGCCGGCTTCTGCAGCCTGTTCATCGTTCAGGTGAACGTGTCTCAGCGCAGCGATAACGCCGTGATCCAGTTCAACCTCTCCGCAAGGGCCGACCAGTCTGCAGCCCGGAGTTCCTTCAAGTTTGCCGGATTCTCTTACCGGAGCCTTGATGCCGATGGTTCTTGCATCAGTCAGCGCCAGTTCCACCTGTGTCTCCTTGCGGACAGGGCCCAGCACTCTGATACCTGCCAGCGTTTTCTTAGGGCCGACGATATCAACTTTCTCCTCTGCAGCGAACTGTCCCGGCTGCACCAGCGGCTTGGTCGGAGTCAGCTCATGGCCTTTTCCGAACAGGATGTCCAGATGTTCCTGGCTCAGATGTACATGCTTATTGGATAAACCGATTTTTACTTCATAACCCATAATAAATATATCTCCTTTGCATAAAAATTAGTAACGATTGTAATGTCTTCAGCCTTCCAGATAACTGATATACGGGAGGTTTCTGTATTTCTGGTCATAATCCAGGCCGTATCCGATGACGAAGAGATCTTCGACAGCAAATCCGATGTAGTCGCCGCTGACATCTGCAGTTCTTCTGGACGGCTTGTCCAGCATCGTGCAGATCCTGACACTGGCAGGATCTCTGGCCAGGAAGTTGTCCTTCAGATATTTCAGCGTATTGCCTGTATCTATGATATCCTCTATGATCAGCACATGTCTGCCTCTGATATCGATGTCGATATCCTTCTTGATGACCACATTGCCCGAGCTTACCGTGCCGCTCCCGTAGCTGCTGGCAGAGATAAAGTCGATCTGCGTGTCCAGAGTGATGTGTTTCATCAGTTCTCCCATGAACATGACGGCCCCTTTCAGTGTGCCGACAAGAACCAGCTCCTCTCCCGCATAATCTCTGGATATCTCTTCACCCAGCTCCTTCGCCCGGTCCGCAATCTGCTGACCGGTCAGCAGTATTTTTCCTATTACAGCCTGATTTGCCATGTCTACTCCTTATTCTTCTGTGTGTCTTCCTTTGTGTCATCTTCTACATCAAATTCTACACCCTCCACAAAGGTTTTGTCACGAAATTTTTTAGATAAATCTTCAGCTTTTTCACCCAGCCAGTAGGAATCCAGCTCATCCTTCAGATGCCACAGGATATAGACCCATATGATCAGATCATCCAGGAAGCCGAAGGGAAACAGAATCGGCGGAATCAGATCAACCGGGAGGAACAGGTACACGATTCCGAAAACCACCAGCGCCTTTTTGCGCAGAGGAACCGTCCTGTCCCGAAGCAGACTGGTTATGGCTGCGATTCTCTTTAAAATTACTCTGAAACTTATGAACTGCATTTAATCCTCCAGCATAGCTTCAAGCTCTGCGGCCAGCTGCTCCCAGCCGGTCTTCTTCAGTGCGGAAACGGGTATGACCTTATCCTCAGGGGACAGCTCCAGTGTCTTTCTGATTACAGAGATGTTCTTTGCCGCCTCGTTTTTCGAAACTTTATCCGCTTTGGTCGCCACTACGATTCCGTCCAGGCCGTAATGACGCAGGTACTCATACATCTGGACGTCCTGCGCTGTCGGCTTGTGACGGATATCCACCAGCTGAACCACTTTCTTCAGCCCTTCGCGCTTCTGGAAATAAGTCTCCATCATCGCGCCCCAGTTTTCGGTCACGGACCGGGATACTTTTGCATAGCCGTAGCCCGGCAGGTCAACAATGCGGAAGGCATCGTTGATCAGGTAGAAGTTGATCGTCCGGGTCTTTCCGGGATTCCCGCTGACCCTGGCAAGTTTCCGCCTGCCGGTCAGAAGATTCAGCAGGGAGGACTTCCCCACGTTGGATCTTCCGGCAAAAGCGATTTCCGGAAGGGTGTCCGGCGGATACTGGGCCGGTTTCACCGCTACCGCTTCCAGTTCAGATTTTGTGATTTTCATGAAGTCACCTGCTTTATTTCACCAGCGCCTCTTTCAGAGCACTGTCCACATTGTCGATCAGAACGAATTCCAGCTGTTTTCTGACTGCAGACGGAATTTCATCGATGTCCGGTTCGTTGTCCTTCGGCAGCAGGATTTTCCGGATACCTGCCCGGTGAGCAGCCAGAACCTTTTCTCTGATTCCACCTACAGGCAGCACTTTGCCGCGAAGGGTAATCTCCCCTGTCATGGCCACATCCCTTCTCACAGGGATTCCTGTCAGAGTGGAGATGACTGCCGTGCACATGGTCACGCCTGCTGAAGGACCGTCCTTAGGCACCGCACCCTCCGGAACGTGAACATGGATATCGTATTTCTTGTAGAAATCCTCCTCGATACCCAGTTTGTCCGCAACCGAACGGATATAGCTGATGCCTGCCTTGGCGGATTCCTGCATCACATCTCCCAGCTGACCGGTCAGAACAAGCTTGCCGCTGCCCGCCACCGCCGTGGTCTCGATCTGCAGGGTATCGCCTCCGACAGCAGTCCATGCCAGTCCGGTTGTGACACCGATCTGGTTTTCCCCTTCGACCATGTCATAGTGATACCTGTGCTTGCCCAGATATTTCTCCAGATTGGAAGGAGAAATGCTGTAGCTCTTCGCCTTGCCGGTAACGATCTTGCGCGCAACCTTTCTGCAGAGATTTGCGATCTCTCTTTCCAGGTTTCTTACGCCGGATTCTCTCGTGTAATAGTTGATCAGATCCCGTACGGCTTTTTCGGAGATCTTTATATTTTCTTTCTTCAGACCGTGTTCTCTGATCTTTTTCGGGATCAGATACTTCTGAGCGATCTTCACCTTTTCCTCTTCCGTATATCCCGGCACCTCTACCACTTCCATTCTGTCCAGAAGAGGACGCGGAATGGTATCCGTGGAGTTTGCCGTGGTGATGAACATGACTTTCGACAGATCGAAAGGCACCTCCAGGAAATGATCTGTAAAGGTGTTGTTCTGTTCCGGATCCAGAACCTCCAGCAGCGCCGAGGCAGGATCTCCCTTGAAGTCAGCGCCGATCTTGTCTACTTCGTCGAAGAGGAAGACCGGATTATTGGTGCCTGCATCCTTCAGGCAGGAGATGACTCTGCCCGGGATAGCGCCGATATAGGTTCTTCTGTGTCCACGGATCTCTGCCTCATCGCGTACACCGCCGAGAGACATTCTGACAAACTCCCTGCCGGAAGCTCTCGCGATGGATTTTGCTATGGAAGTCTTTCCTACTCCCGGCGGACCTACAAGGCACAGAATCGGCCCCTTGATCGCCTTGGACAGATGGATGACCGCCAGATATTCCAGGACTCTTTCTTTTACCTTGTCGAGGCCGTAGTGATCCTCATCGAGGATCTTCTCCGCTTTCTTCAGGTTGACGTTCACCCTGGATGAAGTGTTCCACGGCAGCGCCAGTATGGTCTCCACATAGTTTCTGATGACCGTGGCCTCTGCAGAGGACGGCATCATCTTTGAAAACTTGCTGATTTCCTTTTTGACCTTATCCTGGGTCTTCTCAGGAAGCTTCAGCTCCTCCAGCTGCTTCAGCCAGTCTGCGGCCTCGATGCCGGCATCCTCGTTGACGCCCAGTTCTTCCTGAATTGCCTTCATTTTCTCCCTGAGGAAATATTCCTTCTGATTGTTGTCGATGCTTTCCTTCACCTTCTGGGAAAGTTCTCTCTCGATAGCGGCGATTTCGTTTTCTTCCGCTATGATGGAAGTCAGAACCCTGATTCTGGCGGCAAAATCCAGTTCCTCCAGCACGGTCTGCTTCTTTTCCACAGTGATGATCATCTGGTCGGCAATCTTGTCGGCGATGGCATTCTCCAGGGTTCCGGAGAGGACTTTGTCCACCGTGTCATCGTTGATCTGTCCTGTCAGAGCCGCGTACTCGACAAATCCGTCCGTAAGTACGCGCATGGCTGCCTTCTCCTCCAGAGAAAGCTGATCCGGCAGGATGTTCTCGTAGATTTCTCTGACACTGCAGGACATATATTCATCTTCAGAAAGCTCCCCGGTAATTTCCGCTCTGCAGATACCTTCTGCCAGCACCCGGATCGCATCTCCCTGTATCTTCAGCATCTGTCTTACCCTGATCACAGTACCGACAGTATAGATATCATCAAAAGTCGGGATCAGAACACTGTCGTTTTTCTGGCTGGAGACAAACAGAAGCTTATCAGAGGCCATCGCCTTTTCCAGAGCCCTGATGGACTTTTCTCTTCCTATATCGAAATGCACGACTGTATTCGGAAAAATCGACAGCCCTCTGAGCGGGATACAAGGATATATTCTCTCTTCACTCATATGCTTTTTCTCCTCCCTTTAACAATAACAAGGCGACATAAGCCGCCTGTATATTATGAGGCGTCTGCCTCGTTATTCTCCGTTGTGTTGTCGCAGAGAACCAGAGACGGCTCCTGCTCTTCTTCTATGACGGCACGGGTGATGACGCACTTTTTCACGTCATCCCTGGACGGAATATCAAACATGATGTCCGTCATGGCTTTTTCAAAAATGCTTCGCAGTCCTCTTGCTCCTGTCTTCCGTTCAATGGCCTTTCTGGCGATGGCGCTGACCGCATCTTCTTCGATCTCCAGCTCCACATTGTCCAGGGCGAACAGCTTCCTGTACTGCTTGATCAGAGCATTTTTCGGTTCTTTCATGATTCTCACAAGAGCATCCTCCGTCAGTTCCTCCAAAGTGACGATGACAGGAAGTCTGCCGATGAATTCAGGAATCAGACCGAATTTCAGAAGATCCTCAGGCTGAATATGGGACAGCAGGTTCTCTTCTTCTTTTTTTGTTCTGACGAACTCGGAGTTGAAACCGATCACCCTTTCGCCCATCCTTCTCTGTATGATATTCTCCAGTCCGTCAAATGCTCCGCCGCAGATGAACAGGACATTGCTCGTGTCAAACTGGATGAATTCCTGATGAGGATGCTTTCTTCCGCCCTGAGGAGGCACATTTGCGACCGTCCCTTCCAGGATTTTCAGAAGAGCCTGCTGCACGCCTTCTCCGCTGACATCCCGCGTGATGGACGGATTATCGGATTTTCTGGCGATCTTATCGATCTCATCCACATAGATGATGCCCTTCTGGGCCTTTTCTATATCGTAATCTGCCGCCTGAAGCAGACGAAGCAGAATGTTTTCCACGTCTTCACCTACATAACCTGCTTCTGTCAGGGCTGTGGCATCAGCGATGGCAAAAGGCACGTTGAGGATTCTGGCCAGAGTCTGGGCCAGAAGCGTCTTGCCGGAACCGGTAGGTCCGATCATGACGATGTTGCTCTTGGAAAGTTCCACATCCTTATCTTTGTCGGCAAGACCGTTGATTCTTTTGTAATGGTTGTAGACTGCTACGGCAAGGGCTTTCTTGGCCGCGTCCTGCCCGATGACATAATCTGACAGGGTATCGAAGATCTCTTTCGGCTTCGGCAGCTCGTAGCTGATGTTCTCCGTCGTCGCTTCAGATTCCCTGATGGCGTCGGTAACGATGTCCATGCACATTTCCACACACTCGTCGCAGATGTACACACCCGGCCCTGCGACCAGACGTCTCACCTGGCTCTGCGGTTTTCCGCAGAAAGAGCATCTCAGCTGTTTGTTATCATCGTATTTGTCTGACATACCTATCCCCCTTTATTTCGATGTGATGACTTTATCGATGAGGCCGTAGGCTTCCGCCTCCTGAGCGCTCATGAAGTTGTCTCTGTCTGTATCTTTTTCGATGGCCGCAAGCTCCTGACCGGTATTCTCGCTGAGAATACGGTTCAGCTTCTCCTTTGTCTTCAGAATCCATTCCGCATGGATCTTGATGTCGGAGGCCTGCCCCTTCGCTCCGCCGAGAGGCTGATGAATCATGATCTCAGCATTCGGCAGCGCATATCTCTTACCCTTTGTTCCCGAGGACAGCAGGAATGCTCCCATGCTGGCGGCGAGTCCGACACAGATGGTTGACACATCGCACCTGATATACTGCATGGTGTCATAAATAGCCATGCCGGCGGTCACACTGCCGCCGGGGCTATTGATGTATATACAGATATCTTTGTCGGGGTCCTCTGCTTCCAGAAAGAGCAGCTGCGCTACGACCAGACTGGCGATATGATCGTCGATCTCATCGCTGAGAAAGATGATTCTGTCCTTCAGAAGTCTGGAATAGATATCGTAGGAACGCTCTCCTCTGCTGGTCTGTTCGACCACATATGGTACTAAAGCCATGTTTTCTCCCCCTTTATTTCACTCTGTTTTTCTGTAGTTTTTATTTTTCTTCAGCTTCCTCAGCTGCCTCTGCTTCAGGTTCTTCTTCCTTCGGCTCAACCATGGTCACCTTGGCATTGTCATATAACAGGTCGATGACCTTCTTCAGCTGGATGTCTTTCTTGAAGAACGGCATATTGGCCTCGCCGATCATCTTTCTCATCTGCTCGGCATCCGTATTGTATACAAGGGCCATATCCTTCAGTTCTGCTTCCAGTTCCTCCTCGGATACTTCCAGTTTTTCAGCCTCAACGATGGACATCAGAACAACTCTGGTCACAACCTTTCTGGTTGCATCCTCTCTCAGCTCTTCTCTGAATTCGTGGACTTCCTTCTGCATGAACTGCAGATACTGCTCCAGGGACAGTCCCTGATATCTCAGCTGCTGATCCAGTTCCTGAGCCATGCGGTCGATCTCGTCCTCAACCATGACTCTCGGAACGTCAACCTTGTTTGCCTCATAAACCTTGTCGATGACCGCATCCTTTGCCGCGTTCAGGGCCTGTGTGTCAGCATTCTTCTGTAGTCTTTCCTCAGTTGCTTTCTTTAATTCATCCAGTGTGTCATATTCGCTGACATCTTTTGCGAACTCGTCATCCAGTTCAGGACGCTGCTCCTCTTTTACCTCGTGGACCAGGCAGTGGAAAACCGCATCTTTTCCGGCCAGATCTTCTGCATGATATTCTTCCGGGAAGGTTACTTCAACATCCTTCTTCTCTCCTGCGCTGACACCTACCAGCTGTTCCTCGAAGCCCGGGATGAACATGCCGGAGCCGATCTTCAGCTCCTGATTCTCAGCTGTGCCGCCTTCGAACTGCTCTTCGCCGACAAAACCGGAATAGTCAAGAATAACAGTATCGCCTTCCTGTACCGGTCTTTCCACGGATACCATTCTGGCGTTTCTCTTCTGCAGCATCTCGATCTCTCTGTCGACATCCTCTGCCTTCACTTTCATTTCAGTCTGCTCAACTTCCACGCCCATGTAGTCCTTGACTTCAATGACAGGGTATACGGGAACCGTAATAGTGATGGTCATCGGCTTGCCTTTTCCGATTTCGGAAAACTCTGCAGCAGGACTGTCGATAACTTCCAGTTCCAGTTCATTGATTGCAGCCGGATAGCTCTCCTGGAACAGGCTGTTGATAGCATCTTCAAAGAACACGCCTTCACCGTAATGTTTCTCGATGATGCTTCTCGGAGCCTTGCCCTTTCTGAAGCCGTCGATCAGGAACTGATCCTTGGAAGCCTGATATGCCTTTACGACAGCGGCTTCGAATTCTTCAGCGGTAAAGTCCATGGTAAATTTTACATCATTATTTTCTTTGGAAAGAAATGTTGTCTTCATTGATATATATCCTCCTAAAATTATAGCAAATCATGTGGCTCAAAAGCCGTATTTTAACATAGAATGCATATTATTATACACTTTTTGAGCGCTAAAGTAAAGGAAATACAGCAAAAATGACTGCGAAAAACAGCCATTTCTGCTTATTTTTTATAAAATTACGCTTATTTCATTAAATCAAGGCCTCTTTTATATTTGCTGGTATCTTCCGCTTTCAGATGATACTTTTCGCAGACCTTGTCGCCCAGGGCTTTCATATCCTCCTCTTCTCCGGAGTAAAGTTCGATCTCCAGTTCAGAAATCGGCGCAGTCTTTCCGCAGCAGACGATCTTGCCTCTGTCAACAGAAAGCTCGCAGATAGACCGGCCTGTGTCGACACGGACCTGCCTGCGTCTGAAATAGATATCCATCAGCGGCATCAGCTGGCGCTGTCCCACGACTCTGGTCAGAACCTCACACATTTCGCTCTGATCGAAAATCCGGATATCCGGCGTATGCAGTTTCTCCTCATCGCTGACAGGAACGTTGATTTCTTCTCTCTTATGCATGCCGTCCTCACTGGATCCGTTCCATTTCAGTGTTGCAACGACCTTGCTTCCCTCCTTCCGGACGCGGAAGGCTATCCCCTCTCTGTACAGTCTGCGGTCCTCTGTGTCAAAGTAGACCGCGTGCATTTCTATCTCTTCTTCGGTTTTCCGATCTTTTATCTTTTCAAGATATGGGTCTTCAAATATCCTGTCGATGACTGATTCATTATCAATCAGATATTTAAGTTCAATTTCCATAATTCCCTCTTCTTTTCTGTAAGTGTTTCCTCATTTTCGTCATATCGCTCCATATGTTCTACCACAAAAAAGCGATTAAGTCAATAGAATACATCTTCTATAGGATAAAAACCAGGCTTTTTCCCGTTCAGCCAGAGAGCAGCCTCTATGGCGCCTTTTGCAAAGATCTTTTTGGAATAGGCCGTGTGCCGGATCTCAATCACTTCGTCCTTCAGAGCAAAAATCACCGAGTGCTCCCCAAAGATGGTTCCGGCCCGAACGCTGTGGATGCCGATCTCGTTTTTACGCTTCTCCTCGCCTTTTCTGCCGCACTTTCTTTCCCGGATCCTGGCAGGATCGCAGGCATCGGCCAGCATGACGGCTGTTCCGCTGGGTGCATCCACCTTCTGATTGTGATGCTTTTCTATGATCTCAATGTCGCCCCGGTCTGCAAACAGCGGAGCAGCATAGCTGATGATCTGCCGCAGAGAGTTGATCCCGTAGGAAAAATTGGAGCTTCTGATCACCGGAGCCCTTTCGCCGAGCTTCAGGATCTTCTCCTCATCCTCCCTGCTGTAACCTGTAGTCGCAAAGACCACCCCTGTCTTTCCGTTTCTGGCTGAAACGAAACTGACGATGCCCTCCAGGGCGTCAGGATGACTGAAATCGATGATCACGTCCGGACAGGGGATATCGCAGAGGGTCTCCCCCAGGGCCGGCTCTATGTTGCACACTTTGTCGATGCCCGGATTCTGCAGCGCCATGTCCCGCACGATCCGGCCCATGGTTCCGGTACCGACGATGGCAAGATTCATATTTCTTCCCCCTTTACGAATAAAATGCACGTTTCCTCATACAGTTTATTCGCCGCGGAATGGATTTGCCACTTTTTTCTGAATGGCGTAGCATACAGGAATCAGGTACAGCATAAAGGCCAGCGGCACCGCCCTGTAATCGATCTGCAGGAAAGCCAGAGGCACTCTGCAGGCCAGCGTCCACGGAACCACCGCACAGAGAACGATAACGGAATTCTCTATGTCCATGGCCAGTTCCTCTTTTGATGCGCCCGCCTCTTCATACGGTTTTCTCAGGATATCGCAGCACATCATGGAAGCGATGGTCTGGTTGCAGAATACGCATAAGGTCACTATGGAAATCACCACCATAGAACCGAACCGGCCGATCCTGCCGGTCATTTTTTTGACATAGCCCTGAAGGCCGGCCAGCATGTCAGTGCCGGAGAAGATTCCCGAATAGGTGCTGGAAAGTCCCACAATAAAAACGACTTCTATCATAGAGACCATTCCGCCGCCGTTGATGATACCGCCCAGAGGCCCGTCCGTCTCGTAGCCTGTCACCATGGCCTGCAGCAGTTTCAGCAGATCCATATGCTGTACAAAGAGACTGACGCCCATTCCCGTCACGATGCTCGCAAGCATGGAACGGATCACAGATACGTGAAGAAGTGGAAGCAGCAGCATGCATACCGCCGGAAGAAGACACCAGGGTGAAATGGTGAATTCACCCTGCAGTGTGTCCAGGAAACTCTGATCCACGCTGTGGATAGGGTTTAGAAACGACAGGATTCCGTAGGCAGCCGTGCACAGGAGCAGAGGCACCAGGCCTGTCCGCATCATCATCTTCACATTGCCCATCAGGTCAGTCCGGGTCACATTGGCCACCAGAACCGCACTGGAAGACACCGGAGATCCCCTGTCTCCGAAATAGATTCCGCTGAAAATCACTGCAGCTGTCATCACTTCGCTGACGCCTCCGCTTCTCGCCAGGGCCATGAAGATGACCCCTACAGTGCCTGCAACACCGAAGGACGTGCCCAGAGCATAAGAAAGCAGGCAGCAGAGCAGAAATGTGATCAGCAGAAACAGCGGCGGTGTAATCATGCGGATTCCGTAATATACGAAAAAGGCGATGGTTCCTGATGCCCGCCACACAGCCGTGATAAATCCGATGATGAACATGACTTCCACGACCACGATGGCGTCTTTCAGTCCGGATGCGCCCATTCTGCCGATCTCCCGCACGGAAAATCCTCTATGTACGGCGGTCAGCGCAAAAGCCGCCAGGCCCGCAAAAAGGGCAATTACCATGGTGTGTCCTGTCGCGATACACCCCAGCATTGCCCCTGCAAATATCAGAAAACTCCAAACCAGATCCATCTTTCACTCATCCTCTCTGCGTCTGCGGAGAAGCTCCTCCACCAGCTGGTCATTGAGCATACGCTGGGTTTCCCGCAGCGCCTCTCTGCCAGGCATATCCGTAAGCTGCATGACCCACAGATACTTCTTGAAGGTGCAGTTCTCCATCCTTCTCGCCACCGCATTCTGAACATCTGATGCCTTTTCTCTGGCATTGATCAGATAGACTCTCGCGATGATGCCGCTCTTCAGCCTTTTGATCTCGATCAGACTCTCCACATTGGCAGCAGACAGAATCGCCTCCTTGATCTCACTGGCGATGGTCTGGCCGATGAGCCGCGAACGCTCGCTGCGCATCAGGATCCAGAATGCTGCGCCGGCCGCTGCCCCCAGAAAACAGCCTGCAGCAGTTCCGAAGCTCCTGTACGTCCCCAGATACATGATTCCCCCCAGAGGCAGACAGAGCCATTTCAGATATTCAATTATTCTAACTGTTTTTTCCATTATGCTTCAATACCTCTATTCCTTGATAAGCCTTTTTACGATTTGTTAACTATTATATGCGTAAACAGACATAATGTCAAAGGAAAAGTCAAAGTTTATATTGCCCGCATTTTGTGGTAAAATTACTTCAGAATATCTTTGAAATATTTCCAGGAGGACATTTGTTTATGAAAATCAACCGGTATATAGATCACACGCTCCTGAAGCCGGAAGCATCTCCGGATCAGATCCTGCAGCTGTGCAGAGAGGCCGTCCAGTGGGATTTTTACGCAGTATGCGTCAATTCCTGCTATGCTTCTTTTGCAAAAGAGGCGCTTCAGGGGAAGGATGTGGCCGTTGCATGCGTGGTCGGGTTTCCCCTGGGTGCATGCACCTCTGCCTCAAAAGCCTTTGAAACCCGGGAGGCCTGCATGGCCGGCGCTTCGGAAATCGACATGGTTCTCAATATCGGTCTTCTGAAAGCCGGAAGGGACCAGGCCGTCTGCGATGATATCCGGGCCGTGGTCTGCGCTGCCGGAGAATACGGAGCAAAGGTCAAGGTCATTCTGGAGACCTGTCTGCTGACCGATGACGAGATAGTCAGAGCCTGCGCGCTGGCAGAAAAGGCCGGCGCCCATTTCGTCAAGACCTCCACCGGCTTTTCCACAGGAGGCGCGACGGTCCGCCACGTGGCGCTGATGCGCAGCTGTGTAGGAGACAGACTGGGCGTCAAAGCCTCCGGCGGCATTCGTGATCTGGAAACGGCTCTTGCCATGATAAGAGCAGGCGCCGACAGAATCGGCGCCAGTGCCGGAGTATCCATTATGAATCAGCTGAAGCGGCAGGAATAACCTGCCGCTTCTGATTTTCCCGAGTGTATCTGCGCTGCACTCAGGATATGTAGTCATCGTTGAGACCGTTTTTCTGGAAATAGGTGTTGAGGAATTCCAGGTACTCTGCCATATTGGTCATCGGTTCGTCTGTATACGGATTGATATATCCCTCAGCTGTGTCAGGATACAGGAAACCATAGAAACCGAGAATCTGCGAGATCTTCTCACTGGCACTGTATGAGGTATCTGCCCAGAAGTCGCTGTACTCCTCGTGGAGGAAGGACACTGCCGCGTCCAGATCTTTCTCCCCCATGTAATTCTGCACAAAGCGGTCAGCCTCTTCTGTGACCTCTTCTTCCGAAGATTCCACGTATTCTTCACCCCATGAGTCGTCCAGCCCTGTATCAAAGAGGAGGTCTGCTGTATCCATGGCAGTGTCGAAGATCTGCTGGTCCAGATCCCTGGTGAACGCGTAATTGTAGCCTTCGTAGCCGTCATAGTCATCATAGTCGGTGTAATCGTAATCATAGTCATAGAACGGATCGCTGCCGTCGCACATGGTCATGAACACGCCGCTCAATACGATGATGATCCCCACCGCGAGGCTGATTCCCTTTGCCTTTGCCGTTTCCCCGCTCTTCGCCCTTTTCTTCCGGGCGGGCCTGGCCGGCGCATAGCTGACGGTACGAGGTTTCTCTTCAGATCTGTCTTCCGGCGAGTCGGAGCGGCTGAAAAGACTTCCCTTTTCTTCGTCTTCGATACGGTCTTTTCGTTTCTCGTTCGCTTCAATTCTCTTTTTCAGCTGATTTCTCCGCTGCCTGTCTTCCTCCCGGTGCATGGCGGCATGCTTTTTCTGCATGCTGTCTTCCGCACCGCTTCCGGAGGATCTGCGGTCACTGCCGCTGTTCCCGCTGCTGTAATCCGTATTTCTGTCAAAATCATCCCGAGCGTAGATGCTCTGCGTTCCGGCCCTGCTGTACGCATCCGCATAGGCTTCTTTCAGTTCTGCGATCTTTCGCCTCACATAGTCCGGATCATCTTCATAGTCAGAAGATTTATATTTTTGAAGGCGGCGCTCGTAAGCCGCCTTGACCTCATCTTTGCTTGCGTCTTCTCTCAGTCCCAGTAATGCAAAACTTCTGTTCATTTTCTTCTCCTTCATGGCTGCCGGTTACAGGCATGGGTACTGCAACGATTAAACGGTTAACTATATTATATAGTACTTCCGGCAATGCGTCCACTGCAAATTTCACGATCCGCGCACGCCGCTCCAGTATCCGGACAGTTCCTGAATCCGGACATGAAAAAAGAGTGTCCGCTGCGGGAACATCTCCCGTAAAGAACACTCTCTGCTGGTCGGAGTAGTCAGGCTCGAACTGACGGCCTCTGCGTCCCGAACACAGCGCGCTACCAACTGCGCCATACCCCGGCAACAGAATATATCATATCATACCTTTTGGAAAAAGAAAAGCCCCTTTTTTTTTTTTTTGTCTGATTCCGGTCTGCAGCAGGGTTTTCCCCGCAGCTTCTGCACAGTAAGAAGACCATGAGGATCGTCTTTCTCATGGTCCTTTAATCTCACCCCAATACCCCCTGAGGATTGGAATTCATCACTGGTTCAGTATCTCCATGAACTCACTGCCGGTAATGGTCTCTTTTTCATAGAGAAACTCCGACAGCCGGTCCAGCTTGTCTCGGTTTTTCTCCAGCATGTTCTTTGCCTTCTCGTGCTGTGTTCTGATTACTTCCACGACCTCTCTGTCGATACGCGTCTGCGTCTCCGGAGAGCAGGTCAGTGTGCTGTCGCCGCCCAGATACTGATTCTGCATACTCTCCATGGCGGCCATGTCAAAGTCTCTGCTCATGCCGTAGCGTGTGATCATGACGCGGGCAAGTTTAGTAGCCTGCTCGATATCGTTGGATGCTCCGGTGGTCACAGATCCGAAAACGACCTCCTCGGCTGCACGGCCTGCGGTAAAGGTTGCAATCTTGTTTTCTATCTCTTCTTTTGTCATCAGATAATGGTTTCCCTCTTCCACCTGCATGGTGTAACCCAGTGCACCGGAAGTGCGCGGAATGATGGTGATCTTCTGTACCGGCGCGGAATGGGTCTGCAGTGCAGCAACCAGAGCATGTCCGATCTCGTGGTATGCAACGACTTTCTTCTCTGCATCGGAAAGGATCGCATTCTTCTTCTGATACCCGGCAATAACCACTTCTATGCTCTCTTCCAGATCCTCCTGGCTCACCCGGTCTCTTCCGCAGCGGACCGCACGAAGCGCCGCCTCGTTGATGATGTTTGCCAGTTCAGCACCGGAGGCACCGGATGCCATGCGGGCGATTTTGTTGAAGTCGATTTCCTGTTCCATGCGGACTTTGCGTGCGTGGACACGGAGAATATCCTCTCTGCCCTTCAGGTCAGGAAGTTCCACCGGAACGCGGCGGTCAAATCTGCCCGGCCGCAGCAGAGCTGGATCCAGAGATTCCGGCCTGTTGGTGGCAGCAAGAATGATGACGCCCGTATTTCCCTCAAAGCCGTCCATCTCCGTCAGCAGCTGGTTCAGCGTCTGTTCTCTTTCATCATTTCCGCCCAGCTGGCCGTCTCTTTTCTTTCCTATGGTATCGATTTCATCGATAAATACGATACACGGCGCCTTCTCTTTGGCCTGTTTGAACAGGTCGCGGACTTTTGAAGCGCCCATGCCGACGAACATCTCCACAAACTCCGAACCGGAAATGGAGAAGAACGGCACGCTGGCCTCACCTGCGACAGCTTTCGCCAGCATGGTCTTTCCTGTTCCCGGAGGGCCCACCAGCAGGATTCCTTTCGGCATGGAGGCACCGATAGAGGAATATTTCTGCGGGTCATGGAGATATTCCACAATCTCTGCCAGGTTCTCCTTGGCTTCGTCTTCTCCCGCCACATCATCGAATTTTATGCCCGAAGAAGACTTTACATAAATCTTGGCATTGCTCTTTCCTATTCCAAACATCATGGAATTGCTGCCTCCTGCCTTGTTCATAAGCTTCTTGCTCATGTACTGTCCCAGGCCGATAAAGACTGCGATAGGCAATATCCAGAAGATAAGAAAGCTGAGCATAGGAGAGGTTTCCCTGACAATGGTGCCGGAAAACTTCGCTCCGGATTCGTGAAGCCTGTCCACAAGCCGGGGATCTTCTATGATCCCTGTCTTGTAGATTTTCGAACCGTCCTTACTGGTGAACAGAATCTGATTGTCCTGGATCTCCACCTGGCCGATCTTGTGCTGTTCTGTCATATTCATGAAAGTCCCGTAGTCCACTTCCTTCACCTGGGACTCCTGGATATACGGCATGGCCAGCAGGTTGAACAGCAGCAGTATCGCAATCGCGATAAGATAATAATATATCAGAGGTTTTTTCGGTGTTTTAACTTCGTTCAATGTTTTTCTCCTTTTTGGGCTATATATAAACATTATTGCAGAAAAAAAGAAGGAATACCACTATCAGTATACCTTCTCGTGACTTTACATAAATGGTGACAGTGTTAAAATATTTTTTTCTTCAGAATACCTGTAAGCTGTCTGGCAAACAGCTCCGGATTCAGGTCTTTCTGATTGTAAGCCTCAAATGCCATACCGCCCAAGGCGTATGCGTAAAAGCTGACCGCTGTCTCAAACTCGCCGGCTGTCAGTTCCTCCTTCAGGCCTCTTTCCTCGAACACCACTGTCAGAAGACTTCTCATGGCGTCTATGATGATCTTCTCGATCTGCTGCCGCCTTGATGAACGCATCAGCGTTTCGATGACCTGCCTGCGCTGCTTTGCCTCCTCCATAAACATCTGTATGCATACTTCCAGCCCGTTCATCTCCCTGCACAGATCAAGCGCCCGCTGCACATCCTGGTCCGCAGCCCATTCCATCAGATCCAGCATATCCTGGAAATGATAGTAGAAGGTCTGCCTGGTCACGCCGCTCTCTTCAACAATATCCTTTACCGTGATTTTATCCAGTTCTTTTTTCTCCAGCATAATCCACAAGGCATCTGCCAGTTTTTTCTTAGTCTGCATCTCCAACTCTACCTCTTTCTCTTTTCCGGTTTCCGAATACTTTTTCTTTTCAATTTTACTACACTGAAGTATTCCGTGTCAAACACTAACGTTGGGTTCGAATCCCTCTTCCGTATTCCTCACACAATGAAAAAAACAGGTCTGTGACCTGTTCTTTTCATTGGTGCGGTCTAAGGGATTTTGTCGCAGCTTCGCTGTGACCGGTCTCGCCTCCCTTTTCGGTCGGCATCGACCCGCTCGCTGTTCTCAGACCCGCCGGGTCTGCTCACCTCACGCTCGCGCCCTTTTGGGTTCGAATCCCTCTTCCGTATTCCTCACACAATGAAAAAAACAGGTCTGTGACCTGTTCTTTTCATTGGTGCGGTCTAAGGGATTCGAACCCCCATGAGTCTCCTCACACGGACCTGAACCGTGCGCGTCTGCCAATTCCGCCAAGACCGCATATTCTGTTGTTGTCAGCTCTCGTTCCTGCCGACTATTCTATTATACACAATTGAGAAAATAATGCAAGTGTAAAATAGGATTTTTTTGAGTATTTTTATCAGTACATGCCGCAGGCAGACGAAGGCCGGACCGTCGCGTCCGGCCTTCCCGGAATCGTTCATATTCTCTTTACCTGTACTCATCTGCCAGAAGACGTGCCACATACACGCCGCTGGCTGAAGCCTGGGACAGGGAGTGGGTGACACCGGATCCGTCGCCCAGTGCATACAGTCCCGGAATGCAGGTCTGCAGATGTTCATCCACAGAAACCTTGGAGTTATAGAATTTGACCTCCACGCCATAGAGCAGCGTATCCTCATTGGCAGTACCCGGCGCAATTTTATCCAGGGCATAAATCATCTCTATGATGCTGTCCAGCTGTCGTTTCGGAATGACCAGACTCAGATCCCCGGGCGTAGCCGCCAGTGTCGGACGGGTGAAGCATTTCTCCATTCTCCGGGCGCTGCTCCGCCGTCCTTTTACCAGATCGCCGAAACGCTGCAGAAGCACGCCGCCGCCCAGCATGTTGGATAGTCTGGCGATGGACTCGCCGTATTCATTGCTGTCCTCAAAAGGCTCCGTAAAGGTATTGGATACCAGAAGAGCAAAATTGGTGTTCTCTGTACGCAGTGCCGGATCCGCATAGCTGTGCCCGTTCACCGTCACGATCCCGTTGGTGTTTTCCGAGACCACTTCGCCGTACGGGTTCATACAGAAAGTCCGCACCATGTCGTTGTAGCGCTCCGTCTTGTAGACGATCTTTCCCTCATAGACCGCATCGGTGATGTGGCTGAAAACCTCTGCAGGCAGTTCCACACGCACTCCGATATCCACCCGGTTCTTCTTCTGCTCGATGCCGAAGCTGTCGCAGACGGCGGAGATCCATCTGGATCCCGAGCGGCCCGTTGCAAGGACCAGTTTATCGCAGGCGAAGTCTCCCTTGTCAGTTCGGACTATGAATCCGCCCTCGCCGGAACCGTCCTCCACCCGTTCCACAGTCTCGATGGTGGTATAGAACTGTGTATCGATCCTGTCTCGGATATAATCGAAGATCCTGCCCAGGATCTGAACGTTTCTGTCGGTTCCCAGGTGGCGGACCTTCGCCTCCAGCAGATGCAGATTGTTCTGAAGACACCTGGTCTTCAGGTCGGAACTGGCTGTGGAATAAAGACGCGCATCGCTGCCGCCCATGCTGCAGAGCACGCTGTCCACATACTCCATCAGCTCCATAGCCCGATCCACGCCCACATATCTGTGCAGATCGCCGCCGAACTGGGTGGTGATGTTGTATTTGCCGTCCGACAGCGTCCCTGCTCCGCCGTATCCGTTCATGATGTGGCAGGGACTGCATTTGACACAGGTCTTCGTTCTGCCGGTTTTAATCGGGCACACACGCTTCTCCAGGGGAGCTCCTTTATCCAGCATCAGCACGCTGGCACGGTTTTTCTCTTTTGTAAGCTCATAGGACATGAAAACGCCGCTGGCTCCTGCACCGGCGATGATGATATCATATTTCTTCACGATTCTTCTCCAATCTCAAATCAGATTATTACACTTTAACTCTAACTTATCCCCGCACAAAAAACAATTCTGTTTTCCGCATCTTTTCTATGATATAATAGATATAATAAAATCATTTCCAAAGGAGAAACAGTTTATGTGGGATAAGAAAAACATCGTTCTGGGCGCCATGTTCGCCTTCTTCGCGCTGTTCTGCCTCGTATCTCTGATCAGGGGCGGACGCGACTCGTATTACATAACCGGCGTCTGCGTCTTCACTGTCGTGGCAGTCGGTTTCCTGAAAAGGGCCAGGAAATAGCCGGGAATCACAGACCTCCGTCTCTGCGGGGGTCTTTTTTCGCGAAAAAGAAAAAGAGCCCTGCGGCAGCGGTACAACCGTCCCTGCAGAGCTCTGTATCGGTCTGAAAAATTAATTTGCAGTTCCGTCGTCTTCGGACATGATTGCTTCGAATTCACCTACGACATTGGCGAACAGCTCGTCATCTTCGATATCGACCAGCTCGAACTCATCTTCGCCGACTTCGTTATAGCCATAGATGTAGACATCGTCTGAATCATCAAGCGGGATCAATGCGATATAATCCTTGCCGTTGTAGTCAAACACGCCCATGATTTCGCATTCGAGTTCAGTGTTATCATCGAATTCCAGAGTGATGATATCTGCCTCGTCCTGCACGTTGTTCTTCTTGTCTGCCATAATACTCCTCCATTTTAAATTCACATTCAAGTGTTTTCGCTATTTTACTAATATACCACCGATTGGCGGAATTATCAACTAAAATATTCTATAATATTCTTCGCGATGGATTCTGTGATGCCGGGCACCTCCATCAGCTGTTCCGCGGAGGCTTTTCTGATGGATTCTACAGTGCCGAAATGATTCAGAAGCGCATTACGCCGGGTCGGACCCACTCCTGTAATATCATCGAGGACGGAATGAATCGCATTGCGGTTTCTCAGATTCCGGTGGTATTCGATGGCAAACCGGTGCACCTCCTCCTGTATGGTTCCGGCATAGCGGAACAGCACCGGATTATCAGCCAGGGGTATCTCCTGACCGTCCTCAAAGACCATGGCACGGGTCCTGTGGCTGTCATCCTTCGCCATTCCCACCACAGGAATGTCCAGTTTCATTGCAGTCAGCACCTTTTTCGCCGCAGTCACCTGTCCCTGGCCTCCGTCCATGAAGATGGCGTCGGGCAGCTTTGAAAATCCGGGATCTCCTTCCTGTGCACGTCTGAAACGGCGGTAGATCATCTCCTGCAGGCTGCCGTAATCGTCAGGCCCTTCTACAGTTCTGATTCTGAAACGGCGGTAGTCTCTACGGATTTTCTTCAGTCCTTCAAACACCACCATGGCCCCTACGGAATCCACACCGTTGGTATTGGAGATGTCATAGGATTCGATGCGGTAGTCCTTCTTCGGTTCCGGACTGTAACCGGCCCTGCGGATCACCATTTCCACCTGGCTGCGCACGGCATCCTGCTTTTCCTGATTCAGTCTGGCCTTATCCGAAAGGGTCTTCACCATCTCTATACAGTCGTTCTGAGCCATCTTCAGCAGTGCTCTCTTCTCGCCTTTTTTCGGTACAAAAATCCGGACCTTCCTGCCGTCACGGCTGAGATATTCCTCCAGAAGTTCGCATTCGGGCACTTCCGCCTCCACAAGTATCTCCGGCGGCACATGGGCCCACTGACTGTAATACTGCTTGATAAACTCGCCCACCATCTCCTCCCGGCTGTCGGTTTCACCGGTCTGGATCTGAAAGGTGTCCCTTCCGCTCAGCTTGCCGTCTCTTACCGTAAACAGGGCGATAAAGGAAAGCTCCCCGTCTTTGACCGGCAGCACCACATCCAGATCTCTGTCGTGGACCATGGTCACCCGCTGTGTCTCGGAAATGGACTTTATGGATGCGATATAGTCTCTGTATTTTGCAGCCTCCTCGAACTCCAGATTATCTGATGCAGCCTGCATCTTCTCTTCCAGACTGCGGAGCAGAGGCTTTTCTTTTCCGCTGAGAAATTCCAGCACCTTGTCTATGGATTTTCTGTACTCCTCACGGCTCACCCTGCCGCAGCATATTCCGCGGCACTGACTGATATGGTAATTCAGACACGGACGGTGGCCTGCCGGAAACTCTCTGGTGCTGCAGCGCTTCAGGCTGTATATATTGGAAAGAAGTTCCACAATCTGATTTACGGCTCCTGCATCGCTGAAAGGACCGAAGTAGCGGTCTCCGTCTCTGGCGATGATGCGCGTCTTGACCACCCGCGGAAAATCCTCCGAAGTGGTCACCTTGATGTATGGATAAGTCTTGTCATCCCGAAGAAGGACGTTATAGCGGGGCATGTATTTCTTGATCAGGTTGCACTCCAGAATCAGCGCCTCCATCTCAGAGCTGCAGGTGATATACTCGAATTCAGCGATATGGCTCACCATGGCGGCAACCTTGGGATTGGATTTTGCAGAGCTCTGAAAATACTGGCGCACCCGGTTCTTCAGGGAAACCGCCTTTCCCACATAGATGACCTGGCCCAGCCTGTCCTTGTGCATATAGACTCCCGGACAGTCCGGAAGCTTTTTCAGATTTTCTTTAATATCAAACATGTTAAAAATGCCAGTCTCTTTCTCTGTAATCCTGTTCTCTTCTCAGTTCCTCCATGGCGATGGCCATGATTTTCTTTTTGCGCTGTTCCCTTCTGCGTCTCCTGACGCGGGCTCTGGCTGCCGCGATCCAGATACAGATCAAAAGGAACAGAAGCAGCACAGCACAGATGATGACGGTCGCAAAGTCAGAAATACCCACGTAGGATGGAAACCAGCCCTCATCCACATCCTCTTTTATAATCAGATCCACCTCGTTGACCAGATCGTCCGCTGCGTAGATCTCCATGCGCCCGACGACAGTGCCGGCTTTCACCGGTGCCTCGATGTCGCTTCGCATGACCACTTTTTCTTTTATCAGCGATACGGATGCCTCTTTGGGCAGATAGGCATATCCCGCCTCAGCGGTGTAAGCCTTGAGTGTCGTCTTTTCACCGTGCCTGATGCGGACTTTGCCTTTCTCCTTGTCTTTTCCGATGACTTTGACGCCCTCCACATTCTCCTGTGCATAGGCGATCAGTTTTTCTATGTCGCCGGTCCGGTCGTCTTTGGTATCACCGAGGACGACGATAAGCAGGCTCAGACCGTTCTCCTTATATCCCAGTGCCATGCTGCAGTTCTGATCGTCCCAGTAGCCGCTTTTGGCTGCATATACCCCTGAATCCTCGTCCTCAATAAAACTGATATGGGTCTTCAGTGTCCGCGCCTTGTGCTTGTTGGTGGCTTCCACCTTATAGGTCTTCGCTCCCGCAGCCTGACAGATGACATCATTGCTGAAGGCAACCTTGACAATCAGCATCATGTCATAGGCGGTGGTATAGTGCTGCTTCGCACGCATACCGCTTGGGTTGGTAAAATGGGTGCCGGTGCACCCGATATTTTCCGCGGTCTTGTTCATCAGGTCGACAAAGTCATCCATGCTGCCGCTGACAGCCTCGCCCAGAGCCCAGGCCGCATCGTTGCCGCTGGGCAGCAGCGCGCCGTAAATCAGATCTCTGACTGTCAGGACCTCTCCCTCTTTCAGATCCATGGAGGCTTCCGGCTGAGAGGCCGCCTCGGCAGATACGGTCACTTCTTTATCAAGGGGCAGGTTCTGCACTGCAAGAAGGACCGTCATCAGTTTGGTGACACTGAACGGCTCCAGTTTTTTTCTGCTGTTTTTGGAATATACTGTCTCTCCTGTGTTCTGACAGTAGACGATGGCGCCGGATGCAGTGATATCCGGCTTATCACCGGCCGCAAAGCCCGGTGCCGTCTGAGTCAGGATCAGAGTCGATGCCAGAACGCAGAGTATCAGCTTCTTCAGATTCTTTCCCATTGCATCTCCCTGTATTCATCACACTGCCTGCTGAAACTTCAGCTTTTTATAGCTGTAGTTCAGAATCTGGCTGGTGCTCTTGTATCGGTTCTTCATCGTGTCTTTCAGGACCACCGCATAGACCTTTCTGCCGTTTCTCTCACATACTGAAACCAGAGCGGCGTTGCTGTAGTCCCAGGTGCCTGTCTTTCCGGCATAGACACCGGATTTCGGGTAAACTTTCTTTGCTACAAAGCTGTTGGTGGTAGAGATCCACCGGGCTTTATGCTTATTGGTCTTCGGCATCTTGTACATTTCTGTACTGCAGGCCTTTTCTATGAGCAGATTCGCCATGGCGGCCTGTGCGATGATGGCCATATCGTAAGCGCTGGAATAGTGGTCCGCCGCCTTCCAGCCATGGGGATTGGAAAAATGGCTGTCTACACAGCCCAGTTCCTTTGCCTTTGCATTCATGAGTACGGCAAATTTCGCCTTGGTTCCCGAAACGGCATGGGCAAGGGCCACTGCCGCATCGTTGCCGCTGGGCAGCAGCGCCGCATAGATCAGATCTTTTACTCTGACCTCTTCTCCGGCTTTCAGGCCGGCTGTGGATCCTCCTGTGGCTGCAGCCCATTTGGTCACTGTGACTTTCTGGTCAGGGTTCAGATGTTCAAGAGCCACCAGGCATGTCAGCAGTTTGGTGGTGCTCAGCGGGTCCCGCTTGTAGTGGGAATTTTTAGAATACAGGATTTTGCCCGTATCTCCGTCCACAACGACTGCACTGCGGGCTGAAATCACCGGTTTTGTCAGCGTCGTCTGTGTGGAATTCTGCGAGGCTTCCGTCTGCGAGACTGGCTGGCCCGTCTCCATCGTCTCTTCCGGAGTATCTGCTGCAAAAGCCCCTGCACCGGCTGAGAAAATCAGCAGGCATGACAGCAGCGCAGCCGCAGCTTTTCTCAGCAGATTCTTCTTATGTAAATCAGCATCGAATTCTTTCATTATGATAAGTCCCTCCCC
The DNA here is from genome assembly GCA_051882975.1 of Emergencia sp. Classification (GTDB taxonomy): domain Bacteria; phylum Bacillota; class Clostridia; order Peptostreptococcales; family Anaerovoracaceae; genus Senimuribacter. The sequence goes on from JBJESV010000094.1 coordinate 53,334, forward strand.
TGTAAGTTTTCGTACATAATTATTTTAACATGAATCGGCGGGATTTCATAGGGGCAATATGCGCCGCTCCTCCAGGATCGCAGATGAATTCGCACTCAAGTACAGGCCTGACTCGCTGCCGGTTCGTTTTGCGTATGGATTAATCTTTTTTTCTATGTTTTCGGCGGCTTTCTCCTTTCTGTCAGGAAATACGTATGTATTAAAGAATTATTTTTAAAAATCGGCACCTGATCCGCTTATCTATGCCTCTGCACTTTGAAAACGGCCATCCCCTCCTGTTGCGATTATCATTATATGGTAATTACTGTATGTATCTCGCTTTCAATTCGCTTTCAATTCCGTTTCAATTCCGTTTCAATTCCGTTTCAGGGCGTTCGTTCCTCTCAGGACGTGCCGATTATTTTAAAAAATGGTTATATCCATACGTTTTTTTAAAATGATTCACCTCCTGCCGCCGGATTCGGCAAAAAAATGGGGAATCCATACGCGGCAAGAAATACGCCGCAACTTGCAGCGCAAAACAGACGGAAATGCGCAGCAGCACCGCTTTATCTCCGTCGCAGCCGGACGCCGCAGGATCTCATCAGCGCAGTATTCTGCCAACATGCGTAAACGGGGCGCCGCATCAGCTGATTTCTGACGCGGTACGCCCCGTTTCATAAGTTTACTTTGTAAAGAAATAGTCCGCCAGCTCATATCCGCTGTCGAAGTATCCCCCGGTCTCGCCGGATCTCTCATTGAAGCCCTTTGACGGATCTTCCGGCATTTCGTTCCTGCTGTCATAGATGACAAACGGAACCGGTGTTGCCGAATGGGTTCTGATAGCCAGCGGCGTCCTGTGGTCAGGAACCTCCAGCACCTTGAAGTCTTCGCCGTCCTCGCGGAGCGCCTCCACGATCGGCTTCAGCACCTTCTGGTCGATATCCTGAAGGCACTGGATCTTGCCTTCTCTGTCCCCCTGATGGGAACATTCGTCCGGTCCTTCCAGATGGACATAGACGAAATCCTTGCCGTCCCGGAACTCTCTGATGGCAGCCTGTGCTTTGCCGTCGAAGTTGGTATGCAGTGTTCCTGTTGCGCCTTCCACATTGACTGAAGAAAGGCCTGCACAGATGGCGATGCCTTTGATCAGATCCACGGCGCTGATTGCAGTGCCTGTAATACCGTACTTATCGTAGAAAGAAGAAAGCTGCGGTTTCTTTCCCTGTCCCCAGATCCAGAGTGTGTTGGCCGGATTCAGACCTCTTGCGATACGGTCTCTGTTTACAGGATGATCCTTCAGGATCTCGTAGCTCTTCTTCATCATCTCAGTAATGAACTCGCTGCCCTCGCCCTTCGGCAGATGGTCGCCGACTCTCTGTTCCAGCACATCGTGAGGCGGTGTCAGTTCATAATTCGTGTCACCGTTGTGGACGATCATGCAGTGCCGGTAGCTGGTGCCGGTATAGAAGCGGATCCTGTCGTCTGCAAAAGCCTCGTTGACCGCCTGGATCAGCTGGTCAGCTTCAGCAGTGGTGATATCGCCGGAGCTGTGGTCTTTGATGATCAGATCCTCGTACGCTCCATCTCCTGCCACGGTAATGATATTGGTGCGGAAAGCCACATCGGTGTCGGACATTTCGATACCGATGCTGGCAGCCTCCAGCGGTGAACGTCCTGTCAGGTAGACTGACGGGTCGTAGCCCATGACGGACAGGTTGGCAGCATCGCTGCCCGGTGCCACTCCGGGAGGAATGGTCTTGACCATGCCCACTTCGCCTTTTGCTGCAAGGCTGTCGATGAAAGGCATGTCAGCTTTCTCCAGGGGAGTCTTCCCCTGCAGCGCTTCGATTTTCTCGTCGCCGGCTCCGTCCGGAACCAGAATCAGATATTTCATATTCTTCTTACCTCTTTTTCTTCACAAAAAGCTTTCCTGCGGGCTGCGCAGGAAAGCTTTCCGTTCTTTTATCTGTTTGCTTCTTCGAATCTCTTCATAAAGTCGATCAGCTTGTCAACGCCTTCTTCCGGCATCGCATTGTAGATGCTGGCTCTCATGCCGCCGACAGTTCTGTGACCGTTCAGGTTGATCATGCCTTCTGCTTTGGCTTCCTCAACGAACTTCTTGTCCATATCCTTGTCGCCTGTTACGAATACCACGTTCATCAGAGAACGGTCTTCCTTTGCAACCGGGCTCTTGAACAGCTGGCTCTGGTCGATAAAGCCGTAAAGCTTGTCAGCCTTGCGTACGTCAGCCGCATGCATGGCCGCAACGCCGCCTGTCTCTTTGATCAGCTTGAAAACTTCGCCTGCGATGTAGATGGCAAAGCACGGCGGAGTGTTGTACATGGAATCCTTGTCTGCATGGATCTTGTAGTTGAGATAGGTCGGAACCTTCTCGTCGGCAAAGCCCAGCAGATCTTCTCTGACGATGACGATGGTCACGCCTGCCGGAGCCACGTTTTTCTGAGCGCCTGCGAAGATCAGTCCGAATCTGCTCACATCGATCTCTTCACTGAGAATGCAGCTGGACATGTCTGCCACAAGCGGGATATCCCCTGTGTCAGGAATCTCGTTGTAATGGGTTCCGTAGATGGTGTTGTTGTAGCACACATAGACATAGTCCGCATCCGGACGGATATCTTCCTTTGTGATTTTCGGAATGTATGTAAAATTATCCTCTTCTGAACTTGCGATCAGACGGATATCTCCAAACTTACATGCTTCCTGGTATGCCTTCTTGCCCCAGGATCCTGCCACCACATAGTCTGCCTTTTTAGAGGCTCTGAGCAGGTTTAACGGCACCATTGCAAATTGAAGAGTTCCTCCACCTTGTAAAAACATAACTTTGTAGTTGTCAGGGATGTTCATGATCTCTCTTAAGTTAGCTTCTGCATCTTCGATGATTTTTCCAAACTCTTTTGAACGGTGACTCATTTCCATTACAGACTGCCCGCAGCCTTTGTAATCAGCCAGATTGGCTGCTGCATCCTCAATGACGCTCAGCGGAAGCATTGATGGACCAGCGGAAAAGTTAAATACTCGATTAGGTTTAGTCATTTCGTCGCCCTCCATTAGTTTATGTGTTTGTTATATTTCTGTCATACTCTGCGGTACGATAGCAATTATTATATCACTTTAGTGCTTGAAAGTAAAGCGCCAAAGTGTTATAATTTAAGCTAAATTACTTTTATCTTTACTAAATTCAATAGGAGGTACTTATCATGTACAAAATTGCAACACTGAACAAGATTTCACCTGTCGGTCTGGCGCATCTGTCAGAAAACTATTCCGTCTCTGGTGAGGTTTCCGGTTCCTCTGGTATTTTAGTAAGAAGTCAGGACATGCACGAAATGGAACTGGGCAAAGAGCTTCTTGCCATCGCAAGAGCCGGCGCCGGTGTTAATAATATTCCGCTGGACAAATGCGCTGATGCGGGCATCGTCGTTTTCAACACTCCAGGTGCCAACGCCAATGCCGTCAAAGAGCTGGTGCTCGCCGGTCTCTTCCTGGCAGCCAGGAACATTCCTGCAGGCATCGCATGGGCGTCCGGTCTTACTGAAAATGTGGGCAAAGCCGTAGAGAAAGGCAAAAGCCAGTTTGCAGGAACAGAACTGATGGGCAAGACCCTGGGTGTTGTCGGTCTGGGCGCGATTGGCGTGCTGGTCGCCAACTCCGCCGCTGCTCTGGGCATGAAGGTCATCGGTTATGACCCGTTCTTCAGCATTAAATCCGCACACAGTCTCTGCAGCTGTGTGGAAGTTAAAGCAGATGTGAAAGATGTGGTTGCTGACAGCGATTACGTATCTATCCACGTCCCTGCCATGGACAGCACAAAAGGTATGTTCAACGCAGAACTGATCGCCGCCATGAAGGACGGCGCTGTACTGCTCAACTTCTCCAGAGACAAACTGGTAAACGAAGCTGATCTTCTGGCGGCTCTGGAAAATGGCAAGCTTGCTAAATATGTTACAGACTTCCCGACCGACGGCGTACTGAACAAGCCGGGTGTCATTGCACTGCCGCACCTGGGCGCATCCACTGCAGAAGCAGAAGACAACTGCGCGACCATGGCCGTTAACCAGATGATGGACTTCATCGAAAACGGCAATATTGTCAACTCCGTCAACTTCCCGGCAGTAAACCTTGGCCCGCGCAAAGCAGGCGAAAACAGAATCTGCATCATCACCAAGGGTGAACCTTCCCCTGTCAAACTGGCAGCTGCCATGTTTGCCAATGTAAACATCAAAGCCATCGCCGGCGAGACCAGAGGAGAATACGGCTATGCTCTGATCTCCACCCCTGACGCAATAGCCTCCGTACCGAAAGTGGACGGCGTCATCAGAGTCAGAGTCATCCAGCCGGACGAAGCGTAAGCTTTACATAAAAGTTACTCAAAAATACAAATTCCCGGGGTTGAACTGACCCCGGGTTTTTTGAGCGTTTCCCTCTTAAAAAAAGTACTTCCACTTGGATATTTCTTCCAGACTACCTGCGTCGAAATCATAGCACCAGCAGGAAATCTCTGTCAGAACCCGGGTTTTAGAAGGGTGGATGAACCGGTCGGCAGGCCCCCTTCCATCGCGCGATTCCAACTTTCCGGACATAAAGTAAAGCTTATGGTCCTTTTGCTTTATACCACAGGCATACTGATGAAGCTGAAACAGTTCTTTTGTATTGAAGGTTTCAAAATCAAGTTCTGCCAGCATGGCATTTACACTTACGAATCCATAATATTGGTCTTCATATTTGAGCAGCACCATGTTATCATGATGTTCCCGTAGAAGGTATTCCTCCAGAGATCCTCTTTTTTCTTCCGGCAGCTGCGCCAGTACTTCCTCTGTATGCTCTCTGTCCTTCATTTCCAGTTTGTCCGCATTAGCTTCGCCAAACCACACCGGTTCTCTGAAAAACAGCCAGAGAGCAATGACTATCAGCAGGATTAAAACTATGGTTTTGTATTTGTTTCTTCTCATTTTTCACCATTCATTTTAGTTTGTCTTCTTTATCATACTAAAATCATATTCTGTCATTTTGATATTGTCAATTTACTTTACACTTTTTTCTCAAAGAGGTTCGACCTTTGCTGCTTCTTGTAGTGAAGCATAATACTGATATATTTCTTTTATTGATAAAAAAAGTATTCATAATGATTTCAAGCCAAGAAAGTACTCCTTGACATCACTATAAATAAATCTCAAATTTTCCCTACTTCTTTATAAAACTTATAGATTACGCCCGCAGCATCTCTCTGAGCTCTTTCCATCATTGTAGTCGCCGCTGAATTCATATCACTTGTGCTGGTTGAGTTAGCTTTAGTGTAGTTATTTCGAGATATTTCCGCTGTTTGATCTGCAATAGTTTTAGTGGAGCGAGTTGCATACGGACTCAAAACAGATGATGATATGCCTGATACTCCATAGTTGGTATATCTTCCTTCAACATAATTCTCAAATTGACTATGTCTCGAAAGTCCAACTACTTTATTCATTGCATGATGTGGCATTGCAATATCATTTATATAATGCAAAGCCCTCCCCAGTTTTATTCTTGCAGCCGTATACTGTTTGTCTTTATATAAAGTTACTGCATCATTATAATGTCTATTAAAATAGGTATATGCCGTCAAACCTGAACCATTGAAATTTGTTCCATCCGGTCCATAAAAATGTCCTGCAAACGCATTCCCATTAATATTTCCTCTTGCATACGCATTCCTCCTTGTATACTTTTCTTGCCAGCATCCCTTTTGTCGTATCTTTTTCTATTCTTTTCTAGCTGTATAATATCACACCTTTTTATATATGTCAATAAAATATATACGTCTATTTTTATTACATTTTAAATTTGCACATCTTCTATTGACTTTTTCCCCTTTTATGTTATCTTAAAAGTATAAATGCAATATGAAGGTACAGTTATGAGCAAAAAAACAACGGGCAAGAGAAGCATTCTGGATAATTTCGAGGCCCAGTTCAAGAAATCGACCCTGCCTCTGATGGTTCTGAAAATTCTGTCAGAGCGGGAGATGTATGCATACGAGATCGTTCAGGAGACGCTGCACAGAAGTGAAGGCAAATATAAAATGCCTCTCCTGTATACCACGCTGAGCAAGCTGCAGGAGCAGGGCTTTGTGGAAGAATGCGGCAAAGTCATTTCGGAGGATAATCGCGTCCGCGTGTATTACAGGGTGACAGAGGACGGCCGTTACCATCTGAAAAAGCTAATGAATCTGTATGCCGAACTGACAGAAACCGTTAAAGCAATCGTATATGATGATAAATGACACCACCGGAGGTAACCATGGACAAAAGGAATGAGGCTATTGAACATTATCTCGACAGAATCAGAGAACAGATCTTTGATTTTTCACCTGCAGACGATTTCATCCGTTCTCTGCGGCAGGATCTGTACGAATACGAGAAGAATAATCCCAATTGCACAGAAAGGGATCTTGAACTACAGTTCGGAACGCCGGAGGAAATCGCAAAAGATTTCCTGGAGGACAATCCCGCTCTGCAGCCAGAGGCAGTGGTAAAAGGCAAGCGGTCCAGAAACATCATTATCATCATTCTGGTCGTCGCTCTAGTCGGTGCAGGACTGTTTGTTTATGATTTATCCAGGCAGAGACAACTGAAAGCTACAGATGTCATCATTATTGAAAAATAGAATCATCAGGAGGTACAAAAAAATGAAACACAGAATTATTACCCTGCTTTCAGTCATAGCATTAATAGCGGCTGCATCCTCTACAGCCTTTGCCGATATCTGTTTGACAGCACCGCAGATTGAAAAAGAATATTATCCCGATGGTTCTTATGCTGTTATAGAGACAACAACCCAGCAGGACAGCATTTCCCTTTTTGCATCCAGTTCTAAGTCTGCCAGAAGAACTAACACATACTACAATTCAAATAATACGAAAGCTTGGGATTTCACTCTGAAAGGAACATTCTCCTACGATGGAAGCACGGCCAAGGCTACCGCAGCTTCCACCAGCTATAATATCTATGTCAGCGGATGGAAATGTACCGCCCGTGATGCGTGGACCACAGGATCAACAGCCAAAGGAAGTGCAACCTTTACCTACAATTCCGTTATCGCAAAAGATGCTCTCCTCGGTCTGAAATGCTCCCCAACTGGAACCATCTCAGCCGCATAAGCGTGTCCACTCACCTGCCTGCCATTTGTCTACTGTACTTTTGCAGAAAACATTTTTATTTCACATATTATAATGCCAACAGGCCGCCCGCAGGCGGCCTGTTAAAATACATCTTACAATTTATATGCTTTATTCTCCTACTCGGCTCTTTCCATAGCCAGACGGAAATCTCTGGTATCGGTGAAGATTTCGTTCTTGTACGGATTCTTCTTCTGTTCCTTTGCCCGCTTGATGATCACGGCAAGAACGATGACATTGGCTGCCAGAGCGATAACCGCCATGACACCCTGCATAGTCGGATCCGCAGTTTCCGGATGGATCGCCGCATCCATAAATCCGTCAGAATACAGGACAGGAATGGTGGTGAACCGGCTGTCGTCCTGGAAGGTCGGGAACACCTGTGCAAACATGCACCACAGCGCCAGTGTGTTGGCACGGTTCTGGATCCATCCGCCTTTGTTCCACAGTGCATTGGCAAAAGTCGGCGCCAGCAGCAGTGCAACACCGCAGAAAAACGCGTGGGTCGGCAGGTTATTGTATGTGTATTCGAAGTTCCACAGATCATAGGCCACGATGAACATCCAGGTCATATCCGGCCAGAGCATATCGTCGTGCTTCTTTGATGTGTAGATGCCCCACCAGCCGGTCATGCAGAGAATATTCAGAATGCCGGCGATACCGTTGACCCAGTTCCACCAGCCCCCGTAGAGCCAAACGTTCTCAGAGGACAGCCACCAGCGGCTGCCGGTGTCGGCGAGAGCCATGGCTCCGCGGATACCCGATTCGAAATCGCTGCCTACAGCGATGAGGATATTGATAGCCACGATGACGAACGGGAACACTTTGAACCACTCCGTCTTTCCGATGCTCCACTTGTACTTCAGCATCATGAAACCGATACATCCGGCTGTTGCCGCATACAGCTTGGCATAGTGGAACCAGCTGGTCATATGGACATAAGTCGGGTTGTTCAGCGCCCATTCAGCTCCATTGGCGGCACCGACATAGATCGCGATGAAGTATACGGTCAGCGCTGCAGGCAGAATCAGAAAGCAGAAAATTCCTCCGGCCTTGCTCCTTCTTGCCACTTCGTTTCCCAGAATCAGTCCGGCAAATACCAGGAGCCATCCCAGCAGCTGCCAGCCTGCTCCGTCTCCGTAAAGTTGAAAAAACATAACAGACCTCCTTAATTAATAATATCTCATTTATCTTCTCCGGATTCCGCGTCAGCAGGCCCGGATTTCCTTTATATTGACCTCATTTCCCTGCACCAGCACAGTCTTTTCGCTTCCGCAGAGGGGACAGATCCGTCCATGGGCCACCGTGTCATAGGTCTTCCCGCAGTTCTCGCAAAAGGTCACTGCCGGGATTTCTTCTATGAGCAGCTCTGCACCCCGCAGAAGTTCGGACCTGCCGCAGGCCCATTTCCAGCATTCCAGCAGGCAGGTGTCCACGATGGTGCTCACCTGACCGATCTCCAGTGTCACAGAGGAAATCTCTGTCAGTCTGTTTTCCTTCCCCACTTCTTCCAGACTGTCCATGATGTGAAATACGATTCCAAGCTCATGCATAGGTTACTGATCCTTCTTTCCGAAAATGATCTTCATGCCCCGTTTTGCTGCATAAGGCAGGATGGCCTTGAACTTGTCCTCTGCCTTGTACATTCTGCTAGCCTCCGGAAGCACCCTCTTCAGGTGAATGGCGTCGAACTCGCACTTGGTGGTGCAGACGCCGCAGCCGATGCACCGGTTCTGGTCCACTACAGATGCACCGCAGCCCAGGCACCTTGCCGTCTCCGCTTTCACCTGTTCTTCTGTAAAGGTCAGATGGGCGTCCCGGAAGGATGTTCTCTGGTCGATGGAAGGATCCGTCGGCGGAATCTGACGGCCTCCCCGGTCATAGCTTTCCAGACTGATATTCTCTTTATTCAGTTCTATGAACTGACGGCGGTTTCTTCCGATAGTCAGACTGCTCTGCGGCTGAACAAAACGGTGTATGGACACAGCGCCCTCCTTGCCTGCCGCAATGGCATCGATGGCAAATTTCGGTCCGGTGAGGACATCGCCTCCCGCAAAGATATCCGGTTCTGCAGTCTGGAAGGTGACAGGGTCTGCTGCGATCCGTCCTGCACCGTCAGTCTCTGCTTTTGATCCCGCCAGGAGTTCTCCCCAGCGGACGGCCTGACCGATGCTCAGATACACATGGTCGCAGGCGACGGTCACCGTCTCCGTCTCATCATACACCGGAGCAAACCTGCCCGCTTCATCGAATACGGAAAGGCACTTTTTCAGCACGATGCCGCTGACATGTCCGTTTTCCGTCAGGATTTCCTTCGGACCCCAGCCGCAGTTTACAGTTACATTCTCCGACAGGGCTTCTGCGATTTCTTCTTCTGACGCAGGCATCTCCCCTCTGCTCTCCAGACAGAACATGGATACCTCCGCTGCCCCGCAGCGTACGCTGGTCCTCGCTGCATCGACGGCAACATTGCCTCCGCCGATGACTGCGACTCTGCCTGCAGACTGGCCGGAAACCTCACCGGACAGATTTTCCGAGGCAACGCTGCGCAGGAAAGCCTGTGCGGTCATAACACCTTCCGCATCCTCTCCCGGGATACCGGCCTTTCTGCCGTCCTGGCAGCCGATGGCGATATAAAAGGCTTTGTAGCCCTGTGCTCTCAGCTCGTCCAGAGTGATGTCGCTGCCCACCTCGATGCCGCAGCGGATCTCCACGCCCATCTGACGAATGACATCGATTTCGGCATCCACCACATCTTTCTCCAGCTTATAGGACGGGATTCCATATGTAAGCATGCCGCCCGGCTTAGGGCTTTTTTCAAAGACCGTCGGTCTGTAGCCCTTTTCCGCCAGATAGAAGGCGCAGGAAAGGCCTGCCGGACCGGCTCCGATGATGGCGATCTTCTCTGTAAACGGTCCCCTGTTGGACGGCTGAATCACCGGCGGGATATAGCGGGTTTCTGCATCCAGATCCTTCTGGGCGATGAACTTTTTGACCTCGTCGATGGCCACGGCCTCATCGACGGTTCCCCGGGTGCAGGCCTCCTCGCAGCGGCGGTTGCAGACTCTGCCGCAGACTGCCGGGAACGGATTCTCTTTTTTGATCAGAGCCAGGGCTTCCGTATATCTGCCCTGGGAAGCCATGTTCAGATAACCCTGTACCGCAATATGGGCAGGACATGCTGTCTTGCACGGAGCCGTACCTGTATCGTAGCAGTTGATTCTGTTTCTGTCTCTGTAGTCCTCGGACCACTTCTCCGGCCCCCATTTCACTCTGTCAGGCAGCTCCTGCTTCGGATATTCCACAGGCCCGTCCTTTGTGCACAGCTTCTGTCCCAGCTTTACCGCACCTGCCGGGCAGTGTTCCACGCACCGTCCGCAGGCCACGCAGTTTTCTGTCTTCGTTTCAGCCACATAGGCGGACCGGGACATGTTCGGCGTGTTGAAGAGCTGCGATGTCCGCAGAGCATAACAGACGTTGACATTGCAGTTGCAGATGCCGAAGATTTTGTTCTCCCCGTCGATATTGGTGATCTGATGGACAAATCCGTTGTCCTCTGCCCGCTGCAGGATCTCCAGGACCTCTTCTCTTGTGATGTAGTGTCCCCGGTCGGTGTCCACCAGGTAGTCAGCCATGTCTCCCACGCCGATGCACCAGTCTTCCACATCATCGGCACATCCTTCTCCCATGACCTTGCGGGACATACGGCAGGAACACGGACTTGCCGCATATTTTCCGTCATATTTATCCAGCCAGTGGGAGATATGCTCCACCGGAACCGACTGGTTCTCCATCTCGATGGCCTTCTCCACCGGAATCACATGCATGCCGATGCCTGCACCGCCCGGCGGAACCATAGCGGTGACCTTTTCCAGGGGCAGGCGGGACATTCTCTCGAAGAAATGGGCCAGCTCCGGGTGCTCCTCCAGCTGCTGCGCATTCATGTTGGTGAATTCCGCACTGCCCGGCACAAACATAGGCAGGACGTACTGCTTCTCCCGTTTCGGGTTTTCCCAGTTGTATTCCAGCAGACCCACCACGCACATATCGAAGAGCAGCTTCTCCAGCTTTTCCTCCTCCATGCCGGTGGCCTGAACCAGCTGAGGCAGTGTCATAGGATTTCTCACCTTCATCTTCAGGGCCACATCTGCCATCTCATCGGTGACCACGCAGGCAAGACCCCAGTATTCCGGATCGTCTGCAGTGACCTTGTGTCCGATTCTGTCTGTGATCATCTGACCCAGCTGCAGAATTTTCTCTCTCACCGGCTCCTGAGGGAGATCCGGCTTATATCCTCTGTACTTATCCATGGTTACTTCTCCTGTTCTTTCCATTTCCTCACCTGCTCTGCAAGCCATGCAGTCCAGGCATCCATGCCTTCTCCGGTCTTCGCGCTGACCGGGAAGATCTCAGCTTTCGGATTTCTCATGTGGATGTATTCTATGCATTTTTCCACGTCGAAATCGAAATACGGCAATACGTCTGTCTTGTTAATGAGCACCGCATCGCATACGGTGAACATCAGCGGGTATTTCAGAGGTTTGTCATGTCCCTCCGGAACCGACAGAATCATGGCGTTTTTTACCGCACCGGTATCAAATTCGGCAGGGCAGACCAGATTTCCCACGTTCTCCAGGACAACCAGATCCGCATCTCCTGCCGCCAGTCCCTCCATGCCCTGTCGCGTCATATCCGCATCCAGGTGACACATGCCTCCGGTATGCAGCTGGATGGTCTGCACTCCTGCCTGTGAAACGGTCTGTGCGTCCACATCGGAGTCGATATCCGCCTCCATGACGGCAATCTTCAGCTGATCTCTCAGTGCATCAATGGTCCGCATCAGGGTGGTGGTCTTCCCCGATCCCGGTGATGACATGAGGTTCAGGAGAAATACACCTTTTTCTTTCAGTTCCTTTCTCAGAAGATCCGCCCTGGCATCGTTGTCGGCGAAAACACTCTTTTTGATCTCAAGCACTTTATACTCTTTCATAGCCTGTTCCTCTTTCTCAATTTATCGTGGCTGTACCAGTGTTTGTTAATATGTTATCATTGTCAAAATAGACTGTCAATTACCGGAGCCCTGTAATCGAGCGGTTTCAGTTGAATGTACTGCGGAAATATGATAAAATCATCACGTGGTATCTGGTATAGCCACAGTCAGAGCGCAAAAATAAGGCACAGAATACCCGCAAGCAGCGGAGAAGAAACTGAGAAAAGAGCATGAAAGGAAGGAAATTATGGAATTCAGCAGACTATCGGCGCCCAGCCTGAAGGATCTTTTTATCAAGCAGCTGCAGGGCATGATCCTGTCGGGAGAACTGCCCGTCGGTACCAGACTTCCTCCCGAACGGGAGCTGGCGCAGCAGATGCAGGTCAGCCGCGCAGTCATCAACGGAGGGCTCAATGAACTTGAGAAACAGGGATTTCTGGAAATAATCCCCCGTCAGGGCACCTTTGTGACGGACTACAGAAGGACGGGGAGTCTTACCACTCTCACCGCCATCATGGAATATCAGGGAGGTGTTCTGGGAAATGGAGAGATCCTTTCCATCCTGGAAGTACGCCGTGCTCTGGAACATCTGGTCGTCCAGCGTACCATAGAATCGGCCTCTGACGAAGAGATCAGCGGACTTGGAGAAATCGCGGCCCGTCTTCGCAAAGCCAGGACTCCCGAAGAAGCGGCAGAAACCGCCTTTCAGTTCCAGCATGAGCTGGCTCTGATCAGCGGTAACTGCATCGTTCCGTTATTCTATTATTCTTTCAAAGCGCCTGTCATCACCATGTGGATCCGGTTCTGCAGGCTGTACGGCATTGAAGCGCTCTGCAGCAATGCTGAAACGCTGTACTATCACATCTGCTCCAGAAATCTGCCTGCAGCCTCAGCATGGATCGACGACTATCTGGAAAAAGCCATCAGCGGCAGCCAGCAGATCTATGAGCGCTAAATTCTGCTGCTCCACACTCTGTAAGCGATAAAGTAGGTGATCAGCTGCAGATAGATGGCAGCGATGACCAGAAGGGACGGCACCACATAACCCAGTCCCACCAGGACAAAGGCCAGTACGGCGAAGGTGATCACGCCGCTTACAGCGACGATGGACATGGTCTTCTCCATGAGACGGACATTCCGCTCGTCGTTTTTTTCGATCTCCTTCTCCTTTTTCTTTTCCGGCGACATGAAACGGTCGCGGAGCTCGAAGAACACCGCAAGGGCCAGCAGGCCTGTACCTGCACCGGAGAACATGCCTGCCAGCATGGACAGATTGTGCTGGCTTTCCTCCAAGCAGCTGTTGAAGACGATGCCGAAAATCAGGCTGAAGATGCCTGCGGCAAATACAGCAATCCTCATGATCTTTTCTGCTTTTTTATCTCCTGTTCCACAAATTCTGCATAACATTTTACAAATCCTCCTCATAGATAAATATCTCTTCGATGGTCATGCCGAAGTATCTTGCGATCTTGAACGCCAGCAGGATGGACGGGTTGTACTTCCCGTTTTCCAGTGAGCTGATGGTCTGCCTGGACACTTCCAGCGCCTTTGCCAGCTCGTCCTGCCTGATTCCTCTGGCTGACCTGATCTCTTCAAGTCTGTTTTTCATATTGGAAACCCCTTCATCATGATGTAAAGTTAACTTTACATAAACTATACATCTTTTTCTTCTTCATGTCAAGCTTACTTTACATTTTTGCTTCAAAAAACACAAAAAAAGAGACGGCAAGCAAAAATCCGTCTCTTTTCTGTGCGTTCTCTATGTTATTCTACTATGCGTCTTACAGTGATGACCGGTCCGGTATAGCTGGCTCCGGTTACTGCAATTCCCATACCCTCATTGACAGCATGAACAATCATTCCGCCGCCGATATAAATACCTACGTGTCCGTAGTGGCATACCAGATCTCCAGGCCGCGCCTCAGCCAGGGAGACTTCTCTGCCGTAGTTTCTCATAGCATCGGCATCGTGCGCCATTATGATGCCGAAGTGCTTATAGACAGCCATAACGAAACCGGAACAGTCTGCACCCTTTGTCAGGCTGCTTCCGCCGTATACATACGGATTGCCGACAAATTTCAGTGCGTAGCTGGCGATGGCCTGGCCGTCTCCGTCATAGGTCCTGCCGCCTGTCGGTGCAGACAGTGTGCCTGTCCCTTTGACGACAATCTCCTTCTTCGGAGATTTCAGGATCTCTGAAGCCTGAACCTCACTCTCGATCACCTTTCCGTTCTCGGTGGTGACCAGTTCCGTCACCTGCTTCTTTCCGTAGACACCTTCCTGCTTGACAACAGTGGTGTTCAGCAGAACACTGGACGATTTCTCAGTAACTGTCTCGTATTTTATCTTCTTCTCAGAAGTGATCAGCTGAGTTACCGTCACATTGACCATCGGTCTGGTCTGATAGAGTTTCAGTTCATCTCCCGGGAACATGACCGCGATGCTTTCCACATCCGTGTCGTTCATCTCCGCCAGTTCCTCCACCGTGAAGCCATGGCTTTCAGCAATACTCCATGCGCTGTCTCCGCTCTTCACCGTGTAGGTGACTTTCTCCCGTGTACCTGACAGGATATAGTCCACTGTTTCATCCACAGCTGCGGTTTCGGGGCGGTCGTAGATCCTGTAGGTCTGCTGCTCCACCGTCATTTCCGGTGTGCAGGAGATCGCCCTGACCTCGGCGCCCTCAGTGATATAATGGTTTTTCACATCTCTGATGACCTGCTTTGCCTTGCTCTCGCTGGAGAACACGGCCACAGTGTCATCTCCGATTTTCACGGCCCAGTAATCCTCGTTGGCATAGGCCTGGAAAGAGGTTACCGCCGCGAAAACAGCAATTGCAAGGACAACGGCCCCTGCAATCACGTACTTTTTAGAAATTTTCTGTTTTAAAAAGTTCATAAAACATCCTTTTCAGTTAGTCGAAAATCCGTCTTACAGCGATGACACTTCCTGTGTAGTTCACGCTGGTGATTCTGATTCCAAGACGTTCATTGACTGCGTGAATCGCCTGTCCGTTTCCGGCATAGATTGCAACATGACCGGAGTAGATCAGGATGTCTCCCTTCTTCACGTTCTTATAGGACACTGCCTTGCCGACAGATGACTGTCCCACACGCGGAAGGTTGACGCCGAAATGTTTATAGACCGCATATACGAAACCGGAACAGTCCGCACCGCTGGTCAGGCTGGTTCCTCCGTATCTGTACGGGTTGCCTATAAACTTCTTCGCATATTCCACAACATCTGAACCGGAAGCAAAATCATAAGTCTTGCCTGCTTTCGCTGTAACCGATGATGTCCCCTGAAGGACGACCTTGCTGGTCGCTTTCTTGATAACTTCTGAAGAAATCAGCTCAGTACCGGTCGTCTCACCGTTCACCTTTGTGACCTGCTCGACGATCTGTTTCGTTCCCTTGACGCCCTTTGTCTGCACTTTGCTGACTCCCAGCGCCAGAGAAGCGGTCTTCTTATATACTGTATCGTAGCTGATCGACTTCTTGGAAGTCACTTCTTCGACTGTTGTAACGTTCAGATAAGGAACTTCTCTGTACAGAACCAGATAGGTGCCTTCTCTGATGATCTCATCAGCCTCGTACTCATCAAAATTCAGAGTAACCAGTCTCTCTGCGGAGACCTTCTCGTCCTTGGCGATGGATGCCAGTGATTCGCCTTCTTCTGTCCTGTATACGTAATACTCTGTTCTGCCGTCGCTCAGCTGCTTGACAGCCTCCTCGACGTCTGAGAGAGAACTCTGGGCGATGTACCCGTTCTCCTCAGTCTGAACGATCTGCTTCACCTGGATTTCCGGGTCGAACTGCACATCGATGACAGTAGAACCCTCAGTCAGGTAACAGTTCTTAAGCCCCTCTATCACCTGCATCCCGGTTTCTTCAGAATCAACATATAAGATTTCTTCATCTCCAATGGTGATCGCCCAGACCTGACTCTGTTCCTCCCCTGCAGCAGGTGCGCTGT
Organism: Emergencia sp.; assembly: GCA_051882975.1. Taxonomy (GTDB): domain Bacteria; phylum Bacillota; class Clostridia; order Peptostreptococcales; family Anaerovoracaceae; genus Senimuribacter. The sequence goes on from JBJESV010000094.1 coordinate 69,455, forward strand.
CAGAAGCGAATACAGAAGCACATGTCATCATGACGATCAGAAAAACTGAGGCAGTTGTTTTAAACACCCTTTTGATTTTAGTATTGACTCTCGTCATTGAGTGATTGGTCATAATACTATCTTCCTTTTCATGTTTTTCAATTGTCTCACAGGTATTATCTTACTTTATATACACCACAAAGTCAACCTTTCTGCCCATTCTTCACATAACTTTCACAAACTAAAAGCGGCAAAACCGTTTAAATTTCAACGATTTTACCGCTTAAGAATTCCTTAAGATTTCTTAAGAAATTTCCCGTTTAAATCTATTTTTATAAGTTTATTTGCATATTAATTCTGCATTATGTTCACTTTCCGGACGTCACGAGGCGGATGGCGCTGTGTTCGTTTTCAACCACGATGTGCTCCGCTCCCTCCTGATACTCTCCGTCCAGAGTCCACGGCATCTGCGGATCCGCCGTGATCTCCAGTCTGCTGCTGCTGAAGAAGGAGATCAGCGGGCAGTCGAAGTTCTGCGTCGTCAGTGCGATGAGAATCTGATTCAGTTCCAGAATGTTGGAAGGCGATTTGATCAGGAGAACCTCGAACTTGCCGTCGTTCATGTCAACCAGATCATCTGACAGGGTCAGAATGCCCCCCAGTGATGTGGAGTTGCAGATGGCCCCGAAGATGTAATCCCCTCCATAGACTCCGTTTTCCATCTTCAGATAGAGACGTTCAGGCCTGATGGACGGGATATCCTTGATTCCCTCCAGGATATATGCCAGATGCCCCAGGGCATTTTTGATAGACTGAGGCGCTTCATAAGATGTCCTTGTGAAAGCGCCGAAAGAAGCCACATAGGAGAAATGTCTTCCGTTGAAGCTTCCTGCGTCCAGAGTTCTGACCTGTCCGCTGACGATATCTCTGGCGGCCTGGACCACATCCCTTGACAGCCCCAGGCTTCCTGCAAAATCATTGGTGCTTCCTGCCGCTATATATCCTACCGGAACAGATGTACCGGACTTTGCCACGCCGTCGATCACCTCATTGAAAGTGCCGTCTCCGCCGATACATACCACCAGATCAAACTCACCGGCTCTCTCCATGGCGATGACTGTACCGTCGCCGGAAGCCGCCGTGGTCTTCACCACCACATCCCAGCCTGCCTGGCAGAACACGTCTATGATTTCCACGAAATATTTGTTCGCGTGTTTTGTACCCGCGCACGGGTTCAGAATGATTAACGCCCTTTTCATAATCTCCTTTTTCCTCCCTCAATGAATCTCGCTTGTCTCAACTGTTATACAGAGGCCATCTGAAATGACCCGATATCTCCATTCCGTCTGAAGCCGCGATCCGGTCCTCCTCCGCGGCAGGATCCTTCCCGTGCTGTATGATGTAAGGCTGTCCCCACAGATTTCTGAAGCTGCTGACGATGGCCACATGGCTGGACTCAAAGGTGACGATGTCCCCCGGCATCCATGCCAGAATGTCATTGGGATCTGTCGTCAGCACCTGTGCGTTTCTCTCAAAGAAACGCTCCAGCTGCGGAACGAGGCGGAAGTCGATATTGGGATCCGGCACGGATACGATGTCCGCATAAGCCTCGTAGTTTTCTGCTATGTCCTCATCCACCAGCGCTTTGATATCCACTCCGATCCCCAGGAATGCTTTCCACACCACATCGGTGCACACGCCGATATCATCCGGCGGATAACCGCCGGCAAAGTAGGAATCATCGTAACGGAGATCCTCGTTCATTATGTAGGATCTGGCCGCCTGCATCATCTTTCTGCCCCGCATGCTCTGTGTCTGGATATTGGCTGCGGTCATGGCGTCTCCTTCACTGCCGGAACATCCCCGCAGGAGGAAAGCCCCCGCCCCTGCAATCAGGCAGATTACAATGATGACGACCAGGAAAAATCTCGGTTTTACTTTGTATCTTTTTTTGTTCATATGCCACGCTCCTTTGCACAGCCGGCCTATCTGACCCTCAGATCAATTCCAAAGCCGGCAGCTATCTGCCTGCATGCCGCGATGTCCTCCTCCGGAATCACACCGACCACGGACATTGCCACATCGGGCACATACTGCTGAACGTCTTTCGTATATTTCAGTATCGCATCAAAGGCGGCCTCGCCGAACTTGGGATGGCAGAGCGCCGCGTATTTTTCCCGGTCTGCCTGATTCAGGCTTATCGACACGGTATCGATAAGGCCGGAAAGCTCCTGAGCCGTATCCCGTTCGTGGATCAGATCCGCAAGTCCGTTGGTGTTGATACGCACCTTCAGGGCGGTGTTCTCCTTCACCCATGCGGCGATTTCCAGCAGCTCCTCAAGACGCTCCGTCGGTTCGCCGTAGCCGCAGAAGACCAGCTCGTCATAATTTTCCAGCTTCCATTCTTTCAGCATATCGATGACCTCTTCAACCGAAGGTTCTCTTTTGAGCCAGAGCGAATCCGCACTGCCCAGACCCTCTGTCATGTCCCGGATGCAGAAACTGCATCTGCACGGGCACCGGTTGGTTATATTGGCATAAAGACCTTTACCATAATCATAAAGCACACTTCCGATCTCAGTATTCAATGATCGCACCTTCCTTCTTTGTCTCTTTCCAGACTTTATTGAATACGATTCCCAGTCCCAGCACCCATGACAGCAGGTAGAACCAGAACAGCAGGGCAACGATGCTTGCCAGAGAACCGTATATGATGTCGTAATTGACAGAATATCTCACATAGTAGGAATAGACGATGGTCACGACCAGCATGCCCACTGCTGCAAATATCCCGCCCGGCAGGATCTCCCGAAACTCCAGTTTCTCATTTGGAAGCACATAGTAGTTGTATGATACCGCCAGGAAGTACATGGCGCCGGAAACCGGCCACCTGAGAAAAGTCCACAGGCTGTCGATGACAGATCCCTCGATGATTTTTCCAAAGAGAATCTTCAGTATCATCTCGCCGTACACAGGCACGATGATGACAAAAGCGATGGTGAAAAGCATCACAGACATGGTCTTCATGGCGCGAAAGCGCTCTCTGAAGAACCCGCCGGTTGTCTTCCCGCTGGTATAGGTATAGTTGGCGATGCGCATCATGGAGAACTGCGCCCTCGATGCCGCCCACAGAGCGGTAATGATCAGAAAGATATTGGCTGTCGTCACAGACCGGTTGGAAAGCAGAGCTTTCAAAGTATCCGCCATACCGGGCGCAACATATCTGTCGATCCATCCGTCTATGATGTCCAGGGAAATATCCAGGACACCCAGTATCTGTGATAAAACGATGATTGTCGGCACCAGGGACAGCATGATGTAGAAGGACATCTGAGCCGCAAATCCCTGGTAATACGGATCCTGGAACTGTCTGATTCCCAGGATGACCATCCTGCCGAATCTGCTTTTCATGAATTATGCATTCCTTTCTCTCAGGAGCCGCTCCAGCTCCTGCAGTGCTTTTGCACGGTGGCTGATCAGGTTTTTCTCCTCCGGCTCCAGCTGAGCGAAGGTCCGCTGGAATCCGTCCGGAACAAACAGAGGGTCATAGCCGAATCCGTTCTCTCCCACCGGCATATCGATGATATGACCGCGGCATTCACCTCTGGCCACCAGGGTTTCTCCGTCCGGACGAACCATGGTTATGACGGAGACAAAGCACGCCCGCCTTTCTTTATACGGGATCCCCTCCAGGCTGTCCAGAAGTTTCCTGTTGTTTCTCTCATCACTGGCGCCTTCGCCTGCAAACCTGGCAGAATAGACACCCGGAGCGCCTCCCAGATAATCCACCATGAGGCCGGAATCATCGGCGATCGTGGTTTTTCCGCACAATTTCATGATTTCGGAGGCTTTCTTAAAGGAGTTCTCTTCAAAGGTCTCTCCGTCCTCTTCGATTTCCACAGGCGGCAGTCCGGCATCATCTCTGGAGATGATCTCCATACCGAATTTGCGGGTGATCGCTTCAATTTCCTCTATCTTGTGCCGGTTCCTCGTAGCGGCGATAATGGTTTCCATAACTCGTTCTTCCTTCCTTTCAGGGCTGCTTTTACCGCATATTTCTTTCTATTTTTCCAGAACAGCCTTCTGGGCACGGTGCAGATCCGCACATCCTTTCTCTCCCAGAGCCAGCAGTTCAGTCAGATCGTCCTTTGAAAACGGTGCTTCTTCTCCCGTTCCCTGTATTTCGATGAACTCTCCGCCGTCGGTCATGACGATGTTCATGTCAACTTTGGCATGAGAATCCTCGCTGTAGCAGAGATCCAGCAGTCTTTCCCCGTCTACAACGCCCACACTGACCGCAGCAACGCATCCCCTGACGGGGATTTCGTCGATCATTCCCTGTGCCTTCATCCATTCCATAGCCTGGACCATAGCCACATAGGCGCCGGTAATGGATGCGGTTCTGGTACCGCCGTCAGCCTGGATCACATCACAGTCTATCCAGATGGTTCTCTCCCCCAGCCTGTCCATGTCGACTACAGCGCGAAGGGACCGGCCTATGAGCCTCTGTATCTCCACAGAACGCCCGTCCGGCTTTCCCTTTTCCCGTTTTTTCCGGTTTCCCGTGGATCCTGGCAGCATGGCATACTCTGCCGTTACCCAGCCTTTTCCGGTGCCAGTCAGATGCTTCGCCGTGGATTCCTCCACAGATGCGGTGCATATGACTTTTGTATTTCCCATTTCTATCAGAACCGATCCCTGAGGATTCATCAGATAGTGATCTGTGATCCGCACTGGTCTCAGTTCGTCAGTTTTTCTGTCTGTTCTCATAGTATCTCCATTTTAATGATTGATTTAAATTATAGTATACCATCTGCTCTGCTTTTTCGCAAGCCGGGAAAAAAGATTCGGTTCATAA
>JBJESV010000095.1:0-27512 GCA_051882975.1 Emergencia sp.
TCCTCCCAGACATCTCTTACCATTTCGGTAAGATCGAATTCCGTCATATGAAGGGTATTTCGGCCTCCGTCGCCCCTGGCCAGGAACAGAAGCTGCTCGATGAGATTCTTCATATGCTCTGATTCGTTCTTGATGGCCTCGATCCCTTCTTCCAGGATTTTCTCGTCCTCTTTTCCCCAGCGGTCCAGCATATTGACATATCCCTGAATCACAGAGACAGGCGTACGCAGTTCGTGGGAGGCATCGGAAACGAAGCGTTCCTGCTGTCTGTGGCTCTCCCTCATCCGTTCCAGCATATTGTTGATGGCGATTTCAAGACTGAGCAGATCCTTGTCCCCGGTGGTGATCCGGGCGCCCGGTAAATCCGGATCCAGGCTGGAGATGGCCTTTTCCATGCTTTCGAATTTGCCGCTGTCGAAAGGCTGGCTGGACAGCTGCTCTGTCCGTACAGCGATATCATACAGAGGCTTCATGCGGCGTCTGACTCTGCCTGTGCCGAAAAGCCTGCCGGTCAGGATCAGTCCCTCACAGACTAAAAGGATGATGGCCGGCACTCTGAGCATCTCAAGGGTATCCCTGATATAACAGCTGTAGACCCCTCCGCTGTCTGTCTCTATGACATACTGAAGGCCGGCGAGGTCTTCTCCCTGAAAATAGCGGTCCGCTGCGATCTGACCCTCCGGCACAAGACCCTCTCTCCAGAAGAAGAAGGTCATAACGACGAGTCCCGCAATCAGCAGATCAATCAGCAGGAAATCAGAAAACTGCTTCAGCCAGAAGTCCATGCTGATCCTTCTGGCTATAGATGTCATTCTGCTGCTTTCGTTTGTTTTTTCCACTGTTTATCATTCCTCTTTGATAGCATATCCCACACCTCTTACGGTGGTGATGAACCGGATGCCGAACCGGTCATCGATCTTGGAGCGGATATATCTGACATACACGTCGATGATATTGCTTTCTCCCATGTAGTCGTATCCGCAGACAGCGTTCATCAGCTGTTCCCGGTTCATGACGATGTTTCTGTTTTCCATCAGGGTCCGCACCAGTTCATACTCCCTGTGGTTCAGCTCCACAGACTCGCCCCGGCAGGTGACTTCATGGCGGTCAAGATCCATGGTCACCTCTTTGACAGTGATCTTTCTCGTGTCCTGTTTCCCTCTCCCCCTCTGTTTGAAAATGACACGGATCCTTGCCAGCAGCTCCTCTATGGCGAAAGGCTTGGTGATGTAGTCGTCCGCTCCGGCATCCAGTCCGGAGACCTTGTCCATGACCGCATCTCTGGCAGTCAGCATGATGACCGGAACGTCGCTTGTGCGGCGGAGGCGCCGAAGCACCTCCAGTCCGCTGAGTTCCGGCAGCATGATATCCAGCAGGATCAGATCGAACCGTCCGCTCTCCGCAAGTCCGAGTCCTTCTCTTCCGTTATATGATTTCTCCACGCCGTAGCCTTCGTGCACCAGCTCCAGCTCTATGAATCTGGCGATTTTTTCCTCATCTTCTATGAGCAGAATCTGTTTCGTATCTGTCACTGCTTTTCCTCCCCGTATCAGTTGTTTCTGTTAAACTCCTGCTTCACGCTTTCACAGGCTTCCGCAGCCTTGTCGCAGGCTTTGTTCACATCCACCGCTCTGGTGATCTCTCCCTGAAAGGAGTACCTGAACCCGAAAAACAGTCCTGCGATCAGCAGAGGCACGATGACCCAGAATGCGAAGATGAGAAGCAGTACCAGCAGCAGGACCGGAACGGTCATGATCTCCTCGCCTTTTCTGCTCACCGTAAAGAAGTTTTCGCAGCCTTTCTTTATCATCTCGGCGCACCAGCTGAAGAAGCGCTTCAGAACACCGCTGAATCCTTCTCCTCCCGCCTGCTGTTCATAGGCTTTTGCAGCCTCCTTGAACTCCTGGCTGGTATCCTCCTGTCTCGTCGTATAGTACTGCACTTCGGGCTTTCTGATCTTCCCCTGGTTTTCCAGCAGCACGACGGCATCCAGCATATCGCCGTCCGCAGCCTCCAGAGCAGCCTTTGCATCTTCGTAGGAGACACCTGTCTTCTCTCTTATTTTTTCAGCCTTTTCCAACATATCCATGATTTTCATTTCCTTTCTGATTTTTCTATGTTTTCCCCTTTTGTATCCATAGGATACATCTTCCAGATTAAAGAAAAAGGGAAGGAAGATTAAAATCAGATTAATTTTTCACAGCCGCTCTCCCGCTTTTGCAAAGTCCACACAGCGGAACCAGTCTTCTATGTAGTCCGCCCGCCGGTTATGATGTTTCAGATAATAGGCGTGCTCCCACACATCGATGTTCAGCACCGGCGGAAGCCCTCCTGTCAGAGGATTATCCTGATCCTTCGCAGTCACAATCTGCAGACAGCCGTCTCTGTCCGTAACCAGCCAGGCGTTTCCGGATCCGAACACGGACAGCGCCGCGGTCGTGAAGTTCTCCTTAAATGCGTCAAAGCTGCCGAAACGCTGGTCGATCATCTCCGCCAGCTTTCCTCCGGGCGGCATTCTCTGGCCCTGAGGCGCCATCTGGCTGAAATACATGATATGGTTGTAAACGCCTCCCGCATTATTTCGGACCGCGTCTCTGATCTCCCATGGAATCAGCGGAAGCCGCTCGATCAGTTCTGTCAGCGTCCACTGCTGCAGCACAGGAAAGTCTGCCAGCGTTCTGTTCAGATTGTCCACATAGGTCTGCAGATGGGCATCGTGATGCAGATGCATCGTCTCCGCATCGATATACGGCTCCAGAGCGTCATAGGCATAGGGCAGCGGCGGGTTCACAAAGGGATATTTCTGATTCATATGATTACCTCCTGAATCTCATCGTTCCCTCTATATATATGAACCCTGCAGCTTCAGCATTCCAGCGCCAGCAGATCCCGCACCACCTGTCCGGCGATCATCAGTCCGGCGGCAGGAGGTACGAAGCTGATGCTTCCCGGCGTGCGGTTTCCTGTCTTCACCGGCTCCTCTCTGGAATAGAGGACCTTGACACCTTTGATTCCGCGGTCTCTGAGCGCCTTTCTGACAGCCTTAGCCAGAGGACAGACGCTGGTTCTGCTGATATCTGCTATTTCAAAGCGGCCCGGGTCCATTTTGTTGCCCGTGCCCATGGATGATATGACAGGCGTTCCTGCCTCTTTGCATCTGCAGATGATGTCGATCTTGGCAGCCACCGTATCCACCGCATCCACCACATAGTCATAGGCCGCAAAGTCAAAGAGGCCGCAGACGTCTTCATCCCCCGGCAGATAGAAGCAGTCAAATCTCTGCACCCGGCACTGGGGATTGACAGAGCCGATCCTCTCGGCCATGACTTCTGTCTTCCGGCGTCCTATGGTCTCCGTAGTCGCTATGATCTGCCGGTTGATATTGCTCTCCGAGATCCGGTCGTTATCCACTACGGAGATGGCTCCGACGCCTGCTCTTGCCAGGGCTTCGCAGACATAGCCTCCCACGCCGCCGACTCCGAAGACCAGCACGCTGGATGAAGCCAGCTTCTCTATTCCTTCTTTTCCTATAAGTAATTCCGTTCTCTCTGTTCTGCTCATCTGCGCAGTTCTCCTATCACACTGTAAATGATGTCTCCGCTGTATCCCTTTGCACTGAGTCTGCGTCCGATACGTGCGAGGACCTTTTCCGGCACCGCCTCGTCTTCGGAAAAGCCGGCCAGCCCCAGCACCTTTCGCGCCTCCTCCATGGCTCTCTCCCTCTCACAGGGTTCGCCTTCCTCAAGGCAGTAATCCTCGTAGGCGTTTTCGATCAGGGTGCTGTTCACACCCTTTTCTCTCAGCTCGGCAAAGACTCTCTGCCTGCCTTTTCCCTTTCCGAAGGCATATTCGAAATATTCCCGGCAGTATCTGCCGTCGTTCAGGTAGCCGCACTCCTCGAAATCCGCAATCAGACCGCGGATTTCCTCCTCCTGAAATCCTCTGCCCGCCAGATAACGCTTCAGTTCTGATGATGTACGGCTGCGGGAAGCCAGATGGCGCAGAGCCGCATCACTGATATCCATAAATCCTGTCCTCCTGACGTTCTGTTCCGGCATGTGTTCCTCTTATGCCAGTATTCTCATCTCGATCTTCTCCTGCTCCATGGTGCATGCACAGCATTTCAGATCCGGCGCAATATCAATGTCGGTAAAATAATAGGTGAGTCCATCCCATTCCGCCGCCTTCACCAGATCCATGCTGCTGTCCACCACCGGCGGCATAGGAGAAAACAGTCCCTGACCCGTACACTTGCAGAACGCCTCTTTTCTGACCCATACATCAAAGAAGCCGTCGATGCCCCAGATGCGGGCATAATGCTGCTCGTCCTCCGTAAACTGCCGGCGGGCGATATCCTCCCAGCTGCACTCTTTCACGACCTGCAGATCCAGTCCGCAGGGCCTGTCTGAAAACATGCAGAGCCAGAGCAGGCCGCTGTGGCTGAGAGAAAACTCCAGAGGCGTATCGGCGAAAAAAGGTTTTCCCTTTTCGTCGCGCACCATTTCCACCTGAAAAAAGTCCGTTTCCATGCCGGTCTCCGCACCGTGCCGCGCCGCAGCCATGCGGATAAGATCCCAGCCTTTTTCGCCCCGTTCAAAGGGACCGTCATAAAGATATATACTGTTCAATTATTGTTCACCTCGCATCCTGATTTTATCATAAAAAAAGAAGGGACGCCATATAACGTCCCGGTTTTCCCGCATGACTATGCTATTTTTTCTTCTGGTTTGCCAGTCTCTCCAGAACTCTCTGGTAACCGTCGGCACCATATACGAGGCACTTGTTGATCCTGCTGATGGTTGCCGTGGAAGCCTTGGTGATTTCTTCGATCTCGCTGTAGGTCTTCTTCTGTGAGAGCAGTTTCGCAACCTGAAGCCGCTGCGCGATTGCGTGAATCTCGTTGATCGTGCAGATATCCTCGAAAAACCTGTAACAGTCCTCCCGGTCCTTCAATGTCAGAACTGCGTCAAAAAGTTCATCAATATCGTCTCTTTTAAATTTTGAATCGTATGCCATTGGTGCCTGACTCCTTTCCGCGCTTTAGCACATTACATAGCCAGTATATCACTTTTACGTGCTAAAGTCAAAGGGTTTATATTATTTAAGGAGTTTCAGCGCTTTTTCCAGCTGAAGATCTTTGTCTGCGTCTTCCGGCAGGCTGACTTTATAATCAGGTTCGATTCCTTTTCCCTGAATGACACTGCCCTTCGGAGAGAGATACTGCATGATCGTCATCTTCACGGCGCTTCCGTCTTTGAATTCCACCGTGCCCTGTATGATACCCTTTCCAAAGGTCTTCGCGCCCACCAGACTTCCGCCGCCGTTGTCCTTGACCGCGGCAGCTATGATTTCCGATGCGCTGGCGGTCTTTTCGTTGACCAGCAGCACATATCTGAGACTGGTGCAGTTCTCATCGGAATTGTGATATTCTTTCTTGCCGTTTTTGTCCTCAGTATGGGTGATGGTGCATTCCGGCAGCAGCATATCTGCCACCTCAATTCCCTGATCCACCAGACCGCCCGGATTGTTTCTCAGATCCACGACAAGACCCGCAACACCTTTCTTTTCCATCTCCGCCAGCTCTGTTCTGAACTGGTCCGCCGTGGTCTGCTCGAAGGACAGGATCTGAATATACCCGTACCTGTCATCTATCACAGCGGAATAGACCGTCGGTTCTTCCACCTGGGCGCGCACCATGGCGACCTCCTTCACCTTGCCGTCCCGTTCGTAGGAAAGCTTCAGGCTGGTGCCTTCGTCGCCGCGCAGCCTGGATGCCATGTCCGTGATATCCTCGCATGTTTTTCCGTCAACCTTCAGAAGCCGGTCGCCTGCCTTCAGCCCTGCAGTATCCGCAGGTCCACCGTCCACGACTTTTGTCACGACAATGTCTCCGTTCTCTGTTTCCATAAAGACCAGACCCACACCGGTGAAAGTTCCTGTGACTGCCTCTTTCCACTTCTCATATTCCTCTTCGGTCATGTAGGATGTGTACTTGTCACCCAGGGCATCTGTCACTGCCTTGTATACGGCCTCCATCTGCGCATCCTCATCGATCTCGTACAGGAACTGGTTCTCCAGTGTCTTCTGCAGGGAATAGAGCTTGCCGTACCTGCTTCCCATATCGCTCAGGGTCTTGTAATCATCCCGGTTCACAAGCACCATATCGTTCGCGCTGACAAAGACCGCCAGTCCGGCTCCCGCAGCAAGCAGAGAGGCGATCACGACGACGCATATCAGAAGTATAAATTTTTTCTTTTTCATCTTGATCATAATCTGTCACCCGATCTGCTGCGCGTTCAGAACCGTCATCTGCAGATACTGCTTTCCGTTCCAGGACTGACTGGCCAGTGTGCCTGTCACCCGGATGAATTCCTCCCGCTGCAGTATTTCATCATATTCGTGTGCGTCCTTAAATATGACGCACTGAAGTTCTCTTCCATCCTCCAGAATCCCGTTGAACCTGGTGTACTGCCCCTGATTTCCCATCCTGCGGACAGCTGACGGACGCATGGCGATCCTGACCAGAGGCTGAGGATTGGCACAGCCGAAAGGTTCCAGAAGTCTGAGCTGTGCTGCCGTCTCCATGCTCACATCGCAGGCTTCCAGATCCAGATCCGGTGTGATGGAGCAGGTGAAGAGATCCGGATTTTCCTTCAGAAGCTTCTCCATGGAGCGGTTCAGATTCTGCCGCAGCTCGTCGAGATGCTCCCTTTTCATCGTGAAGCCGCAGGCCGCACTGTGACCGCCGAACCGCTCAAAGAGTTCCTCGTTCTCTTTCAGCAGCTGATAGATGTTGACGCCTTCGATACTTCTTCCCGTGCCTTTCAGGCATCCTTCTCCTGTAGGCGTCACGATCACGGCAGGTCTTCCATAGGTCTCTTTGATCTTCCCCGCCACGATGCCTGTGATTCCTTCGTGGGCATCCTCCAGATCTATGACATAGAAGAGGTCGTCTGCATATCTTTCTTCCAGGATTTCTCTGCACCGGTCGAAAGTCTCGCTCTGGATCTGCTTCCGGCTGCGGTTGCATTCCACCAGCCTTGCAACGCCTCTTCCCACCTTCTCTGCATCTCTCTCCATCATCAGCGACGCCCCGATGCGGGCATCCTCCATCCGGCCGGCCGCATTGAGATGAGGAACGATGATATAGGATATGTTTTCCGAACTGATGCTGCCCTGATGCAGGCTCACTCCCTCTATGAGAGCCTGCAGACCAGGACGGCTGCTGACATTGACAGCCCGTATGCCGTACTTTGCAAGGGTTCTGTTCTCATCGACCAGCGGAACGATATCTCCGATGGTACCGATGCCTACCAGATCCAGTGTACGGTTCACCACCCTTTTATCCAGACCGGTTTCAGCAGCTATAGCCTGAGCCACCTTGAAGGCGACACCTACACCGGCCAGATGCTTGAACGGATAGGGACAGCCCGGCTGCATCGGATTGATGACCAGGCAGTCTGCAATCCTGTCCGTAACGGTATGGTGATCCGTCACCAGGATTTTCAGACCGATCTCCCTGGCATGCTCCACCTCCATACAGGAAACGCTGCCGCAGTCCACAGTGATGACCAGATCCGCCCCGGCCGCCTTGATCCTGTCCAGTGCTTCACAGTTGAGACCGTACCCTTCCTCAAAGCGGGACGGAATATAGTAGGCCAGGTTGTCGGTCAGCTGAGAGAGAACCTCCATCATGACCGCTGTGGAGGTGATTCCGTCTGCGTCATAGTCTCCATAGATGCAGATTTTCTCGTCGTCCTCGATGGCAGACAATATGAAATCCACTCCTGCCTCCATGTTGAGAAGCAGGAATGGATCGTATGTCTTCCGGGGCTTGTCCGACAGGAATTCGGCAATCTCCTCATCTGTGGAAATGCCCCGTTTATGCAGTAACTCTTTGATTATCGGTTGTAAGTTCATTCTTCATCCTTTTGTTTCTGTTTCAGATTTAAAAGTATTGCATCGGATCCACATATGTGCCGTTTATCCTGACCTCAAAGTGGAGATGCGGTCCCGTTGAAACTCCGGTATTGCCCGACAGTGCGATGACCTGCCCCCGGCTTACTGTCTGCCCTGTGCTGACTTTCAGGCTGCTGCAGTGTCCGTACAGGGTGCTGATGCCGCTGCCGTGATCTATGACCACTGCCACGCCGTAGCCGCCGTAGCCGTAGCTGGCAACGATGACGGTTCCGTCAGCCGCCGCATAGACCGGTGTTCCCGTGCCGACTCCGATGTCGACACCGGTATGACCTGTATAAACGCCCGTTACCGGGTGAATTCTGAAACCGAACGGCGATGTGATGTACGTGGACGTTGTTGGCCACTGGAACTGGCCGCCCTCATAGACCTTATCCTTGTCCTGGAGAGCAGCGATTTCTCCGCTTACCCTGTCCGCCTCCGCGTTCAGTTCCTCCAGCTTAGACTGGAGAATGTCCTTGTCGGCCTGAAGGGCTGACTGCTTCTCTTCAGCTGCCGCCTTCTGCTCTTTCAGCTCCGCCTGTTCCTCTTTCAGTGCGGCCTGTTTGGTCTCCAGCTCATCGTGCTGCTTCTCCAGGGTCTTCAGGGTCTCCTGATCGCCCTTGTATATCCTCTGAATCAGTTCCAGATTGGTCAGAAACTCCGAAAAACTGCTGGACCCGAGGAGCACGTCCAGATACCCTACCGAACCGTTTTTGTACATGGTTCGCAGACGCTTGTTGAGTCCGTCCTGCCTTTCTTCGATATCCTTCTTAGTCTGTTCTATATCTGCCTGCGCCTTATCTATCTCGGCCTGTTTGGCATCCACCGATTCCTGCAGACTGTCGACCTCTGCCTGCTGCTCTTTGATGCTGGCAGTCAGAGCTTCCATATCTTCTTTAACAGAATCCTTTTTCTCATTGATATCGTTCAGCTCCTGCTGCTTGTCCGAAGCATTGTCCGCATAGGACAGCGACATGGTCCCGGCGCCGAGAGCCAGGATAAATACCAGCAGACTGATGAAGATCTTTCTCCGCAATATTCTCCCCTCCTCTTTATGTGTCCAGAAAACGCCTCATGGATATGATGCTTCCGCAGGCACCTATACTGATGCCCATGGCAAGGAAAATGCAGACCAGATTTCCTGCAAGGTAGCCTGCCGGCACCAGAGGCGATGAAAGAATCGTCATGACCTGCGTGCCTATCATATCGACGATCCTGCTGTACAGAAGCCAGGTGATCCCGGCTGATACCAGGGAGGCGAAGATTCCGATAATGATGCCTTCCACCAGGAACGGCCCCCGGATAAACCAGTTGGTGGCGCCGATGTATTTCATGATGGATATTTCCCTGGCACGGGCAAAGACGGTAAGCTTGATGGTGTTGGAAACCACCACCACGGACACGACCACCAGAAAAGCCATGATGACCAGAGCCGCAATCTGCAGGAAGTTGGTCACGCTGGTCAGCTTCTCCACAGTCTCCTTATAGTACTTGACGTCTTCCACTCCCGAAAGTGTTCCGGCATAGTCTGTGACCTTCCCGGCGTTCTCCAGAGAGTCCACCGTTATGAGCACCGAGCTGGGCAGCGGATTCTCACCCAGAGAATCCAGCAGATAGCTGCTCTCTCCCCATCTTTTCTTCAGGATATTCAGGGCATCCTCCTTGGTTCTGTATTCTACGGATTCCACACCCTGATACTTTTCCAGAGAATCCATGATGTCCTGGGCCTCCTCCCGGCTGGTGGAATCCTCCAGGAATATTTCCACCTGATCGTAGTCAGATTTCACCATCTCTGTAAAGAGGTTCACATTGACGGTGATGACAAAGAACAGTCCCAGGATCAGCATCATTGCCGTGATGGCAAAGACAGACGCCAGGCTCATCCCCTTGTTTCTTCCTATCTGGGTCAGGGCCTGTCTGATATTGTAGCCGATTCTATTCATCGTCGAAGACCTCCTCCCTGACATTTTTCTCTTCTTCATAGCCGTACTGTCCGAATTCGTCTCTGACGATGTGTCCGGCTTCTATGGCAACCACCCGCTTCTGCATGCGGTCAACGATGTCTTTGGCATGGGTGACCATGACGATGGTGGTGCCCGTCATGTTGATCTGGTTCAGCAGATCCATGATCTCCGCCGCCGTATCAGGATCCAGATTCCCTGTCGGCTCATCTGCGATGAGAACGGTGGGATTATTGATGATGGCTCTGGCGATGGCCACTCTCTGCTGTTCCCCCGCGGACAGCTCGTCCGGATACTTGTCGGCCTTGTCGCTGATGCCCACCAGGCTCAGCACCTGCGGAACCTTCTTGCGGATCTGCCGTTTCGTCTTGTGAAGGATTTCCATGGCAAAAGCCACATTCTCATATACCGTCTTCTTCGGCAGCAGGCGGAAATCCTGAAAAACGATTCCGATCTTCCTTCTCAGTTCCGGAATCTCCCTGTTGCTCAGGGTTGTCACCTCTCTGCCGCCCACGGTGATGCTTCCGCTGTCGGCATCGATCTCCTTCAGGATGAGCTTGATAAATGTGGATTTACCCGCTCCGCTGGGGCCTACAAGAAAGACAAAATCGCCCTTGCTGATGTGCACGCTGGCATTTTCAAGGCCGACATTTGTATTATAATATTTCGTCACATTGTCGAATGTAATCATCATTTATCCCCTTTGCTTTTTTCTACACATACACCTAAAGTATACTATATTTCGACCCTTTTTTAAATAGCAAATGGGACAAATCTCGGTTATCCGTGTGAAACTTTCGTGAAAATTTCCAGCAAATTACTCCGGATTTCATCATTTTCCCAGTGGAACCGGCAGGCGTTCTCATCCGCATAGATCAGAACCGGATCAAAGAAAGGAATCCAGATCAGATCCTTCGTCTTCAGAAAGCCGCGGGTCTGCCTCCTGCTGATGCCGCCGTTGGCGCGGTTGACTGCCCATATCACCCTGCTTCCGGACAGTTCGAGCCGCTTCAGAAGCCTGAAACGTTCGCATCCCGCGATGAGCATGGACGGCAGCGGATCTGCAGCAGCGAGAATCAGATCCATGTCCAGAAGAAACGGATCCCAGTCCTCTCCCGGCCTCATGTCGAAGACGCAGATCTCACCCTTTGCGCTGTTCACAAGCCTGGCCCGCTGCTCGGCCGACAGAGTCAGCCCTTTCTGACGGTCATCCGGTGTGGGCAGAATCCAGTTGATTCCCTTTTCCATATTCTCCGTCTGACGAACCGGCTTTCCTTCGCTGATCAGGCTGTACACATCGTGAAAGGTCCTGTTGGCAAAGCGTCTGTCCATAGCGACAGAATCGTAGAGCAGCGCTCCGCCCTCTGCCGGATTCAGGCACTGGCAAAAAGTCAGACTTTTCCCCATAGACGCAAAGTAAAAGGCCAGAGACGAAGAAACGAATGTCGTTCCTGCGCTCCGGCCCAGTCCTGTAACGCCGATATTGAACTGCTGCGCTCTGTTCTGTTCGCTGCAGGAGTCAGTCCTGCCTCTGTATTCTCTGAAAAACAGCCTATCCATATGTACATCTCCTTCGCTCTGTATCGGTTGTCTTCGCCATATTATTACTTATAATACCATTTTTGTAAGGAAGATGCAATATTTTTTCTGCTGATTATCTGGCGAATTCCGAACGGAGTTCTATGATATCCGGCAGTCCTGTCAGGTCAGCTTTCACCACATCATAAGGATAGCAGATAACCTGCGCCTGATTCTCCGCATCCTCAGGATCTGCAAAGACTGCAGATACGATGAGGCAGCTTTTGTCATCCCTGTTCTCCAGCGTCACTTTTTCTATCTTCACATCATAGCCCGAGGTGGGCTTTTCTCCTCTCGTAACGACGATATAGATCTCATTGCCCACCTTGCAGGCCAGCGCTCTCTCCAGATTCCTGTATTCAGGCAGGATATCCGCTTCCAGCTCTCTCGGCAGAGCTTTGTCTGATACCCGTTCGAATTTCACCTTCGTCTCTCCCGCACTGAGTCCAAAATATGCGATCAGCACGACCAGCACGACTGCTGCGGCCCCGATTGCGATGATCTCTTTCTTCATAAGGCTGTCTCCTTTCCCTGCTGCCGGCGGCACTGCTCTGATCCGTGCGTGTCAGGACCCTTCTGCACCAGGCTCCGCTGCCGGCCGGTTGTCTGTATTAAACCTTATGAAACTCGTTCCCGGAATATGCAGGATTCCCGAAGTCTGTCCCCTTTCAGCCGTCCGCCGCTGCTGACATAGAGAAAAAAAGAGCGGTACCCGGCCATCCCGGCGGGCTGTACCCCGCCTGACAGATGCCGGATTCCGCTCTGGCTGTTACGTTTTCTTAATACAGCTTTCTGACCGCCTGAACGATATCTGCGGCTGTCATTCCGTACTTCTCCTTCAGTTCGTCAGGTTTTCCGGATTCACCATATGTATCGTGCTGTCCCACCATCTCCACTCTGACAGGGCAGTTTCTGCAGACCACCTCGCTGACTGCACTTCCCAGTCCGCCTATGACGGAATGCTCTTCGGCAGTCACGATCCTTCCGGTCTCTTTTGCTGCCTTTATGATGATTTCCTCGTCCAGCGGCTTGATGGTATGCATGTCGATGACTCTCACATCGATGCCCTCTTCAGCCAGCTGAGATGCTGCCAGCATGGCCTCTGCCACCATGATGCCGGTTGCGATGACCGTCACATCGCGGCCCGGGCGCAGGAGACTTCCTCTGCCCAGCTGAATGTCTGCTGTCTCATCATAAAACACCGGAACTGCGGCTCTGCCCAGTCTGACATATGCCGGACCTTCAAAACCGACAACCTGCTTCAGAAGAAGCCTTGCGCTGACTCCGTCGGACGGATTCACCACCGTCATTCCCGGAATGGTCCGCATCAGGGCCAGATCTTCGAAAGTCTGATGGCTTGCCCCGTCCTCACCGACTGTAATGCCGGCATGGGTGGCGCAGATCTTCACATTGGCTCCGGTATATCCGATGGAGTTTCTTATGATCTCAAAAGCTCTGCCGGAAGCGAACATGGCGAAAGTGGATGCGCATACCACCTTGCCGGACAGCGCCAGTCCCGCTGCTGTTCCGTACAGGTTCTGTTCCGCAATACCCATGTTGAAGAATCTCTCCGGATAGGTTTTGCTGAACTCATTGGTCATCGTGGACTTGGAAAGGTCGGCATCCATGACAACCAGATTCGGATTCTCTGCGCCGATTTCCACCAGCGCTTTTCCATATGCTGCTCTTGTAGCCATTTTTTCTGCCATTACCATTCACCTCCCAGTTCCTCTACTGCCAGTTTTGCCTCGTCTTCGTTCGGCGCTTTGCCGTGCCATCCGGCCTGATCCTCCATAAAGGACACGCCTTTGCCCTTATGGGTCTTTGCGATGATGGCGGTCGGTTTTCCCTTGCAGGCTCTCGCCTGATCAAAGGCGTCAAATATCTCATCAAAGTTATGTCCGTCGATGACCAGGGTGTTCCAGCCAAAGGCTGCGAACTTCTCATCCACCGGTTTCACCGTCATGACATCGTCATTTCTGCCGTCGATCTGCAGTCCGTTGAAGTCCACAATGGCCACCAGATTGTCCAGCTTATAGTGCGCCGCTGACATGGCGGCTTCCCATACCAGCCCTTCCTGCAGTTCTCCGTCTCCCAGCAGGGTATAGACTCTGCCCGGATTCTGATCCAGCTTGTTTGCCAGCGCCATGCCGACGCTTACAGAGATTCCCTGGCCCAGAGAGCCTGTGGACATTTCGATGCCGGGAACCTTGTGCATGTTGGGATGTCCCTGGAAAGGGCTTCCCAGCTTGCGCAGGGACATCATGTCGCTGACCGGGAAATATCCTCTCTCAGCCAGTGCGGCGTACTGTACCGGACCTGCGTGTCCTTTTGACAGGATGAACTTGTCTCTGTCCGCTTTTTTCGGATCGGCGGGGTCGATATTCATCTCTCTGAAATAAAGTGCGGTAACGATGTCTGCCGCAGAAAGGCTGCCGCCCGGATGACCGGAGCCGGCATTATGTATAGCGCGGATGACATCTTCTCTGACTCTTGCAGCCATCTCTTCATAATGCTTATTATCCATTTTTTCCTCCGTAAATATATATTATTTTACGGGAAGGCCCGCTCCCGGAACGAGTCTGCGGAGCAGAGCCCTCCCATGAAACTCTGTCTAAATCATGCTGTCAGTCCGTCCCGGCATCCGGCATCAGTGCTGCCGCGGGTTTGTAATGCCCAGACTGACCGAAAGCGCCTGATCCACATTGGGCAGCTGAGACTTGCTCAGGCATCCGATGTGTTCTTTCAATCGTCTTTTGTCGATGGTGCGCAGCTGTTCCAGCAGCACCACGGAATTCTTGCTGAGTCCGCCGTCGGCGGCTTCCAGTTTTACATGGGTCGGCAATTCTGCCTTTGTCTGAGATGTAATGGCAGCCACGATGATCGTCGGGCTGTATTTGTTTCCTATATCATTTTGAACTACAAGCACTGGTCTGACTCCCCCTTGTTCAGAGCCGACAACGGGACTTAAATCAGCAAAAAAAAGGTCTCCTTTCTTCACTATCAAGTCCAACACTCCTTGTCTTAATCACTCAGTTCTTTTAAGGCAAAAGGTACGTATGCAGCGATATCACCTGCCGTCAGGCCGTATTCCCCAAACTCAGCTGCTGCCAGATCTCCTGACAGTCCGTGTATAAAAACACCGGCCCTTGCCGCGTCGCCTGGTGAAAGTCCCTGGCCCGCCAGCGAGGTAATGATGCCGGTCAGGACGTCCCCCGAACCGGCTGTCGCCATGCCGGGGTTTCCTGTAGTATTAATATATGCATCCCGATCCGAAACGGCTACCAGTGTCCCCGCCCCTTTAACGACGGAGATGCAGCCGTAACGCTCCCTGAGCGCGGACGCGATGGAGAGTCTGTCTCCTCCTTCAGGCCAGCTTCCTGCAAGAAGTCTTTTTGCCTCACCGATGTGCGGTGTCATGATGACTCTGGCTGAACTGCTGTGCAGAAGTTCCTGCAATGCCGGTTCCGCTGCAACGGTATTGAGCCCGTCAGCATCGAGCACCACGGTCTTGTCATATTCCCGGAACAGCTTTTCCAGGATTTTTTTTGTTCTTCTACCAACTCCCATTCCCGGACCGATGGCTACAGCGTCAAACTGGGCCAGGCCGTTTTTTATCCTGTCCCATGTGATACATGTCGCTTCCGGAACGGAAATCTGAATTACGGGAAATATCTTCCTGCTTGTGCAGACCTTTACAAGACCGCTGCCGCAGCGGATCGCAGCCTTCGAGGCGAAAACGGCGGCGCCTGCCATTTCGCGCGAACCTGCTATGATCAGAACCTTTCCGCAGTCACCTTTATGTATCTCTCTGGGACGTGTTCTGATAACAGTATGGACAAAATCTCTGTCGGTTAAACCTGTAATCTGCATTTTTATTCTATCACCTTGTCAAAAACCAGTGTCATGGACTCTCCCGTCTTTTCATCGGTGTAGGTCAGCCTCAGCTGTTTCTCCGATCTGAACTGGTAGTCCAGCTGCGGGTCGTCAGGAGTCATCGTGCGCCACGGCGGATCGAAATCGATCTCATCCAGATCGGTCATCTGCAGACGGCTGTCGGATAAGATCCTGAACTTTCCGGCAATGCCGGGATTGCCTGCTTCTATATCATACATGCTGAAAGTTCTGTCATCCTGTACCTCCAGTCTCAGATATCCTGTATAGTAATCCGGCTGGTTCAGAGGACACACCTGGCAGGCCCAGGCTCCGACGAACTGCTCAAAGAGTTCATCCGCCGCCGGATCCTCTTCCGGAAGGCTTTCTTTCTGTTCTCCGCAGCTCCAGCAGAATGCCGCCAGCATTGCCGTCAGCAGGAGGCACAGCAGCAGGCTCCCTGCTGCGGCATGTGTTCTTTTCTTTGTTCTTCTCTTGATCTGATTCATGTTTCAATCCCCTTTTATATAGTAGATCACACCTGACAGGCCTACAGCCCCAGGAAAAGCATTGCCATTGCAAAATAGATGGACAGGGCCACCATGTCGGAAACGGACGAAATAGCCGGATTTGCGATGAGGGCAGGGTCCAGTTTCATCTTCTTCACCAGCAGCGGCACCATGCTTCCCAGAAGCTTGCCGATGATGACGATCAGCAGCATGGCCGAGCATACCGTCAGCGCGATGATCGGTTCATTTCTGTCCAGAACACAGATTCTGACGAAATTGAACGCGCTGAGAATCGCACCCACCAGAAGACCGATGCGCAGCTCCTTCCAGAGGATCTTCATGGCATCGGAAGTATCCACCTCATCTGTGGCCAGACCGCGTATGATCAGCGTTGCGGCCTGAGAACCGGTATTGCCGCCGGTGCCCATCAGCATAGGCATATAAGACACCAGACAGATGATTTCTGACAGTCTTCCCTCGAAGCTTGTCACGATCATTCCTGTAAAGATATACGCCACCATCAGGATCAGCAGCCACGGCAGCCTGTTCAGGGCATGCTGCCAGACAGACTTGTCCAGGTAGCCTTTATCAGAGTTTTCAAAGTCTATGACACCGTTCATTCTTTCGATATCCTCTGTCGCCTCTTCTTCCATGACGTCCAGGATATCGTCGACGGTGATGATTCCAACCAGACGGTGTTCCTTGTCCACAACAGGAAGAGCCAGAAAACCGTATTTCTTGAAGTCTTCTGAAACATCCTCCTGGTCATCGTACACGTTTTCGAAGACGTAGTCCGTGCGCATGATATCCTTGATCCGCACTTCGTTGTCCGTGATGACCAGCGTGCTCAGTGAGACGATGCCGATGAGCTTGCGCCCGCTGTCTTTGACATAACAGGTATAGATTGTCTCCGCATCCATGCCCACTTCCTTGATGTATTCCATGGCCTCGCCCACGGTCCAGTCCTTCTGCAGACTGATGTAGTCCGGGGTCATCAGACTTCCGGCGCAGGTGTCCGGATAGTTGAGGAAGGTGTTGATCAGCTTTCTCTCGTTCTTCGGCGTCTTCTCCAGGATCTTGTCCACCACATTGGCAGGCAGCTCCTCCAGGATATCGATCTTGTCGTCGAAGTCCATCTCCTGGACGATAAAGTTGATTTCCTTGTCGGTGATGCCGCTGACGATGGCGACCTGATCGTCTGAAGGAAGCTCCGAGAAGACCTCAACTGAAATGTCTTTCGGCAGGAGACGGAACAGAATGATGGTCATCTCGATTTCCGTCTCTTCCGTGATCTCTTCCAGCATTTCCGCGATGTCCACAGCGTTGTACTTGAGGATTTCATCCCTTGCCTGGAAATATTTCTTGTCTTCCAGCAGTTCCAGGATCTTTTCCAGTGATTCCTCCATCAGGATTTCTGTATCGATTGCTTTGTTATCCATTGGTATCTCCCCGCTTTCTTTTCAGATTTCCCTGTCCTGCCGGACAGCTCCTGCAGGGAGATGAGAGACATCTGCACGAGAGTCCTCTATCTGTACGGTGAAGACAGGGATTTTCTTATCGGTATGTGTTCGTTACTTCGTTTAGAGGCAGGCCCGTTATCCATGTCTTCACTTCCTTTCCGCTCAGTTATTTCTTTCAGATTCTTATTCTGACATAATTATAGGCAGTTACTTGCTCTAACGGTTAATTATACCCTATTTATATAGGTTTTTGCAAGTCCTTTATACCTCCGCTGCAGGCCGCGCCCCCGCTCCGCTTTCACAATGCACAGTGTGAAACTGATGGAATTTCAAGCTTGTATACAAATTCTCACTTTTGTAAAAAAAATCCCGATTTCTGTTTCAGAAAAGGTTGACTATAATTTGTCAAAGTGTTATATTGATGTTACGGCGACAATATTTACAAACTAAAGTTAACATTTTAATGAGAGAAAAGAGGAGATCGAAATGGGAAAATTAGTTGAGCAATACATTGAGATTGCTAAGAAAAGAAATCCTGGCGAACCAGAATTCTTACAGACAGTTGAAGAAGTTTTAACTTCTATCGAGCCGGTTCTGGAAGCACATCCGGAATATGTTGAATCTGGACTGGTTGAGAGACTGATCGAGCCTGAAAGAGGCATCAGCTTCAGAGTTCCTTGGGTTGACGACAACGGCAAAGTTCAGGTCAACAGAGGATACAGATACGAGTTCAACAGCGCAATCGGACCTTACAAAGGCGGTCTGAGATTTGCACCGAATGTATATCCTGGAATCATCAAGTTCTTAGGTTTCGAACAGATTTTCAAGAACAGCTTAACTGGACTTCCTATCGGTGGAGGCAAAGGCGGAGCAGACTTCGATCCTAACGGCAAATCCGATGCTGAAGTTATGAGATTCTGCCAGTCCTTCATGACTGAACTCTACAGACATATCGGACCGCACACAGATGTTCCGGCAGGTGACCTGGGTGTTGGTGCAAGAGAAATCGGATACTTATTCGGACAGTACAAGAGAATCACTGACAGATACGAAGGCGTTCTGACAGGTAAAGGTCTGGCTTACGGCGGACTGGCCGGAAGAACCGAAGCTACAGGCTACGGTATCGTATTCTTCGCAAGAGAAATGCTGAAACACTGCGGCGAAGAACTGGCAGGCAAGACTGTAGTCGTTTCCGGATTCGGCAACGTTACATGGGGTACTGTTCAGAAGCTGAACCAGTTAGGAGCTAAGGTTGTTACTATCTCCGGACCGGACGGATACATCTACGATCCAGACGGTGTTACTGCCGGTGAAAAAGAAGATTACCTGCTCGAGCTGAGAGCTTCCGGCAAGAACATCTGCGCACCTTACGCAGACAAGTTCCCTGGCGCTACCTTCTATGCAGGCAAGAAGCCTTGGGAAGTTAAGGCTGACCTGTACATCCCTTGCGCTACTCAGAACGAGATCCGCATCGAAGATGCAAAGACTATGGTTGCTAACGGCTGCAAGTTCCTCTGCGAAGGTTCCAACATGCCTACAACCAACGAAGCAATCGCTTACTTACAGGAAAACGGCGTAGTAGTAGGACCTTCCAAGGCTGCTAACGCTGGCGGTGTTGCATGCTCCTGCATCGAAATGGGACAGAACGCAGGCCACACTGTATTCTCACCTGAACAGGTATATGACCAGTTAGAGACTATCATGGTCAACATCCACAAGAATTCTGCTGCTGCATGCGAGAAATACGGCTTAGGTTACGACCTGGTAAAGGGCGCAAACATCGCTGGTTTCGAAAAGGTTGCAGAAGCTATGATGGCTCAGGGTATTGTATAAACAATTACTCCATAATCTTAACAATGCGTGAGGACTGCGAAAGCAGTCCTCTTTTTTTCGCAGAATCATATGCGGAATCATTTTTCTCCCACCTTCAGCTGACGCTTCGCCGGATTGTTCAGGATCCTTCCTTCCTCGTCAAAGCGGGATCCGTGGCAGGAGCAGTCCCAGCTGTGCTCCTCTCCGTTACGTTTCAGCGCGCACCCCATATGGGTGCAGCGTGGTCCTGCCGGAGTCAGCAGATTCTTCACCGCTTCATATCCGTTTACAAAGAGCTGCGGTTTCAGCATGGACCGGTCCGGCCGGAAAATTGCGGCAAGCTCAGGCTCCAGCTCCCCTGTCAGTACCATCGCCGCTGTCATGGAGCCGGTCATCCCCCATTTGCTGTAACCGCCGGCCACCATCAGTTCAGGCGTGCCGGGCGAATACTGTCCGATATACGGCATACCGTCAAGACTCATGCAGTCCTGGGCCGCCCAGCAGCATTCCAGTTCTCCCCCAGGGAACAGTCTCTCCGCCTCCTTCTTCAGCCCGTCAGCTCCGGCGCATCCGCAGCCGGTCCGGCCGCCGCAGCCTCCAAGAATCACATGATCTCTCCATCCTCGAAAAGACAGACTGTTCTTCTGCGTGCCGATATACATCCCCTTCAGTGAAAGGCCGGTACTGCTCAGCGCTGCGGCATAGGAGCGGCTCTGATACAGCTTGAGAAAATACAGACCGTATCTGTTTATCATGGGAAAATGGGTTGCAGCGATGACCTGTCCGGCGCTGATCCTGTGGATTTCCCCGCTTTCACCTGTCACCTCCGCAGCGTATCCCCCGCTCTGCTTCTTTATGTCCTTCACAAAGGATCTTTCGAAGATATTCATTTCCGGCACCAGACCTTCCAGAAACCGGAGCGGATGAAAAGACGCCTGGTCCTTCACTCTCACTGCTCCGCTGACCTTCAGCGGTATCTCCACATGCTCAACGAAATCCGCCTTTCCTCCAAGCGAAGTGATGGTCTCCGCCTCCTGCAGCAGCGCCGGTATCTCGTTGACATCAGTAGAGTAGACATAGCTGTCCGCCTTTTCATAATCACAGTCTATATTCTGCTCCGCAATGATGTGTTCAAAAGCGTCCAGAGCCTTCGACCCTGCCGCAAGATAAGCTGCAGATGTATCCCTTCCCATGGTCCTGCGCAGCCTGTCATAGATCAGCCCGTGCTGCCATGTGAGTTTTGCCGTGGTGTTCTTTGTCGTGCCTCCTGCGATTCTTCCCTGCTCCAGAATCATATAGTCCCTGCCCTGTTTTTCAAGGAAATATCCGCACAGCAGGCCGGTCATGCCGCCGCCGATAATCAGCACATCCGTCTGCCGGTCCTCACCGGCAGACGGAAAAGAAGGAAGCACAGCTCCTTTCTCCCAGATAGAACTCATAATTTTACCTCTCCTCATAACTGTATCTTTACTCTCAGATTATTATGGTTTCCTTCTGTCCAAAAAATACAGAAGGAAGCTGCATCCGTCCGGGCAGCAGAATACTGCACGGGCCGGAAACAGCTTCCGGAGATTTCCTTTATTCAGTTAAAAAGGCCTTCAGCCTGTCCCCCAGGCTCTCTGCCACATAATATCCCTCCTGATAGGCCATTTTCAGCTTCTGCCGGTCTTTTTCCGTCCTGCCGATGCCCAGCTCCGCAACAGGCGCTATGACCAGTGCACGTCCTGCGGCCTCTTCTTCCCTGATCAGCTGCAGGCTTTCGTTGTACACCTGATGCCGCTGTTCAAGGGCCCGGACCAGATTCGGATACTTCCCGTATTTCAGCTTCATCAGCGGCGCCATGCGTCCCGGCTTCTTCTGATAGTTCCTTGGCCGGGTCAGGATGACCACATTTCTGTCGTTTCCCTGCCTTATGGACTGAGACAGAGGTATGGAGTCAGAGATGCCGCCGTCCATGTACAGCCTGCCGTCCACAGGCACCATGTTTGCGAGGAACGGAAGAGAACAGGACGCCCGGATGTACTCCGCCTGTTCGAACATGTCCTCGATGACCGGATATTCCGGCTTCCCTGTCTCACAGTCGGTGACCGTCACCTGGAACTTCATGCCCCGTCTTTTAAAGGCTTCGTTATCCACCGGATATAGTTCCTCCGGAATCCTGTGAAAGACGAAATCCGCTCCGAACATGTCTCCGGTCTTCCGCAGGCTCCACAGGCTGCAGTACTCCTTCTCGTCCAGATAGTCCGTAGAGGTGGCATAAGCCCTTCCCCTCTGTCCGCACACATAGCTGACCCCGTGGCAGGCGCCGGCGGAAACGCCGATGACGTTATCCGCTCTCAGGTCATTGTCCAGCATATAGTCCAGCACACCTGCGGCAAAGATTCCCCGCAGACCGCCTCCTTCAATAATCAGTCCTCTGCTCATTCTTCTCCCTCTTTCATTTCAACCAGCTCTCCTGCACCGAAAAGGTACAGGCAGCATTCCTTCACCTGCATGCCCCATGCGTCAGTCAGGGCCTTCCTGTAGATTTCCATCTGCCCCGCATATGTCCTGCGCAGCCGGTCTGCCTCTTCTTCGAAAGGTCTTGCCGGATCGATCCATCCGCTCTTGTAGTCCAGCAGCACGATCTCGCCCTTTTCCTCAAAGAAGCAGTCGATGATTCCCTGCACCATGACTGTTTCTCCCTCCAGCTCCGTCTCCAGATTGAAGGACCGTTCTCTCTGCAGTCTTCCATCTGCAAAAGCCGCAGCGCAGCGTTTTCCGATATCTCTTCTGAAAAAGTCCGATATCCGCGAAAGGTTCACGGCATCCACCTCTTCCCGGGTGAAGATCTCCCTGGAAATGAAGTCTTCCGCCGCTTCCCTGATATATGCAGGTCCCTCTGCTTCTGCTCTGACAAAGTCTATTCTCTCCATGATTCCGTGATAGACGGTACCCTTTTCCGCAGCGGTCAGACGCCTTGCCTCCTGCCTGAATTTCGGCACCGCCAGAACCGGCTCGAAGACTCCGCCGGCATGGGACTGCCCAGCACCGTCCTTCTCCATGCGCAGCCGGTTCAGCTCTGTTACGGAATACTTGGATTTCAGCTTCCGCGCCTGTTCATGAGGATAGACAAAGGACAGCCTCTGCCTGATCTTTTCTGCCTCGGCCCGGGTGCACACGCCGTCATAGATGTTCCAGTCCATAGGGTTTCCATAGCGGACATGCCGTTCCGCACCCGGCGTCAGCATTGCCGCCGGATCCGTCATCTCCAGACTGGATACCTGCTGTATCATGTCGAGATAGCACGTGTCTCCTCCCATCCCGGTCTCACGGTTTTCCGCGAACTTCTGTCCGTCGTTCACCGTACCTGTCATATAAAGCATATCCCGGGCACGGGTCAGCGCCACATAGAGGATTCTGATCTCCTCCTGCACTTCTTCTCTGTGTATCTGCTTTCCGATAAGTCTCTGAATCAGCGTCTGTTTGTGCCAGTGTCCCCGGAAATCCGCCAGGGTCATTCCCAGCCCCAGATCCTTGTGAAGGGCTATGCCTTTTCCGCTCTTTGTATAATTCAGTTTTCTTCCCAGACCGCTGACTATGACCACCGGGAATTCCAGTCCCTTGCTCTTGTGGATGGTCATGATGCGGACCAGGTCGTCGTTTTCTCCCACCAGTCTGACCTGTCCCATGGGAACCTTGCGCTCCTTGACCGCATCGATATAGCGGACAAATCCGTACAGAGACCCCTGACGGTCCCTGCTCCACCCTTCGGCCTTGTCCACCAGAGCACGCAGGTTGGCCTGTCTCTGGCTTCCTCCGGGCATGGCGCCCATGCGCACGTAATACCCCGTATCCAGCATCAGCTGCCAGATAAAACGGCCCAGCGGCCGGGATGAGGCCTGTTCTTTCCACTTCTGCAGAGCCTGCCAGGACTGTCTGCACTTTTCGCGAAGGGACTCATCCGGGCCTTCCTCAATGTACGAAGCGAAGCCCTCCGCAAAGGATCCCTGCGGAAAACCGCCGCGGATCAGCGCCAGTTCTTCGGAAGAAAAGCCGAAAATCTCCGAGTGCAGCACACTGATCAGAGGAACATCCTGTTTTTTATTGTCTATTACCGATAAGAGATTCATGAACACGTTGATCTCGATGGTGTCGAAATATCCCTCGCTGTCGTCCACGAAGCTCTCGATTCCGTTCTCCTTCAGCACATTGTAGAAGATATCCGCATAATTGCGCACGCCCCGCATCAGGACCACGATGTCACGCATACAGACCGTCCGCTCAACGCCCTTTTTATGATCGTAAAAAGGCTTTCCCAGAACATCCGAAATGATTCTGCATACCTCCAGCGCCTCGATCTCAGCGTTCTTCAGATTAGCCAGCTCCTCATCCGTCTCCCGCGCCGCGCCGGTATCCACCACCTTCAGCTGAGGCGTGTAGACCAGGGGACCGTCATAATCCACGCCCTTGTAGAGCATGGCGTTTTCGTCATAATCCTCCATCAGATCCGAAAAGATCATATTGATCTCGTCCAGAATCACGCCTTTGCTCCGGAAGTTCTGGTTCAGGTCTATCTTCACAGAATGAGGATCGGTGCTGTAACTTTCGTATTTTCTCCGGAAGATTTCCGGTTCAGCCAGCCGGAACTTGTAGATGCTCTGCTTGATATCTCCCACCATGAACAGATTGTCCTGCCGCTTCACACGGGAGATGATCTCCTCCTGCAGGATATTGGTATCCTGGTATTCATCTATAAAGATATATTCGAATCTGTTTCTGTAGTAATCCGCCGCGTCTTCATCTGCGAGGATCTCCAGACAGAAGTGCTCGATGTCGCTGAAGTCTATCACATGCCGTTCGGCCTTGGCCTCTGTAAAGAGCCGGTCAAAGTCCAGCAGAAGCTTCTGCAGGGTTCTTGCCTTCGGCGCAGTCCGGTTCATCTCCTCCACCTGACAGGAAAGAGGCTCCGTAAAACAAAGCTGCTTCAGATCGTCGATCTGCCCTTTGGCCCTTTTGCGGCAGGCTGCCACCATGTCCTTGACGGCGGCATAGTCTTCTTTTTCCTCTTTCTTCGCCGCCAGTCTCGGCGCCGCAAAACCGGCGATCAGTTTTCCTGCCCCTTCGAAGTCCCGTTCCTTTACCGCCTCAGCTATGTTCAGATAAGCCTGCTGTTCTTCCTGCACCAGTTTTTCTGCAAGCCTGTCCAGACCGGCTTCTTCCAGCCCGGCCACCGCTCTATCCTCCATTGCCAGAGCATCTTCCATCGCCTGTCCGATATAGTCCCACAGAAACTCCATCAGAGAGGAGTCCCGGAATTCCTCCGGAGTCATTTCCAGCTCGCCGATCTTCTCCTCCAGCCACTGCCACGGATGGGGAAGAGACTGGAGCACGCTGTATGCGCTGTCCAGAATGCTCCGGACCTGGTCCTGGCTGCGCTCCCCGCTGTACCATCCCAGAAAGTCGTAGAATTCCTCTGATCCTTCAGCGAACCAGGATTCCATCAGAAGATCCATGGACTCCTCCTTCAGAATCGTCCTCTGGGCATCGTCACAGATGGAAAAGGCCGGTTCGATATCCGCGTTGTAGAAAAAGCGCCGGATGACCTCCAGTGCAAAGGAGTGGAAGGTACTGATATTTGCCCGGGGAAGCAGCGCCAGCTGCCGTCTCAGGCCGTCAGATCCTGCCGGATCCCTGTCTATTTCTTCATTCAGGGCTTTCCTGATTTTTTCTTTCATCTCCGCTGCGGCCGCATTGGTGAAAGTGACTATGAGCATCCTGTCCAGGGATATGCCGTCTTCTATAATCAGTTTCTTGATACGTTCCACCAGCACAGCGGTCTTTCCGGATCCTGCGGCTGCCGCCACAAGTATGTTGGTGCCCCGCTGGTCGATGGCACGCTGCTGATTTGCTGTCCAGTTCATATTGCACCTCTTTTTTTCCTGCTCCCTTGATTATACCAAAAATTTTGATATAATGAAAATAAATATGATGAAAGTAAGGAGATTTGTATCATGACTATACAGAAACGGCCGTCCATGCTGATGATTCTGGACGGCTTCGGTTTGAGCGACAAAAAAGACGGAAACGCTATCGCCGCGGCGGAGACTCCGGCTCTGGACGATATTTTCCGAAGATACCCGGGAACCAGACTGGATGCCTGCGGTCTGGCCGTGGGACTGCCCGAAGGTCAGATGGGCAACTCGGAAGTCGGACACCTGAACATCGGTGCCGGCAGAGTGGTCTATCAGGAACTGACCCGGATCACGAAATCCATCGAAGAGGGTGATTTTTTCCAAAATCCTGCTCTCTGCAGCGCCATGGACCATGTTCTGGAAAACGGATCGGCCCTCCATCTGCTGGGACTCCTCTCTGACGGCGGCGTCCACAGCCACATCAGCCACCTCTTTGCCCTCCTTGACATGGCAAAGAGAAAGGGTCTGACCAGGGTCTATGTCCACTGTTTCCTGGACGGCAGAGACGTGCCGCCGAGATGTGCGAACCAGTACATAGAAAGCCTGCAGAACCACATGAACACCCTGGGCCTGGGAGAGATCGCCGTCATCAGCGGCAGATACTATGCCATGGACAGAGACAGGCGCTGGGACAGAGTGGAAAAGGCCTACGACTGCATGACCCTGGGACAGGGCTTTGAATCAGCCACCGGATGCGCTGCCGTTGACAGCGCCTATGAACGGGACGAGAACGACGAATTCGTCCAGCCCACATCCACCGGCGCTGCCACCGTCTGTGACAATGACGCCATGATCATGTTCAACTTCCGTCCGGACAGAGCCAGAGAGATCACCCGGGCCTTTGTGGATCCGGACTTTGACGGCTTTGTACGCAAGAAGACCATAAAGAATCTGAAATACGTCTGCATGACCCAGTACGATGCGACCATGCCTGCGGTTGAAATCGCCTTTCCTCCGCAGAAACTGACCAGCACCTTCGGCGACTACATCTCCTCGCTGGGGCTGAGACAGCTTCGAATCGCCGAGACAGAGAAATACGCCCACGTCACTTTCTTTTTCAACGGCGGCGTGGAAGCTCCGTGCGAGGGAGAGGACCGCATTCTGGTTCCGTCTCCCAAGGTGGCCACCTACGACCTGCAGCCTGCGATGAGCGCGCCTCTGGTGACAGAACGGGTCCTGGAGCAGATTGCCTCAGATAAATACGACTGCATTATCCTCAACTTCGCCAATGCGGATATGGTTGGCCACACAGGCATCTTTTCCGCGGCAGTCAGCGCCATAGAAACCCTGGATGCCTGCGTGCCGAAGATCGTGTCAGCAGTCCTCGCAAAGGGAGGTCAGATCCTTCTGACCGCAGACCACGGCAATGCGGACTGTATGACAGACGAGGAAGGCAATGTGGTGACCGCTCATTCCCTGAATCAGGTTCCGCTGGTCCACATCTCAGAGAAACCTTCGCCTCTGGCTGACGGCGGGCGCCTGTGCGACATCGCTCCGACGCTTCTGGACCTCATGGGGCTTCCGAAGCCGGAGGAGATGACCGGAAGAAGTCTCGTTGTAAAATAAACGGAGCTGCATCAGCTCAGAAAGGAGTTTTTCATGGCTTTACAATATCATACCAGACTTGGCAGCGGAGATATCGCCCCTTATGTGCTTCTGCCCGGCGATCCGAAACGGGTGGAGGTCGTCGCATCCTTCTGGGATGAGGCCCATCCCGTGGCAGACAACCGGGAGCATGTGACCTGGACAGGCACATACAAAGGCATGCCTGTGAGCTGCACCAGCACCGGCATGGGCTGTCCTTCCACCTCCATCGCCATGGAGGAACTTGCGCGGGTGGGCGCGACCACCTTCCTGCGCATCGGCACCTGCGGCACATTTCAGGATTTCATCAGAAACGGGGACATCATCGTCTTCGACTCCGCCTGCAGATATGACGGCGCATCTCATCTTTACGCTCCGCCGGAATATCCGGCCGCTGCCCACTACCAGATGATCAATGCCTGTATCGAGGCCTGCGAGAAACTGGACTACCGCTATCATGTGGGAGCCACCCGCACGGCGGATACCTTCTTCGCGGGACATCCCCGCCCCGGCTCCTCCTTCAACGACTACTGGCACTCCTCCTGGGAGCATTTCTTCGAGGATCTGAAGCGGATGAACGTCTACGGCGCAGAGATGGAGGCTTCCATCATCTTCGTCCTGGCCCGTCTCTGGGGCCTGCGTGCCGGCGGCATCGCAGTATCTCTGGACAATCTGCTGACCGTATCCGGCGACGAAGGCCAGTTCGACCCGGACAGCCAGCTGGATCACAGCACGGACAATATCGAGAAGCTGTCAAAGGCAGGCTGCGAGGCCCTGTACAGCATCTATCTGAAAGACTGCGAACAGAAATAACTGAAAAGA
>JBJESV010000096.1:0-6630 GCA_051882975.1 Emergencia sp.
TTTTCTGAGCGTGAAATGAGGATCGCTTCAATTGAAAAAGAGCCAGATATAAAGTATAATATAACTGGTATTATCCACGAATAGGAGGTGTAGTAAATCAGAATTGCAATATGTGACGACGATCTGCTCTGCACAGATCGTGTGAAATGCGCCCTGAACAGATGGGCACAAACGTCTGGAAATTCTCTGGTAACTGCGGTTTTCGATAACGGAGATGACCTCATTGCATACTGCAGAAGTGAAAAAACAGACATCATCCTGCTGGATATCATGATGCCTCTTCTTAATGGAATGGATGCGGCAAAGGAGATCCGCCAGCACGATTCGAATGTCAGAATCATCTTTCTCACATCCTCGCCAGAGTATGCGGTAGAATCCTATGACGTGAAAGCCTCAGGATATCTTCTTAAGCCCGTAGATTACGAAAAGCTGTGCAGAGCCATCAGCGACTGTGCACTGTCCCTGGATTATGAACCGGAAAAGATCATCCTCCGCACGGCGCTTGGATTCCAGAGTATCTATATCCATAACATAGAGTTTCTGGAGGCTCAGAATAAAAAGGTCGTTTTTACACTTTCTGACGGAAGCACTTTTAATGCCTTAGATACACTTTCCAACCTCGGACAGCAGCTGACACCTGAGAAAGGCTTTTTCAGATGCCACAGAAGCTATATTGTAAATCTGTCCGGAGTTGATTTTTTCAGCATGACAGAAATCAGGACAAAAACAGGCAGACTGGTTCCCATTGCCCGCGGCCTCGGCAAAGCCTTCAAGGACGCATATTTTGCCCTGATGTTCCGAGATTGAAAAGGAGGAAAAAATGCTCGTTACCACATTGATGTTTCTGCATCATGCCACAACGCTTCTGTTCGGCATCTATATCTCGGCCGCCTTTCTCGGTATCTGTCTGAACCGCAGAAACATCCTGATACTGATGGGGTTTTACTGGACAGTCGGCATATTCTATATATCATCTTTTCTGCTGCTTGGTGCAACTATGACCGAACAGATTTACCCTCTCCTGATTCATCTGCCTCTGATTCTGTTTCTTACTCTTTTCTACAAAAAAAGGGCGCTGACATCGATTCTTGCCGTGTTTACAGCATATCTTTGCTGTCAGATCAGCAACTGGATCGGAATCGCTGCTGTCAGAATCTTCGCTTCGGATTCGATCTATTATGGTGTACGAATTGCTGCTACTGTGGCCGTATTCATTCTGCTGATGCGTTATGTTGCTGATGCTGCAGCGCAGCTTTCACAGAAACCCGTCGAATCCGTTCTGATATTCAGCATCATTCCTTTCGTATATTACATCTTTGACTACGCCACCAGAGTCTACACATCACTGCTCTACTCAGGAACGAAGATCGTTTCTGAATTTTTGGGATTTGTGCTGTGTTTCTCCTATATTCTTTTCATATTTCTCTATTTCAGACAGTATGAGATAGCACAGGAGACAGAAAGCCGGAACCGGCTGATGAAACTGAAACAGGAACAGTCAGCCAGAGAAATCGAATCGATGAAACGAAACGAAAAGACGATCTCCCTGCTGCGGCACGATATGCGTCATTTTCTCAGCAACATATCCACTTATATCGAAAACGGCGAAAATGAAAAGGCTCAGGCGTACATACACAATATCATCGAATCCGTAGACAAAACTGTCAGCCGCAAATACTGCTCCAACGACACTATCAATATGATTCTGTCATCTTACGAAGAAGCTGTGAGAGAAAACGGCATTGATTTCCGCTATACCATCAGCGCCCCTGCCCGGCTGCCTTTTTCCGATGTAGACATGACTTCAATCCTGTCAAATGCCCTGGAAAACGCTATCAGCGCTGTACTTGCACTGCCCCGCGACAGGCGTGTGATCGAGCTGCATATTTCAGAAAAAAACGGAAAAATGCTTATTTCCATTTCAAACACCTATGGAGCAAAACCTGTAATTGTCGATGGTCTGCCTGTTTCACAGAGAAAGAATCATGGTTTCGGCACCCAGAGCATCTGCTGTACAGCAGAAAAGCTTCACGGCCACTGCCAGTTCACTGTAACCGATGAGCGCTTCATCCTGCGCATAGTTACATAAAAACCAGGGATGTATTTCGTTCCTCATTACTATAAAATCCGCGGCGTACGTGTATCTGCAGAACAGCGTTGTAAACACTCTTTCGCAATATAGAAGAAAAAACAGAGGGTTGAAGCCCTCTGTTTTTTCTTCTGTAACGTCATATTCTGCGGTCATATATCAGCCGCCTCTGTCATGCCCAGGAGAAATTCTCTCTTCCGGCACCGATCTCAAAATGGTATTTGACGATGCCCAGATCCACCCGGGTATAGAATCCTTTTCCTGCCTTTGCTCTAACTTTGCCGTCTTCATATGTCAGCGAGAACTTCTGCTGGTTCATGGCGGTAGGCGCCAGCAATGCCGCTTCCACACCCTGTCTGAACCAGTCAGGAGTATCACCGCTCACATTGCTTACGGCCTCGATGTCCTTTGACTTGTGTGCCTCTCCCTGCGTCTTTCCATAGCCCAGAGCGATGACCACAGTCAGCTTCTCACCGCTTTCCACCTGAAAAGCCCCGGGAACTTTCTTATATGTCAGCGCTACCCAGCAGGTGTTCAGACCCAGCTGCTGCGCTTTCAGCACCAGGCGTTCTCCGTAATATCCGCACAGTTCGTCCAGTTCGGCGGTTTTCCTGCCGACAAGGGCGATATAGTTTCTGACTCCGCTGAACTTTCCGTAGTGGGCCATAAAACTGTCAAAAGCCTTCGGCTCCTCTGTGATCAGCTGGATGTGCAGATCTCCTTCTCTGCTGCAGGCATCGATCTCATCCTGCAGCTGTTTCAGAATCTCCGCTTCAACCGGCCTGTCTGAATACTGGCGGACACTGTGCCGCGCTCTCAGGGCATCCATAAGTTCCATCTCAAATTCCTCCATTCTATGCGTCCTCTCCGCTTCTGTCAGGAAGATGCTCCATGATCTCCTTCGCACCTCCGTTTATCAGTTTAAACCATTATACCACGAATCGCACAGATATGCCGAATGGTAAAGAAAAGCGAGACCATACTTATTTTTCCAGTATTGTATTATTCCGGCGAAATCGGTCAGTTCTCCGAAGCCGTCAGTCCTCCGCAGGAGTATCCCCGTTCGGCGTGGTCTCCTCTATTTTCAGCTCCGTCTCTACAGACTCTTCTCCGCCTTCCTGTTTCTCTTTGAGGGTCAGCTCGCCGTTCACGGCGCCGATTTCCGCCTGGGCGTCCCAGCCTTCGCCTCTGGCTTCCACCTTATCCCCCTCTTTCACTTTTACGGAACAGCTTCCGTCATCGCCGCGGGTCACA
The DNA here is from genome assembly GCA_051882975.1 of Emergencia sp. Taxonomy (GTDB): domain Bacteria; phylum Bacillota; class Clostridia; order Peptostreptococcales; family Anaerovoracaceae; genus Senimuribacter. The sequence continues at coordinate 3,344 of JBJESV010000096.1, forward strand.
GTTCCCTCACCCGCTTCCTGTCCGTTGATCCATACCCTGATGGTGTCTGCCACCGCACCGTCCGTCGCCGCATAGCTGACAGCTGCCATAGCCATCAGCAGGGTCATGATCACGGTCACGACCAGCAGACTCTTTCTGCATCTCATTCCTGTCATCGTCTTTCTGTTGTTCATCTTCATTGCCTCCCAGTCCAGAGTATGGTCCGCATGAAGGTGAGAAAAAGTATTCTTGTAAAGCTGCCTGTTATTCATCTTTCCATACCTCCAGTAATTCCTGTTTCAGTTTCTGTCTTCCTCGCAGCAGTCTGGTGGTGACGGCGGTCTGGCTGATACCCAGCATTTCTGCAATTTCTGACGTGGAGTAGTCCTCGTAATAGTAAAGGTGCAGGGTCTGCCGGAACTTCTTGGGCAGGGACATGACCGTCTCAAAGACCCGGCTCTCCTCCGGTGTCTCAAAATACAGAGTGTCCACGTATTCCTCCAGGCTCACCTTTTTCCTGAACCAGGAGGAAAGAGTCACTCTCCTGCACTCGTTTACCGCCACCCGGATCAGCCAGTTCCGGAGATGCTCCTCGTTTTCAAATTCCTTCTCGCTGCGCAGAAGCTTCAGAAAAGTCTCCTGAACCACATCGTCCGCCTCTGCCGGATTCCTGAAATAGTTGAATCCGATGGCAAAGATATGATCTTTATATTTCTGATACACACGCTCTATGCTGTCGCTCGTAATCACCATCTGTTCTGCTCCCTGAATGTTCTTGAAATGCATTTCACCTATTATACATTTCAGAAAGGCAAAATGTCACAGAAAAATAAAAAAAAGCAGCAGAAAAAAACTGCTGCCTGCGGCGTCCCGGATTTTCCCGGACAGTCTGCCTGCTACTCCTCCATGGAAAAGGCGTCTTCCAAACCGGAAAAGACTGAAAGTATCCCTCCGCAGATGGCATCCTGGAATTCTCCGCCTTCTTCGAACTCGTTGATTTTCCACTTGCCGTCTGTCTGAGTCAGAGAAACCGTGACAGTTTTGACATAGTCCTTCTGCCCGCCTGTCGCACGCGGCACGTATGGATTGAGCAAAAAAACATGAAAATCGGCGGATTCCAATCCGTTTCCATGGAAAACGTATGGATTTGCTGTTTTCCTGAAAAAATCGGCGCCTTGCCCGAAGATTGATTTAAGACTATAGTGTTTATCACAGTAATTTCCATCATTCCTGCCTGAGGCAGACCTCTGAAAGGACAAAATACGTGGCCTGCCGGTATCCCGGACCGTGTCAGACCGGTCCCTATGCGCTCTGCACGCCGATTTTTTTAAATTTAATTATAATCCATATGTTTTGCCCGCCGTCTGGAACCGGCCCCGCCGATTTTTCAAAAAAAACACTGAATCCATATGCGGCAGCTGCGGCAGCCGGATGTGCCGTATCGCTGATCTGCAATAGCTGTCATAACTGTCAGGCATTTTATCTTACAGGTGTTTCTCTGCGAGCCGGTCCTCCCGGATCTTCTGTGGATCTGTATCATCCGGCAGCCTGCCCGCCAGAAGGCCGCTCAGGATTTCGACGGAGCTGAAGTCCAGGTCCTCCTTTCCATCCAGCCGATAGATGGCGAAAAGGATCTGCTCGGCGTCAGATCCTCTGTCATGTTTCAGTTCCCTTTCAAACGGGATTTTTTCGTGCTGCAGGCATAATGCCTCTTTTCCCCTCTTTTTTGTATCGGTAAACCTTCAGTGTGTTCCGGGAATGCTCCACGATCCATGGCTGGGTATTACAGGCACTGGGAGCGAACCGGGCGATATCGGTGATTCCTTTCATGTGCTCTCCGGCCCAAATCTCCTCTGCCGGTTTGCGTCTGCAGGTCGTCTCTTCTTCCGGAACAATCCGGACAGCCGTTTTAATATCCGGGCACAGCGGTGAAAAGTGCCTGCATGCTTCTTCGATTTCCTGAATTACCTCGGGTGAAATCCTGTCGGTCTCGACGTTTGCAAACCGGTGGAAGGACTTTCTTTTAAATATTGCCTGGTACAGACTCTGATCTATCATTTTTTGCGTCCTTTCCTCTAAGGCAGAAAAATTTGGGCGGCACCGCACGGCCGGCCGGTCAGCTGTGCGGCGGTCAGTCAGCTGTGCGGCAGTCAGTCAGCTGTGCGGCGGCCTCCCGCCGGACTGCCGTCCACTCAGCTTCGGCAGTCCGGCTTTTTTCATCCGCTAAGCTCCGCTTTACTCAGCCCTGCGGACCGGGCAGCATATCTCTGTCACAAATTCATCCGGGTTTCTCGTCTCATTGGGACTCACATGATAGATGTCCATCATCGGCCCGCAGAACTCATACCCGTTCTCAGACACCCATGCGGCAAGGGCTGCATAAACGTCGGGGAACTGGCTGTACGGCCCGTTGAAAGTGGTGCTTGCCACCTGCTGTGCCGGAATCACTTTGAACTTTACATGCCCGGTGTCCCGGCAGGTGCCTTTCACTTCGATCATGACCTCCACATCGACATCATTTTCTTTATATTCCGTGTCGTGGAGCACGGCCATTGCCGGTCCTTCTGTGCGGCCGGACAGACCGGATTCGCTGAACAGAATGTGCCACAGACGACCCTCCTCCTCGTAGGAAGGAATAATCTGGCGCACGCTTGCAACATACTTTTCCGGCAGTTCTTTCACTATACAGTTGTAATTCATCGTTTCATCCTTTCTCAGCCTCAAAAGGGCTGTATCCAGGAGCCGTATCCTTTTCTGCAGTTCATCAGCCTCTTCCTCCAGCTGAATGCGCTGTACAGAAAACAGTCTCTGCATGCTCTCATGATCGTCTTCGCTCTTCAGTATCTCCCTGATTGCGGAAACTCCGAAACCCATTTCCTTCAGTGCGACAATTTTGCCGATGGTCTTCAGCTGTTTCTCGCTGTAATACCTGTAGCCGGTAAACTCGTCCGTTTTCTCCGGTTTGAGCAGATCGTTCTCGTCATAATATCTGAGCATCCTGACACTGACTCTGGATAATCTTGAAAAATCTCCTATTTTTAACATTGTTACCTCCATGGATTATCTTGAGCTCAGATACAGTTTACCCGCTCACACCGTGTCAGAGTCAAGGGGTAAATTCCCCTTTCTCATAATTCTCTTACCCGCAGAATCTGATTTGACACATAGCTGCATATGCTTCTTCGGAAAACCAGTCATTTATTCTAATATATGGTTTCAATTCCATTTTATGGTTGCTCTCTGGGGAATCGCCGTGATATAATCATGGTACAGGTGAAAAAGGACATTTTTTCCAGAACGGCTTTCGG
>JBJESV010000097.1:0-26551 GCA_051882975.1 Emergencia sp.
TCAGCAGATTTCAGCACAGCGCACAAAAAAATTCGGAATTTGTATACAAAAAATACTTACATTTTTATGGAAATTGGTGGTATAATAATACAAGAATACAAAATTCAGTCTGGAAAGGAGAAGTGATTGGCAATGTACGAAATTGATGACCTCATCATGTACGGCAGTACAGGTGTATGCAGAGTATGTGATATCACCAAACCGGATTTCGCAGCCGAGGATGAGGACAAGCTGTACTATGTACTGGAACCGCTGTATCAGAGCGGAGTTATCTATGCGCCGGTAGACAATGAGAAAGTCTTTATGCGGCCGGTGATTACAGAATCCGAAGCGAAGGATCTGATCGATAACATACCTAAGATTCATACCGAGATTTACAAGAACAGCAGCATGCAGCAGCTGACGAAATACTATCAGTCAGTGATCGATACGCATAAATGCTCAGATCTTCTGAAGCTGACAAAATCCATACACCAGAAGAAAGTGGACGCCATGAAACAGAACCGGCATCTTGGCCAGATTGACAAGAAATTTATGAAGCGTGCGGAAGACCTGCTCTTCGGTGAATTTGCTGCAGCGCTGAAGATCTCCCGGGACGATGTCCAGACATATATCATCGCCCGCCTGGAGGCAGATGAATAAGCGAAAGTAGACGATTGGACCATCGTCTATTTTTTTTACAAAAAAACATTTTTTTCTCTTCTTCCCCTTGACAGTGTATAGAAAAGGCGTATAATTAGTTTTGCAGCTCAGTTTAGAAATACTAAACTTGCAGTTTAGAATCTTTGTGATTGCCATAATGTGCCGTCCCGGCCGACAGGGGGCTGCACGGAGAAAGAGGTGAAAAAATGGAAATCGGCTCGAAAATTAAAGAACTGCGGATCGTCAAGGGACTGACCCAGGAGGAACTGGCGGACAGGGCGGAGCTGTCCAAAGGATTTATCTCCCAGCTGGAGCGGGATCTGACATCCCCGTCCATAGCAACGCTGGCTGACATCCTGCAGTGTCTGGGTGTATCTGTCGCGGAGTTCTTTGCAGAGGACAGCGATGAGCAGATCGTCTTCCGTCACGACGATTACTTCGAAAAATATGACGGAGAGCTGAACAGTCAGGTGGAATGGATCATTCCCAACGCCCAGAAGAATATCATGGAGCCGATCCGGGTCACGCTGAAAGCAGGCGGATCGACCTATCCGGACAATCCCCACGAAGGCGAGGAATTCGGATACGTGCTGAAGGGGGAAATCGTTATTCACCACGGAAAGAAGACACACAAGGCAAAGGCAGGGGAATCCTTCTATTATATTCCCGACAAAAAGCACTACATCTCATCGAAGAAAGGCGCGCAGCTGATCTGGGTCAGCTCCCCGCCGAGTTTCTGATATAAATATATTTTGTGAAAGGAAAGGAAATGGCATCATCACTCATCGAACTTCGGAATATCTACAAGTCATTTGATGACACACTGGTTCTGGATGACTTCAATCTGACCGTCAATCAGAACGAATTTATCACTTTACTGGGCCCTTCCGGCTGCGGCAAGACCACCACGCTGAGGATCGTAGGAGGCTTTGAGAAACCGGACAGCGGCCAGGTCTTTTTTGAAGGAAAGGACATCACGGACGTTCCGCCCAATCAGAGGCACCTGAACACGGTCTTCCAGAAATATGCGCTGTTTCCGCACATGAACGTGCAGCAGAACATCGCTTTCGGCCTGAAGATCAGCGGAAAAAGCGAGGATTACATCCGTGACAAGGTGAAATACGCCCTGAAGCTGGTGAATCTGGACGGTTATGAGAAACGGAAGATAGATTCTCTTTCCGGAGGCCAGCAGCAGAGAATCGCCATGGCGAGGGCCATCGTCAATGAACCGAAGGTCCTTCTTCTGGATGAACCGCTGGGCGCTCTGGATCTGAAGCTGCGTCAGGATATGCAGTATGAACTGATCAGGCTGAAGAACGAACTGGGAATCACCTTTATTTACGTTACCCACGATCAGGAAGAGGCGCTGACCATGAGCGACAAGGTCGTCGTCATGAACGGTGGATATATCCAGCAGATGGGAACACCGGAAGAGATCTACAACGAGCCGGAAAACGCCTTTGTGGCTGACTTTATCGGCGACAGCAACATCATCGACGGTGTTATGATCGAGGACCGGGTGGTGAAGATCTGCGACTGTATTTTCCCGTGCATTGATGAAGGCTTCGGCCATAACAGACCGGTGGACGTGGTGATCAGGCCGGAGGACCTGATTATAGGAAAACCGGGGTGCGGACGACTTGACGGAGAGGTGGTCCACAATGTCTTTATCGGCGTCCACTATGAGATGGAGATTGAGGCGGGCGGTTTCACCTGGCTTGCACAGAACACCACCAGCTATCCGGTGGGCACGAAGGTAAGCCTGGACGTTATCCCTGAAAATATACAGATCATGCATAAACCGCAGTCCAAGGAAGAGGAGGCCATAGAAATCGATGTCTAAAAAATTAGCGGCCAGCCCGTTTCTGGTCTGGATCGCCGGCGGAACCATCATTCCCCTGCTGGTGATCGCCTATTACGGATTTACAGACCGGAGCGGCGCATTTACACTGCAGAACGTCATGGCGATCTTCGGTGCTGAACATTTCAAGGCTCTGGGCCTGGCCCTGCTCCTTGCGCTCGTCAGCACGCTGATCTGTTTTCTGCTTGCCTTTCCTCTGGCGCTGGTTCTCAAAGACAGCAGAATAGGGAGAAAAGGTTTTATGGTGTTTATCTTCATCCTGCCGATGTGGATGAATTTCCTGCTGCGGACCATGGCGTGGCAGGTCATACTGGAAAAAGGCGGTATCATCAACGGGCTGCTCACAGCGCTGCATCTGCCTGCGCTGGAGATCATCAACACGCCGGCAGCCATCGTCCTGGGCATGGTCTACGACTTTCTGCCTTTTATGGTTCTTCCGATCTATAATACGCTGATGAAAATCGACGACAACATCATAGAGGCGGCCTACGATCTGGGTGCAACCAAAAAGCGGGTCCTTTTTGACATTCTGCTTCCACTCAGCGTGCCGGGCATCGCCAGCGGCGTGACCATGGTGTTTGTCCCGTCACTGACCACTTTTGTCATCTCCAATATGCTGGGCGGCGGCAAGATCAACCTGATCGGAAATATCATCGAGCAGGAGTTCACAACCAGTTCCAACTGGAATCTGGGATCGGGCCTGTCACTTGTCATGATGATCTTCATCGTCATAAGCATGGCGGCGCTCTCCAGACTGGATAAAGACGGGGAGGGTAATCTGATATGAAGAAATTTGTAAAGGGACTGTACCTCGTCCTCATCGTCCTGTTCCTGTATCTGCCCATCGCCACACTGATGGTGCTCTCTTTCAACGAGAGCAAATCCATGGCGGTATGGGGAGGGTTTTCCATCAGATGGTACAAGGAGATGCTGTCAAACAGCATGATCATGGAGGCCATCTGGAACACCTTTACCATTGCCCTTGCGGCGGCTGCGATTTCCACAGTTATCGGCACGCTGGCCTGCATCGGCATCATGTCAATGAAGAAAAAAACAGAAAATGTGATCATGGGACTGAACAACATTCCTCTGCTCAATGCCGACATCGTCACAGGCATCTCTCTGATGATGACATTCCTGGTGTTCGGCATCTCTCTCAGCTGGGGAACAGTGCTTCTGTCTCACATCACCTTCTGTATTCCATATGTGATCCTGTCTGTCATGCCGAAATTCAGGCAGCTGACGGGAAACACCTACGAAGCGGCTCTGGACCTGGGCGCCACGCCGCTGTACGCATTCTGGAAAGTGGTTCTGCCGGATATCCGGCCGGGCATTATCAGCGGGTTTCTGCTGGCATTCACCATGTCCGTCGATGATTTTGTCATCACCCACTTCACCAGAGGCGCCGGCATCAACACCATCTCGACGCTGATCTACAGTCAGGTGAAGGTGGGCATCAGACCGACCCTATTCGCCATGTCGACTCTGATCTTTGTCACGGTGCTGATCATTCTCGCCATTGTCAACATGTCGCCGGAAAGAAAAGCCACAAAGAGCGGCAAGGCTGTAATGACGGTGCTCTCCGTCGCGGTGATCGCCATCATAGGCGGAGTCCTGTTCCTCAGCGGAATCGGCGGAGGAAATGATGGAAAACAGGTGCGGGTCTACAGCTTCGGCGACTACATCGACCCCGCCCTGGTCAGTGAATTTGAAAAAGAGACCGGCATAGAGGTGATCATGGATACCTTCGACACCAATGAGGAGATGTATCCGGTCATCAAAAACGGAACGGTCAATTACGATGTGATCTGCGCATCGGACTACATGATTGAGAAAATGATCGGTGAAGACCTTCTGGCCGAAATCGACTATGCGTCTATCCCGAATATTTCTAACCTGGATCAGAAGTATCTGCAGATAGCTGAAACCTTTGACCCGGGCAACAGATATGCGGTTCCGCACACCTGGGGAACTCTGGGCATCATGTATAATACGGAAGTGATTCCGGAAGGAAGCATCACCAGCTGGAATGATCTCTGGAGGGAGGAATACGCCGGCAGGATCGTCATGCCGGACAGCATGCGGGATACCATGGCCATCGCCCTGAAGGCGAAGGGATACTCTCTGAACACTGTCAGCGAAGCGGAAGTGGCAGAAGCGGCGGCATATCTGACACGGCAGAAACCGCTGGTTTACAAATATGCCAACGACTCCGCAAGGGATCTGATTCTGGGAGGTTCTGCGGATATCGCAGTGGTATGGAACGGCGAGGTGCTTTACTCACAGGAGGAGAATCCGGATCTGGCATTCTGTGTTCCGGAGGAGGGCAGCGAGCAGTTCACCGATGCCTGGGCGATCCCGGCTTCGGCAGAAAATAAAGCCAATGCGGAAAAATGGATCAACTTCATGCTCGATAAAGAAGTGGCAATGACCAACTTCGAGTATCTGACCTATTCCATACCGAATCTGTCGGTTATCGGCGAGGCGGAAAAAGATGATTCCATGATGTCGGTTCTCTTCCCGCCGGAATCCGTGCTCACCAAATGTGAGGCCCTGAAGAGCCTCGGCAGCGAAGGAGACGATCTCTACACGAAATACTGGAAGAAATTCAAATCATAATACTCTGAAGGAAGGCTGTCTCAGACGGCCTTTCTTCCTGTTTCGGCACTTTTCCCTTGCAGGAACAGAAGAAAAATGTTAGAATGAGAAACGTTAATGCTTTAATACAGGAAAGGAAATGAACGAAATGAAGAAAAATAAACAGCAGAAGGAAGGGGAGGCAAAACAGGCGGTCAATCCGATGATTATCCTGGCGGTCATCATCGTCATCGCGGCTGTCTGTACATATATAGTGCCGGCCGGCTCCTTTGACAGGGTCCTGGAGGAAGGGGCCGAATATGCAAAAATCGACGTGGAATCCTTCCAGTTTACCGAAGGAAAGCCCATCGGCATCTTTGACGTGTTCAAGTCTTTTACACTGGGGCTTCAGTCCTCGGCATACATCATCTTTTTCCTGATGATCATGGGTGGAACCTTTCAGATCGTGGAGGCGACAGGTGCGCTCCATGCGGGACTGTCCAATCTGGTGCGGGTCCTCAGGGGAAAAGAACTGATCATGGTTCCGGTGTGCATCGTGGTGTTCGGCCTGGTGTCGGCCTTTGCCGCATGCTGTGAGGAATATCTGGCATTTCTGCCTCTGATGTATGTGGTATGTATTGCGGCGGGCTTCGACTCTATCACCGCGGTGGCTCTGCTGTTCTGTTCCAGCGCCATAGGCTATGCGGGAGGCATGGCCAATGCCTTTACCGTCGGAGTGGCTCAGACCATTGCAGAAATCCCTATGTTTTCCGGCATGGGATACAGGGCTGTCGTCTTTGCTGTGCTGGCGGTGATCACGTCCCTCTATGTGATGCGCTATGCGTATAAAGTGAAGAAGAATCCGGAGAGCAGCTCCATGTATCAGACCGATCTGCTCAATGCGGAAAAGCTGGATGTGGAGGAGATTCAGCCTATGACCGGCAGACAGAAACTCAGCCTGCTCATCTTCGCCCTGGGATTTGTCGCAGTTGCCGTCTCTGTTATTAAATTCGGCTTCTATATCGATGAAATGGCAGCAATCTTCCTGATCGTGGGAATACTGGTCGCTGCAGTAAGCGGTATGGGCGTCAACCAGACTGCGGATAATTTCGTAGAAGGATGCAAAAACCTGCTGTGGGCAGGCCTGATCATCGGCATGTGCAGCGCGGTGACCAGTATCCTGAAAGATGCGGGCATCATGGATACGCTGATCTACTACGCCGGACTGGTTCTGGAAGGTCTCAGCACAAAGGTCAGCGCCTGCGGTATGTTCGTCCTGCAGGATCTTCTCAACTTCCTGATTCCTTCAGGTTCGGGACAGGCAGCGATCACCATGCCGTTCATGGCGCCTCTGTCCGATATTCTGGGAGTGAGCAGACAGACTGCGGTTCTGGCGTTCCAGCTGGGAGATGCCTTCACCAATGTGGTCACCCCGACCAGCGGTGAACTGATGGCGGCTCTGGCGATCTGCCATATTCCATACAGGAAATGGCTCAGATTCCTGCTGCCTCTCTGGGGGCTGTGGGCTGCAGTGGCATGTGTCATGCTGGTGATCGCAGTTTCCATCGGATACTGATAAGGATAATAAGAAGGTGAAGATGTTGGATATGGAACCGAAAAATGTAATGGAGATCTTCAGTGAGATCAGCCGGATACCGAGGAATTCGGGGAGCGAAAAAGCTGTCAGTGACTGGCTTCTGCAGCGTGCGCGGGCAAAAGGTCTTGAAGCAGAGCAGGATCCGTCCTGGAATCTGATCATCAGAAAGCCGGGATCGGCAGGCAGAGAAGACGCAGAACCGGTCATTCTCCAGGCCCATATGGATATGGTCTGCGAGAAGACGCCGGAAAGCACCCATGATTTCGAAAAGGATCCGATCATTCTGAAAGCAGAGGGAGACTGGATCATGTCAGCCTGCGGAACTTCACTGGGAGCGGATAACGGAATCGGTGTGGCATATGCCATGGCGATCCTGGAAGATGACAGTCTGCAGCATCCACCGCTGGAGGTCATCTTCACTGTGGATGAGGAATGCGGCTTCAGCGGCGTTCACAGCCTCCGGGCAGATGCTTTCAGAGCCAGAAGAATGATCAACCTGGATCATGCTGATGAAACGCAGGTCCTTGCAGGCAGCTGCGGCGGGACCGGCGTCACTTTCAGACTGGATCTGGAGTACGAAGAGGCACCTGCCGGAAAAACCTTTTACAGACTGGATGTTTCAGGGATGGAAGGCGGACATTCCGGAGAGGATATCCACAGAGGGCGAGGCAGCGCCATCGAGCTGCTGACCCGGCTGATGAGAACGCCTCTCGCTCAGATTTGCAGCGCTTCAGGAGGATCTTACAGGCTGGCCATTCCGAGAGAGGCGTCCTGCATCGTCTGTGTGGATCCCGCCCGGGAAAAAGATTTCCTGACCCATATCAGAGAAATGGAATCGGTCTTTCGCAGAGAGTATCACGCCGCTGCGCCGCGGCTTCATATCGGCATCACCAGTGCAGATCCTGAGCCTGTGCTGACAGATGCCTCCAGGACTGCAGTGATCGGCGTTCTGGATCTGTTTCCCAACGGAATCATGAAGATGAACGGAGAGATTCCAGGCGTGGTGGAAAGCTCCGACAATGTGGGAACCCTGCAGATAAACAGGGAAGAAGGGCTGTGCATCACGGCAGAGATACGAGGTGCATATATGACGACGGTCCGCGATATCCAGGACAAAGTCGAGAGCCTGGCCGCTTTCTGCGGCGCTGAAGTATCCTGGTTCGGCGGATATGGAGCCTGGGAATTCCGCCCTGATTCACCTCTGCGCCGGAGTGCGCAGCAGGTTTACAGCCGCATGTTCGGAAAGGAGCTGACACCCCTTGTCGTTCATGCCGGAATCGAATGCGCTATGTTTCTGGAGAAAGAGCCGGAGATGGACTGCATCGCCATAGGGCCTGACTGCCGGTACTTCCATTCGCCAGGCGAGCGCATGAGGATCTCTTCTGTCCGGAAGATGTATGATTTCCTGAAAGCTCTGCTTGCGGAGCTGCGGTAAAGAGACGGAAAAACCTCTGGATATTCGTCAGATTTACGGGATCTGACCGGGATACGACCCGGCCGGATCTCTTTTTATTTGACTTTTTTCACCAAAAAAAGTACAATTAAGAATTGGAGAATAAAAAGAAAAGGGAAAACAAATGGAAAGACAATACAAAAGAAGAAGAGGCGACAGAAAAGACGGACGCTGGCTCCGTGATCTGGATGCGCTTCACGCCTTTATGCCGTATCTGTACCCCAACAGAGCGGACAATGAGGCGTATATCTGCGAAAGAATCGATCTTACACGGATCAATGAGTATCTGGCTGAGAAAAATGCCCAGAAACCGGAAATGGAATATAAGCTGTTTCAGCTTATCGTTGCAGCCATCGTCAAGACGGTGACGCTCCGTCCGAAGATGAACCGCTTTATCAAAGGATGCAGGCTTTATCAGAGATATGAGCTGACAGCGGCCTTTGTGGTGAAAAAGGAATTCGCCGATGACGGAGGTGAGGCTCTGGCTTTCTTATCCTTCGACGAGGATACCACGCTGGATACAGTGAGAGAAAAAATTTACAACATCATCGACAGGTACAGAGGGCCGGCAGCTGTGGTGGATAAATCCACACAGAGCATGGATGTGATGACGAAGCTGCCCCGGTTTCTGATCCGCTTTATCATGTGGATCCTGCACAAGCTGGACTTCTACGGCAAGGTTCCGCAGTTTCTGATCAAAGAAGATCCCAACCAGGCCACCGTATTCATCACGAACCTGGGCTCCATCGGACTGAAGTCAGGGTACCATCATCTCTCCAACTGGGGGACCAATTCGATCTTTGTGGTCCTGGGTGAAAAAAAGGTGGTAGACGGCAGAGAAGTCATCGATATCGGACTGACCCTGGATGAGAGAATCGCAGACGGCTATTACTATTCCAAAACCGTGAAACTTTTGAAATACCTGTTGCAGAATCCGGAGCTCCTGGAGACTCCGGCAAAGGAGGAAGTGGAGTATGAGTGAAGTGAAAACACCATGGATAAAGAATCTGGGCGGCGTGCCGTCCCATCTTGAATATCGGGAAGGAAGCATGTATCAGGCGGTGGAATCCGTTGCGCAGCGCTATCCCGACTATATCGCCTATGACTTTATGGGCGGAAAGACGACCTATAAGAATTTTATTAAAGAAATCAACGACTGTGCGAGAGCGCTCCGTGCCATCGGCGTTCAGGAGGGAGAGGCTGTAACCATCTGCATGCCTAATGCGCCTCAGACCATGATCATGTTCTATGCGGTCAATCTGATCGGAGCAGTATCCAACATGGTCCATCCGCTGTCCAGCGAGAAGGAAATCGAATTCTGTATCAGAGAATCGGGCAGCGCCGTATGCCTGACACTGGATCAGCTCTACGGAAAGTTTGAGAACATCAGGCAGAATGTTCCGCTCCGTTCACTGATTCTGACAAGTGTCAAGGATGTGCTCAGTCCGATCAAGAAAAAAGGATATTATCTGGTAGAGGGCCGCAAGGTGAAAAAGGTTCCGAAAGACGCTGTGATCATCTGGTGGAACAGTTTTATCAAGAACGGCCGCGGCTACAAGGCTGAATATGCTGTGGAGCGCAAAAAGGAGGATCCTGCGGTCATCCTTTACAGCGGCGGAACGACGGGAACCATGAAGGGAATCCTGCTCTCCAACCTGAACTTCAATGCGCTGGCTGCGCAGATCATCGCGACCAACAAGATGTTCAAGCCGGGCGACAAGATGCTGGCTATTATGCCTATGTTCCACGGTTTCGGTCTGGGCGTCAGCATTCACTCCATGGCCGCCAGCGGAGGACGGTGCATTCTGATTCCGCGTTTCAGCGCAGAAAGCTATGCCAAGCTTCTGAAGAAGCATCAGCCTAACTTTATCGCCGGGGTGCCGACCCTTTACGAGGCTCTGCTGCGCCTGCCTTCTCTGGACAAAGTTGATCTGTCCTGTCTGAAAGGCGTGTTCAGCGGCGGAGACTCCCTGTCCATCGAGCTGAAAAAACGCTTTGACAGATTCCTGAAGGATCACGGAGCTCATGTGGTGGTCAGAGAAGGCTACGGAACCACGGAATGCGTCACAGCAAGCTGCCTGACTCCGGTTCATATGGAAAAGGAGGGCAGCATCGGCCTGCCGTTCCCGGATACATATTACAAGATCGTCAAGGTGGGAACCTGTGACGAAGTGCCTTACGGACAGGAAGGCGAGATCTGCATCGCCGGTCCTACCGTGATGATGGAATACATCAACAACCCTCAGGAGACTGCAGACACCGTGAAGATCCACGAGGACGGTCTCAGATGGCTCCACACGGGGGATCTGGGCATGATGGACGAGGACGGTTTCGTCTACTTCCGCCAGAGAATCAAGAGAATGATCGTTACCAGCGGATACAATGTTTATCCGTCTCAGATAGAAAACGTTCTGGATGCCCATGAATATGTGCACATGAGCTGTGTCATCGGTGTGCCTGATCCGCTGAAGATTCAGAAGGTGGCGGCTTTCATCGTGCTCAAGCCGGGCATAAAGCCGAGCGACGAAGTGAAACAGGAACTTCTGCGCTACTGTGAAAAGCATATCGCCAAATATGCGATTCCTAAGATGATCGAATTCAGAGATATGCTTCCGAAAACCCTTGTCGGTAAAGTGGCATACCGCCAGCTGGAGGAGGAAGTGCTCAGCCAGATGAAAACAGAATAAAGAGGGTTTGTCTCAGAATATGAAAAGACCCTGCCGGCGATAGAGTCTCTGTCGCCGGCAGGGTTTTGCTCTGTTTTAGAAGAATCACACTGCTATCTGAAGGTGCGGTAGATGGTGATGGACGGCCTGGTGTAGACTTTCACGCCGCCAATGGTTTTGTACCCTTTCACGTAATAATAGTATTTTTTGCCCTTTGTCAGACCGGCAGTATATTTTTTGGATGTCTGGACCTTGAAGGTTGAGATTTTCTTGAATCCGGAATTCGGACTCACGGATCTGTACACCTCGGTGCCGTCCAGGGTGACGGATGAAGAGGACGGCTTCCAGGACAGGCTGATATAGCCTGATCCGGCGCTGGAGTAAATCTTCATACCTGTGTTTTCAACGGCTTCTTTCTGAGTATCTTCAGAAGCTGCTGTCATACTGCCTTTAAAGGTTCTGTAGATCGTCTTTGACCACTGAGTGTAGTATTTTACACCGTCGATGGTGCGGACGCCTCTGACTTTGTAGTAATACTTTTTGCCTTTGACCAGTTTGGCAGTGTTCTTATATGTCGTGGTCGTGCCGTATTTCGTCGTGTACATCGGTGTGGCGGTGAAGCCGTCAGCGGATTCAGCACGGAAAATCTGATAGCAGTCGACTTTGAATCCCGGAGATTTTGTCCAGGAAAGCTGGATGTAATCGTCACCCACAGCCGAGTATATTTTCAGCGTTGTGGCCTCCACGCCCTGCGCTATACGCTCATTTTCGCTGCTGACATCTTCAACTGTGACGGTTACAGCTCTGGAAGCTGAAACATAATTCTGTGTTGACGGGCTTGTTACCGTGATGGTTGCTGTTCCCGCTTTTCCTTTCAGCGTGACCTTTCCGGCAGCATCCACAGACGCGATAGATGTATCGCTGGACTTATAGGTAAGGGATGCACCGCTGGTACACTTCGTGTCAAGGGTCCACGGATCGCTGTTTACGGTCTTGCTGTAGCTTTCTGTTCCGGTGAAGGAAGGTGTCGCCTTGCTGATGGTAAAGGTTTTGGTAACGGTGCCGGTGTAGTTTCTGATGCCGTTTATCTTCACCGTGGCTGTGCCTGCGTTGACGTTATTTGAGCAGGTGACCGTGTAGTCCACGCCTTTTTTCAGGGCGGTGGTTCCGTGTTTCACGGTCAGAGTCGGAATCCGGGCCTTGCCGTTATATATGAATTTGGATGTGATGTCATTTACCGTCACCTCGGACATAGAGCATGGATTGATGGTGATTGGAACCATCTTGACATTGGAGTAATTTCCTATACCGTGAATCATGATGTATCCTGTGCCTGCCAGGACATTCTTGACCCGGGTGACTTTATAGTCCACACCTTTTGTCAGAGTCTGGCCGTTGTATGTGACGGCGACCACCGGCGTCTTCTGCAGCTTGGTGTAGTCGTAAACTGTCCTGCTCAAAGAGACGGATGCATCTTTGATGGATGTGGTCCCTTCCAGTGTCTCCTCTGCGTCATTGTCGTAGTACCAGAAATTGCAGTCCACATTGCCTGTGATACCTGTCACAGAGCCGCTGGAGGTGTACTGCCAGAATTCAAAGGGCCGCGCGTAGCTGTTGTCCGTGGAGTACTGTGCCTCCCAGACCTTGTATTTGCTGTCGATGAGATCCATGTTGAATTTGTAGTTGGAACTGAAGGAGGCATCGACCATGTTTCTGTAAGAGTAGAACATCGGCTCGTACTGGCCGGATTTTGCAATGGTATTGAGGAAGGCAAGCGCATTGGAGGTCAGCTTGGTTCTTCCTGCAGATGCGGTTCCGCTGGTGAAGGCGGTGACCACACGGCCGGCATATTCGTAGTCGAAGACCACCGGCAGATCCAGTTCTCTTCCGTTCAGCAGTTCCAGTACATAGCTGGCCTCTTTCTGTGCCTCGCTGACAGTGGTTGCCGCAGAGTAATAGTATACGCCGACCATGACGCCGGCCTCTCTGGCGGCAGCATAGTTCTGCTCAAAAAAGCTGTCCGGATTCATGCGGAACGGAGAATCCAGATTGGTGTAGCCTATGCGGATGAAGGCGAAGTCTATACCCTGGCGTTTGACTTTGCCCCAGTCGATATCCTGCTGATAATAGGATACGTCTATGCCGTCGATGACCAGGCAGCTGCTGAATTTCGATGGATGGGTGTATGTATTGGAATCCACCACCGCGCTGCTGGCATAGATGATATTGCAGCTGATAAAAAGTGCTATCAGGGTTGCGGCGAATGCTAAAATCAGTCGTGTTTTCTTCATTTTTTCTCTCCCTTAACAGTAATTTTATCTCTGTATGATACTATGTTAACAATTTAATGAAGTTTTTGTCAAGGTTACAGCGGTAAATTTCACAAAGACTTCTTGAAAACTACATCAAGATAGTTTATCATCAAAGTGTTATGTTAGGATATGTGACCATCGCGAAAAGCGAGCTGAAGATCAGAGAATACGATGTGTATCAGGCCTACTACTGCGGCATATGCAAGTCCATAGGAAGGCGGCTGGGGCAGCTGCCCCGCATGATGCTCAGCTATGACAGCGTGTTTCTGGCGCTGATTCTGTCTGGAATCTCTGATGCCGAAGATGAGATCTGCAGAGAACATTGTATCACGCATCATATAAAGAAAAAACCGGTAGTTTGTGGAAACGAGGCGCTGGATTATGCGGCGGATGTCATGGTGCTTCTGGCCTATTACAAGTTTCTGGACGACTGGAAGGACGAGAAGAAGGGTACGGCCCTTGCAGGCATGACCGCTCTGTCAGGGTGCTGCACCAGACTGAAGCAGGACCATCCCCAGCTCTGTGAGACCATGGAGAGGTCTCTGGACAAGCTTTCCGGCCTGGAAAAAGAGCAGTGCGGAAATCTGGATCTCTGCAGCGGAGCTTTTGCTGAACTTACAGAGGCCATGTTTGCCGGATTTTCTGCTGATGACAGAATCAGGCGGATCCTGGGCAGGCTGGGAGAATGCCTCGGACGGTGGATCTACGTCATCGATGCACTGGATGACTATGAGAACGACATGAGGGCAGGCAGCTACAATCCTCTGATTTTTCGCAAAAATCAGCTTGAGGGAATCGGTGATCTGCTATATAATGAACTTGCAGAAATTACGAAGGCGTATGACCTTCTGAAAATAAAGAAAAATCGAGGAATCATAGAAAACATCATATTTATCGGTCTTCGCGGCCGGACGGATATGATATTGTCAGAAAGGAAAACAGAACATGAATAATCCATACGAAGTGCTGGGGCTGAAACCGGGTGCCTCCGAAGCGGAGATCAAAGCGGCCTATAAGGAACTGGTCAAGAAATACCATCCGGACAAGTACCAGAACAACCCTCTCGCCGATCTGGCAGAAGAGAAAATGCAGGAGATCAACGAGGCCTACGATGCTCTGATGAAAGGGAGAAGCTCAGCAGGACGGGGCGGTCACAGCTCTTACGGACCTGCAAGCTCCCGGGGAGCTTACGGCGGCCAGAGCTATCAGAGCCAGAGCGGCAGTTCCGACTATTATGCAGTGCGTCAGGCTCTGGACAGAAACGATCTGGTCCGTGCAGAGCAGATGCTGATCAACATGCCTTCCCGGGATGCGGAATGGTTCTTCCTCAGCGGCGTTCTTTCCTATAAAAAGGGATGGGTGGACGATGCCATGAGCAATGTGCGTCAGGCTATGGACATGGATCCGGACAACTATGAATATCAGCGTGTTTATCAGCAGATGACGGCAGGAGCCGGCATGTACAGAGGAAGATCCAACGGACAGGGATATAATCAGAGCAGTGATATGTGCACCGACTGCTGCACCCTGTATCTGTGCACCAGCTGTATCTCGCCGTGCTGGTGATGGCCGGCGGATCGGTATGAATGCGGTGGAGAAATCGTATATCTGCAATGAGAACAATATGAAAAGTGTGCGTGAGGAAACCGCAGTTCCCGTGCACACTTTTTCTTTTCTACCGGTATTTCTCTGTCCGGAACCTATATGATATGGATGTAATCCTTCAGTTCCTTTTCCATTTCAAGACGGTGATGCTTCGTGTAGATGCCTGGAATACCGCCTGTGTGGAGCATGATGACGGTCTCGCCCTGCCGGATTTTTCCTTCCTTTACCATGCTGACAATGCCTGCAAAGGTCTTTCCTGTATAGCACGGATCCAGGATGATGCCTTCTTTTCTGCCCATATAGTAGATGGCATCCCGTACTTCTTTTACAGGATTGTTATAGGCGCCATGGTCGTAATCGCTGGTCAGATCAAAGTCCTCTGCTGTCATTTCCAGTTCCAGACCGAAGTATTTCTTTACCCTGGCATAATACTTCAGGGCATAGTCTGTCAGGCCGTTGGGCTTTGGGGAGATACCGATGCCGGTAAGGCGCATAGGAAGGTTTTCGTTTCTGATGCCTACGGCCATGCCCATATAGGTTCCCATACTGCCGACTGTGGAGACTGCCCGCACATCGGAAAGACCCATTTCTTCTGTCTGCTGTGCCAGCTCAACAGCGCAGTCATAGTATCCGAGGATTCCCAGCTCGTTGGATCCTCCCACAGGGATGAAATAGACTTTCTCTCCACGGGACTCCCATTCTTTTGTGACCTTTTCCACCGCCATGTCCTGCAGCTGGTCTTCTGTATGCACGCCGTCCTCCTGCACCAGGTATACGGGACAGCCCATGATGCCGTCCAGAAGCAGATTGGCGGATATTTCGCCGGGATACGGATCCACAGCTACAATAGCGGCCTTCATGCCGCACTTTGCAGCCACGGCGCCGGTAAGCCTGCCGTGATTGGTCTGGGCTCCGCCTACGGTCAGCAGCATGGTGGCTCCCTGATCCTGTGCGTCTCTGACCAGATATTCCAGCTTCCTCAGCTTGTTGCCGCCGGTGCCGTAATCGGTCAGATCGTCCCTTTTCAGATAGAGATCGATGCCCAGATCGGCTGAAATGCTGTCCAGCCGGGTCAGTGGTGTCGGTGTATTGATAAAATGCAGTTTTTCGTGTCCTAATGTCATGATGTCACCTCCGGGAATGTTGTTAAAGATAAGTATACCACATTTTTAAGATGTTGAATATGGAAAAAGAAAGGTGTATCATAATACTTGAACAGATTTAGAACAGGAGAAATTGATATGACAGGTGTTTTAGCAGATGTACTTGCAATTGTCATAGGGGGAAGTCTGGGATATCTTGCAAAGAAAATCATTCCGGAAAGCTGGAATGATATCATTTTAAAGGGGCTGGGCCTTGTAAATATCTATGTGGGCATAACCGGCTCCCTTGAGGGGAAAAACACACTGGTTCTGATTATTTCACTGGTAATCGGCGCCATGATTGGAGAAGGACTGCGGATAGAACAGCGGTTTAACAGCTTTTCTGCAAGAATCGAGCGGCGCTTTGACGCAAAGGGCGGCAAATCCAATTTTGCTCAGGGATTCATCACTGCCAGCCTGATGATGTGTGTGGGCACCATGGCCATCGTTGGTTCTCTGAATGCAGGCCTTGCAGGTGACAACACCCTTTTGTACACCAAGGCGGCCATCGATATCGTGGGCGCTCTGATGTTTGCCGCATCCTTAGGGTTCGGTGTGATTTTCGCAGCCGGACCGGTACTTGTCATAGAAGGCGGAATCGTGCTGCTGGCAGGAGTTCTTTCACCGCTGCTGAGCGAAAGCGTTATCAGCGAGATGACCTGCGTGGGCTCTGTTCTGATCATCGCCATGGGCCTGAATCTGGTGGCGGATACGAAGCTGAAGCTGCTGAATTATATGCCGGCAGTGTTCCTTCCTTTAGCGGTCTGCCCGATGATGGAACTGATTTCAGGACTGGTGTGAGATATGGCCGGCTTTTTTTCGGCGGAAGAGTGATCCCATAACGACCGCGGCAGCGAGACAGAGCAGGGAAATGATGATCCAGACCTGACTGTAGCTGAAAAAGGAGAGAAGAAATCCGGCACAGAGCGGTCCGGAGAGTTTTCCGGCAGCCCTTGCGGACTCGTACAGGGCCATACTTCTTCCTTTGTGGCTGTCAGGCATCTGTTCTGCAATATAAATTGCGGCACCGGTGGATATAAGGATTTCGCCGCTGGTCCAAAGAGGGACAATCAGCAGAAAAACGGGGAGCTGTTCTGCAAAGGCATACAGCCCGAAACCGGCTGCATAGAGAATGCAGGCAGCTGTGATGCTGGCAAGCTGATGAAAATGTTTTGTCAGCGAGATGAGCAGCGGTGTCAGAAGGATGACTGTGATTCCGTTGATGGTCCAGATCAGTGAACTGGCTTGAGATCCGGTTTTAAGACCGAACAGACCGGAAAGCTGAAGAGGAAGCATGAAATCAAGATTGATGTAGCACAGCGTCAGAACTGCAAGGGTGACCGTAAAGATCAGAAGAAAAGGGTTGCGGAGAAGGAGATGCATCGTACCCTCTTCGTCTGCACTTTGTCTTTTGCAGCATTTTTTCTGTGACAGTTCTGACCTGACAGGCGTGTAGATATCTCTGACGCCTGCACCGACAATGACAAGTGTGAGAAAAAAGGCGATTGCCATGCTGTAGAATATCCAGGGAGTATGTTCATAAAAAAGAAGACCGGAAATCACCGGACCTGCAGCACATCCGATATTGCCTGTCAGATACTGAAGAGAAAAGCATTCTGTCCTGCTGCTGTTACCGGCCTGATCCAGAACCATGGCGGATACGGCAGGAAGAATTGCGCTGTCTGCAAAACTGGCAATAAAGACAAAAGGAATCATCAGATATGTTTTGGAAAGCAGACCTGCGGCAGTCATAGCAGCTGCAGTAGCTGCTGATGCGACATAAAAGACCGGTTTCCGTCCGGCCTTGTCTGCCATCCGTCCGCCAGCCATGGCACCCGCCATGCTGAAAAGAGAATTGAGCACTACAACTGCACTTGCAGCGGTCTCACTGAAATTCAGCCTGCTCGTGAGAAAGAGAGACAGAAAAGGGTATACGAGAATCATCCCGACGGAAATTACAGCGCGGGCTGCGGATAGAATATAGACCTGCCTTGGAAGGCCTCTGTACTGTGTCAGAAAATTCATCTTCTGATGCTCCTTTCTCTGCGGGGCAGAATAATATATGCAAAAGCATCATAAACGCGTCGTCGGGAATTGTCAACCCGGATTCATAAAATATTTTGGAGGAATCAGAATGAAAACAATCGCTGTGGTAGCTACAGAAAAGAAGTATGCGCAGTTTCTGAGAGGCAATGTGGAAAAATATCTGAACCGGTATGCTTCTTTTACAGACTACTCTGTCGAAGAGGTGGAGCAGAAGGAACTGATCGAAGAGGATTTCGTTCTGCTTTCCTCCAATATCTTTCAGAAGGTCCGGTCGAAACTCAGCAGTCACTCGGAGATCATTGTCCTTGCTCTTTCACTGAGCAAACAGCAGATGGAGCAGGTAAAGAAGATCGAATCGGGCACACGGGCGCTTCTTGTGAACTTTGACAACCGGTCCTGCATTCATACGATCACATGCCTGTATGACGCGGGGATCCGCGACCTGGAGCTGTATCCGTATTATGGCGAAGGAGACTATGACCACACGATCAGAACGGCAATCACCCCGGATGAATCTCATCTGGTACCGGAGGGCATAGAACAAATCTACGATATCGGTCCCAGCTATGTGGATCTGAACACTCTGTATAATATTGCGGAAAAGCTGGGCGTCTATGAAGAGTTCGCGGAAAATGAAGCTCATGCTGCAAGGAAAGAATACTATCATCTCGATTCCAGTATCGATAAGCTTCTCAACGAGAAGGAGAGCATGACGGACAAGCTGAATACACTGCTCAGACTGATGAACGAAGGAATCATCATTACAGATACAGCCGGAGGCATCTATCTGACTAATCAGAAAGCAAATCATCTGCTGGAAGGAAGGTCCAGAGTGCTGACTGGATTTAACGTGGAGGATATTCTACCGGAACTGGATATAACGTCCACGAAAGAGAAACTCATCAAAACACCGACGGCCAATCTGGTTGCATCTTCTGTAGAAATCAGATCTCATGATGAAGTTGCCGGGCATATCATCACTATAACAGACTTTGAAGAAGACGAGGAGAAACAGCACGGCATCCGAGCGAAACTCAGTGAAATAAACCATACAGCGAGATATCACTTTGAAGATATTCTGGGAGAGAGCCGGGCTGTTGCTGACGCAGTCAGTGAAGCACGCAGACTGGCGGCTTCTGATGCAGCTGTAATGATTACCGGCGAGAGCGGAACGGGCAAGGAAATGTTTGCACAGAGCATTCACAACGGATCACGACGCAGAAAATATAATTTTGTTGCAGTCAATTGTGCTGCGATTCCGGACAATCTTCTGGAAAGTGAAATGTTCGGGTATGAAGAGGGTTCTTTTACAGGTGCACGCAAAGGCGGAAAGATGGGTTTTTTCGAACTGGCACACCGGGGAACCATTTTTCTGGATGAAATCGGAGAAATGCCCCTGCAGCTGCAGTCCAAGCTGCTTCGGGTTCTGGAGGAACATAAAGTCATGCGGGTGGGATCAAACAGAAATATCGATATCGATGTCCGCATCATTGCGGCAACGAACAAAGATCTGTTCGCCATGTCCGAGCGCGGAGAATTCAGAGAAGATCTGTATTACCGCCTGAACGTGCTTCCGCTTTCAATTCCTCCGCTCCGGGAGAGGAAAGAAGACATTCTGCCGATTTTCCAATCCATAGCAAGGAGTCTGAACACGGCGATGAAGCTGAGTCCGGAAGCTGCAGAAGTTTTGAAAAGCTATTCCTGGAGGGGAAATGTGCGGGAACTGAGAAATGTGACAGAATTTCTGGCAAGTAAAGGCAAGAAATATATTGAAGCTGAAGATCTGCCGCCGCTGCGTTCTCATGCGGTACCGGCTGTTTCTGATGCAGAATACGGGGATACATCGCTGATAGACAGATTTATTCTCAACGAGGGAAGAGAAATCCGGCTGTACTACTCTGTTCTCAAACAGCTCAGAATATCGATGGAAAGAGGACAGAGGCTGGGAAGGAAAAGACTTACAGAAGATGTAAACGAAAACGGGAACCTTTACACGGAAGGTGAAATCAGGAAGGCTTTGTCAAAACTGTCTTCTTACGGATTTATAAGATCTGCCAGAGGACGGGGAGGCAGCGTAATCAACGGAGAAGGGATCAGGCTTCTTGATGCCATAGAAAGTCTTGCCGGACAGGGGATGCTGAAATAAGAGACTCTAAAGAGCCTCTTTATTTTTTGCGGAGAGAAAAATGCAGTAATAGGTTAATGATTAGCCTGTTTATCTTATAAACGCCACCGATGATGAAAAAAGGCAGAAACGCCGGAAAGACTGATGCCGCAGTGTTTACAGGACTTCCGCGTGTGTTGGCACGGATATTGCTCTTTATCAGAGTAAAGAAATGAGCTATTTCTGATTTATGAAAGAGAGGACACATTATGAACATTTTAACTGCAATTGATAGTTTTTTTGCCAACATTGTCCCGATCGGCGATATCCTGTGGGTATTTCCTCAGAACTTTGATTGGTATGCAGGCATTCCAATCATCGGAAATATTCCTTTTGCAATCTGGCTTCTGGTCGGTATGGGTGTATTTTTCACCTTCAGAACCAGAGGTGTACAGTTCAGGTTTTTCAAGACAGGACTGAAGGTGCTGACTAAGAAGAAAAGAGACGATACCGGTGTAAGTCCGCTGGCTGCATTTATGCTGAGTACAGCCATGCGTGTCGGCCCGGGCAATATCGTAGGTGTAACCGGCGCCATTTCTCTCGGAGGACCGGGGGCTCTGTTCTGGATGTGGCTTTCCGCTCTGTTCGGAATGGCAAGCTCTTTCATCGAAGCAACTCTTGCCCAGATTTTTAAAGAAAAAGACGGAGATGAGTTTGTCGGAGGACTTCCGTATTACGGACAGAAGCTGCTGGGCGGAAGACGCTGGATCGGCGTGGCGCTGAGTGTATTTTTTATCGCCTATGCAATGCTGAGCATTCCAATTCAGACCTTTCATGTGTTCACTGCAACAGGAACAGCTGTGGGTGCCATTACCGGAACACCGGCAGAACGTACATCGGTTTTATACTATGTTATAGCGGTGATTCTTATTGTAGGAATTGCGCTTGCTGTATTCGGAGGTATCAAGAGAGTTACTGCCGTAACAGACAGAATGGTTCCGGTTATGGCGGTAATCTATGCCGTAATTGTTATCGGTCTGCTTCTGATCAACATCAGGCATTTTCCTGCTTTCATAAGCAATGTTGTTGTTGGGGCATTTAAACCTGAATCCATCTTTGGCGGCGGCTTCGGCATCGTTCTGTCACAGGGAATCAAGAGAGGTCTGCTTTCCAATGAGGCTGGTCAGGGAACAATCACCATGTCTGCAGCAGTCGCAGAACAGGATCACCCGTGTGAGCAGGGATTTATCCAGTCCATCGGTGTATTCCTCGATACCATCATTATCTGTACCCTCAGCGGATTCATTGTGTGCGGTGCAAGACTCTGGGACGGAGATTCCTGGGCAGCAATCAAGGATTCCAAGATTGATGTCTTCCTTAATTCTCTGAAGGAGATGATTCCGGGCACTGCAATGGACGGAGCGCTTTCAACCATCATCTGCATCTGCTACGGACTGTTTGCATTCACCTCGCTTCTGGGGCTGGTATCCTTCGCATGCGTGGCAGGAACCAGAATCTCCAAGTCGAAGGCATGTACCAACACGATCAGAATTCTGGGAGCACTGATCTTCGTACCGATCGGAACTCTCTGTGTTCTTGCAGGACTCGAACTGGATAACATCTGGTATGTTACAGATCTGATCAACATCCTTCTGGTATTCGCCAATGCACCGATTATCATCTACGGAGCAAAGTATGTATACAGGGCACTGAATCTGTATATCGATAACGGCGGAAGACGGTTTGTTGCCAGTGAGATCGGACTGGAAAGTGATATATGGACAGAGGAAGAACGCAGCAGGATTGAGAGATTATAAGGGGGAAAACTATGGAGACCATCAGATGGCCGGAGGGCAGAAAATCTGCGGTCATGTTCACCTTTGATGTGGATGGGGACACCACATGGGAAAACGGGAACAGAGGACTGCCCAACGGAGAAAAATACATCAAATCCCTGTCTGTAGGACAGTACGGACCGAAGCGCTGTGTGGACAGGATCCTGGATAAACTGGATGAATACGGCGTAAAAGGCACATTTTATGTACCTGGTCTGACAGCTGAGAGATATCCGGAAGTGATCAGGAGGATTGCAGAAGCAGGTCATGAAATCGGGCATCACGGATATGCCCACGAACGTTTTGCAGGCAAGACGACTGATGAGCAGATTGAGATCATCGAAAAAACACAGAAGATATTCAAAGATGTCATTGGCCATGAGGTGACCGGATTCAGGACACCCTCCGGAGACTGGGCTGTGGAGACACCGAAGCTTCTCTATGAAAGAGGTTTCCGCTACTCCAGTTCCATGCGAGGCGATGACCGGCCCTACAGAACAGTCATTGACGGAAAAGAGACGGATTTTATTGAAATACCGACAAAATGGGAAGTGGATGATTATGTGGCCATGGCCTATAACATGTACCCTGCCGAGCCAGCAGGACAGGACAGAATCTCCTGTTACCGGAGTGTGGAAGATAACTTCCTCAGAGAATTCCAGGGACACCACAGATACGGACTGTGCATCTCTTATATGAATCATCCGCAGGTGATAGGATCCCCGGGAAGGATCCGCATTCTGGATCATCTGCTGAAGAATATTACAGCAAGAGAAGATGTATGGGTTGCTACCGGCAGCGAAATCGCAGACTGGTACAGAGCAAACTACCCGAAGCAGGAGGTGAAGTGATATGTACAGCAAGAGACCACAATGGCCTCAAGGCAGAAGCTGCGCGGTCATGATCACAGTGAACATGAATGCTGAACTGTTCTGGCTCCAGCTGGATCCTTCCTGCAGCAATATGCCCAAGACCCTTTCTCTGGGACAGTACGGCATGACCCGCGGGACTGACAGAATCTTAGAGGTACTGAGGGAGAGAAATCTGAAAGCCACCTTCTTTGTGCCAGGATGGACAGCAGAAAACTATCCGGAAAAAGTATGTGCGGTAAGAGACGAAGGTCATGAAATCGCAGCACTCGGTTACCATCACGAACATATGGCTCTGCTGCCGGAAGCGGAGCAGGAGGATGCAATTGTAAAGGGAATCAGGGCGCTTCAGTCTGTCTGCGGCATTACACCGAAAGGTTTTCGCAGTCCGGAAGGAGAACTGACACTGGAGACACTGCGTCTGGCAAAGAAACACGGTCTGCTGTATTCCAGCAATCTCAGTGACGATGACAGACCTTATGAGAAGGATCTGGGAGATGGTGAAAGCATTCTGGAAATTCCGATTCACTGGGTCAATTACGATCTTCCTTACTTTGCATTCAACTACCATCCGGCATTTCCTGCCGGCCAGGGCAGAATCGCAAACTATACCGGCGTTCTGGACAACTGGAAAGATGAGTTTGACGGATGCAGAGAATATGGCCTCTGTTATGTGCTTCAGCTGGATCCCGCCTTTATCGGTGCGCCGGGCAGAATCAGTCTTCTGGAGGAACTTCTGGATCATATGCTGGAGTGCGGGGATGTCTGGTTTGCAACAGGCACAGAAATGCATGATTATTATAAAAAATAAGTTTTTATGAGAAAAAACATGGATTTTAAGGCTGGAGTCTGATATAATATTCATGTTTGACACAGCGCATAGTAATATAACACAACGTTAAGGAGGAAAACCAAATGGCAAGCTTATGGGGAGGCAGATTCGAAAAGGAGATGGATGAACTGGTCAAGCAGTTCAATGCTTCCATCGGATTTGATCAGAGAATGTATAATGAGGATATTGACGGCAGTATTGCTCATGTGACCATGCTGGGAGAGCAGGGCATCGTATCCATGGAAGAAAAAGACCAGATCATAGCAGGACTGGAGAAAATCAGAGGTAAAATCGCATCCGGAGAGATTGTATTCGACGTCAACGACGAGGACATTCATATGGGCATCGAAAGCAGACTGATCGAAGAAATCGGCGAGGTAGGCAAGAAGCTGCACACTGCAAGAAGCCGCAACGACCAGTGCCAGGTGGACGGCAGACTGTATCTGAAGAAGGAAATCAGAGAGATCGTGCACAGACTGATCTATCTGGAATCTGTGATTCTGGAAAAGGCGGAAAAATATGCAGATTCCATCACGGTGGGCTTTACCCATATCCAGCATGCCCAGCCTGTGACCATAGGATTCATCTTTATGGCATATTTCCAGATGTTTCGCAGGGATATCGAAAGGCTGGCAGATACCTATGAAAGAATGAATCTCTGCCCGCTGGGCGCCTGTGCTCTTGCAGGAACCACACTGCCGACCAACCGGCAGAGAACATCAGAACTTCTCGGTTTTGCAGCTCCTACAGAGAATGCCATGGACAGCGTCAGCGACAGAGACTACAGCATTGAATTTCTCAGCGATGCAGCGATTTCCATGATGCATCTTTCCAGATGGGCGGAGGAATTCGTATGGTGGAACTCTCAGGAGTTCGGATTCATCGATATAGATGACAGCTACTGCACGGGAAGCAGCATCATGCCGCAGAAGAAAAATCCTGATATGGCGGAACTCCTTCGCGGCAAATCCGGCCGTGTATATGGTGATCTGATGCAGATGCTGACCATCATGAAAGGCACACCTCTGGCCTACAACAAGGATTTCCAGGAGGATAAGGAGAGTCTCTTCGATGCTGTAGATACCTGGAAGGCCAGCATTCAGATTTTTGCCAACATGCTGGAGAAGACAGAGTTCAGACTTGACCGGATTCAGAAGCATTTCAGCAAGGGATTCCTCAATGCAACCGATATTGCGGAACACTTTGCAAAACAGGGAATTCCATTCAGGGAGGCCCATTCCATCGTCGGACAGATGGTAAAGGCCTGCGAGCATAAAGACTGTGACTTTGAGGATCTGACAGACGAGGATCTGAGAGCCATAGACAGCCGTATTTCCAAGGAAACGCTGGGAGATATCAGCATCAAGGCATGCGTGGATGCCAGAGTATCCTTTGGCGGAACTGCGCCTTCGGAGGTCAGAAGACAGATCGAGGCCGGTTCACAGTGGCTTGCCGGCATAGAAGCTATGCAGTGGTAGTTTTATAAAGAAGCACAGAACATAAGGGTAATCGGGTCCGGTGGCTTCCGGTCAGGTTACCCTTATATATTACAGGAAAGTGAGAGATCTTATGAAGAATTTATGGGGTGGAAGATTTGAAGGGCAGATGGAGAATTATACTGCGGACTACAACGAGTCCATCTCCTTCGACCACATTCTCTATAGACACAGTATCAGGGCCAGCCGCGCCCATGCACAGATGCTGTCCGAAACAGGAATCATTTCAGAAAAAGACAGAGAAGAGATAATACGGGGACTCGATATCGTGGAAAAAAAGCTGGATGCCGGCGAAGTGACGTTCGATATCATGGACGAGGATATCATGATGACCATAGAGAGATGTCTGACTGAGGAAATCGGCGATGCAGGCAAAAAACTGCATACCGCCAGAAGCCGGAATGACCAGAACGTGGTTGACGAAACCCTTTTTCTGAGAGACGCGGTCAGGGATACCCTGGATAAGCTTGAGGATCTGCTGCAGGTTCTAATAAAGAAAGCGGAAGAACAGAAAGATGTGATTATGCCGGGATTTACCCATCTGCAGCATGCGCAGCCGATCACGGCAGGGTTCTACTATATGGCCCATTTTCAGGGTCTTGCCCGCGATCATGAGCGCTTTTCGGAGAGCCTGAAGAGAATCAATGTCAACCCTCTGGGCGCCTGTGCACTGGCTGGAACGACTCTTCCGACGGACCGGTTCATCACTACCAGAATCCTCGGCTTTGACAGACCTTCAGAAAATGCACTGGATACCATAGGGTCCAGGGACAATATCGCCGAGTATCTTTTTAATGCAGCATTGACCATGACACATCTCAGCGGATTTGCTGAGGAACTCATCGTGTTCAGTTCTCAGGAGTTCGGCTTTATTGAAATCGATGACAGCTTCTGCACAGGAAGCAGCATCATGCCGCAGAAAAAAAATCCGGATATTGCAGAGCTTGTCCGGGGAAAAGCCTCCAGAACCATCGGAAATCTGGTCACACTGCTTACAATGCTGAAGGGTACATTTCTAACCCTGAACAAAGACTATCAGGAGGACAAGGAACCGCTTTTCGACAGTATTCACACACTGAACAGAACTATCTTTATCTTTGCACGCATGCTGGAGAATATCTCTTTCCGCGAGGATGTTCTGAAAGAGCAGATGAAGAAAGGATTTCTCGAAGCTACAGATATCGCAGAATATCTGGTCTGCCAGGGAGTTCCGTTCCGGGATGCTCATGAAATGGTCGGAAGACTGGTAAAATACTGTGAGGCAGAAGGAAAAACATTCGCCGATGCAGATGCAGCGGATCTGGAGCGTGCAGGAATCCGTCACGGACTGACCGATCTGGAACAGTTCACCATAGAGAACTGCATCAGAAACAGAAACAGCTTTGGAGGGACCGGAACACAGGATGTGGACCGACAGATCAGATCAGCGAAAGAACTCCTTAAAAGCTGGAAATAATAAGCATTGACCCATTGAAAAAAAGGGAAAATACTCTTATAATATCTCTGACAGCTTT